>CAZWTX010000033.1:0-29824 GCA_964637135.1 uncultured Methanospirillum sp. | reverse complement strand
ATAAACCGCGATTATCGTTTTCATGGACCGTGTCAGGATAATCGTCTCTCCACCGTATTATTAAGGCCTGTGAAACCATACAACAACATATACCTCATGGACATTCTCTCACTCCTCCGGGAACATGAATCAATCCTGAAGAAACAGTTTGGGGTTGAAACCATTGGAATTTTCGGATCCTTCGCTCGTGGAGAGGAGGGGCCGGATAGCGATGTTGATGTACTGGTTACATTCCGGACCGGAGAGAAAACGTTTGAACATTATATGGATTGTAAATTTTACCTGGAAGACCTGTTCGGAAAGAATGTAGATCTGGTCCTGAAAGATGCTTTGAAATCCAGGTTGAAACCGTATATTCTCAATGAGATAGTCTATGCATAGAACCGATCTGCAATATCTCGATGATATCATTGATGCTATCCATAATATCAAAGAAGACACTGAAGGACTCTCTTTTCAGGAATTCGATGCAGACAGGAGACGAAAAGATGCGGTAATCAGAAACCTTGAGATCATGGGTGAAGCCACAAAAAAGATCTCTGATACCGTTAAATCCCGTTTTCCGGAGGTTCCCTGGCGACGGATTTCCGGGCTCCGGGATGTCGTTGCCCATGGATATTTCACCATCGATTATGAGATCATATGGGGAATTATCACGAATACACTCCCGGATTTTAAGGATTCAGTTAATCAGATCAGAGATTTTCAATCCATGCAGGAAGGTAAACCTGAAACTCTTCAGGATGAATAATCAATCAAATGGTCTGATTGTCTGGTTTGAACCCTTTTGTGATTGTATATGAAATATTATTCTGATATTTTTTTGTGGTGAACGGGGGAGCCCTCTTCCTCGTTCTCCGGCAGTACCTCGCCCTGGCAGAGATTTCGCATGAGTTTGCTGCCGGTATCGTGGAGTCAATCCGGGAAGAAGAGAATGGGAGTGTAAGCGTCGATGCCCTTGCCGTTGCCGGCCAGGCGATGGACCACCTGAGCCAGGTCGGGGGGCTCGTGAGGGGGGTGAAGGGGTTTACCCGTTCTTAATTTTTAGCTGAAATCTCACAACCGAATGTCAGCATGCTCAGTACTTCACGAACCGTTGAAGCGTTAAAATGAGTGAAGGACTGATACTGAACATTGCACAAGCATCGGGGGGTCTTCGATGGTGGTCCCAAATGGTTTTCAGTATGATGACCGGAGTTCATGGCACAACCATATCAGGGAGAATCCATTCTCTCAATGATTCTGCGGATAATTGATATAAGTGGGGGAATCTCCTCAGTAACCGCTTTACATATCAGCATTTGATTGATCACCCAGTATTGATGAATGATTTTATCTCTCATTCCGGTAATTGATCGCCACGGGATATCCGGGTTTGCACTCCTAATCTCCTCGGGAACTCTTTTCGCAGCTTCTCCAAACACGAGTAAATTATAGAGGATTGCATCTACGGTCTCCTGATGTTCAAATACTCCTTCAGAGGTAATGCAATGGGAATAAGAGACAATCTTTTCCGCTGAAGTGAGCATGTCTTCCAGAAAAACCAGGGGATCACGTTTTTCAGACATACACCACTTCAGAGACTATTCGGGATTTTAACCGGGGCTTAATGCCGTTTATCTCAACGAGATCTACCGGAGCATGCAGGGTATCAGACAGGAACTGTTCAATCTCAAGAAACCTGAATAGTCCGGGGGGTTCTGAAAATTCTACGAGAATATCGATGTCACTCTTTTCAGTCCGGTCTCCCCGAATGGCTGAACCAAATATTCCAATCCGGGTGACATGATATTGTTCAGAAAGAATGGATTTGATGGATTTAACCTGGCTGATGACCTCTTCAGGGGTTTTGAGGGGCATAATTTTCCTTAATCCCAATGTTCAGATCCAGACATTTTTTTGTGACGAGTTGTATGATAATTCGGGTTTCATGCTGGCAATCAGCAGATATGGATACTTTTCTTTGGTATAGTATCTGTCATCTTATATTACAATGTACCGCTAAAAAAAGGATCTTTCTTCGTATCACCCCCGGTTAGACGGGTCAGATGAAATCATTCACGAAGGCATCAGAGATTACAATTATCGTTCTGGTGAGAATTAGGGGGTGAATTGTTACATATGTCAAGAATAATCCGGATTCGAAGACTCAACAGTTAACAGAGTATTCATAATAAAAACTGATATTCCGATTATTCACGTGATCCGGGTTTTCTGTGAAGATTCATTACCGTAATGATGATGATACTCCCGTCTGTCTAACGGCGTGAATATAAATCCCATATGGAAATCTATTGAGAATACACCTACCGTATTATTTGAAAACCGGGCGTATGAGTCAGGATATTGTATAATCCGTCCTTTTTGACAGATACACGTCATGGCTGAATTCTATTCCAAGTCCCGGAGGACAGTCCTTATAATAAGATACTGCCGGTAAGAGTTCCTGTTCTGCTTCGGGATGAAAATAGAAATTCATTGAAAAAAAGCACGTTTAATCTGGGAAAATACTGCACTTCCGGATATCGGGGTAACAGATCCGGTTTCCAGGTCAGAAAATCTCTTCTCCCCTTCTTCAGCCCAGAGATGATCGATCTTTGGATACAAAGGAAGGTTGAGACTCTCTATGAGGCGATCAATCAATTCTATCCGTTCATGAGCAGGGAGAGAGAGCACTTCCTGTTCAATTTTTTTGGATATGGATGCCATTTTGCTAATGACTGATATGCATACCAGATATTTTTAGTCTCCTGTCATTCGGATTAATATGGGGATCTCGTATACAATCGGTCATTAATAGATGTGACCCTTCCATGTTTCCCGAATTGTTCATCAAAAAGACCATGTCACAGTCGAAGAACGTGATGAAAAAAATCTCATCAGCATGAGATCTCCCATCCTGAAACATGTCCTCATTCAAATCAGGGACTATTGAGATTCATAACGTCCAATCACGAGGTTTTATTTTCACTGAAACAATTTCCACGGCAGTTGATCGTATGAGGAAATCACGTGGGAATGACAGAGCCAGATAGTGGATGTCATTATATCCTTCTGTTTTGATAAATTGCGACTCTTAATATGGTAATTAAGAAGTGTCTGGATTAAAACCCTTTAATATCGCCTACTTTGATCGAGAACTGAACATTACACATGGTACAAATTGGTACTCTTAATGTTTGATTTCCATACAAGAGAATGATGGATTTTACTGTCCCATCCTCTCAAGGATTTGCTCTTTTGTTACGAGAGCGTTTTTATAATCCTCTTCTGAAAGATTAATCGCTTTATCAAAGGTTTCAATAGCTTCATCATCTCGTCCGAGCATGTACAACGTTTTTCCCCGGATGATCATCGCACCTACGGTATCTTCATTCGGATTAAGCCGTTCAGCTTCGTCGAGTGCTTTGAGAGTCTCTTCGTACCTCTCAAGATTGAATAAAGTATTTGCCCGGTATAGCCACGGTCCTGCTTTATCAGGACTTTCATTAATCATTTTGTCAATAGTCGCAAGGTCCTGATTCAGACGGTTTTTTTCCTCTTCGCTCAAGATTAATTGAGAGTGTCTCTCCTCACCCTGAACACTACATGCAAAAGCACAAAGCAAGAAGATAAACACCAAATATGTATGAATACTTCTTGAATTCATCTCGTTTCCTCGATGGTTTTGTTCAATCAAAAAGAAAGAATACTGATAGTTGATTAGTACTTTCTTAAGCCAGGAAGCATTCTATTTGTTAATAAAACAACTTTTTACTGACCTTCGTAATGATTATTCTTTCAATTTGTTGATAGTCCAATATAGGATCTGTGGGTAAAAACCCTTTCTTGTGGTGATTTCATATCCTACAGGGATGTATATGCATCCCGGCGTATCGGTCCGGACCTGGTATCCCCCTACCTCCCGAAGTATTCAAGATAGGAATCAGTATTTCCGATATACCTGTTTTCGATGACCAGCATCAAGGACGATGATGACCAGTTTTCTTGTTCTATTCTCAGGATGACCCGGTATATCCGGGCCCGAAGTGAGTACCGCCTGACTCCATCCGGACTTTTCAGTTTTTTCAGGAGAAGAACAGGGTTTTCAAGATGGCACAGTTCTTCTAGTTTCTGGTATATTGTAATCAGGTATTCTTTGGGAATCTGCCTTAGTCCCTGCTCGGCAGAATGGGAGAAAGAGAGGGTTAATATATTATTCGTCTCCCAGCCTTCGTTTTATCTCGTCCAGGGTGTATGTTTTTCCGTCTTTGTATTCTGTTTCAGCCTGTTCAATTCGTGCCCATTCCTCCGGAGTGAGATCTTCTTCCTCGTTACAGAGTCCAATAAGTCGCTCGATAACCTCGGCGTAGGTTTCACCGGGATGGATCTTCAGGTGATCGAGAGCATGGATAGTTGACTCAGGTATCTGGATGGTTGAGGAGGTCATGAATATGTGATTATGGGTTTTGTCGATAATCAAAATAGTGGCTGTCAGAGTTTCCCAATAATTAACCGGCTTTGTTGAAACCCTCATAACTAGTTCCGGTTTATGAGTTATTCTCAAAAGAATAACGATTAACCCCCCATTAGCGTAAGAACACATCTAAAGACTATATATATTCAAGGTTGTTAGCCTGGAGTTAATCGCCATCCTCCCACAATTATCGACGAAAAACGCCATCCTCGAAAGAATCGGGAAATACCCACAACCCCCTTCCCGATAAACCCATTCTCACCGTTCGTACCGCATCGGGGTGTATCCCCCCATCCGGGCAAATCCGAACTGACGGTAGAAGAATTCCCGTTCCGGTCCGGCGATGGTGCCCACCCAGTCGATACCATGTTCCCGGCAGATGGTAAGCAGTTCCTTCACGATCCGGGTTCCGACCCCCCGGTCCTGCCACTCCTTCCTGACGACGACATCCTGCAGGTATGCATCCGAGACCCCGTCTGATATGAGCCGTCCCATGCCAATCCAGGCACCGGAGGAATCTTCGGCCACCACGAAGGCAAAACTGCACCTGACAATCCCCTCAAGAAATGAATCGGTCCAGGACGGCTCGAGCCAGCCGCCGGTCTCGTAGAGGAGCCGCATCTCCTCATGATGGCATTCCTTCACCCGTCTGACACGGATAGTATCGACACCGGCTGCACCAGGCATACCTATCATTATATCCTAAACAGGTATCATCTCTCCCGGGAGCTGCATATCCCAGCTTTCATCTCTTCTGAATTCCTATATTCCGGAGTCCTTGATGATACCATGAATACAACGATAACATCAGTCAGGGCCAGGGAGATTCTTGACTCCCGGGGAAACCCGACCGTAGAGGTTGATATCAGTCTTGCATCAGGCCTCACCGGCAGGGCGGCATGCCCGTCCGGAGCCTCCACCGGTCAGCACGAAGCCGTTGAAAAACGGGACGGGGGCAGCCGGTACCTCGGAAAAGGGGTTTTAGAGGCAGTCAGTGCGGTGAACACCGTCATCGCCCCGGCCCTCACCGGCATGGATGCCGCCGGACAGGAAGAGATCGACCGGAAGATGATCACCCTTGACGGAACGGAGAACAAGGGGAAACTTGGGGCAAACGCCATCCTGACCGTCTCGATGGCAGCAGCCCGGGCAGCGGCAGCTGCGGCCAAAACCCCGCTTTACGCGTCCCTCGCACCGGGACCCTACACCCTCCCCGTTCCCTGCATGAACATCCTCAACGGCGGAACCCATGCCAACTGGCAGGGAGCAGACTTTCAGGAATTCATGATCGCTCCCCTTGGGGCGACCTCCTTTGACGAATCGCTCCGTTGGGGCTGCGAAATCTACCACACGCTCAAGGCGGTTCTCAAGAAGAGAGGCATGTCAACCGGGGTCGGCGACGAGGGAGGATTTGCCCCGCAGGTCCCCTCCAACGCCGAACCGCTCTCCCTGATCATCACTGCCATCGAAGAGGCCGGGTTCTCACCCGGAACAGAGGTAGCCATCGCACTTGACCCGGCATCAAGCGAGTTCTTTAGCGAACAGGGATACCAACTCAGAACCGAGAAGCGAACGCTCTCGTCCGGGGAGATGGTCGACTATTACCAGGAACTCTGCACCACCTACCCAATCATCTCTATCGAGGACGGGCTCGCCGAGGATGACTGGGCCGGATGGACCGAACTGACCAGAAAGATCGGATCGCGGGTCCAGCTCGTCGGGGACGACCTCTTTGTCACCAATGTCAGGCGTATCAAGGAAGGCATCGAAAAGAAAGCGGCAAATGCCGTGCTCATCAAGCTCAACCAGATCGGAACGGTCACCGAGACGATACAGGCCGTAAAGATGGCACATGACCAGGGCTGGGGTGCCATGATCTCCCACCGGAGCGGGGAGACCTCTGACACCTTCATCGCCGATCTCTCGGTTGCCCTTGCCACCGGCCAGATCAAGACCGGTGCTCCCTGCCGTGGCGAACGGGTGGAAAAGTACAACCAACTCCTCAGGATCGGGGAAGAGATGGGAAGCAAGGCTGGTTTCGCCGGAAAGAAAGCATTCAGACACCTATAACAACTAAAAACCGGTCAGGTAACCGGGGAGACCAGGCAGAGATACTCCTGGTCGCCGGATGCTCCAGGCCCAAGCGGGCGGAGTGTCACCCTGACCGGGATCTGATCCCCCGAGGTCGTCTGCAGGCAGGCGATGTCAGGTGCTTCGACCGGTACCCCGGGCGCTAGGATAAGGGTATCAAGACAGGAGCCGAGGAGGAGATCGGCAGAGCGGCCGATCAGATCTGACAAGGCAGCATTCATCGACCTGATCCGAAATCCCCCGTTGATAATGAGTGCCGGAACCGTCAGGTCCTGGATCGACGGCAGCGTACCGCTCTTCCCATCGCGGTCTGACCCGAACCAGGTAACAAGACTCTGCCGGTGAAGGGCCAGTTCGATCGCCGAGTAGAGTTCCCGGTCGCGGAAGGGCTTGATCAGAAACGCAGATGGCTGAATAGATACGGCACGCTGGAGGGTAATCTCATCTGAGTGGGCGGTGAGGAAAATGACCGGGATGCCAAGTTCTGTCCTGATGATATTCGCAGCATCGATCCCGTCCATCTTTCCATGGAGCCGGATATCCATCATCACGAGATCAGGATGGGTTTTCCTCGCTACGGCCACCGCATCCTCACCATTCACGACCTGACCGCTGATCACGTACCCAAGTCTCTGGAGAGTTCCCGCCATCTCCATCGAGATGATCATCTCATCTTCTGCGATGAGTATTGATGCTCCTTTCATGCCACCTTCTTCTCCATATGTTCTTTTTCAAGAGGGAATGTCACCGTGCAGACCGTTCCATTATCAGAGGTCCACACGGCCTCTCCCCCAAGCTGATAGGCCAGTTTCGTCACGAGAACGACCCCGAGAGACGAATGCGTCCGCTCGTCAAACCCCTCGGGAAGCCCGACGCCGTTATCTGATACCGTAATGGTACAGTTTCGGTCCTTCTTAATCTCAATCCTGATCTCTCCGTTGTGATGGGCGGGGAAAGCATACTTGATGCTGTTCGTGATTAGTTCGTTCAGGATCAGGCCGATTGGAATCCCGGTCGCGATATCAACCATCACCCGGTCATGGGCGACGAGATCAAATCTGATTGCCCCCGTCTTCTCCTCGTAATCGCTGATGATCCGGGTACAGAGCTCCCGGGCATACTCGTCAAGGTACACTCCTGAAAGACCGGTACTCTGGTAGATCTTCTCATGCACGATGACCATCGAGTAAATCCGGCTGCTGCAGTCACGGAGGAGTTCCTGCACGGCAGGATCGGTTGTCTTGAACTCCTGCAGTTTCAGGAGGCTGATGATGATCTGCATGTTGTTCTTGACCCGGTGGTGGATCTCTTTCAGGAGTGTCTCCTTCTCCCGCAGGGAAGTGAGCATATTCTCTTTGAGCCGCTCTTCCCCGTCACGGATAGTCGCTTCGGCCTCTTTTCGGTCGGTAATATCCCTGGCAACCGAGAGGAGGACATCACGACCATTGAGGACCATCTGGTGGGTCGAGATCTCGATCGGCACCCCGGCACCTCCGGTATTCAGCATGCTCAGTTCAGACGTGACCCCCGCAGTCTTTAGGGCCGTGCGACAGTGCCGGTCCCAGTCTGCACGGGATGACCCGTGGAAGAGAACCCGTGTCGGGAGGGTATAGAGAGCCTGGTGCTGGTACCCGAGAATACGGAGCGATGCATCGTTCATCTCAATGATGGCATCAGGCCGGTCCATCGCCGGAAGGCTGTGGAGGAAGACTAGATCGTGGATATTTGAAAAGAGCAGCCGGAACCGCTCCTCACTCTCGATGAGCGCTGCTTCGGCTGCCCGCCGCTTGGTGATGTCCATCATGTTTCCCACAACACACCGCTCTTCTTCCTCTATGATGGCCGTGAGATAGAGATCGAGAACGATGATCCGGCGGTCACTGCGGAACACCCGGCACTCGAGATGAGCAGAGGGAACTGTCCCATCCATGATCCTCCGGTAGATCTCCCGTACCGCATCGCGATCATCGTGGTGAATATTTGCAAAGATGTCAGCCCCAATGATCCGTTCCCGGGGGTACCCGACGATCTGGCAGAGCCGGGGATTGACGTAGAAGAAGCGGTCGTTCCGGATGAAAAAAACACCTACTACTGACTCTTCGACCGGGTTTCTGAAGACCTCCTCGATATAGAGCCGGTACCGGAGAGAGCCGATCAGGTCTGCTGCCATCCTGAGGGCATGCTCCTCGACCTGGCTGAACGGTTCCAGTTCAGGGAGACGCCCGCAGCCAAACACTCCCCAGGGCTGCGATTCTTCCATCACCGGGACAAGGAGCAGTGTCTCAAGTGACTGGCGTTTCATGAACTCCAGAAGAAGCGGCTCTGTACAGGAAGAGGATGAGAGCACAATGTTCTCCGGATTTCCGGACCGTGGCAGAAAAAGAGGTGCAATCAGCCGGGAGAGTTCTTCCGGACCGGGATGGCTGATGGACGGATTTTTCAGCCAGAGAGATCCGTTGTGCCTGCCATCCGGGTACCGGAGGGGGAGCAGGAAGGTCATATGCGCCTTCGTGGCCTCGCCGATCCGGGAGAGGATTTCGGTTATCTCAGACTCCCAGTCGTTTCCCCGGAGCAGGTGTCCGGTAGCGTAGCTGATCGCCTCAAGGATCCGGTCCTTGCGAAGAACGGCCTCCTGTGCCGCGGCCCGTTCGCTCAGGACGCGGATCTTGTTTGCAAGATCCACGACCTGTTCCTCAAACCGGTGCCCCTTGGTCTGATAAAAATCAGCCCCGGCATTGAGGGCGTCGATCGCGGTCTGCTGATCCCCCATCCCGGTCAGCATGATGAACGGGAGGTCAGGGTACTGCCTGCGCACCACCCGGAGAATACTGATCCCGTCGATATCCGGCATATCGTAATCAGAAACAACCGCCGAGACCGGATGGGCTGAAAGGTATGCCAGGGCATCATCCCCGTTCTCAAAGGTGCACACGGGAAAATCCGAATGCGCCTCCAGAAAGAGCTTGAATAATTCCCCGAACGCAGGATTGTCGTCTATAAACAGAACCGGACGGATCGCGATCACCCCGATGATAGGGTGTTGGATGGCTCCCCTTTTTAGGATGTCTTTTTAAAAAGAAGAATAATTCAGAGATCAATGCCGTATTTTGCGGCATTGGCGTCTGCGATCGCCTGTATCTTTGCAATTTCGGCATCGTTTCGTGCCGGTTTGAAGAGATGGGCAAACCGTTTCTGCATCTTCAGGTATTCGTCAACCGGCTGGCGCTTGATCTTTTTTGCCTTCTCAAGCTGGCCGTTGACCAGTTCATAGTTGACCCAGAGACCGGATTCAAGAGCCTTCTTGCCGACCGCGATCGTCTTTGACCCGTCAAAGCCCCATCCCGTGCAGCAGGGGGTATGGATCTGGATGTAACACGGGCCTTCGGTGTTGACGGCACGGTCTACCTTCTTGATGATGTCATTCGGGTAGGCAAGGGAGCAGGTGGCGACGTACGGGGCACCGTGGGCAGCAAGGATCTGGGGGAGATCCTTCTTTGGCCGGTTGTTCCCGAAGGACCGTTTCCCTGGCGGCGAGGTCGTGGTACTGGCATCGTACGGGGTTGCTCCCGACCGCTGGATACCGGTGTTCATGTACGCCTCGTTGTCATAGCAGATGTAGGTGATATCGTGGCCCCGCTCAAATGCCCCGCTGATACAGAGCATCCCGATATCGAACGTGGCTCCGTCACCGCAGATACAGATGACGTGCTCGTCCCGTCCCTGCCGCTTGAGGGCAGCCTCAACTCCCGATGCCACGGCAGAGGCATTCTCAAAGAGGGAGTGAATCCAGGGCACCTTCCAGGCAGTCTGCGGGTAGGGAGTCGAGAAGACTTCCATGCACCCGGTGGCGGCACAGATGATCGTGTTCGGTCCGGTACCCTTCAGGATCATCCGGGCAGCATAAGCCGGTCCGCATCCGCCGCATGCACGGTGTCCGCAGTCAACCAGTTCACAGGTCTTGTCCATCAGATCAACTCCTTTCTGAGTCCGTAGAAACAATCGCCACGGCCTGCTTCAAGTTCCGTAAAGATATTCTTGATATCCGCGATCCTGACATCGCGTCCGCCAAGACCCGCGACATAACTCAGCACCGGAACAGACGAGTTGCCAACGGCGTCTTTCACCTCGTACCCGACGGCTCCTTTCATCCGGGCTCCAAAGGAGATGTTCTTCTCGAAAATCCCGATCTTCTTTGCCTTTGCAAGGGCTTTCCTGACATCTTCAGCCGGGAACGGACGGTAACACCGGATCTTGAGAAGCCCGACTTTTTTGCCCTCCTGTCTCAGCTCGTCGATGGCATCCTTGATCGTCCCGCAGATGGACCCCATCGCAACCAGGACAAGATCGGCATCCTCGAGCCGGTATCCTTCGACAAGTTCGCTGTAGTCCCTGCCGAAGACCTTCCCGAACTCCTTTCCTGCTTTCCGGATGGCGTCAATCGACCTGACCATCGCCTGATCCATCTCGTACCTGAACTCGAGGTAATACTCGGGAGTTGCATACATCCCCATGGAGAGCGGGTCTTTGGCATCGAGCTTGTTATAGGGCTTATACGGCGGCAGGTACGCATCTACTTCAGCCTGCGAGGGAATATCCACCGGTTCATAGGTATGGGAGAGGATGAACCCGTCAAAACATACAAAGGACGGGAGCAGGACTGAATGGTCTTCTGAAACTTTATACGCGAGGATGTGGAGGTCTAGTGTCTCCTGTGCGTCCTCGGCGTAGAGCTGGATCCACCCGGCATCCCGCAGCGAGATCGAATCCTGCTGGTCATTCCAGATCGAAAGCGGTGCACCGATGGCACGGTTCGCAATCGACATCACAATCGGCTGGCGCATCCCGGCAACGTTGAAACAGACCTCGGCCATGAGCAGCAGTCCCTGCGAGGAGGTTGCTGAATAGACCCGGGACCCGGCTGCCGAGGCTCCGAGACACGCGGACAGGGCTGAAAACTCGCTTTCCACGCAGATGTATTCGCTGTCGAGATCGCCATCGGCAACCATGTCAGCAAGCCGTTCCACGATATGAGTCTGGGGTGTGATCGGGTATGCCGAGATTACATCAGGCTTGCATAACTTCACCGCTTCGGCAACGGCATGGGATCCTTCCATGATCTGGTTCATTATTTCTCCTCCGTGATCATCTCAATCGCCTTTGCCGGACATTCGGTTGCGCACAGGCCGCATCCTTTGCAAAAATCATAATCCGGGATATATTCCTTCTTTTCATCTGCCGCAATGCATCCCTCCGGGCAGACAAGCTGACACATACCGCAGGAGGTGCATTTATCGTGATCAAAGACCGGCTTGAAGACCCGCCATGACCCGGTTTTATTCTCCTGGGCCTGGCCGGGCTTTGCACAGCATCCAATGCGAAGCGACATCAGGCAGCCCCCCTGATGAGTTCGAACGCGGCCCGTGCGGCGGTCACGTTCTTGTCGGCGAGTGACCCGGAGAACCGTTCCCTGACCGCTTCTTCAAGGGCCTCAAGTGAGATTTCCCCGCTTGCAGCGGCAAATGCCCCCATGAGGGTGGTATTGGTGATCGGCACCCCGAGGATCTCAAGTGCCATCTTCGTCGCATCGATCGGGATGACTTTTACACCAGCCGGGATTGTTCCTTCAACTGCTCCCGCGGTATTGATAAGGGCAATGCCACCCGGACCCATCCCGGCAAAGACATCAACATCCCGGATCAGCGAACTGTCCTGCACAATGATGTATTTTGGCTCATACACCTGGCTCCGGAGCCGAATTTTCTTGTCAGAGAACCTGACAAATGCCTGCACGGGAGCTCCGCGTCGCTCCACTCCAAACGCCGGAAACGCCTGGGAGAAGACGCCGCTTTTAAAGGCAGCAACTGCGATCAGTTCTGCAGCGGTGACCGAGCCCTGACCCCCTCTGCCATGAATCCGTAACTCTCTCAAGGATAATCCCAGTATATTTTACACGATTAATCATATAAAATTTAGATCCGGACCGGGATACCAAGGATTTCCCGGGCATGATCTGAAAAAACAGCAGAGGCAATCCGGCTGAGTCCGATTGCAGCGGTCCATTCATCGAGAACCATCACGGGACGGGATAACAGGCGGCTGATCTCAGAACCGGTCTCTTCTGCAAGACTTCCGCAGAGGGCAACCGGGGCATCAGGGGCAAGAAGGAGGAGGGATGCACATTCCATCGCAGCAAACATGGCAACGGCAGGCATGCGAACCGCTTCATCGAGATTATCCCTCACCCCGGCATGGAGAAATGCATTGTTCGCCGTCTCCTCCCCGGTATCGATCCGTCGTATGGCATCAAGATCAAGGGCCCCGTGAACCCGGCCGGGTGCAAAGACGCAGGCATCAAATCCACCGACGAGCTTCCCGTCTTTAACAAGGAGGGAGACCGTATTCGAACTGATATCAGAGACAACGCAGGTTCCCCCGAGACGGTGGGCAACCTCGTAGGCGATCCCGATCTTCTCCGGGCTTGCCTGGTGGGAGTAGACCTTGAACCGTGGATCGGTCGGGGAACCCCGGTGGAGACCGGGAATAGCTATTGCGGGGATACCGGAAGCCAGCACTGCGTCAAAGACCGTTGTCCCGCCGCCGGTATGCTCACCGGCCCCTTCGCGACTGATCACCCCTCGGTTCTTCAGCCGGCTGACAGGGAGGATCTCCGAGAAGTTATCCCCCATCGAGTAGGTTATCGCGATCCCGTCGATGCCATCAGGGGGGGCGAGCCGTTCCAGGTCCGCGATCGTGAAACCGGTAGCATCTTTTCGCGGAATTTTAAAGACCGGACCGTCTCCTGCAAATCGCATTGCCGTCGTGCCATGGTCTATTCCGATGAACATTGCAGGTACGATTAGGTAGATTGAGAGGGATATTACTATGGATGCGCAGCATAGTGACCGGTGGAGCGGGATTCATCGGGTCCCACATGGTCGACCGGCTCATCGCGGACGGTGATGAGGTTCTCGTCATCGACTCCCTCATCTCCGGCAACCCTGAATATCTTAAACCACATATCGACGCCGGAACGGTCACATTCCTGAAAGCCGATCTCCTTGACAATACCTGGCAGGAATCCTGCCGGGGATATGACCGGGTCTTCCACTTCGCGGCTGACCCTGATGTCAGGGAGAGTGCCGTCAGGCCGGAAAACCAACTGAATAACACCATCATCGCGACCCACCGGGTGCTTGAGATGATGCGGATCGCAGCCGTTCAGGAGATCGTCTTCACCTCGACCTCCACAGTATACGGCGAAGCAACGGTGATCCCGACCCCGGAGACCTACACCCCGATGGAACCGGTCTCGGTATACGGGGCGGCAAAACTTGCCTGCGAGGCCCTCATATCAGCGTATTGTCACAGTTTTGAAAAACGGGCATACGTGTTCAGATTTGCAAACATCATCGGGGAGCGGAGCGGGCACGGTGTTATCACCGATTTTATCCGGAAACTTAAGGACAATCCTGCCGAACTTGAGATCCTCGGAGACGGGAAACAGACGAAGTCATACCTCGAGGTAAAGGAGTGTATCCGGGCAATCTGCCATGCAATCGGGCATGCTCACGATCCGGTGAATACATTCAACATCGGGTCAGAAGACTGGGTTGATGTCACCACTATTGCAGAGATAGTCAGGGAAGAGATGGGTCTTCCCGGGGCCATCTTCCGGTACACGGGAGGCAGCCGTGGCTGGGTCGGGGATGTCCCGAAGATGCAACTCGGGATTGAAAAACTGAGGGCCTTTGGCTGGAACCCCGGGATATCGAGCAGGGAGAGCATCAGGGCAGCCGTACGGGCAGGACTCGGGGAGCAATGAAATACCTCCTGCTCCTCGGGGACGGGATGGCAGACGAACCCATCGCTGAACTCGGGGGAAAGACGCCGCTCGAAGTAGCCCGTACCCCGAACATGGATCGTCTTGCCCGTGAAGGGGCAATGGGGCAGGCACACACCGTGCCTGACGGGTTTTCCCCGGGAAGCGATATCGCCAATCTCTCGGTGCTCGGGTATGATCCTGCCGGCTGTTACACCGGCCGGGGAGCACTCGAAGCGGCGAGCATGGGCATTGACCTGAAAGACGGGGAGTATGCCTACCGGTGTAACCTCGTGACCATCCAAAACGGCATCATGGAGGACTTCAACGCCGGCCATATCACGAGTGCGGAAGGGGCAGCCCTCCTGAAAAGCCTGAACGAACGGCTGACCGGAGCAGCCGCATACCCGGGGATCAGTTACCGCAATCTCGTGGTTATTCCGGCAGCAGGAGGCTCGGTGACAACTGCACCACATGATATCACCGGCCAGGAGATCGCCCCCCACCTCCCGTCCGGGCCTGACGCTCCACTCCTTGATACCATGATGAATCTGAGCAGGGAGGTCTTTGCCGGACATCCGGTCAACCGGGAGCGGATCGCCGCCGGAAACCTGCCGGCCACCCAGGTATGGCCGTGGAGCGGCGGGGCGAGACCTGCCATCCCCTCATTTCAGGACCGGTGGAATAAGACCGGGGGGATGATCTCGGCAGTCGATCTCCTGAACGGTATAGCGAAATATGCCGGGATGGAGATTATCAGCGTCCCGGGAGCGACCGGGTTTATCGACACTGATTACCAGGCAAAGGCACGGTATGCCGTCGAGGCACTGAAACGGCTCGATTTTGTGTATCTCCATGTTGAGGCCCCTGACGAAGCCGGCCATATGGGAAGCATCACTGAGAAGATCAGAGCCATCGAGGAGGTGGACCGGATGCTCGGTACTATCCTGTCAGGATTTGACGGACGGATTCTCCTCCTCCCGGATCACCCGACCCCGATCCGGATCAAAACCCATACCGCCGATCCCGTCCCGTTCGTGCTGTATGGAAAAGACAGGGACGATACCCGGGTATACTCCGAGAAGGAAGCAGCCAGCGGAATGTATGGCTGTATCAGGGGAACCGATCTCCTTCCCCTCCTCTTCTCATAAACGGCCAGTCCAGGCATCAGCGCTGTAAACACGGACCGATATGGCTATCGGTTGCAAATTCATCATTTTTCAGAGAACAGATAGTCTTAACGTCTGAAAGAACATCTCTTCGATTTGATCACTTCATCGGGAGTGATACTGGCATGAAAAATGAACTCTACCTACTGATCCTTCTCTGTACGGCTGTTCTCGTACCGGCTGCGTATGCAGCAGGGGGAATCGCTGTCACTGAAGGAGTCGATCTCTGGACCGGATCATGGCTGACTGAAAAAAATGCCACGGTTGACCTGACTCAGACAGGAACAAATGTGACCGGAATTTACATTCCGGAAGAAGGAGTCAGGCTCATTTCCAGTACGCTTGAAGGAACAGTCAGCGACGATGGAAAAGAGGTCGTTGGAACCTGGAAAGATATCGGTCCGATAACCATGAACCTCTCTGACGACATGGGTTCGGCAGAAATCCTCTGGGGATGCTGCAACGAGCTTGAGACATATACCAGGGATGGTTCAGACGGTGTTACCGGAGAATGGAAATCGGCTGACTACCTCCTGACCCTTACCGGGGAAGGCACCAGCCTGACCGGGAAGATTGTTACCACCGATCCGAACCTGACCGAGTTTGCCGAGGTAACCGGAACTGTTTCAGATGACGGAAAGAGTTTCGAGGGAACCTGGATCGAAACCGGAAAATTCCGCTTCACGATGGAAGAGGGTAACGACGCATACACCGGCATGCTTGGATACGGTGATTTAGAACTCGCAGAAAGCTGGGATGGCACCCGGATCCAATAACTGCCTTTTTTTCTGAACTGACGGCTAACCGGAGGAACCACCTATCCGGGGATTAGTAACCACAACCTCGTGGTTATCCCGGGAGCGGATAGCCGCCGGACACCTGCCGGCCATATGGGAAGCATCGAAGAGAAGATCAGGGCCATCGAGGTGGTGGACCGGATACTCGATACCATCCTGTCAGGATTTGACGGGCGGATTCTCCTCCCCCCGGATCACCCGACCCCGATCCGGATCAAAACACATACCGCCAATCCCGTCCCGTTCGTGCTGTATGGAAAAGACAGGGACGATACCCAGGTATACTCCGAGAAGGAAGCAGCCAGCGGAATGTATGGCTGTATCAGGGGAACTGATCTCCTTCCCCTCCTCTTCTCGTAGTTACTCTTCTCATAGTTCTCCTCTTCTCGTAGATCTTCTCTGTTCATAGCCACCCGGCATACGATCCCGGACGGTTCGTTTTCGGAAACCGAAAAGATAGCATTAACCGCTGCAGGATCATCTCTTCGTTCTGACCACTTCGTGTGGGAGTGAGTACTGGTATGAAAAAAGAATGGTGCCTGTTGATTTTTCTGTGTATAACTGCCCTCGTTCCTGCGGCCTGTGCAGCCGGGGAGATTGTCATCACCGACGCAGTCGATCTCTGGACCGGGTCATGGCGTACTGAAGTGAACGCGACTGTCGACATCACCCAGACAGGATCTGAAATGACCGGGATCTATACCCCGGCAGAGGGAATAACGCTCCTCTCCAGTACCCTTGAAGGAACGGTCAGCGGGGACGGAAAGGAGGTTTCCGGATTCTGGACTGACATCGGCCCGATAACCATGAACCTCTCCGATGACCGGCAATCGGCAGATGTCCTCTGGGGGTACAACGAGTTTGAAACATACACCCGGAACGGGACCGGTGGTATCCCCGGCGTATGGCAATCGGCCACCTATATCCTAACCCTTGCCGGAGATGGAACCAGGCTTTCAGGCACGATTGTTCCCACCGACACGAACGAGACCGAGGTTGCCCAGGTTAACGGAACGGTCTCTGATGACGGAAACCGGTTCGAGGGGACCTGGACCGAAACCGGTAAATTCCTCTTCACCATCGGAGATGATCACGACCGGTACACCGGCGTGTACGGATACGACGAATCTGATCTCGTGCAAACCTGGAACGGAACCCGGAACATCTGAACCTCCCCATTTTTTGCCCGGCCGGGTATCATCCGGGTGAATTGTCACGGTTCGCAGTACCGGACGGTATATCTCGTTGAAAGGCCGATTATACTGAAACGGGCGGCAGGTCCATGCGACCTGAGACCGGGAGAGATGTGTATGCCATCACGAAGCATGCTGATGTGGGATGAGACCCTGTTCCGGGATCCTGATGTCTTTGAGATAGATTACATCCCTGACCAGTTCAATTACCGGGAGAACCAGATGCGTGAGATGGCCTACCTCCTGCGGCCCGGCCTCAAAGGTGGCAGGCCGCTCAATGCCATCGTCAAAGGAACGCCGGGGACCGGCAAGACAACATCGGTCAAGAAACTCTTCGCAGACATCGACGAGATGAACTCGAAGATGATACCGGTGCATCTCAACTGCCAGATGGAAAACACCCGGTTCGGCGTTCTCTCTCAAATATACCGCGCCCTGACTGGTCACAACCCGTCGGCTGCCGGCAACTCGTTCAAAAGGGTATATGAGGCCATTGCCCAGACGATGATCGATCAGGACCGGGTGATTGTTGTTGCCCTCGACGATGCCAACTACCTCCTCTACGAGAACGAACTGAACAAGATACTCTACCTCCTCCTCAGATCACACGAGACATTTCCCGGAACGAGGATCGGGGTTCTCGTTATCGTCTCTGACATGGACGTGGATATGAGCCGGGAACTCGACATCAGGGTCACCTCGGTCTTTGCCCCGACCGAGATCTACTTTCCCCCGTACTCGGAGGCAGAAGTCTTCCAGATCTTAAAAGAGCGGGTGATGCAGGGCCTCTACCCGGGAGTTCTCTCCGATGACCTCCTTGAACTGGTCGTCACGCATACCATGACTTCAGGAGATATGCGGGTCGGGATTGATCTCCTCAAACGGGCCACGCTTGCTGCCGAACATGATGCAGAGCGGGCAATCTCACGGGATCACATATCAGGCGCATACCGGATCTCGCGGTACATCCACCTCCAGTACAGCATCCGCTCGCTCAGCAAGGATGAGAAAACCGTCCTGAAGATTATTACAGAGGCATCGGATGGAGACAGCCAGCTCACGACCGGGGATATCTACCCGGCGGTGAAAAAGCAGGTAAAGGTTGGGTATACCACGTATTATGAGATTATTCAGAAACTGGATGCCCTCCGACTCATCAACCTTCAGTTCAGGGACGGGCGGGGACGGACACGGCTCATAAATCTCCGGTACGAACCCGATAAAGTACTCTCCTATCTTTAATATAGCGGTCCCGCTGCCAAAACGAAGGGTTCAATACAAGAGCACATGAGATGTAAGTGTACTCCTCGGGGGTTCGAACGTGATAAGTGTTAATGAACTTGCTCTTGAGATTTTTGATAATCTCGCTAATTATTCTGAAGATTTTAATGTCGCATATCACGAGCTTGACAACGGTGCCAAGATCGTGGACTGTGGCGTAGCGGTTACCGGAGGATATGCAGCCGGCCGGGCTTTCACTGAGATCTGTATGGGGGGTCTTGGAGAAGTCAATTTCCGGATGGGTCAGATCAAGCATGTTCCGATGCCGTTCGTCGAAGTCTGCACAGATTTCCCGGCAATCTCCTGTCTCGGTGCACAGAAGGCAGGGTGGACGGTCAAGGTCGGCAACTTCTTTGCGATGGGTTCCGGCCCGGCCCGGGCCCTCGCCCTCAAGCCCAAGCATACCTACGAAGTGATCGGGTACGAGGACGAGAGCGATGACGCAGTCATCGCTCTGGAATCAGATCACCTTCCAAACGGTGAGGTCATGGAGAAGATCGCAAAGGAGTGTGGGATCGAGGTTGAGAACCTCTGTGCCGTCGTCGCACCGACCGCATCTATTGTCGGGTCCATCCAGGTCTCCGGCCGCTGTGTCGAGACCGCCATTTACAAGCTGAACGAACTTGGATTTGATACCCGGAAGATTTCGGCAGCCATCGGCTGTGCCCCGATTCCGCCGGTCAAGGCAGATGCCACCAAGGCCATGGGTACGACCAACGATGCCACCATCTACCATGGCCAGATCAACCTGACGATGAAGGCACCGGAGATCAAAGACTACCTCGAGAAGATTCCGAGCAACAAGTCAAAGGGATACGGAAAGCCGTTTTACGAGATCTTCAAGGAAGCAAACTTTGACTTTTACCAGATTGACACGTCACTCTTCTCTCCGGCCGAAGTGACCATCAATGAACTCACCGAAGGAAAGGTCTACCACGTCGGTGAAACAAATCCGGATGTTACCCTGAAATCCTTCGGGTACCTCTGAATTAATTTTTTTAAAAAAAGTTCAGGACTCGATGCCGAGTGCTGAAAGCAGATCGGACATCGGTATTCCGTGGGCTGCAGCTGCCTGTGCAACCGTCTCGCCACGGCTGATTGCGCATCCGACACATCCCATGCCAAACCGTGCAAATATCGCTCCGGCATCGGGTTTTTCCTGGAGAACCTCCAGAATTGTCGAGTCTTTGGTCAGTGCCATACCACATATGTTACTGATGCACCCGGATAAAAGCTGCGAACCTGGCAGGGCCGGACAATCCGAAACGGATTGATACTTATAGGTCAAACTATTGTTTGTCATACTGCCTTCGCGGCAGGAATGTGTTTTCCTGATGGGTTGGGTAAATTATGCTCTGGATATCTACGAGGTGTCTTCGGGACGCACCACTTGATTCTGCACTGGAAAGTCTTGGAACGATAACGAGGGGAGTAGAAGTGGTTGACGGGGGTCTTCACCGTATTCCTTCGATATCGCTCCTTGAATCATTTCCCTACCGGTACTCGATACGGCTTCCCCACCGGGATATCAATATTGCCAGTATCCTGGAACCGGTCAGGCAGGCATCGGTAGCCGTTGTCACGGAACGGCTCTCCTTTGCCTCTGAGATCAATGCCGAGGTGATCATCGATTCAGGCTCCCTTTATTCGCCGGCAGATCTCCCCCAGGCAAAGAAACAACTCGCCAGGTCGTGTTCTGATCTCATCAGGGCGGCTGACGAATACGGGGTCAGTTTTCTGCTTCGAAACCTGGGGAAAAGCCCGCTTAACCTGATCAGGAACCCTGAAGACCTGAACATGATGAGCAGTATCCCGCTTGCCCTCGATCTCGGCCATGCCCACATGAACGGGTGTCTCCCGCAGATGCTCAGTGAAGCAGGTGCCCGGTACATCTACCTGTACGATAACCGGGGATTTGACGACGAGCACCTGGAGATCGGGAAAGGATCGATCAACTTCGAGCAGGTCGCAACGTCTATCTATGCGAACGGGGCCCGGGGGATTATCGACCAGCCGACATTCAGGAGCGCTCACAACACCCTCAAAGCCCTCCGGCGGTTTGGGATCAGCTGATGGGAACCGTCCGGCTTCTTTCCTGGAATGTAAACGGCCTGAAAGCGATCTTCCAGAAAGAGGTCGCCCCGGGTCTTACCTTTCCCCGGTTTATCGAAACTGATGGGGCAGATATCTTCTGCCTCCAGGAGACGAAGGCAGATCCACGGACGCTTCCGGCCGGAACCTACCGGATCCCGGGGTACTTCTTCTATCTCAATCCTGCCGAGCGGAAAGGGTACAGCGGTACAGGTATCTACTGCCGGACCGAACCAGATAGCATTGTCATGGGGTTTCACCCGTCCTTTGACAATGAAGGGCGGACCATCATCTCCCGGTACCCGGGGTTCACTCTCATCAATGTCTATTTCCCGAACGGCGGCGCATCAGACGAACGCCTGAAATACAAGCTCGCCTTTTATGATGCATTCCTTGCATTCATCTCTGATCTGACCGTCCGGGGAGAGCGGGTGATCGTCTGTGGCGATGTCAACACCGCCCATACACCCGACGACCTCGCGAGGCCAAAAGAGAATGCGACGGTCTCCGGATTTCTCCCCGAGGAACGTGCCTGGATTGACCGGCTGTCTGCTGCCGGGTTCCTCGACAGTTTTCGGATGTTTACTACGGGAACCGGCCACTACAGTTGGTGGGATTACAAAACCCGTGCACGGAGCAGGAACGTCGGCTGGCGAATAGACTATTTCTTCGTCCACGAATCGGTACGGGGAGCCGTATCCGGGGCATCGATCCGGACCGGGGTGATGGGTTCAGATCACTGCCCGGTTGAACTGGTCCTCTCGCTCTGAACACCGGGGACTCTGATTCCCCGGCGATCCGTCCATCCCCGGCTGGATCAGGTGATGGCATACCTGAGCAGGGCGGCAACCCCGCCAAGCCCGGAAAGCCGTTCGCCGGGTTCAAACCGGGACGAGAAGATGACCACTTCAGATCGCATCTCTTCGGCCCGGCGGATAAGACCGGCGAACCGTGGATCTGACAGCCCGGTATCGATGACAAGGAGCGTTGCAGCGGCCCCGCATTCAACAGCTGCCGAGACTTCCTCCATCCCGTAGGCAGCCGGTTCATCTTTTGCGATTCTGGCCATCAGTTCATCGAGATACCCGACCTCACGGGCGAGCTGGAGATCCCCGGAGAGCCGTTCCAGGACTCCCTGCCCGATGACTTCCTGCACTGCTCCCCTCCCGCTTCGTCTCGTCTCGACTACCAGGAGAGGGGATCGCCGATCCGGGTCAGCCAGACGGATTCGGACGGCAGCATCTTCCTTGATAAAACCGGGACCGGCGATGATGAGCGGGCCGGTCACCAGTGCGGCTGCCTTTGCTATCTCCTGGTAAAACTCGTCACGGGTGGAGACCTCATTGCCTTTTCCGCTGCCAAGGGTCAGGGCAAACACCTGCCGGGGACCATACCCGTGAATCCGGTATAGTTCGGCCTCCCCTTCCTCGACGGCAAGGATATGCACTGCGTCGGATGCTGCACTCGCTACCGCACGCTCGATTCGTTCGAGATCTGCCTGAGACCAGGATTTAATCACCGAGATCTCGTATCCCGGTTCAAGGTTCAGGGTGTGATGGGAACCGGCGTCCACCCCCTGCTCGATGAGCCCGAAGACCCTGAGCCGGACGGTATACTCATGGAATTCCACCTGCTCGACCCTGATTCCAAGACGGACCGGCCGTTTTTCCTGTTTCTCCGGGCGGATCTTGTCCTGGGATCCTTCCACGCTCCTGAGCGTGGTTGCAAAAACAAGCGTGCCGGGGAGGATCAGATGCTGGAGATGCCAGAGATCGTCGCTGTTCTCAGGGAAGAGCCTGATCTCCCCGTATGAACGCTGCAATTCCCCGATCTCTGCCTTCATTCCTGCTCCAGGATCTCCGAACCGCCGGGTGGGATGAAGAAGGCGACCGCTTCCGTGTTCAGGGCAAACTTGAGCGCCTTCTGGTCCTCGGGAGGGAGCCGGTCACGGAGGATCCTGACCACTTTCTTTGCGGCATCATTCGGCTCGAATGTCCCCGGACGGAGAGTGATCACCTGGTCAGACCGGGGCCTGACTGCGGAGACCGGGCCGCCGATGATCCGTGCCTCCGGCCGTTTCTGCAGACCGACTGCAACCTCAAGCAGGACATCGCGGTACCAGGTTCGCTCGCCTCTCACGACAAACGAACCACGGGAGAGATATTCACCAGATTCTGCGGTCTTTGAGACCTGGTCTGCCCGTGCGGCGTAGACATCCGCAGCCCCGTGCCCGGCCCGCCAGGCACCGGAATAGACAACCGCAAAGACGGCTACCTCGTCCAGGTGAGCAGTCTCGCCCTTGACAATAACAACACTTGCCCCGTGCACATCGGCATGGACAAAGGTATCCTTTCCCTCAAGGTACTTCTTCACGAGTTCCTCGTTCTGCCCGGCATCACGCCCCCCGATGACAAGCACGTTATCAGAGGTGTAAAACCAGCGGAACCGGTCAAACCAGCGTTTCTTCGGTCGTGCATATCCGGTCTTTTTCTTCACCGTCCGGGCAACCTCCCGCTCCATCGCGGCTTTCGCCCCGGCCAGTTTCCGCCTGAACCGCTTGACCTGGTCGTAGTACCGGCCGGCATTTTGATCGATGCTCTCATTAACGTATATCCGTGCCACGACGCCGAGATCGAGATCCACCGCGGCATCCTCAGGGTATATCTTCAGTATCTTTGTACCGGCTCCGGAGGTGTCTTTCCTGATGATCTCCTCGATCTCCTGCCATGACCGGGTCGCCGATGCCTTTGCGAGGGTGTCAATGACCCCGGTCACCTCCTGGTACTGCTCGTAGAGCGTTGCGGCAAGAAGCTCGTTTTTCTCGATGGTCTTCTCGAACTTCTTTATCGCTTCCGCCTGCTGGTGGCGGATCCGGTCTTCACGGGAGATCTTCTGTTTTTCCGCTTTCTTCTCTTTCTCCACGGTATCGGGGAAGTAAGCAGCAAGGGCATCGTTCATCCGGTCATACCGGGAGAGAACCTCCCCGCCGAGATCGAGTGGGTGGCACCCGGTCTTCGTGATTACCGGTTCGGGAGTGGAGACCACCCGGTCAAGAAGCCGGTGAACAGCGGCATGGATCGCCTCCGCATCTGCCGATGCAGCCAGGGTATCCTTTTGAGTGCCGGTTTCCCGGCAGATGTACTCGGCATACATCCCGCCGAGATACGATCCGATGGCAAGGGCACGAATAATGTCACGATCATCCTGCTTCAGCTGCTCATCAAACGCTGCCGGGGTGATGAGACTGATGTCAGCCGGCGGGAAAATATACGGCTGTCCGGGAAAGATGTCCCGGTCCTTGAACCGCTGCCTTGTGAGCGGCTGGATAATCGTGTAATCCTCACCACACAGAATGATATTCCCGTCATCGAAGACTTCGATGATGAGATGGTAAACCTGGTCGCTCTTGCGGATATCCATGACGACCGTTCTTGTCAGCCCCTGTTGCCTGACGTCATCCACCCGTCCCCCGGTGAGGTATTTCCGGAGAAACATCGCAAAGGCGGGGGGAATCTGAGGCATCGGGGGCATCTGTGCAAGCAGGTGAAACCGCCTGCCCGGATCAATCAGGAGGGTTGACTTCTCCCGATCCTTATTATTCAGTCTGATGACACAGACCCGGTCTTCCCGCTGGTAGACCTTGTGAATCCAGAGCGGCAGCATCCGTCGCAGCTCGGCGGTAACAGCCACCAGATCCACACCGCTCATTCCCTGCACGGTTGCCATAGTAATACCAAATTAGATATGGACTCAATACTAAAAAAATAAGACAATTGGTCGAATGTCAGACGAATCCATACAAATATCACCGGAATCAGAAAAGCCCGCTCCGCCGGCAGCTCCTGAACCGGAAGACTTTACCGGGAGGATAACCCGAACCCTCATCGCGGTGGCTGCCGGCCTGATCGCAGCGCTCATCTGCCTGTATGCCGAAGCAGCGGCTGCTGCAGCCGGAGGAGCCCGTTCGATCATCTTTCCCCTGCTGGTTCTGGTAGCCTGTATCCTCATCCAGAAACATATTTTTATGCTGCTGAAATTGCATCCCGAGCGGCTCCAGAAGAAAGACTGGTTTTACCAGGCGTTCATGACATTCTCGTTCTGGTTTGTTTCCTGGACGATCCTGCTCTCGAATCAGGCAGGAATGACGGCCTGATCGACCATGCGGATAGCAGTCGTTCACCAGGACAGGTGCCACTCCCGGAAATGCGGAAGCGAGTGTATCCTCTACTGTCCCCGGGTCAGGACCGGGGACGAGACCATCGTCCTCGATGAAAACGGCAAGGCCCTCATCTCCGAGGAACTCTGTGTCGGATGCGGAATCTGCGTCAAGAAATGCCCGTTTGAAGCGATAGATATCATCACCCTTCCCGAAGAACTGGAATACCCCACCCACCGGTACGGACCGAACAGTTTCGTCCTGTACGGCCTTCCGGCCCCGGTCCAGGGGAAGGTCACCGGGGTACTCGGGGCAAACGGGATTGGAAAGTCCACATCGATCAAGATCCTCTCCGGCCAGCTTGTCCCGAACCTAGGTATCTTCGAGGAAAAGGCAGAATGGGAATCCATTCTGAAAAAATACACCGGGACAGAACTCTTTGAGTACCTCCAGCTCATCGCGAAGGGCGGATTAAAGGTCTCGGTAAAACCCCAGTATATCGACGTCATCCCGAAAGTCTTCCAGGGAAAGGTCATCGATCTCTTAAAGACCACCGATGAGCGGGGACAACTGGATCATTACCTGGATCTCCTCTCGCTGAGAGACATCCGGGACCAGGAGATCCAGAACCTCTCCGGCGGAGAACTCCAGCGGGTAGCCCTGGTAGCGGCCCTGGCCCGCGAAGCCGATTTCTACTTCCTTGACGAAGTCACTCCGTACCTGGACATCTACCAACGGATGGCAGCCGCATCTGCGATACGTGAGATCGCTGCGGAAAAACCGGTCATCATCATCGAGCATGATATTGCGATCCTCGATATGCTCGCCGATACTGTGCATATCGGGTACGGAAAACCGGCGGTATTCGGTATTATCACCAAGCCGAAGGGAGTCAGGGTAGGAATCAACCAGTACCTTGAGGGATTCCTGGACGAGGAGAATGTCCGGTTCAGGGACTACAAGGTCGCCTTCGAGACACGGGCCCATGAGAAGGGGGCGGAAAAACTTTCCCTTGTCGAAATCCCCCCGATGGAACGAAAATATGACCGGTTCCACCTGATGGTTCATGGCGGTGAGATCAAGGCCGGCGAGGTGGTCGGGATCGTCGGTGCGAACGGGATCGGGAAATCGACCTATGCAAAACTCCTTGCCGGGGTTGAAAAACCCGATACCGGGGAGATGACGAGTACTGTCACGATCTCGTATAAACCCCAGTACCTCAAGGGGGATACCTCTGACACGGTTGAGTTCTATCTCCGGCAGATCACAAAACGGTTCGAATCACCCCAGTTCCAGCATGATATCCTCGAACCACTCTTCCTCCACCAGATCCTCCAGTCCCCGATAAACACGCTCTCCGGCGGAGAACTCCAGCGGGTTGCGATCGCTGCCTGCCTCGCCCGGCCGGCCGATCTCTACATCCTTGACGAGCCGAGCGCCCACCTGGATGTCGAACAGCGGGTACTCCTCACCAAGGTATTCAGAAGCCAGGTCGAGGGAAAGGAAGCGGCCGTGCTGGTCATCGATCATGACATCTACGTAGTCGACATCATCAGTGACCGGCTGCTCGTCTTCGATGGTATCCCCGGCCAGAAAGGTGAAGCCACCGGGCCGTTTGACATGCGGACCGGCATGAACCGGTTCCTCTCCTCCCTTGAAGTAACATTCCGGCGGGATAAAAGCGGCAGGCCACGGATTAACAAACCGGGTTCGTTCCTTGATCGTGACCAGAAGAGCCGGGGCGAATACTACTACCAGGGCTCTGACGAATAACAAACCGGGGTTTCCAATCGTTCCCGGATATCCGGTTTCCCGGAGTTTTAATCTCTTTTTGCCGTCCGTCAGGAGGCGCTAAAAAAGTTATGCGACCGGAGTTTCGTTTCCGGTCTGGACTGACGATGCGGATTCGACCTGGCTGATAACACAGGTCTGGTTTGAGGCTGGCTGCACTGCGGCATCCTGGCCGGAGACATTCATCTGGGTCACCGGCTCTGAGACCGGGGCCGGGGCCCCGCCGACGGTCAGGTTCATTTCGGTGCTCGTTCCCGGACGGAACGGTGCAGTCTGATCTGCCTGCTGTCCGTTTACCCTGAAGGTGATCAGGGGAATGCCGTTCGCAAAGTCATTCTCTCCTGCTGGAACAATGAGTCGTTCGTCAAAGGTACCGGTACCGCCGAAAATGCCTGACTGGTTGACGGTGATTGATCCCTGCTCGGTATTGTTCACGTGGGCGGTGATGACCGTTCCCACCGGGGCCGGGGCCCCGGAGACCATTACGGTCCCATAGAATTCACAGGGAAGCTGGGGTGATGCCCCTGCTGCTGATGAGACGATTATTCCCATGCCGATGATCACCAGCAGAGCCGGGATCCATGCCATTCGTTTGACTGCCATAATATCACTGAAATTAATAAGGGGGAAGATCCCCCGTTGGTTTACCACATGCTGTAGTCATCCGGCAGGATGACATTCTTGACCTGATTCGTCAGGTCATGGGAGACGATGAACTCCTCCCGGTCTGATGACCTGAGATCGAGCGTCGTGATCGAGCCCGGGGTGAACGGATAGTTCACATGCCAGGAATCACTGGAAAGAGGACTCGTGACCTCTGCCCGGTACCAGTACTGGTAGTTCTGCGGTTTGATCCAGAAGATGATCGGATCACTCTGGTTCATCGCCGTGTACGGGACATCGACCATAAGCATCTCTTTCCCGACCGGATCCCCATACTCACCGAACTGGTATACTGATATCGGGTTTGTCGGACTGGTCAGGTCCACCCCTTCTGTCGTAGCCATGACCCGGTCACCCTCACGGAGGGGGTACCCGTTAAACTCGGCTTTCCCGTAAAACTGGTGAGGCTGCCAGGCCGCCGGCGTCGGGGTCGGCGTCGGGGTTATAATCGGCATCGGCTCAGGACCGACCCAGAGGTCAACGGTTGCGGAGGAACCCGGTGAGAACGGTATCTCACGGGAGTACATCTTATTCTCCACGACCCAGGCCTGGGTATAATGCGGCCACCCGCCATCCTTCACCCAGAACGTCATGTTGACGTCACCGGTGATGCACCGTCCCTGAACGGAGAGTTTATCTGCCCAGGAACTGTTGCCGCCGCCAAAGTACCCGCTTGACGAGTTGACGACGATCGGGTTGGACGGACCGGAGACATCATACCCTTCGATACGGGCCTCGACAACCCCGTTCTCATTGAGATTTGGTTCACAATGCTTGCATGAACCATACTCATCGATGTACTCATCCCCGGTGGTGATATGCACGCTCCCTTCGATGGTCATCGGGATGGATGGAACACCCGGACACGCGGACGGGGCCGGCGTCGAGACCGGGATCGGATCAATGGTGATCGGCGGCGTCTTCAGGAGTTCAAGATGTACTTCCCGGTCTTTTCCGGGTTCGTACAGGATGCTCCACGAGTAGGTACCGTCGTCGTTGAGGATGTATGCCCGTGTCAGCCGGTTCTGTGCGTCAGATACCCAGAATTCGATCTCTGAACCGGCAGGCACTCCCTGTACCTGCAGTTTCGGAGAGAAGGAACCCCCGGTCCCGAAGTTCAGTTTTGCCGTCTTGATTGGGTTGAAATCACTCGTGAGATCGTACCCTGCCACCCGTGCCTCTACTTTCCCGCCTGACCGGATAGGGGTCCCGTACATGAGGACCGTTCCATAAAACGTCTCAGGGATTGCAGGAATGGCAATCGGTGTGAGTGACGGGGTCGGGGGTACCTCCCCGGCAACGGAGATGTACTTCTCACGGACCTTGGTTGAGAGATCACCGACATCGTTTGATGCGGTCATGGTCACCGTGTAGGTGCCGCTTTGTGCATACACATGTACCGGGTTCTGAACAAGATCGCCGCTTCCATCACCGAAGTCCCATACCCAGAGCGTCGGCTCCCCGGTGGACGCGTCGGTAAATGTCACCGAGAGTGGTGCGGTTCCGCTGACCGGGGTTGCAGAGAAGTCAGCAATAATCTGTCCCGGTGTCAGGACAGAGATGTACTGCTCTTTTTTCACGGTATCTGATGCTATGCCATCCGAGACAGTCAGGGAAACCGTGTACAGGCCGGGAAGCGGGTAGACATGATACGCATTCTGCGAGCTGTCCCCGGTACCGTCACCGAAATCCCATGACCAGGATGTCGGGCTGCCGGTGGACTGGTCGGTAAAGGTGACCGTCAGCGGTGCCTCACCGGACTGCGGATCTGCAGTGAATGCAGCCTTCAGACCTGCTTGCCCAGTGGCATCGATACATGCTTCCCGGGTCTCGGTATCAGAGGATGTCTCGTTTGAGACTGTCAGGGAGACCGTGTAGATGCCGGCTGTCGTGTATTCATGTGCCGGGTTTGCAACAAGGTCGGTCGACCCGTCACCAAAGTCCCATGCCCACATGATCGGACCGCCGGTCGAGAGATCGGTGAACTGAACGGTGAAGGGAACCGTACCTGCGAGCGGAACGGCCGAGAAATCAGCATCAAGCACATCAGAGACTGACGGCTCATCTGACCCTGCGGTCTGCTCAGGAACGGCAATCTCCGGGGCAGAAGCGCCATCAGACGCTCCGGTTACTTCAGTTACTTCAGTACCGTTCGTCTCTCCGGTCTGTTCAGACCCGGAAGAGACGTCCCCGGATGAAACCGCTTCCCCGGCAGGTTCCTGGACCGACGAGGTCGGAACCACCACCGGGGTCGGCTGGGCACCGCCCACGGAGAGATCCAGGTTCATGCTGATGCCTGACTGGAAATCAGTCTCCT
>CAZWTX010000032.1:4998-30368 GCA_964637135.1 uncultured Methanospirillum sp. | reverse complement strand
TCCCAAGTTTAGCGAGGTGGGGTAGTCAGGATATCCCGACGGGCTCATAACCCGTAGACCGATGGTTCAAATCCATCCCTCGCTATCATCGTTTTTGTCTGTCCGGTATGGTGTTTTTTCCCGGGAGTATTGTTTCGGAGGGGACCGGTTCACAACCCGTCTTCAGGGATCGGGTATAGAAGTATGCAGGAATAATTCTCGTTACAAACAAAATGGTGTACAACCAGGACGAAAGAGATACGAATTCCTGGAATGAGCCGGTAACCATCAGTCAGCGTCCGCTTGAGCCGGGACCCGCATATGATGCAGGATGGAAGGCACATATCGCCAGAACCCCGCACGGGGAGGAACTGATCCTCGAAGGGGAGAGGTATCCGTCCAATGGCCCGATCCATGACGATCTCATCTCTCATGTCAGATCATCCGGACATGACCGGTTTACTCTTATCGTCACGGAGGATCCCGTCTCCGGGAATCGGAAACCCGGGCAGGTAGGATCCCCTGAAGAGGCCGGACGCGGGATCAGCATCAGTATCCCCCGTGACAACTCCGGGGAGACGGTTCTGGATGCCCTTTCGAAGTACCTGGACCTCCTCTGTCGCGAGATTAGTGCAGCCATGTACCGGGAAGAAGGAGAAGTGAGCGAACCTGTCAGAACCTTCTCAACCCTCCTTCTTCTCAACGAACTTCTTCTCTTCCGCCAGTACCGGATCCACCATCTTGAAGGGGAGGAACCAGGGGAAAACAGCCTCATCGCCGCTCTCATCAGGTGGTCAGGAACCATCAGGGCTAGGGATCCGTACGATCTGAACCCGGTTCCCATCTCCGCCCCGATGAAGTCGGAATTGAAACGGAAGATATGCGGGGTACCGGTTCCGGAGGGGATCCGTCTCTCGTGGATCAGCGCAGAAATCTGGGCCGACGGGTATGTCCACCTGTGCATACCGAATCGTGGTGCCGGAAAGAAGACACAGGGAGGAGAGACGGGGTCTCCCTGGGAGCCGGATTATGAACAGGTTATTCCCCGGATCAGGGATCTCCTCACTTCTCTTTCCGGTACTGTATCCCTTTTTTTCCCGGGGGCCGGAACAGGAGCCCTCTTCTCACGGGTATATCCCCTTCTGGCTGGTCGGTCAGGTCCCGATACCCCACTCAGCCGGTTGATCCATCTCTCTGAAACCGTGCTCGCATCAGATCGATCACCCCGTTTTCTCGCCGCACTCAGGTACCAGGTCGTTCTTGCCGCACTTGATCACCGGTTTGATGATCCGGCCCTCACCGCTCTCCATCTGCAGTACCCGCTGATGGCCCTCGACACCGCGATACGGGCTGGTTCTGCGGTATACGAAGAAGAGGTTACCCGTGAATTCATCTCGGCAGAATCTTCCCGCCATATCCTTGCCAGGATTCATCCGCTTGGGATCAGGGCGCTTGCGGCCACCCGGCCGGGTGATATCATCCTCCTTACATCAGCCTTCCAGGAACCTGAACCCGTTCCGGAGACCGGGAGATATCTCACCTGCCAGTACCCATCGTACCTGCCGGGAATCGGTACCGCTGCCCTTCTTGCAGATTATCCGGTTGGGAAAGACGACGCTGTCAGAATGATAATCCTCATCCTCCCGGCGGTCTGGCTTTCAGGGGAACAGTATGCGGGATTTCGGAATACCCTCCGGAACGGCCGCCTGAAACACCTCTTCATCCCTGATCCGGACAACTCCTTCTCACCTGATGCCACCACTATGCTGGTCATTGCCAAAGATGCAGGAGATCTCGTTGAAGTCAGGTATCTCTCATCAGCGCCTTCCGAAGGTTTTTTCGTCCACCGGAGGGATCTTCCCCGGGAAGGCGGGTGGAAGATCAGGGATCCCTTTCTTCAGGAGGGGATAACAAGGATGAAAACCCGGGGAATACCTCTCTCCGATTATACCCTGCACGGCATGTACCTGCCGGAACCGGGAGAGAAACTCCCCCGGGAAGCAATCCGGATCGGAATTCGTGACGGGAGACTGATCCTCGGAGAGATGGAAGCAGAACACCTTCACCGGGTTATCCCGGGAAGAGACATATACCTTGAAGCAATTCTCGGATCCAAAATCCTCGCCTGGTACTGGGAGAAAACGTGTCAAAGCCCGGACCCCGCAGGTACCCTCCATTGCCTGAAACGATTACCCATCGCCCCGGTTGACTGGTACGACCCTGAAGAAGCCGGCCGGGCCAGGGAGATCGAGAAGATCTCCATCAGACGTGAATCCCTGGAAAAACGCATTGCGTACATCCATGCCGTTCATGACCGGGAACGGCTCGAACGGCAGATTGCCGATCTTAGCGTCCGCCTCGAGAAACTCATCAGACTCCAGTACGGGTTCGGCGGGCCTGATCTGCCCTGAGCATAAATACCCACGGATGAATACTCATCATTCCTGATATCATGATCATCAAATCCTTCTTCATTCCCGGAATTGCCCATCGCTCGTACCTTCTCGGGGCCAGGCATTCCTGTGTTATCATCGATCCTGCACGGGATAGTGATACGTACCTGTCAGCAGCCGAAGAAGAAGGCATGATGATCGCAGGGATTTTAGAGACTCACCTCCATGCCGATTTCATCTCGGGGCATCTCGAACTTCATGAGAAGACTGGTGCACCGGTGTACATGCCGGCCGCTGCCCGGCCTTCTTTTTCCAGTTCGGAGATGAAGGGAGGGGACGAGATCATCCTGGATGATCTTGTTATCCGGGTCATGGAGACTCCCGGTCATACCCCGTGCTCTGTCAGTTATGTCGTCATCGATACCAGCAGGGGGGAAGAACCGGTCGCAGTATTTACCGGTGATGCACTCTTTGTCGGCGATGCCGGCCGGCCGGATCTCTTCCCCGGTGAGGCAGAAGTGCTTGCATCACAGCTGTATTCTTCACTTTTCGAGGGACTACTCGGACTGCCCGGTTTTTGTGAGGTCTATCCGACCCATGGATCCGGCTCGTTCTGTGGCCGGACCCTTGGTTCTAAGGCATCGACCACTATCGGATATGAACGCCTGTATAACCCGGTTCTCCAGATCACCGGACGGGATGATTTCATACGGAATCTCACCACAGACATGCCCCCTGCCCCTGACCACTTCCACCGGTGCTCTGAAATCAACCGGCAGGGACCGGCTCTCATGAAGACATATCCTGATCCTGTTCCCCTCTCTCCGGATCAGTTCAGTGCCATGATGGCAGAGAACGGGACAGTCGTGATCGACACGAGACGGTATGACGCATTTAGTGCAGCCCATATCCCTGGAGCGGTTAACCTGGACCGGGAGAATAACTTCCCGACGTTTGCCGGCTGGATCGTCCCGCCAGACCACAGGATACTCCTGGTCCTCCACACTGCCGCCCAGGTGAATGAAACCGTCCTGATGCTCCGGCGGGTCGGACTCGATCGGGTGCACGGGTTCCTGAAAGGTGGGATGCCGGCATGGATCACCGGGGGACATCCCATCACCCATATCCCGCTCCTTTCGGTGAGAGAATTCAAAGAATTGAGAGCAAAAGAGCCTGGTCTTCAGGTCGTGGACGTGCGTATGCCTGCCGAGTATGCCGGACATCATCTCCCCGGTGCGGTCTCTGTTCCCTGGCCTGATATCCGGGAACGGTACCGGGAGATCGATGAGAACCGTCAGGCAGTTCTCGTATGCGGATCAGGATCCCGGGCTGGTATTGCCGCAAGCCTCCTTCGTGCACGGGGGCACTCCCATATCTCCCTCCTTGCCGGGGGGTATGCCGCATGGAGTGCAGCAGAAAGAGCATAACTGATGACTCTGTGTTTTTCACCGCGGTCGTCATCGGTGGAATCATAAATGAGCGTTGATGAGGCTATCCAGACAGGATTAAAAATCACGGCCGGTTGCCCAGATACACTTTTTCCGATGAACCGGTACCAAAAAACAGAAGGCCAGGACCGGGAATCGAACCCAGATCGAGGGAACCACAATCCCTTAGGATAACCATTACCCCACCCTGGCAGAATGCACCTAATAGGTGAACCCGGAATTCACATTAATGTATCTCTTTCCCGTTCCCGGGGCAGAACCGTATTCATTCCGAATCAGGGACTCTTTATCCTGCACGGAATTCCAGCCGGTTTGGGATGTTTCCGGGGAGAGTTAATGAGCGATTACCTCACATGTATACTAACTCAGGCCTCTGTATACCCGGGTTCCTTCTTTGAGGTACCGTAAATATTCACTTTGAACTGAGGCCGGCACTGGGGGTACCAGAAATGGCAAAGAAATCACAGAAAAAGAATACATCGGCCAATACCGGACCGAAGATCAGAACCCCCATCGTATGCGTTCTCGGCCATGTTGATCATGGAAAAACCTCCCTCCTCGATCGGATCCGGGGTTCTTCGGTTGTGAAAGGGGAGGCCGGGGCCATTACCCAGCACATCGGAGCCACCATCGTCCCCATCGAGACCATTTTCGAGATGAGCGGTTCGATGAAGAACCTGAATATCAGCATCCCCGGTCTGCTCTTCATCGATACCCCCGGTCACCATGCATTTACCACGCTCCGGGCACGCGGTGGGGCTCTTGCTGACATGGCCATCGTCGTTGTGGACATGAACGAGGGATTCCAGCCGCAGACGATAGAGGCACTCCAGATCCTGCGCAACTGCAAGACTCCCTTTGTAATCGCAGCAACGAAACTCGATCGCCTTCCCGGCTGGCGTTCTCACGAGAAGTCCGGATTCCTCGCAAGTTTCAACAAACAAAACGAACGAATGCAGCAGACGGTTGAACTGAAACTCTACGAGATCGTCGCCGCCCTTGATGAACACGGATTTTCTTCAGAGCGGTACGACCGGGTGAGTGATTTTGCGAGAAATCTCGCCATCGTTCCGTTAAGCGCCCATACCGGTGAAGGGATTGCAGATCTTCTCATGGTGCTGATCGGGCTTGCTCAGCGGTACATGGAGGAGAGCCTGGCTCTTGCTGCTGACGGCCCTGGTGCAGGAACCGTCCTCGAGGTGAAAGAGGAGAAAGGGCTTGGTGCCACGATTGACGTGATCCTCTTTGACGGAACCCTCGAAGTGGGTGATGAGATAGCGGTTGCCACCAGCACCGGGGTCACGGTGACTAAGGTCAGGTCCCTTATGCAGCCGCGTCCCCTCAAGGAGATCCTCGTCGAGGACCGTTTTTCCCGGGTCAAGAGCGTGACGGCAGCTGCCGGGGTCAAGGTGAGTGCTCCGGGCCTCGACCAGGTCATCGCCGGATCACCGGTCAGGGTAGTGAAGAATGATCTCGAGGACGTAACTGCAACCATCGAGAAAGAGATGACCGAGATCAGCGTCACCCTTTCCCCGGAGGGTCTTATCATCAAAGCCGATACCATCGGGGCTCTTGAAGCCATCTGCAAGGAACTGACGGTCCATGAGATCCCGGTCATGCAGGCCGAGGTCGGACCGGTAAGCAGGCATGACGTTATCCAGGCGGAAACGATAAAAACGCCATTTTACCGTACTATCATCGCGTTTAACACGCCCATCCTCCCTGATGCTCAGGATCTCCTCAATGAACCAGCCTATGCAGAGATGGTCCAGCTCTTCTCAGGAAACGTGATCTACCACATCCTCGAGGATTACCTGGACTGGCGCGATGTCATGAAGCGGGAACTCGAACAGAAGAAGTTTGAGCAGATCATCCTGCCGGCCAAGATCCAGGTTCTTCCCGGGTGTGTCTTCAGGCAGAATAACCCCGCCGTCGTTGGTGTCAGGGTGATTGCAGGCACGCTCCGGACCGGGGTGAACCTGATCAGGCGTGACGGAAAGAAGGCCGGTTCCCTCAAGGCAATGCAGCATCGCAAGGAGAATATCCACGAGGCAAAACCAGGTGATGAAGTGGCCATCTCCATCGAAGGGGCAACGGTCGGAAGACAGTTCGATGTCGAGGATGAACTCCTCGTAAGCATCCCGGAGCGGCATGTCAAGGTTCTCGAAACCGAGATGCTCTCACACCTGAATGAAGATGCAAAGGAGGTTCTCGACCAGTACACCCGCCTGTACAGGAAAGAGAATCCCTTCTGGGGCAAGTAGCTTTAATTAGGGATCCGGGCCCAAATATACGGAGACTTCTCAGCCATTCTGTGCTGGGTGATGGTGACATATTTACATTCATATCCCTCCCTCCCGGAGGAATCCGAACGATACGAGAACAGGAGTAATGATTCATTATGGTTGATTTTAAAGTGGTTCTATCAGATCCCTCCTCCGGCAAGGCATACAACATCGATGCTACCGGCGGTGCGGCTGGTTCATTCCTTGGAAAGTGTATTGGAGAAGAGATCGATGCAGATGCACTCGGATTTAACGGGTACAAGATCCGGATTACCGGTGCCTCTGATCGCAACGGAACACCGGCAAGAAAGAGCCTGCCCATTGCTGGACGTCGCAGGTGCCTTGTCAGCGGTGGCGTAGGGTTCCACCCGGTACTCGACGGTGAGCGCAGACGTAAAATGGTTCGCGGACATGAGATCACCGCAGACTTTGTTCAGATAAACGTGGTTGTCTCCCATTCAGGAAGCAAACCCCTCAGCGCTTACTTTGCCCAGCCTGAACCCGAGGCAGAGGCACCTGCCGAGAACTAACGGCTACCTATTTTTTTCCAGTGCTGATTCCAGCATTCCGATAAGATCGCTGCACCCGGTTTTATGCACCTTCGCGAGGAGAACGAGTGCTGCTTCAGGGCGGATATGACTATCAAACCGGCCGGTGATGATCGCATTCATCTCGCTTACCACTTCCTCCTGGGTCAGGCCGGCCTGTCCGGCGATACGATCGATGAGCTGCTGGACCGGATCATCGACCTCAAAGATGGCAGATGAGGGTTTGTACCCGATAGGAATCTCCACCGTACCGAGTTCAAACAAGGGGTAGAAAAACTCCCCATCCGTTCCGAGCAGGTTCTGTTCCAGGCCCCTCCGGATCAACAGGTCTACTGTTTCGCGGTCCATCCATCGCCGGTCAAAGGCATAATAATAGATGAGTTCTCCTTTCCCGAGTTTATCTACCCGGCTGTGGTAAAACGGAGCGGCAAGCGTTGTTTTCAGGGTCATAGTATCAGAAAAATAGTCCTCTCTCTTATCTCATCTACCGGGATCGCGGTTAATGCTTCCAGCCGGGATACGGGTCATCAGAACTCCGGCTCCTGCCGGATCGAAAAAAGGGTTATTCGATGAGAACGGCGTTGATAACACCATGCTGGCCGGGCCGGCTGGTGATCTTTGCCTTTCCGAGCTCGGTCCGAATGATAGCACCGCGGGTAAGGAGGTTACGCCTGACATAGTTCGGGTTTGCCTTGTTCTCCTCTACCTTCTCGATCTTCACCATCTTGGTCTGGCCGGTTGCCAGGTTGCTCACCGCTGCAAATTCACAGCGAAGGGCACGTACTTTTGTATTTCCACCATAGGTTCTCGAGACCTTTCTCCGGTCCTGTCCGACATGGGTCTCGGCCGGGGCTGACCCGATCTCGGACCGCTTCTTACCGCATGACGGGTGGTATCTGCCACCGCTTGGTTTCCGTATGGAACGTCCTTGCCAAAGCATTCTAATCTCCTCGTGTATTGGTCATCTGGTGTGGGAGCCCGGAATATACCACAGAGTCTTGTACATATGCCCCCCACCGGTATAAAGTATTCACTCCCTCAGGATCTCTTCAAGAAGGGCGTCGACCCCGTCACCGGTCTTCATATTCGTCCTGAAAACGTTCATACCCGGGTTATACCGGTAGATATCCCGTTCCATCCGATCGAGATCGGCCCCGACCGCCCCGGCGAGATCCACCTTGTTCAGCACTGCGATTGAGCATCCCCGAAACATCATCGGATGCTTGTTCACGACATCGTCCCCCTCGGTGGAGGAGATGACAACCACCCGCTTTTCTGCCCCGAGCTCGAAATCGGTCGGGCAGACCATGTTACCGACATTCTCGATAAAGAGGAGATCGATGGTATCAAGCGGGAGATGATCGATGGCATGTTCGACCATGTGGGCATCAAGGTGACACTCCTTGCCGGTATTCACATTCTCAGCAGGAATGCCAAGCGAGACAATCCGCTGGAAATCATCGTCACCATAGACATCCCCTGCAATCGCACCGGCTGCAAGTCCTTTTGCTTTCAGTCTCGGCACAATCTGTTCTATCAATGCAGTTTTTCCCGAACCGATCCCGCCGAGAAGATCGATTGCCCTGACACCATGGGACCTGAGATGAGCTGCATTCTCCTTCGCCAGCCGCATATTTGCCGAAAAAATATCCTTCTCGATGGAGACATCGATATGGTGCATGGAGTACCATCTCTCCCGCTGGTTGTTTATAGGTTCAGATCTCAGAAAGCTGTAGATGGATAACGGGCAGATTCTCTATCCCTGCTATTTCGATGCCGGGCTGACCAGGGATCAGGGGCGCAGGGTTTCCCAGGAGAAGGCAGTGCCAGGCCCGGCGATGGCTGATATTGAACGGGCGCTCCATTCCTGCCGGATCACGTTCAGGAGGGAGGCAAAATCACATCCGGCATACTGGTCAAAACGGGAAGGGCGTCTCATCGTCACGTTTACCGGAAAGAAGACCGAACTCATCTCCCACGTGGCAGCGGCCCTGAAGAAGACAAAATAGAACACCTCTCAAAAGTCCATGATGTACGACCTTCACACTCATACCCTCCTCTCTGACGGCGAACTTCTACCGACCGAACTGATCCGCCGGATGGCGGTACTCGGGTATGATGTGATGGCCATAACTGATCATGTCGACCGGAGCAATATCACCGCGACAATCCGTGCGATAGAACGGGTCCGCCCTTCAGCCGAAACGTTCGGAATCAGCCTCCTTACCGGTGTTGAGATCACCCACGTCCCCCCGGCAGATATAACTCTCCTGGCAAAAGAGGCAAAGAACGAGGGGGCCGATATCGTGGTCGTTCATGGGGAAACCCCGGTTGAGCCGGTCGCTACCGGTACGAATGCAGCGGCCTGTTCCTGCGAATACGTAGATATTCTCGCCCATCCCGGTCTTATCAGGGAGGAGGATGCCATGGCAGCTGCAGAGAATGGTATCTTCCTTGAGATCACGGCGCGGGGAGGACATAACCGTACGAACGGGTTCGTGGCCAGGGTCGCAGAAAAATGCGGATGTAACCTGGTTATCGATTCAGACGCACATGCACCGGGAGATCTCATGACCGGAGTATCACGGGAAGTTATCGCACAGGGTGCGGGTATTCCAGAGGAAATGCGGGACAAGGCACTCAATTTAAAAACGAACCGGTTTAACTTCTTCTCATAAGATTTATTAAACCTTCAGGTAAAGAATAAATACTGATTGAAGATACATATATAGGTTGCTTAATTCATTCTCCGAATGGAAAATGTACGGATAGGGGGGCGGAGCTGATGGTACGGGCTATTGGCAGAGTAAAATGTAGCATGGGGCATCACATGCTCATCGTTGAGTGTGATGCCGCTAAACTTCCACGCCTGTACAGTAGTGTTCTGGACAAGCGGTGGAAACCGGTTGGAAAACTGGTTGATATTTTCGGTAATATCGAATCGCCCTTTGCGGCAGTATGGACACATCATGCAGAACTTGAACCATTCGTCGGTGAGCGATTATTCATCAAATAAGCAGGACTGATATCGGATGTCAGAAGAGATAGAGAAACTTAGGACCCTTCAGAAGGAACGCGAGGCACTTAAAAACCGTCTCACCGGAAAGGTCGTTGAGAAACAGAAGAAGATTGAGAACCAGACCGAATCAGTCTGTCCGGAATGCGGGAGCCGGCAGCTCGTGCATGACTACGAACGGGCAGAACTCGTCTGCCAGCAGTGCGGACTTGTTATCGATGCCGAGTTCATCGACCGTGGCCCGGAGTGGCGTGCCTTCGATCATGATCAGCGGATGAAGAGATCCCGTGTCGGTGCCCCGATGACCTTTACGATTCACGACAAGGGGCTCTCCACGATGATAGACTGGCGGAACCGTGACAGTTACGGCCGTGCCATCTCATCAAAGAATCGTGCACAGCTCTACCGCCTGCGGAAATGGCAGCGTCGTATCAGGGTGAGCAATGCTACCGAGCGGAACCTTGCCTTTGCCCTCTCTGAACTTGACCGGATGGCCTCTGCGCTTGGTCTGCCACGGAACGTCCGTGAAACCGCTGCAGTTGTCTACCGTGATGCCGTTGACAAGAATCTCATCAGGGGAAGGAGTATTGAAGGAGTGGCAGCGGCCGCCCTGTATGCTGCCTGCCGTCAGTGCAGTGTGCCCCGTACCCTTGACGAGATAGCAGAAGTCTCGCGGGTCTCCCGCAAGGAGATCGGGAGGACATACCGGTTTATCTCACGTGAACTCGGGTTGAAACTGCTTCCAACCTCCCCGATCGACTATGTCCCGAGATTCTGCTCAGGGCTGCAGCTGAAAGGAGAGGTGCAGAGCCGGGCTGTTGAGATCCTCAGGCAGGCCGGGGAACGTGAACTGACTTCCGGCCGCGGTCCGACCGGGGTTGCAGCAGCAGCGATCTATATCTCCTCAATCCTTGGCGGGGAACGTCGTACACAGCGTGAAGTTGCCGAGGTTGCCGGTGTAACTGAAGTGACCATCAGAAACCGGTATAAGGAACTGGCAGAAAAATTAGATATCGAGATCATTCTCTGATCTCCCTTTCCGGGCTTGTAGATCAGGGGTAGATCGCTGTGTTCGCAACGCAGAGGCCGCGGGTTCAAATCCCGCCAAGTCCACTTTTTTTCAGAATTTTCAATGTCACGCCGCGGACGTATGGGTTGCCCGTGTCACCAGGCATCTTGGATCGATTACCGCCTGCATGATAGCCGGTTCAGATAAGCCGCTCTCACGATCATATCCACCGAATATCGAGAAGAAGAGCGTCCATCTTCCCTGCCCGTCCTGGTAGATATCAGGATCAAGGAGCCATACCCCCGGCTCTCCGACCTCAAGTACAAGAACCGGTTCAGCTTTTTCAAGATCGCCGGGATTTCCCGCATGCCTGAACCATATCCGCTGCCCTTTAAAATTCTGGGTCAGGTCTGTATAGAAGATCCCGGCTGACCCGTCGGGAAGGAGGACCGCAGACGGATCAGTCGCACCCGGGATGAGAAAATCATGATCAAAATCCCAGCTCTTTCCCCCGTCAGCCGATGTCGCTGAGGAGATCCCCTCCTTTCCCTTCGTATAGAACATGAACAGAGAACCGTCTGACCGGTTAAACCCTGACGGCATGGATGGCTGGATCACCTCGGTGTCCATCCCCTGCCACCTGAAGGTAAGCGGCCCTTCCGGGGTGAATTTTTCTCCGTCAGGAGAATAGGCACTCATGAGGTAGCCTTTCGTGCCCTCGAACTGCTGGTATATCAGCCGGTACCCCGTACCCACAGGAAAAACCCACGGGCCGGTAGGAGGCAGGGCAGAACCCGTTAATGCCGCATCGGTCAGAACCGGATCAGGGTTTTCTATCCACTTCCCGTATTCATCCATGACCGCCGTGATGATACCCTGTCCGTGTCCTGAATAGAATACACGGCGAGAACCATCGGGTAGACCAAGGATGTCAACCGACGTTCCGGAGAGGCTGGTCATTTCAGGGGTTCCGACACAGTCTTCGATCCTGATCTGTCCGGGTATCTTCTCAGGAGAATCGGGAATGAACTCAAACCTGATTTTTTCCCCCCCCCCATGGGGGATCGAAACGGTCCGGATCAGCGGATCATACCCTGTCGCCTCTGCCCTGACCTGGTGAGTTCCGTCCTCGAGATCGATGAGTGTCACCGGGGCCTGGCCAATCATGAGTCCGTCAACGAAAATATCCACGCCCCTGATATCAGCGGTCACCTCAAGCATCCCCCCGCTCTCAGCAGCACCTGTACCGGCAAGCAGGGCTGTGATGATAAGAACAGGCAGAAGAGAGGATTTCATATGTTGGGGTAGGTATGCCAGAGATAAGTACCTTCGCGTCATAGACCGGATTATCGGGATAATCAGGTTCGTTTTCCCCATATCCCATGATGACCACCATGCCGAGGGAGATCATGACTCCTGATCATGTGAAAACCGTTGCACCCCGACCGGTATGACGATCTCATCTCAATCCAACAGGTTTATCATCTCTTTTCTGCAATGCACCTGTACAACGAGGACATCCATGAAATCGAACAGCGGGGCTATCATCGTTCTCATTCTTGCTCTGATCATTTCCTCCGTTCCGGTATCTGCGACCGGTACGGCAGATTTCCAGGAGACGGAGACATCCCGGGCACTCCTTGAGATGTATCAGGATCTGACCGGAGGGCTCTCCTCACCGGAGGACAGTTCAGAAACCGGGTTTGCTGAGGGACAGATCCTGGTCAGGTTCTCCCCTGATGCCGTGGCCGCGGCATCTGAATCACACAGTGCCCTTGGAACCAGTGTAATTCATGACTTCTCCGCGGAAGGGGCTACCGGACTCCAGCTGGTGGAGCTTCCTTCCACCCTCCCGGTCCCGGATGCAGTAACAGCATACCAGGCTGTTCCAGGGGTACTGTATGCCGAACCTGACTATCTTCGGTACGCAGACCGTATTCCAGACGATCCTGAGTTCTTCAGGCAGTGGGGGCTCCTGAACACCGGACAGGTCTATCAGGAGAATATCACCCCGGGCCTGCCGGGTGCTGATATCTCTGCACCAGAAGCATGGAACACCACCACGTCCGGAAATCGGGTCATCGTTGCGGTTGTTGATACAGGGGTTGATTACCTCCACCCGGATCTTGCCGCAAACATATGGACTGACCCGAACACCGGGGCCCATGGGTACGATGCCCTGAACGGTGACACCGACCCGATGGATCTGGCCTCCCACGGAACCCATTGTGCCGGGATCATCGGGGGCGTCGGAAACAACTCGCTCGGGATATCCGGGGTATCCTGGAATGCCTCCATCATGCCGATCCGGTTCCTGAACAGTTTCGGAACCGGGACGGTATCTAATAGTATATCAGGCATTCTCTGGGCCTCGGCACACGGGGCAGACATATTCTCCTGTTCGTACGGATCCGGGGATTTCAGCAGGGCCGAGTATGATGTGATGAATATCACCCCCGGGCTTTTCATCTGTTCTGCAGGAAATTCACACATAAACACTGATACCATCCCCCAGTACCCTTCCTGCTATAACCTCTCGCGGATCATATCGGTTACCGCCACGAATGCAACCGATGATCTTGCAGATTTCTCAAATTACGGGCAGAAATCGGTTGACATCGGGGCACCGGGTGTCAACATCTTCTCCACCCTGAAAAACCAGTACTCTCCTGTCCCGCTCTGGCATGATCCCTTCACCTCGTATGCCAACTGGACCATCTCAGGGAACTGGACCCTTGATACGAGAAATTACGTCTCCCCGCCATCTAGTGCCCTGGGCGTGGTGAACCGGACCGGACCGAACTCAACAGATCTCCCCCTGATCCTGACCCTGAACCAGCCACTCGATTTGAGCGGAATTGCCGACCCGGTACTATACTACCAGTGGGAAGCAGTCGGAAGCAACTTTGCCTTCTCGCTTCAGGGCTCGACAGACGGGTTATTATGGAATACTCTTGAGTATTCCGTTTATCCAGAGATCCAGTAAAATCCCCGATGATATGCAGGGAAGGCCCATTTTCATCCGGTTTGTCGCTGACGGAACCTTCTGTCTCATCGGACTGGATGACATCATCCTCTCTGACGGGTATGGAGCAAAAACCATGGATCGATGGGGATACATGTCCGGAACCTCGATGGCCACCCCGATGGTGAGCGGAATGGCAGCCATGCTCGAGTCATATATACCGGATGCAACAACTGAAGAGGTCAGGGATGCCATCCTTGCCGGAGCCGATCCCCTTCCCGGTCTTCAGGGAAAAACCGTAACCGGCGGTCGTGCCAACCTCTCCGCATCGCTCACAGCCATGAATCCGCCAGAACCAGATCACCTGATCCTCGCCCCCGGGTGGAACCAGGTATCTTTTGCCAAACGGCTCCTCTCCGGGAAAGACTCTGCACAGGAGGTATTCGGGTCGCTTACCAACACATCAGGCCATTCGGTCCTGACATACGCAAACAATACCTGGCAGATCGTTCCGGCCGGACAGCGTATCACCCCTCTCTCTGCGTACTGGGTGTGGACCGATTCGCCTGCCTTCCTGCCCCTTGCCCTTGACCCCGTCCAGACCGGAGTATACGAACAGAATCTGACATCAGGCTGGAACGGATTCGGGGTCGTCGGGACTGATGTCCTCGCTGCAAAGAAACAAATGGAACCGATCAGCGGCAACTGGAGTTATCTTGTCGGGTTCAATGCAACAACCCAGGTCTACAACGAGCCGATCATCAGGGGAGGCACCGGGAACCAGAGCGATGAGCGGCCCCTCTCTCCCTGGCAGGGGTACTGGTGTTACGTGACCGGCAATGTCACCTATGTCAGACCGGTGGTCTGATCCGGCCACGATCTTTTTTTTACCACTGATAATCCCAGGCTCCTGTCTTTTCCGTGGATAGACAAGACTCCAGTTTGCTTTCTGGCAATACCCGGCATAATCCCGGATTTTCCCCATTTTCACGGGCCGAACGAGGATAATTGCTGACTAACTGAAGAACAGGATCTCTGTATTGCCTATAATCCCGAAGAACAAAAAAGAGAATACGAAGAATTATCTCGTCAATCCTCTCTTACAGACCAGATATTATGTTGTCTAATCACTTTCCAAGGAGTATCTCCGCCGCTTGATCCCGTGTGATATCGCAGGTATAGAACTCTTTAAAGAAAGCAATGATCTCAGCTTCCATGTCAACATCCTGGAATTGCTCAGGGTAGAGCGTTTTCGCCGTCAGGAGCAGCATCAACGGTTGTTCACATGAATATCCCCAGGGGCCAATCGAACCAGGTATCGCATACACATTTTTATTTTTAACTGCGCTCACACCATTGAGCCTTGTTTCATTGTAAACCTGATCTACCTCTGAACTACTGACAAACATCACATCAGGGTCCCATGCAATCAGCTCCTCCAGATCAAACGTGGTTCGTTTCGAGATATCGTTTTTTGAAACTGAAATTCCACCGGCTTTCTCGATCCACCACCGGTGATGTGCGGTCATGGTCTTGTAGTTACAATACAGTACCTTCAGACGCTCATCTTCGGGTATGGATGATACAATGTTATCCACGCGGGCGATGGTATCATCGAAGTACGAGATGTACCTCTCGCCTCTCTCCTGTTCATCATAGACCCCTTCAAGCACCCTTACCACGATTTTCACGAGCTCTGCATCAGTCTCTGGCATCGGCAGGAACACAACCGTAAGACCCCTGTCTGAAAATGAATCCACATTGTCCCTACTCGCGGTCAATACGATGTCGGGATTGAGTTTTATGAGCTCTTCAAGTTCAATACTCCCTTCTATCCGGGGTTTCTCCTCTAAACCCGGCTCGATAATATACAGGTACTTCGAGGAGGATGGGTAGGTATAGGCGAGCTTGTCTCCCTTCCCCATGAGGAAGGTAAAACTGTTCAATACCGGAACCGCTCCGTCAGTAGCAATACTATTGATATTGTCTGGAATGTGGACTTCTCTTCCTGCTATATCAGTTACGATTTTCGTGTCAATCCCGGTTGCCAATACCTGCCCGGTGATGCAGGTAACTATCACAAGCGCTGTGATGAATATGAATTTGAACGAATTCAAACCCTGATGATTTTTTTTCATTTATACCTCAATACGCTACTGTACACTAATTTACTGAAAAATTGTTTTTTAAGGTGAGTCCACTGATTTCACATGAACAGACTCATGGATTTAAATTTTCCCGGATCTGGTCATCAGAGAGTGATTCATGAATGAAGATCTCGTGGTATTCCCTGACAAGGCTCTCAAGATCCAAATCCTGGAAGTAATCCGGATACAGGGTTTTCGCCGTCCATGGAATTCCAATAATCTGGTTCGGTCCCGGTGGCATATCGAACCAACTGTAGGCCGTATGGGGAATGAGATATACCCGGCCGGTCTTCACGGCACTAATATCCTGCCAGACGGGATCAGTTTGCACACTTGCATAAAATTCAGGGTTTGCTGCCAGAATTACTTCGGGATCCCAGCGGATAATCTGTTCACGCGAAACCTCGCTAAATGCGGTTTTCGATGCATTCATGCTCTCTGCAACATTTATGCCACCACACAAATCGATCAGTTCAGTATGGTATGAACCGGAAAGAGCAGTCTGGAGGCCGGTTATATCAGATGCATAATACACCCGTACCCGTTCATTATCCGGAATCAGGGCCGCCTGTTTTCTCACTTCAGAGAGTACCCGTTCATAGTACTCGATCATCGCTTCGGCCTGCTTTTCTTCTCCAAGAAGTTGACCGGTAAACCGGATGGGTTCAGAATAACCGGTAGATTTCACAACATCTTTTATCGCAACAACTGGTATGGAACCTAGTTTCTCCTGTTGTTCTTCGATTGCAGCATAGGCTGCCTCATCAGAGGGGCTGTTCGGAGAGGTTGTTACAAAGATATCAGGGTGCATTGATAAGATAAGCTCATAATTGCATTGTTTTGTTCCCTGACTGCTTCCTATTACCGGAAGCGACTGATACTTTTCTGGAATATACTCTTCAGCCGGGACACTATTCCAGCCTGAAAGCTGATCAGGGGCAACCATATAGACAAGATTACAGGCCGGTGGGGCTGTACAGAGGACGCTCTTGATCTCAGAGGGAACCTCAACCGTACGACCTATCATATCGGTGACTGTTCGGGTTTCACCAGCATACACAAATCCCGGACCGAATCCAGTTAGGATCAGCATGACTGCGATAATACAATACAACCTGTTTTTTTCCATGGTATTACCTTGTTATAGAGGGAGGATTTAGTTAACTCGATGAGTTTGTAAACTGAATTTATATTATGTGCCCAATAATGTTTTCAAATAATTCTCGGGAAAAAGCCCGGGTATGCCATCTGGCAGGAGGAAAGAAGAAATATCAAAACCATTTTCGAATTGTACCTGGAGAAGAGGGTATAACATATATTCCCCAAAAAAAAGGAGGGAACCCGTATGCACCTTCTACTCTTTCACTCCATCTGCCAAACTCTCTACTCACATCATCAGGGAGATAAAATCTCCCCAATCTGGTCATCGGAGAGGGAAATGTGAAGGAATAGTTCATGGTACTCACGTACGATCTCATCAAGATCCATGTCCCTGAATCGATCAGGATACAGGATCTTGGCAGTCCAGGGGATACCAATGATCTGATTAAGTCCGGTCGGACGGTCAAACCAGTTAAACGTGGTTTTTGGAATCATGTATACCCGGCCGGTCTTCACGGCCGTGATATCCTGCCACAGCGGGTCTGAACGAACCGTTGCGTAGAACTGCGGATCATGAACCAGAATCACTTCAGGATCCCAGTCAAGAACCTGTTCTATCGAGACTTCTGTCTGCCCCTGTCCAGTAGGAACCGGAAAATCGGCGACGTTTATCCCACCGGCAATATCGATGAGGGCTGCGTGAGTTGAACCGGCGGGATCGGTCGCGAGTCCTTCCTTCCCCTCAGCATAGTAGACTCGGACCCGTTCATTATCTGGGATCGTAGCTACCCGCTCCGTAACCAGGGAGAGAATATTCTCATAAAATGCGATCATTTTCTCAGCCTGTTTTTCTTCACCAAGAAGCTCGCCAATGAACCGGATCGGATCAGTGTAAGCAGTGGCATCCATGGCATCCGTCACGGCAACAACCGGCAGCGGGTAGAGTTTCTGCTGTTCTTCGTCGATGACGGAACGTGCCGCCTCGCCACCTATCCCCAGGGCACCACCCATGACAACAATGTCAGGATCCATCGAAAGAAGGGTTTCATGACTGACACGCCCGATTATAGGGAGACCTGCATATTTTTCTGGGAAATAACCCTCCCCGGGAAGAGAATTCCAGGCCCCAAGACGGTCGGGGGCGACCATGTAGACAATCATCATTGACGGAAGCCAGTTACAAAGAACAGTATCGACTTCTGAAGGGATGTCTACCGTGCGGCCTGTCATATCAGTAATTGTTCGCGTTTCTTCAGCAGACACTAACCCTGAACCGGTTCCTGCCAGGAACAGCAGAATTATCAGAATAACATGAAAACAGGTTTTTTTCATCATACTATCTCGCAATATAATCAAATTAAATTAACAAATTCTTATTGTCAATATATTTGATAAGAGTCATCATTAATATTCTGACATGATCTACAAAAGTGTCATTCGATAAAAAAACCAGGCTACTGAGAGAAAAAGGTGTTTTAGCACCCTTATAGGGCAATAATCCACTCGGTGTCAGTGGTAGACAGTTCCTTAGAAAAACCGGTGAAAAAATGAGGATATCACAGCACCGAAGCGATCCGGTTCATCGCTTCTTTCAGCGTATCCATGGATGCGGCATAACTGATCCGCTCCCATCCGGGATGGTTGAACGCAACTCCCGGGGTCACGGCAACATGTCCTTCCTCGAGCCATTTTGCGGCAACAGCGGCATCATCCCCGTCAACCCGGACATATGCATAGAACGCCCCGTCGGCAGGGGCACAGGTCATGTCGAGATCCATGAGCCGGTCGAGAACAAACTGGCGCCGGCGCCCGAACTCTGACCGCATATCAGCAACACACTGCTGCGGGCCGGTCAGGGCGGCGATCCCGCCGAACATGGCAAAGGTCGTCGGGTGGCTGATCGTATGCTGCTGAACCTTGTTCATGTACCCGATGATCTCTTTTCGGGCCGCTGCATATCCAAGCCGCCATCCGGTCATCGCATATGCCTTGGAAAACCCGTTCACCGTGATCGTGCGTTCTGCCATCCCGGGGAACATTCCGAGCGAGAAGTGAATCTGGCCATACACCAGTTTCTCGTATATCTCATCTGACAGGGCGATGAGGTCGTTATCCTGGCAGATATCGGCAACCAGCCGGAGGGATTCACGGTTCAGGACTGACCCGGATGGATTGGACGGGCTGTTCACGATGATCATCCTGGTCTTCCCGGTGATCTTCTCAAGCAGCGAGTCATCAACCTGGAAGGTCTTCGCGTTCAGGGGGTGATGGACGGGGACACCCCCGGCGATCTGGATACAGGGCTCATAACTCACCCAGGATGGATCGAGGATGATCGCCTCGTCACCCGGATTCAGTACCGCTTCACAGGCCTCGTAGATGGCATCCTTCGCTCCGCAGGTGACGATCACCTCGTCAGGAGAACAGGCAAACCCGTTCTCATGCTCAATTTTCTCCGCGATCGCCTCCAGGAGTCTCGGAAGTCCTTTCCCGGGGGCATAATGGGTCTCTCCCCGGTTCAGGGCGTCAATGCAGGCCTGTGTGATGTGGGCAGGGGTTGTGAAGTCAGGTTCCCCGATCGAGAGACTGATCACATCGATCCCTGCAGCCTGCATCTTTCTCGCCTTCTCGGTGATCTCGATCGTCGCAGAGGGGGCGATCTGGCCGAGTTTTCTCGAGAGCGGTCTCATGCCAATCGCTGGACCAGCTTGATGGCAGATTCGACTGCCCGTTTGCCATATTCAACCCGTTCGGTTGCTTCAAGCCGGGTCATACCCGGCCCTGATATCCCGAGGGTGACCGGTTTCTCAAACTCGAGGGAGAGATCGATGATCTTTCGGGCTGCATGCTGAACGACGATCTCGTCATGCTGGGTCGATCCTTCGATGACACAGCCGATCGTTACGACGGCATCGACCTTTTTTGTCTTGAGCATCTTCTTGATCGCAAGGGGCATGTCGTAAGCACCGGGGACGTACATCCGTTCGGTCACTTCCGCTCCAAGAAACTTTGCATGTTCCTCTGCCTCGATCTCCATCATGTAGGTGATGTCACGGTTGAACTCCGCGACCACAAATCCAAGTTTTACTGCCATTCAATTTTCCTCTATGTTCGTGCCGGTCCGGCGTCCCTGAAACCCTGACGCTGGCCGGTTCCGGCTTCGCGTTCCAGGGTTCCCGGGCGCATCAGTTTGATCACGTTCACGGCATGCTCCCTGGCCCGCTGTTCTGCAAGCCATGCGAGCTCGGCATCATCTGCTGCCTCGTCCTCGTGGACAAAGACCTCGATGATATGGGTATTGGTCATCAGCTGGCATGAGATGAGCCCGGTTGATGCCTCGTGGGCACACATCCGGTCCTTCTCCTTTCCCCCCGGCATCCCGAGTGCCATGCAGATATCGCACCGGTACTCCTCGATCAGTTTCTTACAGGCAACCGGGAGATCCTTGACTCCCGGAACGGTATACCGCTCGATAACTACACTGGCGTGTTTCTTCAGTTCATTGATCGCAAACCCACCCATGTCCACGCGGGCAAAGGTGGTGTCTGCGATACCGACCTTCATCCCAGGACCCCGGCTGCTGCCATTACGCCAGATTCCCTGACCGGATGCCCGGATTTCCTGATGACATACTCAGTCGCTGCAAGGGTTGCCAGGAGTTCAGGGGCAGATACTGCTCCCATGTGACCGATACGGAAGATGACGTCCTTGAGATGATCCTGGCCACCGGCGATCTGGATGCCGAACTTCTTGATTGCACCGCGGAAGGCCTTGTCATTCGAGCCTGCCGGGATCCTGGCAGCAGTGACGGTGTTCGAGTACTGGTGCAGGGCATCGGTCTTCGGGAACATCTCAAGTCCCCAGGCGGCAACTGCCGACCTGACCGCGTCTGCCATCCGGTGATGGCGGAGGACCCGGTTCTCCATCCCTTCCTCCTCGATGATCAGGCATGCTTCCCTGAGCGCGAGAAAGAGCGGGACGGCCGGGGTGTACGGGGTCTCCATCGGATCCTTCGCAGCGTTCTTGCGGTATGCCGGAAGGTCGAGATAATACGGCGGGTTATCCGTCACCATCTCCCAGGCCCGTGCCGATACCGAGACAGCAGCCAGTCCTGCCGGGGCGGCGAGGCATTTCTGGGATCCGACAACGGCCACATCCACACCCCAGGCATCGGCCTGGAAGTGGTCACCGCCGATGGAGGTGACACCGTCGACGATGAAGAGGGCATCATGTTTCCGGCAGAGCTTTCCGACTTCCTGGACCGGGTTGAGAATACCGGCAGAGGTCTCGTTGTGAACCATGGTCACCATCTCGCATCCGTTCTCAAGCTCGGCAGCGAGGGCTTCAAGGTTAAGGGGGGTTCCCCATTCGGATGTGATCGGGGCAGGGGTGCCGTACCGCTGCCCGATGGTATAGAGCCGCTCGCCAAATTTGCCGTTGATGAGATGGGCCATCTTCTTTCCCCGGCCAAAGTTCGCGACAGCTGCCTCCATCCCGGCCGTTCCTGAACCGGATATCACGACGAGATCGTTCTCTGTTCCAAACAGCGTCTTGAGCACCCTGACGGTGTCACGGTAGGCTTCCCCGAACCCGGCACTCCGGTGATTGATCGCCTGGTAGGCCATCTGGGCCCTGACCCGTTCCGGGATTGGGACCGGACCGGGAAGCATCAGGAGTATCTCATCTTCCATAAAATCAGGTACACTTATTCATCTCATGGGTGATTATATCTTGGAAGATACATGCCTGATGTGAGCATCATCTGCGGATCCTCGTCAGATGACGGGATTGCCAGGAAAGCCATGGCAATCCTTGACGAGGAGAAGATATCCTATGAGCTCCGGATTCTCTCTGCCCACCGCGATCCCGAGGAACTGGATGCATACGTGAAGCAATCCGATGCAAAGATCTTCATATGCATCGCCGGTCTTTCCGCTGCCCTGCCGGGCGTCGTCGCGGCAAAGACTATCCGCCCGGTGATCGGTGTCCCGGTCTCGGGAGGTCTGATGGGCGGACTTGATGCTCTCCTCTCGATCGTCCAGATGCCGAAAGGGGTACCGGTCGCCTGTGTCGGCGTTGATAACGGGCAGAATGCGGCTTATCTAGCTTCCCGCATGCTCAGGATCTGATCCAGGGAAGAAACCCAGAACTCCCTCCTTTTATTCCGGTACTTTTCCGGCATCATGGCTCATCGGCAGAATACCGGCATCCCAGGTTGACCGGGCATGCCTGTTGTCCGGAAAAGAGAGATAACACTGATCAACCGGGGTAATTCCGGTTAATCCAGCCCGGATGCACCGGTATAGACATCATTCAGAGCCCGGTAATAAGGCCAGGTGACTACGATCATATCCAGGTCTTCAATCGCATCGTAGGTCTGCACCGCGTTTTCCGGGATATAGAGAATATCACCGGGCCGCACTCCCACGGTCGTTGCTGATACCGTGATATTCGCTGAACCCTTTACCGGGATGACCAGCTGACTGCTTCCATTGATGTAATGTTCATCGATACGACCTCCTGACGGTACCGAGGAGAGGATCAGGTCATACGGGATGGGGAGCGGGGTCTCGTCGGGCTGAAGGAGCCGGGTGACGGAGTAATACGTTCTGTCAGAAGGATTTTCAAATGTTACCGGCCTGACTGAATCCGGGGGGATCACGAGAAATTCCTGTTCTTCTCCTCCCGACGTTCCCTCACCGGTACCCTCTTCAGCAGTGAACGAGTAGCAGGTGAGCCGGTCAGTCCCGGTGTTTGATATCGATCGCTCCATCCCGGCCGGGATGAGAACCGCTGTTCCAGGGGTGCATTCCACTGTTTCTTCTCCCGCCCTGACCAGTGCGGATCCTCCGGTCAGGTAGAGCACTTCAGGGACCGTCGGGGGAATTTCCGGGGAAACGATCCCTCCCGGCCTGATCTCGTAGTACACCGGTGTATATGGCATCGAGATGTTGCTTCCCGGTTCTTTCTTCCAGAGGGCGGGTCGGATGCCGGCCATCTCCACATCAGAACTGATCGGTTCGAAGACAAGATCGGTTGCATGAATCAGGATCGGCTCAGGTCCGGGAGCTGCCGGCTCCGCGACTGCCAGCAGGCAGCAGGCCGGGCAGATGAGCAGGATTAAACCAAACCAAAGGTATTTCGGGTGCATATAATCAGGTCTCGCAGGCCTCTGGTAAAAGGGCTGCGGTCTTTTTGATCATCCCGGTTTTTCAGTCCTGTAGTAATCTGAAGCAGGCAATCAGTATTAAAAAAGTTTAAATATAGTATGAAGGATGTTTCCTTCCATAATGTTAATAAAGAGGGATCTCCAATATTGATCATCCTCTTCGGAGGTGACAGATGCAACAACAGGTATGTAAAATTGCGATAACGGCAGGTACTGTCATATCGCCACGAAATTGGTCGCAATCCCTTCTGGGATCGGTTTTGGTGCCATGCAGGGGATTGGGATCCCAGAGAGGATCTGTATCTCTGCTTCAGGGCGGAAAGACCCGGACCATGCACATGACTTCGTACAGGAAGTCAATCTGTTCCTTCTGATACGGCCCGTGGTGGCTGGATCAAAGGTGTGTAAACCGTGTCCCGGTGTCCCGAACCTGAAATGGTGTGCGGACGAAGACGGACTGGACAGGTTGAATCATCCGGCTTGTCAGATTGGATAACCAGATAAAATTTCCGGAAAACATCAGGCTGGCCGGGATTATGTAATCAACCTGGCGAACGCGATATAACAAAAAAAGAGGCAAAAATGAGACAGGTAGCAATATACGGAAAGGGTGGTATTGGTAAATCCACCACAACGCAGAATACCGTTGCAGCTCTTGCGGTTGCGGGAAAAAAGGTTATGGTCGTCGGATGTGATCCAAAGGCGGACTCAACACGGCTGCTTTTACACGGACTATGTCAGAAGACCGTTCTTGACACCCTTCGGGATGAGGGGGACGACATCGAGCTTGATGACATCCTCAAACCAGGATTCAAGGGAACAATGTGTGTCGAATCAGGTGGTCCGGAACCAGGTGTCGGGTGTGCAGGAAGAGGTATCATCACCTCCATAAACCTGCTCGAATCGCTGGGAGCATACACAAGCGACCTTGATTACGTATTTTATGATGTACTCGGGGACGTGGTCTGCGGTGGATTCGCCATGCCAATTCGTGAAGGCAAGGCAGAAGAGATCTACATTGTCGCTTCCGGAGAACTGATGGCCCTCTATGCAGCCAACAACATCTCCAAGGGGATTCAGAAGTATGCTACCAACGGCAAAGTCAGGCTCGGCGGTATCATCTGTAACAGCCGTAAGGTCGACAACGAGTACGCCCTCCTGAAAGCCTTCGCCGAAGAGATTGGATCCCAGCTGATCCATTTTGTCCCCCGTGACAACCTTGTTCAGCGTGCTGAGATCAATAAGAAGACCGTTATGGACTTCGATCCGGATTCAAACCAGGCAAATGAGTACAAAACCCTCGCAAATGCTATCGACCAGAACAAGATGTTCGTCATTCCAAAGCCGATGACTCAGGACCGGCTCGAGGAACTGATGATGCAGCACGGATTCCTGGATGCCCTCTGAGGTGAGAGAAAATGATACTGATTCGAGCCATCATCAGACCTGAGAAGAAAGACGAAGTAACCGCCGCCCTCTCAGCCGGCGGACATCATGCAGCAACCCTCGTGGATGTCGTCGGCCGGGGAAAACAGAAAGGAATCAGGATTGGCCGGATGGTCTACGACGAGATCCCCAAGACGCTTATCCTCATGGTTGTCGATGAGAAGGACAAGGAAAACGTGATCAAGACGATCCTTACCACGGCTAAGACCGGGGAAGATGGAGCATTCGGTGACGGAAAGATCTTCGTCAGTGAGATCGACGATGTCTACACGATCTCAAGCGGAAAACAGGGCCTCTGAGGAGATGCCATGAAAGAGATTATGGCGGTTGTCCGGATGAAAAAGACCGGGGCGACCAAGAAAGCCTTAGTTGAAGCAGGTGTGGCCGGGTTCACTGCCGTCAAGGTCGTCGGCAGGGGGAAACTAATCACCGATCCTGCCATTATCGAGGATTGCAAGGAAAAACTCCTTGCTATGGGCCTTGATGATGTCACAGAGGCCGAAGAGACAGAGCAGCAGGTTACCACCTTTCTGGATGGGACCCGCTTTTTCCCCCGCAGACTCTTCACCGTCCTCGCACATGACGAGGATGTCCCCCGGATAGTGGACGCAATAATGAACGCAAACCAGACTGCCTACGGCATTGGTGACGGAATGATCTTCATTTTGCCAGTTGTGGATGCGGTCAGGGTGAGAACCGGAGAGTCCGGAGAAGCAGCAATCTGGTAATCAGGAGGCGAAATATGACGATTACCGAGCCAGAAGTAGATGTAATGCTCGATCCCTACCCGGATAAAGTCAGAAAAAACAGAAAGAAGCACCTCATCATCAAGGATACAACCCAGGCCTGCCAGGAGATAGAAGC
>CAZWTX010000032.1:0-4898 GCA_964637135.1 uncultured Methanospirillum sp. | reverse complement strand
GATATCGTCTTTGGTGGCGAGAAGAAGCTTGCCAGGATGATAGACGAGGTTGTTGATATGTTCCATCCCCGGGCCATTTCGATCTGTGCCACCTGTCCGGTCGGCCTGATCGGTGATGATATCGGAGCTGTTGCAAAGGCGGCCGAAGAAAGGCATGGTATTCAGATTCTTTCTTTCAATTGTGAAGGATACAGGGGAGTCAGCCAGTCAGCCGGTCACCATATCGCCAACAACAACCTGATGGAGAAGGTCATCGGAAAGGGAACCAGAGACAGACCCGGCAAGTTCGTTCTCAATATCCTGGGCGAGTACAACATCGGATCCGACGGATGGGAGATAGAGAGAATCCTCAAGGACATCGGGTATACAATCAACTGTATCATGACCGGGGATTCCAGTTATCTCAAGATCAGAGACCTGCATCTTGCCGATCTGAATCTTGTCCAGTGTCACCGGTCTATCAACTACATCGCCGAGAAGATGGAGACCAGGTATGGAACACCCTGGCTGAAGGTCAACTTCATAGGGGTGGAGGCATCCATCAGGAGCCTCCGTGAGATCGCCCAGGTCTTTGGTGATGAGGAGCTGATCAGGCAGACAGAGGTCGTCATCGCCCGTGAAGAAGCACGAATCTCCCCGGTTATTGATCAATACCGGAAGATCTGCGAGGGTAAGACTGCATTCGCCTTTGTCGGCGGATCCCGGAGCCACCACTACCAGCATATCCTCAAGGATCTCGGGATGGAAGTTGTTGTTGCCGGGTATGAGTTTGCCCACCGTGACGACTACGAAGGCCGTGAAGTCATCCCGAACATCAAGGGTGATGCCGACTCAAAAAACATCCCCGACTACGAGGTGGAACCTGACGAGGAACTCTTCGAAGAGGCCCATGTTCACCTGAACATCTCAAAAGAGAAGTACGATGAGATCTGCAAGGAGATCAAGCTCGGGTACTACGAAGGGATGTACCCTGACATGAAGGAGGGACACATTCTCATTGATGACTGCAATCATTATGAGACCGAGGAACTGATCAAGGCCTTAAAGCCAGACCTGATCTTCACCGGTGTCAGGGACAAATACATCGCACACAAAATGGGAATCCCGGCAAAACAACTCCACTCGTACGACTACAGCGGACCGTATGCCGGGTTTAACGGAGCGATCAACTTCGCGAGAGATGTGGCCAATGCCCTGACCACCCCGGTCTGGAAACTGGTGTCAGCTCCCTGGGAAAAAGAAACAAAAGGAGGTGAATAATCATGCTGGAATGTATGCCAAAAGCACTGTCCACCAGGACAGCAGGAAAGATCAACCCGGCGAAGACATGTCAGCCGATGGGTGCCATGTATGCAGCCCTCGGTATCCACAGATGCCTTCCCCACAGCCATGGGTCACAGGGATGTTGTGCTTTCCACCGGATGGCCCTTGCAAGACATTTCCGGGATCCGGTGATGGCCTCATCCAGTTCCTTCACGGAAGGTGCTTCGGTCTTCGGGGGTGGCGCAAATCTCAAGACGTCTATCAAGAACATATTCGAGATTTACGATCCCGATGTGATCGCGGTTCACACGACCTGTCTCTCCGAGACAATTGGTGACGATATCCCGACCATCATCAAACAGTCGGAGATTCCTGAAGGAAAGATAGTCATCCATACCAACACCCCCAGTTACCAGGGGTCCCATATCACCGGATTTGCCAACATGTGCAAATCCATGGTCTCCTACCTGGCAGAATCCAGCGAAGGGGGAAAGAAACGGCAACTCAATGTCATTCCCGGTTTTGTAAACCCGGGAGACATGCGTGAGATCCGTCGGATCGTCACCGAGATGGAAGTCCCGATGATCATGTTCCCGGACACCGCCAATGTCCTTGACTCACCGCTCACCAGCAAGTACGAGATGTACACTGACGGGGGAACCACGGTCGGGGAGATCCGGGATTCCGGCTCCTCTCAGCTGACTCTCTCCCTCGGATCCTTCGCCTCGGAATCAGCTGGAAACGAACTCAAGGAGAAATGCGGGGTACCCTGCCGGGTCCTGAAAATGCCTGTCGGCCTGAGAGCCACCGATGAATTCATCATGGCGATCCATGAGGCATTCGGCGTCGAAGTTCCAAAATCACTCACCATCGAGCGGGGACAGGTCGTGGATACCCTCATCGACACCCACTTCCACTACCAGGGACATACCGTTGCAATATTCGGCGATCCTGACCTTGTAATCGGCCTGACAGAATTCATACTCACGATGGGAATGATTCCCAAGTATGTTATCACGGGAACTCCGGGCAGCCGGTTCGAGAAACAGATCAATGCCATGCTCGAGGAAGCCGGTGTGGAAGGATGCAAGGTCAAGGCTGAAGGTGATCTCTTCGAACTGCATCAGTGGATAAAAGAAGAACCGGTTAACCTCCTGCTCGGAGGATCCCATGGGAAATATCTGGCCCGTGCTGAAGACATCCCGCTTGTCAGGGTCGGTTTTCCGATCATGGACCGTGCAGTCCATCCCCTGATACCAATCGTCGGCTACCGGGGAGCCCTTCGCCTGATCGAACTGATCAGTAATGCCCTCCTTGATCGCCGTGATCGGGACTGCCTGGACGAGGACTATGAACTGGTCCTCTGACCAGTTTTCAGAATCAGAAACGGCGATATTATGGAGATACATTGCACACAATCAGCGAATGCCATACCGTGCCTGGACGAGCGTAAGGAATCGATTGTCACGGTAGGCCGGAGCAGGACACGGATACGGTGTGCCGATGACAGCCTTGCCGGGGCTGTCAGCCAGCGGGCCTGCGTGTATTGTGGTGCCCGGGTGGTTCTCAATCCGGTAACGGATGCAGTACACCTGGTGCACGGTCCGATAGGATGTGCCACCTATACCTGGGATATCCGAGGAAGCCTCTCCAGCGGCCCGGAAATGTACCGAAATAGTTTCTCAACCGATCTTCGGGAGAAAGACATCATTTTCGGCGGTGAAAAGAAACTCTCGGCCTGTATCGACGAGATAGTGGACTCGCATCATCCCCCGGCAATATTTGTCTATGCCACCTGTGTCGTTGGAGTCATCGGCGATGATATTATCGCAGTCTGCAAAGAGGCTTCAGCAAGGCATGGAATTGAGATTATCCCGGTTGAATCAAGCGGATTCCTCTCAGGGAATAAGATCGTCGGTTACCGGGCCGCAGCTGATGCCCTTCTTCGGCTGATAACGCCCAAAGAAGGGGAGAGCATCGAGAAGACAAAAGCAATCAACTTCCTCGGGGAGTATAATCTTGGCGGGGAGATGTGGGTAATCCAGCGGTACCTCAGGGAGATCGGTGTCGAGATCAATGTTGCCTTTACCGGGGATTCCACCGTAGAGACCCTAAAAAAGGCTCCCGGAGCCTCTCTGAACATCGTGCAATGCAGTGGTTCGATGCACTGGGTTGCATCCACCCTGGAGCAATCGTTCGGGATACCCTCCCTTAACGTGAACTTCTTCGGGGCCGAGAACTGTGCTGCAAGCCTGCGCAGGATTGCAGCGTTCTTCGATGATGAAGAGATGGCACAGCGGGCTGAACAGCTCATCAAACGCGAGACATCAAGGATTCAGCCGGAGATCCAGAAGTACCGAAAGAAACTAGCCGGGAAAAGGGCTGCTATCTATGTCGGTGGGGCATTCAAGGCTCTTGCTATCATCAGGCAGCTCAAGGAGCTCGGCATGGAGATCGTCTTCACCGGAACGCAGACGGGAAACCCAGATGATTATGAACAGATCGGAGAACTCCTGGATGAAGGATCCGTCATCGTCGATGATGCCAACCCGGCCGAGATCGAACGCTTCCTCCGTGAGATGCAGGTCGATGTCATGGCCGGCGGGGTGAAGGAGCGGGTACTCGCATTCAAACTCGGGATCGGCTTCATCGATCACAACCATGACCGCAAGGAATGTCTCGCCGGGTTTGACGGTGCCGTAACCTTTGCCGAAGAGGTATACAAGACAACCTGCACCCCGGTCTGGAACTGCCTGATGAACAGAAACCCATTTGGAGATTAGGAACATGGAACTTCCACAGGTCAGGCTGGTCAACGAGAACCAGTGCCAGATGTGCATGCCCCTTGGCGGGGTCATTGCTTTCAAAGGGATAGAAGATGCCATGGTCCTCGTCCATGGCTCACAGGGTTGCAGTACCTACATGCGGCTCGCGAACGTGGAGCATTTCAATGAACCGGTAGATATCGCCTCCTCGTCACTGAACGAGAAACAAACGATCTACGGGGGAGAGAAAAACCTCCACAAGGCCATCGACAATGTCATCAGGGTCTACCATCCCCAGGTGCTCGGGGTCGTCACGACCTGCCTTGCCGAGACGATTGGCGAGGACATGGACCGCATGATAGAGACCTACAAGAAAGATCACCCCGGGCTTGACCTGGATATCATCCCGGTCTCAACCCCGAGTTACGACGGTAGTCAGTCTGAAGGATTCTGGGCAGCAATCCGCGAGCTCATCGTCTATTTCGCTGAACCAGCCGACCCCCACGACAGGATCAACGTGATCATCCCCCATATCAGCCCGGCTGACATCAGGGAGATCGAACGGATCCTCGACCTCATGGGGATCACGTATACCCTGATACCTGACTTCTCACTCACCCTTGATCGGCCATTCGGAGGCGATTACAGGAAAATTCCGCTTGGAGGGACGAGCATCGCGGGCATCAGGCAGATGTCAGGGGCAAAGGCGACGATCCAGTTTGGTATGACCTGCCCTGAACAGCTCTCCCCTGGCCTCTATCTCCAGCAAGCCTTCGCAGTTCCCCTGATCACGCTTCCCCTTCCGATCGGACTCGAAGCAACCGACCGGTTTGTTGCCACCCTGAAGCAGCTCTCCGGAAACCCGGTCCC
>CAZWTX010000031.1:23206-31147 GCA_964637135.1 uncultured Methanospirillum sp. | reverse complement strand
ACGGGTTATGAGCCCGTCGGGATATCCTGACTACCCCACCTCGCTAAACTTGGGAACTAATGTTTCGTTTATTCTCATATATACGTTTTTATTCGCCAGGTTGGAATCATTTTTACCTCAAACCTCAATCATCTCTTATGGATGATGATCTGCAGCAGATTCGCGAAAAAAAGCTACAGGAGATGAGAAGCAGGCTCGAAAATCCGGGCGGGCACGGGGGCATCATCCCGATCACGCAGGAGAACATCCAGGCAGTCATCGGAGCGCATCAAAACCTGGTGATCGATTTCTGGGCTCCCTGGTGCGGACCATGCCGGATGCTCGGCCCGGTCATCGAGGAACTGGCTGCAGCGTATGACGGACAGGTTTCATTCGGAAAATGCAACACCGATGAGAACCAGAGTCTCGCATACCAGTATGGCATTTCTGCAATCCCCGCCCTTCTCTTCTATCACCATGGCCAGGTAGTGCACCAGCTGGCAGGGGCTCTGCCTAGACCGCAGCTTGAGGCACAGATCAGAATGGTGTTCCAGCTTTCCTGATGGATACCATCATCCCCGACGGAGGGATCTACCAGGCACTCCACCCGACTCTCCGCCAGGTTCTTTCCGGGACGCTTCGCTGGTCAGATCTCCGGCCGGTCCAGGAAGAAGCATACCTCGCGGTTATAAACGGATATGATACCCTTGTCATGGCAGGAACGGCCGGCGGGAAGAGCGAAGCAGCCCTGATCCCGGTCCTCGATCAGCTCCTCTCCCAGGCTGCCCCGCTTCCACTATGCCTGTACGTGGCCCCGGTCAGGGCACTCATCAACGATATCGCTTCCCGGTTGGATCGCCTCCTTACCCCGCTTCACCTTGGGGGAGCGGTCTGGCATGGTGACCGGCATGAAGGATGGCCGGATCGTGACGGGGATCCCCCGGCTGTCCTGTGTACCACTCCTGAAAGTCTCCAGATCCTTCTCCACGGATCGCGTCACCTCAGGCCGGGAGGATCCATCCGGTTCTGTATCATTGATGAAGTTCACCTCCTTGCCGGTTCTTCACGCGGTGCTCAGCTCCTCTCTTCCATTGAAGAGCTGGAGCAGCTGGCAGGAACCCATATCTGCCGGATCGGGCTCTCTGCAACCATCGGCAATCCGGAAACCGTTGTCAGATGGCTCTCGGGAGCCGGCAGGCCGGCCAGGATCGTGCGGGGAGATACAACACCCCGGGCACGGGAATTCAGGTTTCTTACCGGGGGGGACGGGGAACTGGCCCGGCAGGTCACGGCGCTCGCAACAGACCGGCGGGTACTTCTTTTTACACCAAGCAGGAGAAAATCGGAAGAGATCGCAGGCATTCTCAGGCCAACCCTGCCCGGACTGATGGTGCATCACGCTGCATTATCAGGATCGCTCCGTACCGGCACCGAGCAGGTCTTCTCCCGGAACCATGCTGCCCTGATCATCTGTACCAGTACCCTTGAACTCGGCCTTGATATCGGGGATCTTGATTTCGTTCTTCAGTACGGCCCGCCGTCATCGGTCTCATCGCTTCTTCAGCGTCTCGGCAGGTCAGGCCGCCGGGACGGACCGGCCAGGATGGGATTTATTCTCGATACGCCCGAGGCGATCGCACGCACGGTAGCGGCCATCTTAGCCGCTGCCGAAGGATTGGTGGAACCGGTCCGCATTCCCCGGTACCCCTTTGATCTCCTGGTCAGGGAGATCCTCCTCCTGGTCAGGGATCACGGGAAGGTTGCAGTCCCTGATCTTGTCAGCCGGTTTCTTGCCGCAGAGCGGTACCGGGCGATACCGGAGGATGATATCATGGACATCCTCGTCCACCTCTCCACTCTCGGATACCTGGAGAGGGACAATGATCTCCTCAGGGCCGGGAGGGAACTTGACCGGATCGATGGAGGGGGATCAGCCAGTCTCTTCACCCTGATCGGTACAGAGCCCACCGTTGAGGTGGTCTCTGCAGAAGGAGATGTGATCGGGAGGATCGGGGAATCATCTGACCGAGATAGTCCGTTCCTGCTTGGCGGTATCCCATGGAGAGCGGAGGATTCTACTGGTGATGATCGGATGACGGTGAGAAGACACCGGGGAGAAGCCCGCCCCCCCCGGTGGAAAGGAAGCAGCCCGGGAACCAGCACACTTCTCCTTTCGGCGGTTGCAGATCTCGTTACGAAGGGCGATTCTCCCATCCCGCTCCCCGGACCGGTACATGATGGACTCGCAGAGTTCATCTCCCGGTTTCCTGAAGGAACAGGAAGCGATCGTATCGTGATCTTAGGGGAGGGCTCCCGGCTCAGGATGTACACGTTTCTTGGGGAGACCTGGAACCGGATTCTTGGCCGGTATCTCTCTGCAAACGGATGCCGGTATCTCGGGTCTGATGATCTCTCCATCCTTCTCTCCGGTACCGGGATCACTCCGTCGGGTATCCGTTCTGTTACAGAGGGAATAGGTTCGTGGGAAGATCTCGTTCCTGCAGCCGGGAATCTTCCCACCAGGGAGATCCCCCTTGCCGGGCTCATTCCTGAACACTGCCTGGAAAAATTCTGGTATGCAGACCGGCTTTCCCTGGATCTCCTCGTCAGGGAACTGTCCCGGAGATCATATGTCCTGCCATAATCCCGGTCAGGAGAAGATCGGACTGACGCGGTTATACAATACCTGGTAGGCTTTCTCCGCATTGATCATGCCATACCCGTATGTCTCATCCCACCCGGGTGTCCCGAGATCCTGAGCCGTATCATAAATGATCTGCCTGATGTCATCGCGGGTGGTCTTTGGGAAGGCACTCTTCAGCATGGCGATCACCCCGGCCACGTGGGGGGCAGCAGCACTGGTTCCCGGAAACCGGGTGGGAAAGTTCCCTGACCCGCTCACCCTGACGTTCGTTGGTGCACAGATATCCGGTTTCAGCCGTATGGACGGTTCCGGGTACCGGATCGTGACCGGACCGCGGGATGAATCAGGGGAGATCTGGTATGGATCGCCGTTGACGACCGATCCGACGGTAATCACTTCTGGAATGGCTGCATGTCCGAAAATTGAATCGGCAGGATCCTTGACATACTGGTCTGCCACGCATGCAGGATCGAGGTTTCTTATGAAGAGTTCGAGGGTATTCTGGGAAACAGTATCCCCGTTCCTGACAATACGGAGGGCGAGCGCTGCCTGCCCGGGAAACGTGCCGGTATAGGCGATATGTTCGAATGGATCGGCACCATTGCCCTGTAAAAAATTGCTCCTGGCAATAACTACCCCTGTCTGCGAATCGACCAGTTCAAGATCATAATCAGTGATTGCCCGGTCCCAGGGATCGTCCCACTGGAGGGTTGCGATCAGGCTGCCGCCTGCAGGCAGGGTGATGTTGATGGCATCGTCACCGCGAATAAATTCGTGAAGGGTCCTGCCAGGGGCGATCTCCTGACCGGCTGTCCATTCCCCCTGGTAATGAAGGAGGGCGAAGTTTCCGGATACCGTGACATATATGAGATCAGGGTACTGGTTCAGAACCTGTCTGATGTGTTCTGCCACGTCCCCGTCCTGCATGAACGGCTGCCTGAAGAAATAGAGATCATCACAGATGACATTACACCCGTATGCAGCGAGATCTGAAACTGCCTGCTTGAATGTTGACGAATTACTCCCGTAACTATGAAAAACAAGTTCTGAATCGGGAACGATGTCGTGAATAATCTCAAGCATCGCAGTTCCCTCATCCCCGGTTCCAGTGGCGAGAACGGTAACCGGCCCGAGTTCCCCTTTTGACTGGGAGAGTGCCAGTGATTCGACGCCGTTTCCGATCACCCCGACCTTCATCGCCTTCCCGGTAACCCCGTAGATCTCCCTGATTCCGTTGCTCCGGACAAGAAGATCTCCTTCAGTCAGGAAGTCTCCTGCATTTTCCGCAGTCAGGGTATCTTCGGCAAACGGCAGTTCGGGAGATGACGAAGCGTGCGCTCCGGCAAGAAGAGAGATGATGATGATCCCGTACCATATCCCAATGCAGGCACCCCTCCTGCTGATGATCCTCACAACCCAGCCCCAGAATTGCTGTCCCGGATGGTTACGGATGATGCTTTTCTATTCTTTTCATAGGGTCGGATCTCATAAATATCCTCCCTGGTACGCCGTACAACGGGGAGGTACAGGTATTCCTGGTACCGGATGCGGGTCTGCCGGATAATCCTGCCCACCCGGTACCGGTGTTCTGATCAACCGGGTGTCAGCCGGCCGGGGCCGGGATACAACACCAATGCGGTGAATCCTTACCTGAATGATGCGAATATCACTCTCATGAAGAGCGTTCTGATGGGTTACCGTTCAGAATTATTCGTGTTCGTCGGTATCCTGCTCCTGCTGACAGCCGGGTGCCCGGGAATATCTGCACAGGAGCAGCCCGGGTTTTATGAGGTCACCTCCACTCCCGCCGGGGCAGACGTGATCATGAACGGGGTTTTCCAGGGTGAGACACCGGTACTGGTCCCGGTTATGGAAACGGCACAGAACGGGACGGTTCTCAGACTCGTGATGCAGGGGTATCTCCCGTGGGAGAAACTGATGGAGCATGTTCCGGTCCATGGAACCGTTGTGCCGGTCAGGGTCACCCTGTCCCCGGTATCACCGGGGGGAACCCTCATGGTAACTTCTTCACCGTCTGGTGCCATGGTCTCCGTGGATAATGGAAATACCCAGATGACTCCCTGGACATACCGGAATGTTCCTGTCGGTGTTCATCTGGTCTCGCTCTTTCTCTCCGGGTATGACCCGTATGTGAAGAATGTGGAGATCATTCCTGGAAAAACGACCGAGATTCATGCCCCGATGACTGTCAGGACCGGTTCGGGTTCCCTGACGGTGACCTCTGAGCCTCCAGGAGCCTCAATTTACGTGGACGGGGTATATGCAGGGATCACAAACACGGTGGTCGGGAATATCCCGCCAGGCCGGCACCAGATCAGGGTAAGCCGGGCCGGATATGAGGATTATGAGGAATGGGTCGTGATCAATGTAAAAGAACAGGCAGTCATCAACGTGGTGCTGAGCCAGCCGTCTGTCCCGAAGAACGGATCCGTCGCCATCACCTCCGAACCGCCTGGCGCATCTGTCTTCCTGAATGGGGCCTTTTCAGGAATCACCGAGACCGGGCGACCTCTTGAGATCACCGAACTGGTTCCCGGCAGTTACCATGTCTATGCGAGCATGAAAAATTACCAGGATATCCAGGAGATCGTCCAGGTCAGACCCGGGGAGATCGCATCTATGGCAGCCCGGTTATATCCAAGCCCTATGCCTCAGGATTGCGGTCAGCTCATCCTGACGTCAGATCCTGCAGGTGCAGAGATCAGCGTCGACGGCACCTTCCGTGGAAAGACCCCATCCACTATAGATACCGTCTGTTCAGGATCACATACCTATACGCTCACCCTGCCCGGGTACGAGGAGTATAGTTCATCCGTTCAGGTTACTCCCGGCCAGGTTCTCCAGGTGAATACGGTCATGAATAAGAAGACTGGAACGGAAACAGATACACCCTGGCCGGCGCCGGCGGTACTCATCCTCGTTCTCGCAGCCGTTTTTATTTTCCTGGGAAGGCGTTCCTGATACGCCCCCGTTTTTTCTCCGTGATGCTATATACCCGGCAGGGCAACATGTACAGATACCCCGGACGGGATGATGCCCCCGTCTTTTACCACCCATAAAGGACCGGAATAGTCCATAATCATCATTCCGGCCATGAGAGTGAGAGGAACTATAAATGCAGGAGAATCCAGCCCTCCAGTTTGATCAACAACGAATTGCGAAACGGGACCAGCTGATAGCGTCAGGAGTTCCGATGTACCCTCCGGAATATGCCCGTTCACATACGGTAGCGGAGATCCTGTCGAATTTTCCGGATGCAACCCACGATCCGTCTACAGAAGTGGTGAGGACCGCAGGAAGGCTGTACACCATCCGTGACCATGGAAAGACCTTCTTTGCCGATCTCAGGGATGAGAGCGGAAGGATCCAGCTCTACATCAGGAAGAACGATCTCCCGGAGGGCAAGTTCGATCTCTTCAAATCGTGCATGGAACGGGGAGATATTATCGGGGTAACGGGAAGGGTGTTCAGGACGAAGGTCGGTGAGATCACCATCTTCGTCGATGATTTCGTGGTCCTGACTAAAACCCTCTGCCCGCTTCCTGAAAAGTTCCACGGCCTGACGAACCTTGAGAAACGGTACCGCCAGCGATACCTTGATCTCATCGTTAACGAGGAGAGCCGGGAGACATTCCGGGTGAGGAGCCGGATCATCTCGATGCTCAGAACAATCCTGACCGATGACGGATTTCTCGAGTTCGAGACCCCTATCCTGCAGCCGATCTACGGCGGTGCGAACGCCCGTCCGTTTACATCATTCCACAATTTCCTTGAACAGAAACTCTACATGCGTATCGCACCCGAACTCTACCTCAAGCGGCTGGTTGTCGGGGGATTTGAAAAGGTCTTTGAAGTGGCTAAGAACTTCAGGAACGAAGATATCGATACCAGCCACAACCCCGAGTTCACGACGGTGGAGATCTACCAGGCATACGCTGATTATACCGATATGATGCACCTGACAGAAGAGGTCGTCAGCGGTATTGTCCGGTCTGTCACCGGTGGCTGTGCGGTTACCTATGAGGGCAGGGAGATCTCATTTGAACCGCCATGGCAGAAGATCACGATGGAGGAGGCAGTCAGGACACTCGGCGGGGTGGATGTGTTTGCCCTGTCAATGGATGAGCTGCAGGCCATCGGGAGGCAAAAGAAGATAGAGGGCCTCGAATCGGCAACGAATCATCGGGAGATGCTTCTTCTATTCTTTGAAGCCCTCGTCGAAGATAAACTGGTTCAGCCAACCTTCATCGCCGACTTTCCGATCGAAAACTCCCCGCTTGCCAAGGTTCACCGGGAGAAAGAGGGTTTTGTCGAGCGGTTCGAGCTCTTTGTTGCCGGTATGGAACTTGCCAACGGGTTCTCTGAATTGAACGATCCGCTTGACCAGGTGGAGCGTTTCGAAGCCCAGGAGGAGAAACGGAGACTCGGGGATGAAGAAGCCCAGATGCATGATTATGATTTTGTGAACGCTCTCGGGTACGGGATGCCACCGACCGGCGGTGTCGGTATCGGTATCGATCGGCTGGTGATGCTCATTACCGGGAACACCTCGATCAAGGAAGTGATCCTCTTCCCCCAGATGCGTCGGGATGAAGTGCCTGCTCAGGATGATAAAGAACCTGATTCTACGAATTAATCAGGAAAAAGTGCCCCATTTTCCCGTTTTTTGTTTAGGGTTTATTCCCGTGTTCCATTGAGTTCATACGTCTGTTGACCGCCCGAATTTGAAGAACCTCCCCCTGAAAACGAAATTTTTAGAAAAATATATAACTCCATAAATAAACATCCTTCACATACTGAAAGTGACATAAAAAGGTGTGATTCTCTGAGGAGCCGGGTAATTGAGGGTTTTCTTCAAAAAAAGACTGGCTTTTCGAGATCATATCCGGGCGCATTCAGGTCTCGGAGATGCGAGAGTTACCGGAGTTAGGGGGAGCGTGTGATATGAACAGGAAAAAATGGAGCGCGGGAGTGCTTGTGCTCCTGATGATAGTACTCTGGAATGGTATTGTTATGGGAGAATCGAACGAACAGTCCGTCATCGATCTCTCATCACAACCGGTCCAGTTTATTCAGAATGACGGACAGGCACCTGACGATGTCAGGTTCCAGGTGAAATCCCTGCAATTCTCTTTTGATTTTACGAATACCGGGATGAGATTCTCCGGACCGAAAGAGGACTGTGCCGAGTGCGGTGATAATATCACCCCGGTCCTGGTCACTGTTGAGAATGCTTCCCCGGATACGGTGCTGACTGCCGGGAAACAGCTTAAAGGGCATGCAAACTTTCTGATCGG
>CAZWTX010000031.1:0-23106 GCA_964637135.1 uncultured Methanospirillum sp. | reverse complement strand
ATACGGTGCTGACTGCCGGGAAACAGCTTAAAGGGCATGCAAACTTTCTGATCGGAAAAAATGAATCCGACTGGCAGACCCAGGTTCCCTGGTATGAATCCATCCAGTATACTGATATTCTCCCGGGAATCAACCTGACCTACACTGGAAAGACGGGGATTATCAAGAGGGAGTACCATGTTCAGCCAGGAGCAGATCCCGCATCTATTATTCTGAAATATGAGGGGACTACCGGGATCTCCCTGACTGATGACGGATCTCTTAATGTTGAGACACCGTTCGGGAACCTGACCGAGGCAGCCCCGTTGACCTATCAGGATGTGGACGGTACCATCACTGATGTTTCATCCGAATACCGGATTCTTGGAGACGGCCTGGTGGGATATACCATCGGAGAATATGATACCTCACTGCCCCTCATCATCGACCCGTACCTCGAGTACTCGACATACCTTGGTGGAGGCACCACGGATTTCGGCATGGACATTGCCATCGACAACAGTGGAAATGCCTATGTTACCGGGTATACGTCCTCCTGTGATTTCCCGGTATATCCGGTCACCGGATACCTGAATCCGACGAACCCGTATCCATTCAATGGCTCATACTGTCACTCGAGTACTGACGCGTACGTGACCAAGATTGCATCACCAGCCAGCGGCGGGAATGCAACAATCCTCTTTTCTACGTATCTCGGTGGAGAGAATGCTGACTTTGCCCGGGGAATCGCCGTGGATACATCAGGGAACATGTATATCACCGGTGATACGTACTCGGCTGATTTCCCGACCGTCCTCCCCCTCTGGGTGGGTGACCACCTCCATGGACAGAATGATGCCTTCGTCTCCAAGATCAGGGCAGATGGAACAAACTTTGTCTATTCCACCTACCTTGGCGGCACGAACAATGACCAGGCAAACGATATTGCAATAGACAGCCAGCTGAATGCCTATATCACCGGACAGACCGTGGGGAACAGTCCCTATAAAGATCCTGAAGACAACTTCCCCACCACTTCCGGTGCATACCAGACCTCACCGAACCCGGATGCAACGATGGGCGATGCCTTTGTTGCCAAGATCGGGCCGTTTGGAAATACCCTTGAATACTCGAGTTACATCAGCGGAAAGAGTCAGGATACCGGGAACGGAATAGCTGTCGATGCCCAGCAGCGGGCGTATATTACCGGAACCACGAGTTCCTCAAACCTTCTCCCCTCAGGTGTCCCCGGGTACCTGAAAAACCTGCAGGGAGCCCAGGATGCCTTCCTCTTCAGGATGAACTTCGGCGCAGTAAACCCGGTTGATTATGCAACCTATCTGGGCGGTGCGACCGGGTACGATTACGGTGAAGCAGTAGCCGTCGATACCGCGTTTTGTGCCTATGTCACCGGTTCAACCGCGTCAACCGATTTCCCGAATACCACCTATGCATTCCAGCGGACAAAGGGCTGGCCGTACAATTACTTTGAAAAAGATGCATATGTGACGAAATTCAAGGCTGACGGAGCCGGTCTTGATTATTCGACATACCTCGGAGGCAGTCAGGATGAATGGGGCTATGACATTGCGGTCGATGATACCGGCAGGGCATTTATTACCGGATATACCAAGTCCTCGAACCTGAAGGTGAAGGATGATATCAAGCGGTATGCCGGTGGTCAGGATGCCTTTGTTGGTGCTCTGAATGATGCCGGATCAAGCCTCTTGTACCTGACCTACCTCGGTGGATACCGGGACGATGTCGGCAGGGGTATTGCCATCACCGGTGATGGAAGTGAAACCTATGTCACCGGGTATACCGGCTCTCCCTCGTTTCTTGATCTCGTGTCTGGAATAAACTGTGATACTGAGTGTTTCCCGGTAACGAGGTGGATAAACCAGGCTGCGCTCCTTGACAGTTCTCCCGGCACCTATGTAGGGGGCAATTTCACCGGGGATCATACGGGCAGCTTTGAGTCGTTTGTCGTGAAATTCGGGGATACAACCCTTACTCCGTCGTTTACCCCGAACGAAACCTGTGGCGATGCGGACCTGACGGTACTCTTTACCGATAATTCAGGTTCTGATCCGAACATAGTGACCCGAATCTGGAGTTTCGGGGATGGTAACTCGACAACGTTCGGTTCGGTGGCGCAGAACGTTGAACATACATATAATAGAACCGGGATCTATCCGGTCACCCTTACCCTGTATACGTATACATCCATCCTGACCTCGGACCCGACGTATATCACGGTATGCAACGCAGACCGGCGGGTGAACTTTACTGCGGTTGGATATAACAGTACCGTCACCCCGATTGTCGTCCCGGTCAATAAGCCCGTGACGTACCAGGGGGAGCGGTTCAATTATACGCCGGCAACGTGGGAGTGGTACTTCGGGGACGGAACGGCAAACCAGACCCAGCAGGTGACACCACACACGTTTACGAGTAACGGAACATACCCGGTCACCCTGACCGGAACGAGTTGTTGTGGAAACCTGTCTATCCAACGGACCGTGGTAGCCCTCGGACCTCCGTTTGCCGAATTTGTGGCCTCGACGAACCGGTATATCTGCCAGGGAGGATCGGTTAGTTTCACCGCGACACCTCTTGTGAATTCCATTTATGGCCCTCCCTCCCTCTATGACTGGAATTTCGGCGACAACCGTCCGAACCAGACGAGCATCACCAATACTATCACCCACCAGTTTGACCGGGCAGGTAACTTCACAATCACCCTCACGGTCTCGAATGTGGCAGGATCATATACCACCCAGCGGACGGCATATGTCGGAGTAGGTGGAAATGTTTCTGCATTCTTCGATCCCGGATCCCAGGTGACCGGGACGACTCCGCATACCGTGAACTTCACCGACCAGTCCACCGGAAGCGCGTCATACTGGAGATGGGAGTTTGGAGATGGTTTTGATCCGGTTGAACAACGGAATACAACCCACACATACACGCAGATCGGTGAATACCGGGCAAACCTGACCGTATGGGGATGCGGGGGAGCGCCGTCATTCTGGAACCGCACGATCACCGTGAACGGGAATATCAGCCCGACGATGATCCTGAATAAAACTGCGATACCAGCATGGAATGAACCCCTGCATGCCGTAAACGGATCCAATGCAACTCCCTTCCGGGTATACTTCCTGGGGAACACCTCTGACGGATCACTCATCGACGAAGCCTGGTGGAATTTCGGCGATGGCAGTGCAGAAGTACACCTTGAGCGGGTCAGTGCCTGGCCGGGTAGTAACCTCTGGGTGAATACGAGCCATAACTACACTGCGGTAGGTGATTACACGCCGGTTCTTCGGGTGAGAAACAACACCTATGGAAGTGCGACGAGCGGAGATCTCGGGTACCACAAGGTCGGGGTATACGGGCCGACGACCGTGAATTTCTCCATTACTGATCTCTCCGGAACACTTCTTCCGGGAACCCCGCCGCAGGGACTGGTCGGCGTTCCCATCCAGTTCCATAACCTGAGCACCGGTGGCGGCGGACAGAGCATGTGGAAATGGGAAATTGTCGATGAAAGTCCTGGTTCACCACATGTGATAGAATATGATGATCCGAATCCGGTCTACACCTTCACGACAAACGGAGAAAAATGGGTGACCCTCTCGGTCTGGAATAAGTATAACGTACTGGCCGGATCCCTGACCCGCAATCTTACCCTGGCCAGCCCGACGACCGCCGGAACGGTCAGGCTGACCCCGGAGAATATCACGGTCGTTGCCGGTGCCAATAACTGGAGACGGGTGAATATCGCCCTGGATCGGGCTGACTATGGTCTCAGTAACTACCGGGTCGTCCTCGATCTGAACAGCACGGCATCAGCAAACTTCGGGGATGCAACCTATGCCCAGAAACCCGAGTGGGTCGACCAGTTCAATGTGACCTCACTGACCCCATCAGGTCTGATTAAGAACCTTTCCGTATCAGGATTCAAGTTATCCGGATCACTACCCTTTGGTTCGACGAATGTACCGCTCGGGAATGTGACCATATTCGGTTCATCCCCGGGGGGTGCCCTGATTACCTTCAATACCTCGTCTAACGCAGGAAACGGTTCGTATTCGATGACCCTTACAGGAACAACGGCCCGGGTCAATGTGTATAAGATTGATACCTTCACGGGAGAGAGTCTGCCCCCGCAGGATACCGATCATGACGGGTACATTGACGATTTCAACGGAAACGGAAGGATCGAGTTTGAAGACGTGACCACCTTCTTCAGGCTGGTGAGTGCCGGTCTTCTGACCTCTCCGGTTCCGCCGTTCGATTATCAACCTGGAAACGGCATCAACACTGGGGATATTGTGGCATTCTATGACAGGTACTGGTGAACATCATGAACAATCAAGTAATAACCCTGACAATCAGGTATGCCGTGATTGGCATCATCTCCCTGCTCCTTTTCACCACCCTGGGATCAGGGGCAACTATCCAGACAACGAGTGTAACACTTTCCGGAACCGGTGAACAGGGTGAGATCCCGGTCACCCTGGATACGGCACCGAATGGTCTTGCCGGGTATCGGATCACCGCTGCCCTCGCACCGGAAGGAATTGCCGAGATCACCTCGGTGACAATGCCAGACTGGGCAACCCTGAAAGAGGTGGATGCGAGCCTTCCTGCCCAAGCAGCCGTACTGACCGCAGTTGATCTTACTGATGGCATCACCGCCGGGGCATCTGCGGTTCCGATCTGTACCCTGATGGTGACGGGAGTCTCCTCCGGAACAGCAACCCTGACATTAACACTCGATGAACTGACCGACGATGCCGGAAACCCTGTAGCTGCCGGTATCAGCCCGGCCACGATCACGGTAGCAGCAGGCACTGCCCCGACTGAAGTACCAACAGCCCTGCCGACAGCCGTACCGACAGAATCCCCTGGCGGGGATGAAACCGGGGTAATCCCGGTCCCGACTGACCAGGTTCCGCTGGAAGAGATCACACCGGCAGCCACCCTGTCACCGGTTCCCGGGCCCACCGGGACATCCGGCCCGACAGGACCTACCGGTGTAGCCACCCCGGTGCCGACTCCGGTTCCGAAGGTTGTCGCCAACTTTACCTCAAATGTCACGACCGGCAATGCCCCGGTGACCATCCTCTTCACGGACAACTCCTCCGGGTACCCGGACACGTTCCTCTGGAACTTTGGTGACGGATCAAGTGACAACACCTCGGTTATCCAGAATCCGCAGCATATATACCGGATCCCGGGGGTATATACCGTCAGCCTGACGGCTTCCAACAGTGTCTACTCGAACACGACGACGGCACAGAACCTGATAACGGTCAATGCAATGAAACTCCCGGCACGTGATTCGAAGAATACCGTGACCGTATATTCCGTGCCGGATGGCGCAGAAGTCTACCTGAACAATGCATACCAGGGAGTGACGCCAGTGACTATTCCGAACCTGACGACGAAGAAGTATCAGCTCAGACTTCACAAGGACGGGTACCTGGACGTGGTCGATCCGGTCATCATCAACGACGGAGCCCTCCCATCGGTTATCACCGGGTATGAACTCGTGCCCCATCCACCGGAGTTCGGGATGTTTGTGTCAGATCCTCCCCAGACCGGTGCGGCGTACATCGTCTCCTACCCGGGTGATGTCGATGTCTACATCGATGGCGGAAAGGTCGGAACGACTGACCTGATGGTGATGAACCTCGCAGTTGGGACGCATAACCTTACACTGGTCAGGGACGGCTTTACCAACTGGACCGACACGCTTGATATCAGGAATGCCCTCGGGGTTATCAAGACATACTACTATGAGCAGCCCTACTTCCCCCGGAACAGCTCGATGAGCTACGTGAACCTCTCCTGATCCGGAGGAAATACCTTTTTTATGATTCCCTCCAAGAGTTCTGTCAGGATTATGGTGCACGGTGTCAGGCAGGTGGGCAGGATGTATACTCGACCTACATTAATGGTAACGGCGTTACTGGTCTTGCTATCTCTCATTTCTGGAGTATCAGCAGTGACCCTCTCAGGTTCGGATGTGAATATCTCCGGGATCGGGGCAAGCGGTCAGAGTACCGTGATGCTGGATAGTCTTCCGGGCGGGCTGGCTGGTGTCAGGATGACACTCTCCATATCTGATGTTGGTCTTGCAAACATCACTGCTATATCCTTCCCGGCAGCTTTCGACAGTGCTTTGAAGAGTACTTCGTCACTTCCCTCTTCCCAGGTTACCATTACCCTTGTGGACCTGTACAGCCTGGTTGAACCGGGTTCCACGAACGTGGTTCTCTGGAATATGAGCCTGCAAGGATTAACACCCGGGAGTGGTACGATCCAGATGACGGTCAACGAACTGACTGATGATAACGGGTCTGCTATTGCAGCAACCTTGGATCCTGCTACGATTATCGTCGGTTCAGTGCCAGTACCTCCAACGGCCACCCCTTCCCCGACCCCAACACTGAACACAACCCCGACGCAGACACCAACTACAACTCCGACAGTTACCCCGACACAGACACCAACTACAACTCCGACTGTTACTCCGACGCAGACACCGGTTGTCAACTTTACCGGGTATCCAACCTCAGGAAGAGCCCCGCTGAGCGTGGTATTCACGCCGGATGCATCAGGATCCCCGGAAGGATATGTCTGGTACTTTGGTGACGGAACCTCCTCAGATAAGACCTCACCCACCCGGATTTACCAGAACGAGGGGATATACTCGGTGACGATGCTTGCGAAGTACGCCGGTATGAATCCGGTCATGGTAAAAAAGAACAATTATATCACCGTGACCAACGGCACCGGGCCGGTTCCGACAGTCACCCCGACACAGGAACCGGTCGAGCCGCTTGTTGCAAACTTCACCGCGACTCCCGTGACCGGGCATCCGCCGCTCTCTGTCCAGTTCACCGACACATCGAAGGGCCACCCGACGAAGTGGCGGTGGAACTTCGGCGACGGGTATCTCTCGACCAGTCAGAATCCGGTACACGTGTATAGCGGTCTTGGCCGGTACACCATCACCCTTGAGGCTGAAAACAGGGATTTCCAGTCAATCGAGCGGAAATTTGAGTTCATCAAGACGGTGAAGTAATCACCGGTCCTCTTTTTTCAGGAGTCCTGCCCAGACACACTGTCCAAATGAGATGCATCCGTCTCCCAGTGGAAGTTCGGTGCTGGTGAGAAGAGAACAGCCGGCGGCAGATATCTTCTCCCGGATCGTCTCCCTGATCTGCTCGTTATACACGACCCCCCCGGAGAGGGCGATTCTGCTGGTTCCGGTATCATGAGCAGAATGGATTGCCATCTCTGCGATGCCACGTGCGAGGTTGTACTGGAATGATGACGCGATCTTCCTGATGCCGGGAGTGCTGTCGTCCTTCAGGTACTCGTCCCGTGCTCTTTTCACAAGCCCGGGTGTATCCAGAACGAGGCAGCCGTCCCTGCTGGTCACCGGGATATCCCAGTCATCCGGTGTGACATTCCAGGCAGCTGACTCAAGTTTCATCGCCGGTTCGCCATCATATGTTTTCTTCCGGCAGATCCCGAGGAGTGCGGAGACGGCATCAAGAACCCGTCCCGTACTGGTGGTCATACTCGTGTTGACCTTTCTCTTTACCTGCTGTTCGATGACATCAAGTTCTGTCCCGCTCCATCCCCGGGTGGAGAGGAGCTCCCTCGTCCGGTCATCGGGAAGGATTCCAAAGAGCATCCGCTCGGGAGCGCTTGCGGCGAGATCTCCTCCCGGCATCGGTACCGGCATGAGGTGCCCGCATCGCCTGAGATGGGGAACAGTTCCGGAGAAGATCTCCCCGCCCCAAGCAGTTCCGTCAGATCCGTACCCGACTCCGTCAAGGGCAATCCCGATACATTCCTCCTGGCATGTTGCAGCGATATGGGCCATGTGATGTTGGACCGGGACCAGTTCTGCCCCGAAGGTCTCGGCCAGTTCCTGTGCCAGCCGGGTGGAGAGGAACTGCGGGTGGAGGTCATGGGCAATGATCCTGATCTCCGGTTTCAGAAGGGTCATCAGCCGATCGATTGTCTCCTGGAGATATGCATAGGTGCCCGGATTCCTGACATTCCCGATATGGGGAGAGGTTACGCAGAATGAATCTGTGTAGATACTCATCGTGCTGTTGAGTTCAGGACCGACCCCGAGGATGGCGTCCCGCCCGAGATCAATCCTGATACGCCGGGGAGCGTAGCCCCGGGAGAGCCGGATGATATGCCGGCCCCTGACAACCGAGTCATCGCACCGGCTCACGATATCCCGGTTATGGGTGAGGTATGCATCGACAACGTGGGCGAGTTTCTCCCGTGCCTGCTCAAAGGAGGTGATCATCGGGTATCCCGGTGCATTGGCACTGGTCATGATGAGGAGCGGTGATCTCAGGGCAGCAAAGAGGAGATGATGAAGCCCGGTATAGGGAAGCATGCACCCGATGGTATGAAGGTTACTGATATCCGGGTATGCTGCCGGATCTTTCTTGTCAAGGATCAGGATCGGCGAGGCGGGGCTATGCAGGATCTCCTCTTGTTCCGGCGAAATCCGGGTGAGGGAGCGTATGGTCTCCAGGTTCGCCATGATGGCAAACGGCTGTTCTGTCCTCCCGAGGCGTTTCTTCAGTTCAGCTGCACGGTTCCCGGTACAGGCGAGATGAAATCCCCCCATGCCCCGGATGGCAACAAGCGCACCGCTATCAAGAAGTGCAGCCGTCTCACGGATTGGATCAGGAGTTCTGACCGGTTCACCGTCTCTCCGGTGAAGTGTGACAGCCGGACCGCATTGTTCACAGGCGATCGTCTGGGCATGATGACGCCGGCAGGAGGGATTCGTGTACTCGGCCGTGCACTCCTGGCAGGGCGGAAACTCGTCCATTGCCGTCCTTTCCCGATCGTACGGGAGCGCCCTGATGATCGAGTACCGCGGTCCGCAGTTCACACATGATGTAGCAAAGTATCCCTCGTACCGGCTGCCTTGGGTGAGGATATCCCTGACACATTCATGGCAGGTTGCAATATCGGGGGGAATCAGACCTGTTCTGCCACCATCCTCGCTTGGACTGATGGTAAAAGAGGCCGGGGGAGAGCCGGCACAGTCGGTGACCTCGACCGAATCAATGACCGAGAGCGGCGGTCCTGTGGCAATAACTGAGACAAATTCTTCGAACCGGTCTCCAAAAGCATCAATGTGAACTTCAGATCCGGTATTCTGTACCTGGCCGACGATTCCCAATGCAGAGGCATGTGCATAGACAAACGGCCGGAATCCAACGCCCTGAACGATTCCTTTTATGGTAATATGCCCCTGCTTTCGCATTATTTACACAACAAACCTTTATTTTTTTATCTGACATTATTATAATAGGGTTTTGTATTTGACGGGTCATGTACGAATTGTCAATGATCCCGTGGAACTGGTCCCTCTGTTCGTGGTTTTCAATAATCCGAAATATAAGAAAATTCTTGATATGCTCAACAAAAACTGGATGACCAGAACAGAGATCAGGGAAGTGGTGGGTGAGGAAGGAGTCAGGGAATGTCTTCTGATTCTCAAGAAAGGAAATCTGATCGAAGAGAAATGGCGGATGCCGGAGCCGGGAAAGAAGCCTGAGAAAGAGTATCGTGCAACTTATAGTAAGTTCAGGGCGAACTTCCAGTGTAACTTTTCAGATCTTGCTGACCTTCTTGCGATCTCCTTCACCGGTGACGAGGACATCAGGCTGAAATCCGACAGTGTCGAAGAAGAATTGTCCCATGGGAATACTTCGATCAGTGATATCGCCAGGCGGTTCGGGGTGACTCCTGTATATATTAAAGGAGTTGCCAAGCGGATTCCTCACCTCGATGTGAAAGGGCAGGGGCTGGTGCGACTTGAAGAATAAAGACGATCCCGGATATACCATTCTGAAGAACAAGCGTGATGTAACGAGATTTCAGATTCTCGTTGAAATCGCGGCACATCAGCCGGCGATCCGTCAGCAGGAGGTTGCAGCCATCATGGGTGTCACTCCGCAGGCGATCTCGGAGTATATCCGCGAACTGGTCGATGAAGACCTGCTCCGGGCTCCCGGTCGGGGGCGGTACGAGGTAACCCGTGAGGGAATAGAATGGATTCTCCATAATGCAGAACTCCTGGAATCCTTTGCAAAGCATATCCGGAGCGATATCATCCACCAGGTCTCGGTTTGGACCGCGATTGCGGATGATAATCTGAAAGCCGGTGAACGGGTTGGCGTCTACATGAAAAACGGGCTCCTCTATGCCGGAAGGCAGAACCAGACGGCAAACGGGGAAATTCTCGCTGATACCCCGAAGGGGGAGGATACGGGGATTGCCAAGCTTGAAGGAATCATTGAGCATAAGGAAGCCTCGGTCCAGGTCTGTAAGATTCCCCGGGTTGAGAGGGGAGGGTCCCGGAAGGTCAATCTTGAGCACCTTACCGCTGTCGTCCAGAAGGTTTCGGTGATCGCCTGTGTCGGGCTTGAAGCTTGGGTTGCCTTAAAGAAGATCGGCAGGGTTCCGGATCTCTATTTCGGATCGCGGGAAGGGGCGATAGAGGCAGCACTGCACGGTCTTCCGTGTGCTATCGTGGTAGTTGATGAATTTTTCACTGATTTTCTCAAACAGCTTGAGCAGTCGGATCTTGGATATGAGATCCATGATCTGGTGTCGCCATGAGGGCGTTTGTCCAGCCGACGCGTAAATATTACCGGATTCTCTTTTTTGACAACCACAATCTCCGCATAACCGGCATCGTGGAACTGGTTGACACCCCGAAGGGGGTCAGGCCGACCCGGTATCGGATCAGGCAGGGGTCTGCGACCGGGTACCGGAACATGCCGACCCGCGATCTCGTCATCCACCTCAGGCGATCAAAGGTCAAAATGACCAGTCATGACCGGGAATTTGAATCTTTTCTGACCGATCTCCAGATTCCGTTCTCTTTCGCCGGATTGTGCCGGTTCTGCCTCATGGATGATCTCATCACCGAGATTGACCGGAAGAACGAGGTCAGGTTCGGAGACGGCGAACAGATATGCATGGACTGTGCGAGAAAGGAGGTGCGGCGGGAACTGGCCCATATGGGACGGCTTGGCAGGGCCGCAATCAGTCATCTTGACGAACTTCTCGAACGGTACCGGGATGTCGACAAGGTTCTCGCTACCATTGAACCAGGCCGTCTTTCCATCGGTCACACGCTGTATGACCGGCTTGTTGCCCATCCGGTGGTGAATACCGCAGGCATCGATGAACTCCCGTTGCCCCGGCAGTTCGTGGACACCTGCGGGGTGCAGACGCTGATGCCGGTTCAGCAGCTGGCGGTCGAAGCAGGGCTCCTTTTCGGAAAGGATCTCCTCGTGGTATCAGCTACCGCGAGCGGGAAAACCTTCATCGGAGAACTTGCGGGGGTAAAAAACCTGCTTGAAAAACGGGGACGGATGATCTTCCTCGTCCCCCTTGTTGCTCTGGCGTACCAGAAGTACGAACGGTTTCTCAAGAAATACGGGCATCTTGCAGATGTTTCGATCGTCACCGGAAAAAGCCGGATCCAGGTGAGCGAGAACCGGAGGTACGCGAATCGTGACAAGAATGCAGGCATTGTGATCGCAACGTACGAGGGGATCGATCACCTCATGCGGATCGGGACGAAGATGACCGGTATCGGAACGGTAGTCATTGACGAGGTGCAGATGCTTGAGGATGCCGAGCGGGGTCACCGCTTGGACGGACTTATCGCAAGGCTGAAGTATACTTCCCCGAAGGCACAGTATCTGTACCTGAGTGCAACGATTGGCCACCCGAGACTCCTCGCAAAGAAACTCTCCTGCCAGCTGGTGCAGTACGATGACCGGCCGGTCACCCTTGACCGGTACCTCGTCTTTCTCGAACGCCAGCAGAAGATCCCGACCGAGAAAACGCTCGTGAATGATGAGTACAAGACGATCTCATCGAAGGGATTTCATGGTCAGAGCATCATCTTCACCAACTCCCGTGCCCGCTGTCATGTTGTAGCAGATAAACTGGGGGAAGGGGTGGCCCCGTACCATGCCGGGCTGACCCAGGAAGAGCGGAGAGGTGTCGAGGACCGGTTTGAAAAGGGGCAGCTGAAAGCAGTGGTCACCACCGCGGCCCTTGCTGCAGGTGTTGATTTTCCGGCATCCCAGGTGATATTTGACTCCCTTGCCATGGGGATTGAGTGGCTGACCGTGCAGGAGTTTCACCAGATGTCAGGCCGTGCAGGCAGACCTGATTACCACGATCTCGGAAAAGTGGTCATTCTTGCCGAGCCAGGCGGTTCCTACTGCCGGGGATCGAAGCTGACTGAGGAAGAGGTAGCGATGGGTCTTCTGAAAGGAGAAATGGGAGAAGTCGCCCCGGTGTATCCGCTTGAAGAGAGTTCAGAGATCTTCGTTGCAAACGTGATCGTGTCAGGTGGGGATTCCAGGAGCATGATGGCGATAGAGGAAGCCCTGGTCGGGGAGATGGAGCCGGTGGAGGATCTTCTTCTCGAACGGTCTCTCATCTTCAGGAAAGAGGGAAAAATGTTCCTCTCTCCCCTTGCCAGGGTGATGGCAGAGCACTTTATCGGGGTGGAACGGCTCTCCCGTATATCTGATCTGGTTCGCGATATGAAGGATCCCCTCGATATTATTGCAGAACTTGATTGTGCCACCGATGAGGAGGCAGCCCTTGAACGGGGACGAAGGCGGCGGCCGGTGACCGTGCGGACCGAGGAAAAAGGAACCCCACCCGGGAAGAAGACCCGGAAGGGCAGGGGAAAGAAGAGACGGTAATACCCCTGCGTGGATCAGGAGGCCGGATCGTATCGGCTGCCATGCTCCTAGATATAGCCTTGTTTTACTCCTTCTCCCTGTCATCACGAGAGATGATCCGAATATCCTGATAATAATGTATCTTTTTGTGAATTGGTCTGTTTGACGTAATATTACGATTGATGATCAACCTCAAGGTACGTTAAATATAAATATGGTGGAAGGTAACTTCTTACTACCTGCCGGAACATCCGGAAGGTAATCATACCGATCCGCTGGCTGAGAAAGGTTAATGCCAGGAGTGATCGGATGACCCACTCAATGGTGATCATTCAGGTGAATCAGGAACATGACGCTTGATACAGGTGCAACAGCATGGATCCTCGCCTCAACCTGCCTTGTCATGCTTATGACACCAGGCGTAGGGTTGTTCTATGGCGGTCTGGTACGAAGAAAGAATGTCATTTCAATGCTTGCTCTGGCATTTCTTGCATATGCCCTCGTAAGCATCCAATGGGTATTCTGTGGATATTCCCTGGCGTTTGGTCCTGACGTGGGAGGATTGATCGGTGGACCGGCATACATCGGCCTGTCCGGGATCGGGATGGAAGCAACCACCCTTGCGGTTCCGGATATCCTCTTTGCCGGATTCCAACTGGTGTTCGCAGCCCTGACCCTTGCGATCCTGACATCAGGGGTGGCAGAACGGATCAAACTTCCGGCCTTTGTCGTCTTCGGTCTCCTTTGGACGACGCTCGTGTATGATCCGCTTGCCCACTGGGCATGGGGTGGCGGCTGGGCGATGTCCCTTGGTGCCCTTGACTTTGCCGGTGGGACGGTCGTTCACATCAGTTCAGGGTTTGGTGCCCTTGCAATAGCCCTTGTCATCGGAAAACGGATGGGCTTTGGGGAATCCAGCATGGAGCCGCATAACATACCGCTGACCCTGCTCGGAGCTGCCCTCCTCTGGTTCGGCTGGTTTGGATTCAACGCCGGTTCGGCCATTGCTGCCGATGGTCTTGCCTCCAATGCACTCATGGTGACCAACACCGCTGCTGCTGCCGGTGCCCTCGCCTGGCTGGCTGCAAGCAGTATAAAGGGGAAGCCAAGTGCCGTCGGACTGGTCTCCGGGGCAATTGCCGGGCTGGTCGGGATTACACCGGCAGCCGGGTTCGTGGATGTTCCCTCATCCATCGTGATAGGTGCGGTTGCCGGCCTGCTCTGCTATGGAGCACTCCTCTGGCGGATCAATAAGGGACTTGATGAGAGTCTTGATGCATGGGCCATCCACGGGATGGGAGGCCTCTGGGGTGCCATTGCAACAGGTATCTTTGCCTCTGTCGGTAAGACGGGGCTTATTGGTGGCAATGTCAACCAGTTCGTGATTAATACGGCTGATGCATTTATCGCCGTGGCGTATGCCTTCACTGTCACGTACATCCTTGCCCTGGTTGTTGACAAGACCATCGGGCTCCGGGTGACAGAAGATGAAGAATATGTTGGCTTGGATATCTCCCAGCACGGGGAACGGGTCTGAAGGAGGAACAGAAGATGAAACTCATCAAAGCAGTAATCAAACCCGAGCGGCTTGACTCGGTAAAAAAAGCCCTTGAAGAGAATGGCATCTATGGTATGACCATCTACGAGGTCCAGGGACGGGGAGAACAGAAGGGTATCAACCTGCAGTACCGAGGCGGTACGATAACAGTCGATCTCATCCCAAAGATGGTTGTTGAGATTGTCACTCCGGCAAAAGATGTACAGAAGGTCATCGAGGTGATCCGGGGAGCTGCACACACCGGGAAGATCGGGGACGGGAGGATCTTTGTTATCCCGGTAGAGAAATCGATCCGGATCCGGACCGGGGAGTGCGCACCGGAGTAATATCTCATCACCCCATTTTTACACTCCATACCTCAGATCCTGCTCCATTTCTCCTTTTTGGGCTGAATCGCTGAATACCAGAATAAAAAAATCAGAGGAATTCCCGGTCATTCATGTATGGCCTGAGAACCTCAGGGATCTCGACAGAACCGTCCGGTTGCTGATAGTTCTCGAGAATGGCACGGATTGCCCGTGATGTTGCGATGGCGGTGGAATTAAGAGTGTGCACCCAGTGCTTGGTGTCGAAGTCATTCTTATCCCTCGCCCTGATGTTCAGCCTGACTGCCTGGTAGGTGGTACAGTTCGAGCAGGAGACCACTTCGCGATACTCGTTCTCGCGGGGCATCCAGGCCTCGATGTCGTATTTTTTCGCGGCGACAGTTCCGATATCGCCGGTGCAGATATTTACCACCCGGTAGGGAAGCCCGAGTTTCGTGAAAACCTCTTCGGCATTGGCAAGCAAGTCCTCGTGGATCTGCCAGGACTGATCCGGCATGCAGTACACAAACTGCTCGACCTTGTAGAACTGGTGCACCCGGAAAAGCCCTTTTGTATCAAGCCCGTGTGATCCGATCTCCCTCCTGAAACAGGGAGAGAGTCCGGCGAGACGGATCGGGAGTTCCTTCTCCTCAAAGATCTCGTCCTGATACATCGCCGCGATGGGATGTTCGCTTGTTGCAATAAGGTATGCATCATCCCCGTCAATCTTGTACATCACGTTCTCGAAATCGGCCAGATCGGTTACCGACTCGTAGGACTTCCGGTTGATCATGAACGGCGGAATGACCGGGGTATACCCCTTCTTCATGAGAAGATCAATCGCGAACCGCTGGAGGGCAAGATCGAGGAGGACGAGGTTTCCTTTCAGGAAATAAAATCCTGCTCCTGATGTCTTTGCTGATCGCTCGAAGTCTGCCCATCCCTGGTCTGCAGCGAGCTGACCGTGATTCTTCAGTTCAAAATCAAATGATTTCGGGGTGCCGACCTTTTTTATTTCGACGTTTCCGCTGTCATCAGGACCTTCCGGGACACTCTCGTGGAGGATGTTCGGCAGCCGCATCAGGTAATGCCGGATATTGGCGGAGAGTTCATCCATCTCGGTCTCGTTCTCCTTGATCTTCCCGGGAAGACCTGATGCTTCTGTAAAGAGGGCAGAAGCATCCTCCCCGGCTTTTTTTGCTTTATTGATATCCTGCGAGATGGTATTCCGGCGCCGTCTCAGCTCATTGTTCAGTTGGATGATCTCCCTGATTCTCCGGTCTTTATCGAGGAGATCGTCCACCCAGCCTAATTTTTCCGGGTTCTTTCTCTTGATGAGATCGGCCCTGACCACGTCCGGATTTGCCCGGACAAACCTGATATCAAGCATGTTTCACCGTATTCGCAATTTGGAAGGTTCCGTCGCTCCAGTACTCGTTGGACCTCCTATCACATCAGAGTGTCCATCGTACCGGCGTCCCCTCACAGCCCGGTGATCACCCACCGGTCATAGATCGGGTCTGCCGTCTGTTCGGTCAGGCTGACCTCTTTTCCTGTGTCTGCAGCCCAGTCCCGGATCATTTCACCCTCCTCCCGGGTCCCAACCGTCAGGAGAATCCGGTCGGAGATATTACAAACCGCAGTTACAATCTCTTTCCAGAGCGGGGCGTTGAATGACTGGATCTCTCCGAACATAAACCCGCAGGTGAGGGGAACCGGTTCATCAAGGTAGTGGGCGATCAGCCGGGCATCGATCCACATCGTCCGGTCGGGCTCCAGCCGCCGTTTTGCAAGACCGAGGGCAAGAAGTAAGTCATCGTTATCGCAGGCGAGGGGACGGAGGCCAGCATCACGCAGGGCAACCGATCCGATCCCGGATCCGCAGCAACAGTCAAGGCAGACCTGGCCGTTCAGGTCACTCGCATACCTGCTCACGAGTCCGGCAACAATGGCGTACCGGTCAGGATTGTAATCATCCATTGCCGGTCTGGTCTGTTCCATGAGTCTCTTCGAGTAATACTCCCGCACTGCATCAGAAAAGGTTGCCCGGTCCTCCTGGTAGATCACGCAGTCAGTCTCCTCGAACCGTTCGATGAGATTTATGCCCGGATCGCGGAGATGGGTGCATGCTGCCCGCCAGGTGCCGTCTTCTCCGGGGAAGGCAAAAAGGAGCGGGTTGTCATCGGTATCAAGGAGTATCTTCCCCGTATGAGAAGGGATCGCAAGGACCGGCTCTTCTGTTCCTTCGTATACCAGGTCTGAAAACAGGGATTCGACCAGGATGACCTGTTCTTCTTCGATAAACCGTGCAATACTCATACCCGCTCCACTTCTCTCTGCGGGTATATTCGATCTCAGGATAAAAAAAGGGGTTATGCGGTGGTCTTCGGAAGTTCGACCTTGGTCTTGATGATCTCGATCCGGCGGATCGGGTACATCTCCTTGATCTTCTTGAAGAGCTCCTTGGTCGTCTCGCCGTTGATGATATTGTTCACGAAGACGCCCATCTCCTGCTCTGGACCAACCCTGAGGATCTCGTCGGTCATAATCTTGCGGATCGTGTGCTGCTGGCTCTGGTCCGCACGGGAGAGAGTGAAACAGGTGATCGTGGCACGGACTTTGCTGCCGTCCTTGGAGACGAAGTTGATCACGCTGTCGATACGCGAGGTCCGGCGTTTCACGAGTGACCTGATGTAGTCACGTGCATACTCGTGCCCGATGAAATGGGTGTATGCCGAGTCACCGGAGACACTCGTGATCGTGAATTTCATCTTGACATTCTGTTTCTGATAATCGTTTACCAGTTCTGAGAGTGGTGCGGTGATGACCCGTCCGACCAGTTTGTCTGGTTCGTTGGCCACAGTCTCACCAAGGAACACCTTGCCCACGTTATCAGGGCTGTATACCTTGTACCAGCTCTTTGCTTTCCATCCTTCAACTCTTCTTCCTGGTTGTTTCTTTACTGCCATAGTGTCACTCCTGTTGTCTGTGACATCAGATGATCAGCCCGGCCTGCGGACTGAATGGTAATTTTCCTGCCTCCTGCACCGGTGTGATGCAGAAAAAGCAGCATCGCGTGCAAACTCCCGTATCCGGGATTCCTTCGTTCCGATCCCTGTTCACCGGTCTGGTCAGGTTCATTCATCCTGCCCCGGTTCTGAACAGAGTTTGTCAGCCACCCCGATATTTGTCAGATAATCGTCCACAGATGCGATGATCGATCTGATCCGCCTTCCTCTGATGGTTGTCACCACCGTCTCACCTTCTGCCATTGTCTCCATGTCACGGAGATTATCAGCCCGGATAGCCGCTGCAACGCAGACGGGACGGGTGTGCCGTGTGGTGATAGTGCCTGCAATCTTCATGAACAGACCTCGACGAGCCGGCTGATGAATACCGGCAGGAACTCGGTTGCGATGGTTGCCCCGGCACGGGTGACGTGGCCGCCGCCGTACCCCCCGCATTCAGTTGCGATGGTACTGACGATCGTGCCCAGTCCTTCCTCCCCGTTCGCGGTCCCACGGATCGAGAGAAGCGAACTGCCGTCATTTCCGGATGCCGAGATGATTACCGGACCGGTTCCCTCAAGTGACCGGAAGATGGTGTCTGCAATGTCACTTGCAAGACGGGGGTTTTGGGTTTCGTACACCCGTGCTGTCTCTTCAGGTTTTATTCCGGAAAGGAACGACCGTATCTCGGCAATGACTGCCATCCGGTGAGCTGTTGCAATCTCCCACATCCGGCCAAGTCCTGTTCCCGATTTCATGCACAGTTCCACCGCAAGACTTCCATCACCGGCTTTTCCGCAGGCATCTATGAGGAGGGTCATCGTATGTGCATCCTCGATGATCTCGCGGGAGAGCTGGTAGGTGTCACCCCAGAAGTTCATGATGGCCTCAGGGGTTCCGGTCCGTGCTGCGTCGAGCATGAGCCGGGAATAGATCAGGTCTTTTTCTTCAGTGCCCGGTTCTGTCCCGATCTCCGGAAGAAGGCCGGATACTGCCTCTTCATTCCCGGAGTAGCCCGGGAAGAATGGCATCGTCGCGAGACGTACCCGTTCCCCGAGATCTCTACCGGGAAGGCGAACTCCCCGGCTCTTTGTGATGATCCCATTGCCCATCGCCTCAAGGTAGAGTTCCTGATTCTTTCCGGTAAGGCGCTGTCCGTCTCCGATGATTCCCGGGAGAATGAGCCCTGCCAGGTCACGGTTATCACCGATTGCATTTGCAACGATGTATGCCGTTCCTGCTGACGAGAGATCAGAGTCCCCGTCGATACCGGCGAGACGGGGGTTAACGTGCCAGGGACCTTCGAAGACCGGGAGATGGTGGTCAATGACCATCGTCTCTTCGGGAAGATCAGCGAGGCCAGCCCCGAGATCGCAGAGGAGGAGGTGGCTTTTTGTCGGAACATCCTCCGCTCTGAACCGGTGTGTTACCTGGAGCCTGAACGGGATGCCGGCCCGGAACAAGGCACCTGCCATGATCGATCCTGCTGCAATGCCGTCAGCGTCATGGTGACACCTGATCTCGATGAACTCGTGACGGGTCAGTTCGGCTGCAAGGTCCTTTGCGGCAGTTTCGAGGGACATATCTGAGGGTGTTGATTATCGGGAAAGGAGGATTTCTGCGGTCTCCGGCTTGTAAACCCAGCCGGTCGGGAGGCGTTTGCTCTTGACGTAGTATTTGACCAGCCGGCGGACCTTTGATTCGGTCAGGGTAAGCTGGCGCTTGTTGTGGAGATCCTTCTTGTTCTCGGAGAGGTGCTTGCGCATTCCGAGGGCTTTCTGGATCAGGTTCCTGAGATCCTCCGGAATCTCTGATCTCATTCCGTTGTCCTTGAGGATCTGGTCGATCTTCTTTCCGGTAACGAGTTTGATACTCGGAACACCGAACTTGTCACGGAGAACAAGACCGATCTCGGCACTTGCCATTCCCTGCTTGCGCATATCGACGATCTGCTTAACGATGGCATCCTTGTCCTGGTTGGACCATTCCGGAGTCACTGTCCGGTATGGACGGACTGACCGGGAGATACCTCTTCTTCTGGCATGCATTCGTGCCATATCTCATAACCTCCTATGTACAGAGCAAAATCCCGGGAAAGAGTCCACGTACAGCTACGTAAGCCAACTCTCTGCAATCCCTAGCCGGAACCGGCCGCGACAGGTAGTCGCGTCGGATTTGCGTCTGCCAGCACCGATAAAAGTGCGTTTATACATTCCTGTTCTGTGGTGATAAGGTTGCTGGCTACCGGCCGTACCGGTTGATCAGGGATATGAGGCTGGAAAATCCTTCCCGCTCCATTTCAATGACTTCATCACGGTTCATTCCCATGGATGTCTCCCCATCGGCAGTGAGCGTCTCCGGACCGCGGATCACGGTCCGGAAAGTACCGTCACGGGAGAGTATCTCTTCGGCTTCCCTGAGATGGACGAAGGCCCGGCCGGGGATGATGACGGTCTCAGGGAGCGAGGAGAGATCGATTCCGGCGAGGTCGTCGATGGTGATGAGATCGGCGATCTCTTTTTTGACCGGAACCACGAGGTCTTCTCCCCCCTGCCGGATGAGGATATCTCTGATGAAAGGGGCGGCGATCGATCCGGTGATCACGGCTGCGTGTTTCCCGATCCGGGGAAGGATATCCCCTGAGTCCGGTTCGGCAGCAAGGATAAACGGCGATCCGATATCCGGATCCCAGAGGGGGGTCCCCGAGATACGCAGCCCGGTCATCTCCTGGGCGGTTTTTACGAGGTCCCGGAATTCCTCCGGGGTATGGATCCGCTGTCCCGGCATGATCGGTGCATTGTCAAGGAGCAGCCCCTGGCAGGGTTCATTTGCGAACCGCATCAGGATCACCCCCCTGACGCCGATCGCTTCAAGCCAGGCGAGGGTTTTTTTGAGTTGATCCCCGTCGTTGATCCCCGGAAGGATGACGAGGGCAGCATAGACATCGATGACAGCAGCAAGCCGCTTCATGACCTCAAGTGATGCTTCAGGAGTCGGGTCATGCATATACCTCCTGCGGAGCTCCGGATCGGCAGAGAAGATGGTGAATGAGATCTCCTTCATCCCGTTTTCGATGAGAAAGTCAGCGACAGCCGGATCGTCAAATCCCTTTCCGCTTGTATACCCGATGTGGAGGGGGGCCTCGAGGTTTGCAAGAAGCCCGATGAGATCGGTGAATTCGGGGTAGCAGGAGGGATCGCCTCCGCCACTGATGGTAATTCTCGTCAGTTCGCCGGAGAGGCGCTCAAGATCCATGAGCACCCGGTCGGCGACTTCCCGGAGGCTGAAAAATCCCGAGTACTGTTCTTTTACGCTCCGGTTGCAGTAATCACAGCCTTTCGTGAACGGGAGGCAGTATTGGCAGCCGAATGCCGGGACGTCCTGTGCATGTTTGAAGTAGCAGTATGCACAAAATCCCCGGCAGTCAAGCCCTGGTCTTCCGCCGATGTCCACGACGAGCTGCGTCATTGAGAGAACAGGTCTGGTGGCAGGAGGGAAAAGCACATTGGTCTGATGAGGTAGGTTTATTGCATATCGTGAGAAACCTGTTCCCGCGCCTCAGTGGCTTAGCTGGCAGAGCGGTTGACTTGTAATCAACAGGTCCCGAGTTCAAATCTCGGCTGAGGCTTCAGGCCGAGGAGGCCTAGAGCCTAAGGAAAAATTCTTACGCAATGAGGTAGGATTTTTCTTCATGGCCTCCCCTCATCTTACGCTATCTGACTCTTTTCACTCCATCAAATCCACCAGTGGAGAGGAATCACTCTCCAAAGCCCTTTCTTCCGGACTGATTACCGCAGATGATGCTCAGCTCATCAGGATGTTCATCTCCCGGTGCTCAATCGTGGATGATATCAAGCTCAAACGGCAGCTGAAACTCACGTACACCCTGGTAAACTGGCGAAGGTTCATTCCCCCCTTCAGGGGCCTGACCATTTATGATCTGTATGAAGCAGTCAAGCAGATCAAGAACGGGACCACCAAGGATGGCAGGCCGTTTGCGGTCCATACCATTGCCGACCACGTAGCCATTCTCAAGCAGTTTTACCGGTGGATGATCGAGGAAGAACTCTCTACAATCCCCCTGGCCAAACTGAACAGTATTAAGGTCCCCAGCCGGAAGGGTGCCACCAAGCGGACGCCGGAAGACCTGCTCAGCCCGGAAGAGGTGAAAGCCCTCATTGCAGCGACTGATACCCTCCGGGACCGGTGCCTGATCACCTTCCTCTATGAGGGAGGATTCCGAATCGGAGAAGTCGGGCAGATACAATGGCATAATATCCGCATTGATAAGAATGGAGTGATTGTCAACATCAACTTCAAGACCGGGGTTGACCGGTATGTCCGGCTGGTGCTGACCAAGGAGTCCCTGATGAAATGGCGGTCCGAGTATCCCGGCTCACCGACCGGAGAGAACCTGATATTTCTTTCAAAGACCGGGGAGCAGCTGACCTACAACGCCATGAAGAAGATCATCGCCAAGACTGCAGAGAAGGCAGGGGTCAAGAAGAAATTTACCCTGCATATCTTCAGGCATACCCGCATCACCCATCTCATCCAGAGCGGCATGAGCGAGTCGGTCATTAAAATGATGATGTGGGGGTCGGTCTCTACCAATATGTTTGAGGTGTATGCTCATCTCTCCGGGGCTGATATCGACCGGGAAGTGCTGAAACTCAATAATATTCCGGTTGAATCACAGCAGCTGTCCGGATGTGTGGAACCGATAGTCTGCCCCAATTGCAGGGAGATCAATGGTTCGGACAGCCGGTACTGTCATGTTTGTGGAGAAGGGCTATTGCCTGACTCGGTTAAGTCGGATCAATTGTTCCAAGAATTTTTACTTGAAAAGAAACACCTTTTGATAGAATATATCGACACTTTAGAGCGTCAAAAATAGGAATAAGAATTAAATATTGTAATAATGCTACTTTAGTATGACCGCTATTTAAGCGGTTGGTGAGTAGCTTGAATCCACCTATTTTTGATTACGAGGTCATCGAAGCGTATGAGACCCGGACCGGGTTTTATGGGCTTGGCGACTTCCTGGAAAAGAAACGGGCAATTACCATACGTAGACCGGAGGGAATGCCCCATGCAGAATAGAAGCCCCCACAGCCTTCAGTCAATTACCACATCTCAGAAGTTGCGGGGAGCTTGCTTTGATCTTACTCTTCCCCTTTTTAAGGTTGGTGGTATGAATCACACTGGTAGGATTGATCATACCGGTTCCCTTTTTATAGAAATCCTTCAAAAAGTGCACCAGCATTTAACTATTCGTGTTCCAGAAGGTAGGATAGTTAACGGGTTGATCCATGCTATGATCTGTCACTCGCCTCTTTCCGGTCCCAGACGGGGAAGGCTTGGAAAAATCCTGCGGGCGCTATTCAACCGGTGAGATTATGTCTGCCCGCTACATTGCGGGCCGTGCTGCAGAGTATGAAGCTCGCACTATCTTACAGAACGCTGGT
>CAZWTX010000030.1:0-32270 GCA_964637135.1 uncultured Methanospirillum sp. | reverse complement strand
TGAGAACTCCGGGATCACCCATCATCCTCCCCGAACCGGACGATCTCGGACAGGCTCACCGGACCGGCTGCATACGTCTTCGTCTGACCGGAACCGTTCCCCCCGGTTGTCCGGGAGGTCAGGATCACCTGGCCGGAGCCGTTCATCCCGGTCCGGGATACTGTGGACTCGTTCGAGAGCTCTTTGACCGAGACATATGCTCCTGACGAAAAGAGCCCGGACGACCGGATCACCGCTCGCTCATCACCGGAATGATCTGAACCGAGGATGCAGAAGATCCCCCCGGGATCCGGCGTATGGTCCCGGAATGCATACTCATCCACCCCGAGGACCCCGGAACCCGTCACCCGGAGCACACTCCCGAGATCCCCGTCAGAGACCAGACGCTGCGAGAGATCGGCCTGGTCAGTTGTGAAGACCGAGCGGGCATAGGTCTGATCCTCCCCGGTGAACGAGGAAGAGAGAAAAGATGCCCCCTCCGAAGCAATTGTCGTCTCAATATGCTCTGCCTGTCCGGCCTGCCAGAGCAGGAGGAACAGGAGGATTCCTGTTCCGATGTACCATCCGTTCATTCCATCTCCTCCCGATGACACAGCGGATGACAATCAGGCAAGTGCTGGGATGCCATCCGCCCAGGTCTCGATCGTGGTCACGATCGCATCTGCCTCATAACTCCCGATGGTGATCTTATCCCGTTTCAGGGTCACCGTGTACTGCTCCCCGTTCGCGGCATGGCACCTGAGGGTGACACTGAAACTGTCCCCGCTCGAATCGTGGGAGGCAATGCCTCCCATGGCAGTCGCAAGAGCAGCATTTTCGGCCGTGTTGGCGATACAGGTCCCAAACGCGGCAGCGGTCGGTGCCCGGACGGTCACATTGCCGATCACTTTCGCTTCATCGTTCTGGAACACCACCTTCCCCGAGTAATACTCGCTTCCCCGCCGGGTTCCGGCAATGGTGACACCGCCCTCTTCGAAGGAGGTGTTCCCCCACGGATTGGTGTCCAGGATCGTCTGGACCAGGTTCAGAAAACTCGTCATGTCAACAATCGGCGTCGCGAGTGTCCGCTCAGCCGTCTTGGTGACGCTTTTGGTTGCAAAATCTCCCATTAACAAACCCCCCGCCGTAGATCCTACGGCAGGGATGGATGTAACCGGATGGTATAAAGGGGTGATCGGGGGAGGGGAATGAATGGCAATACACTGCTGTACCGGGAATCGGGAGGCGGGAGAGATCATTCTGATGGTGCCGGATGGAACAGATCTGACCGGGGACATCACCCGGAGATATCCCTGACCATGAGGGAGATTCCGCCATCCAGTCCGGAGAAGAAAAAGACCCCGTCCATGGCGAACGACTCGTATGATGAGAATCCCCGTTCCGAAAACCCGCATCTCTCAAAGGTTTTTTTCGAGCGTGCATGAGTACAATCGGCGACCGCAAACCGGTACCCCCGATTACGTCCGTTCTCAAGGGCCCGGTGGATCAATGCCGTCGCTATCCCCCGGCTCCGGTTATTGCGGTCAACACCAATCTGGAAGATATGCAGTCCCTCTCCCGGCATGACGGTTTCGGGATGAAGATGGCATCTCTCCAGTTCATCAATCATGGCAACCGTATACCTGAAATGATTCAGAAATGCCTCCATCATCGGACCCTCATCTCCGGGATCATCCCGGAGATCGAAACAGAAGACAAACCCGGCAGGATCACGTGACAATCCATCCCAGGCCAGGAGACTGAGTCTTTTCCGTACGAGGATCCTGACATAAAACCGGGCATAGGTGAGAAAGAGGTCCGGATTGAGCTGATGACATCGGGATGTCGGTTCATCGCTGAGAAAAACGCGGGTGTACAGCCGGGCGGCAGCCTCAACATCCGGTTCGATGAGCGGCGTGATGCGGAGATCAGATAATCGGGCAGGAACCATATTATCTCCCCCGTATCGTTCGTCTGAATGCCCGACGCTCTTCTCTGCCATGGGTATGAATAGGTTTTATCTTCATGATGAGAATTCCACCGGTATGATACCCGGGGAATGCTCAGATGGATATGATCACGATTTTTCTAAAACCTGAAATGGTGTCAGACAATGTCTTTGCTCAGCACCTGACGGATCATTTCTGCTATCCCGTCACGTTGTTCCTGAAACTCCCCGGATACTGTCAGGATCGGTATCAAAGTATCGATGTATCACGATATTTCTCATACCGATAATCTGACGCCACGGAATGTCTGGATATGCATCCCTGATCTGAGGATCTACCTGCCCGGCTGCTTCACCGATGATCTCCAGTCGTCTCACAACCGCGTCGATTGTCTTCTGGTCTGACATGAAGGAGTCTTTTGGAACTCCTTTCAGGTACTCCTGAATCAGTTCGATCGCTTCCAGAATCTCGTCAAGAAACAGGTTTTGTTCACAAGGTGACATAGATGAGGTGGTCCTGAATGAGATTATATAGTCGTTTATTTCGCATCAGTCCGTTTTTCGGCACGAGATCAACCGAGATACCCAGAATCGTCTCAAGTTCATCTTTCAGATCAACGATCTCAAGACCGATCGGTTTATCAAAATCCACAAGGATGTCAATATCGCTCTCTTCCGTAGCATTTCCCGAGGCATAACTCCCGAAAATGGCAAGAGATCTGATATGATAACCAGGGAGGGGGTGCTTTCGGAGCAGGGTGATGATGGTATCAAGAGATGGAATCTGTTTTAGTGTCATCTGGGTCATGGGTGGGTAGTCTGATTTCGGATCCGGTGAATGCCGTGAAACAAGAGACTATTCAACTCAATCGGTTCATTCTTTCAATATTATAGGTATAGTCGGTGAGGTGAGATTATTCTTATCGTATCGCATATGCTCCCAGGTGATCCAGGAAGAGCATTTATCCCTTCCGGGATCGAGATATAATCCATTGACATATGGATTTCAGGATATTTCTTGAGAAAGACGAGGATGGATGGTATATAGCAACCGTACCTGCTCTCCCGGGTTGTATTTCACAAGGTAAGACTGAGGAAGATGCGAAACGGAATATTGCGGAAGCGATAGAACTCCATCTGAAGGCAATGGCCAGGGACGGCATCCCTCTTACTCCTACCCATCATATCATTGAAACATCGGTATCTGTTCAGATATGAATCCGGGTAGATTACCGATATTATCCGGAGCTGAGGTGCTAAAAGCCCTGGGAAAAATTGGATATACTGTCAACGATCAGAAAGGCAGCCACATACATCTTCGTCATGAGTTTCTAAGGCCAATTACCATCCCGAATCATCCTGAGATCGCACGGGGAACGTTAAAGGCAATTATCCATCAGGCTGATCTCAACATTGAGGAATTTCTTGATCTCCTCTGACTATTACAAAATCGGGGGATGATCCCCCTAAAAATTATATTTTAAATCCGGACTGGTATGCAAAGGTCTTCTGGAAGGTTTGTATCCCGCCGGTGACCTCCGTCGAATCATCCCACCGGGTATCGGCAGATACGTTCAGGTTCCGGTCCCGTGCCTCACGGATGTGTCCGGCAAATGCTGTAGCCACGGTCCCTTCTGCAACCCCGGATCCTGACGACGTATCCGGAGTGACCGCAATCCGGTAGTTCAGGGCTGCCGGAGTCTCGGTCTTTCCGATCATCCGGAGTGACCCTTTCGTTGAGACCTGTACCGAATTGACATTGATCAACGATGATGTTGCCTTCACCACATTGCAGAAAGCCGGAAGGTATGCATTCCCTGCCGAGGCAAAGACACACCGGATCGACTGGTTTGAGGCTGCGTAGGATCCGGCGATGTCGAGGAGATATTGCTCCTCTCCGGTCAGATGCGACCCCTCACTGCCGTCATAGGTGATGACCTTCTCCGTCTCCAGGTTGAAGAGCCCGCTGGTCTTGTTCTGTGAATCAAACCCGAAGTTCTTCGTCTCCGAGAGGTGACCGCCATCCGTCATGAGGGTATCAGACCAGGTGGCAACCCCGACCATCTGTCCCGGTCCGAGTTTCCCGTGAGGGATCCCGTTCCCGTAGAAGGTATTGGTTGCGGCCCCGCTTGTCACAGATGGGCTGAAAAATCCCTCGTATGTCGTTCCGGTATTCGGCATCGCTGCCGTCCATTTATCGGCCGGAATCTCGAGCGAATAGAGGAGCCATCCGCCGGGATTTGGATTCCAGACCGCATCCACGACCACTCCGTCAGCCAGCATCCCCTGGTAGATCTGATCAATAACAACCACAGACGGGATGATGAACACAAACTGGTAATAGGGTGGTCTTGCTGAATCACCGACGATCCAGTTCAGATTCCCGGACTCGTCCACCGGTCCGGTCACATCAAGCAGCGTATCGATAAAGAAGACCTGGTTTTCAGGCACCTCTCCCGGCATCCGGTCAGAAATAACGCCGTTCGGAAGAAGAAGCCCGATAAGAATGAATAATACTGCAAGTCCCCGCCAGTTCATTATCTAACCCCTGGGGGGTACACTCATAATTCTTGCGAAATGATGTGGGAAGGAACGGAAAGAACCGGCCCTCATGGCCGATCAGATCGTATTGCCGTGGGTATCCATCGGAGACCTCACCGGTTCCCGGCCCGGATAGCAGTATGGCCGGGACGATGATAGGGAGAATTCTGGTACGGATGACAATACCAATCCCCCATATCCCACTGATATCTGAAAATCCGGAAAATTCACCCCGATTTGGGGGTAGGCCATGAACCCAGAAGGTAACCATACGGGACATGCCAGGTGTTCCCCGTGAACCCGCCTTATATCGGTTTCAACAAAACTGAGCCTTCATCCTTTTTTCAGGACACATACTTCTGCAAGTGCGTCTTCACCATCTACCAGGAGTATCAGTTCCATGGTATCCGGTGTCATCAGATAGCCATGATTGTACCCCTTGTCATGATCGGCCAGATGAAGAGTTTTCATGTCATAACTGATGACACCCGATTCTCCATAGGTTATGTCACCGTGAATTCCGGATTCATACAGCGTACCGTTGAAAGCTCTGCCCTCCTGGTCAGTAATAACAAAAACGTAAGTAAATGCAGTTTCATTGGTATACCCTTCTTTTACGTAATGACCAACAGAATGCCCGGTCCAGGTACCCAAAAGGTCTGGAATTTCTGATGATTCTGCCCACACGGGGAATAATCCAACCCATACCAGAAGAAATGCCAGTATCAGGAACTTCTTCGCCATCATGATGAAGAGTGTATCCGGTTGGTAAATAAGATATCGAACCCGGGCCGGCGGGTCATGATTAAACCAGAATTCATCGTCAATTCATCGGCAGGAGGGGAATACCCGCTCATGAGACTCCGATGCCCCGGACCCGGAAAAAAGATGGCCTGGAATGGCCCATTCAGGATGCAATCAGGGTGGATCGGTCAGCGTAGGCTTTCTGCCTGATGAACCGGGATCCGGCGTTCGAAGAGCCGGTGGATGTTACACCATCATCATCATCATCATTTGCAGCCCAGGAATCCCACTCCATGGGAACCCCCCTATCGGCATCGACATAGAAGAGATTCTGTGTCGAACCAGAACCGGCCGATATCGATGAACCCTGGGTCTGAACATACCCTTTCAACGCTGCCATTGATGTCGTCTCAGGATCGCCAACCCTACAGTATATTCCTCCCTGGGAGGTTTTGCCCATGCCAGATCCAATGTGCCTGATCCAGGGAGCGGAACCATCATAGGTTCCGGTCAGCGAGGAAGAAACGTCGTCAAATACCAGGGTATGCTCACCGGAGAGCATGGTCGATGTATCTGAAGAGTCATCAACCGGGGCCATTAATCCAATATCGTCGGATATCATCGTTTCCCCGATATAGCCCGCTTCGGAGAACACTGCCCGGTCATCAGCAGAAAGGAGGTAATTAATTTCCATTCTGGCCTTTCCCCCGGGGTCATAATTCCAGCCCTCGTAGGTAAAGGCGGTCACATTGCGCCCGGTGAGAATAGCCTCACCATATATCTCATCATCTCCACTGTCGCGGACCTGGTCTGACTCGATATCAAGCCGGGGTGCGGTAAGATTAGAGATGTACTGTCCGGACCTGACCTCTTCAGTCGAAGCGGAACAGAATCCTTCACGGTATTCAATGGTGCCGGAATCATCCAGGCTGATGTACCCGACTGAAACATTGACCGGGTCATCTGTTTGCAGCAGGGTAAGGCCGCTTCCTCTGATCTCTGTACGATTCAGATCTTCAGGATCAGAATCGATCATCGCTGCCATCTCATCACCCCGTGCCGAGAGGATTTGAGCCATATCTCTGGTATTCAACGAAGAAGGCCCGGAATTCCCAGTATAATGTTCAGCTACATCCCATGCATCGATGGATCCGGAGAGATCCATCATGATCATGATGCTCTCCGGGCCCTTCATCCAGGAATACCCCTCATCGGTCGGGAAGGCGGAACCGAAATACAGCTCTCCGGTCACATCTTCGTATACATATGCCTCTGACTGTGCAATATCCCGGTTCTCATTCGCGGTGGAGATACTATGGGCCCATACCCGGTCAGCATCCGCGACCGTGAGATCGATGATGGTATAGGAATACGATGAAGTATTCACCATGCTCGCAAAATACGACCAGGAGGTCTCATCCGACCCGTTTATGATCAGTTCAGACACCGATTGATCTCCGGAAGCATCAGTGACCCGGATCGTCTTCGAAAGGTCTCCGGTTCCCCTGATTCGCTCTGATTCCATATCATTGAGGCTGATAAGAGTCAGATTCCCATGATCCATACCGGAAGGAACCGGTATCTGAAACGTCTCCGGATTAAACATGGAGATATTCACCGGTTCGTCCGCAACAACCATTCCGACCGCCCAGAGGAGGGACAGCATCATTATAAAATGTATTCCCCGATCACCCATAAATGGGAATATTCATATAAGTATATAAAAATATGCAAATAATTCATCTTCGCCGGTCCGGGGAGTGATCAGGATTAGGAAGAATGCATCCCGTTATCTACAATGCTCCTTGCTCGCATGACAAGGCCGGAGTTCATTCTCCAATCCCGAAACTCCCCCCTTTCCTCCGACACCCATGACACGTGCATCCCAGTGTAGTCAGGAATGACGATGAACGTCATATTCCCGAGATCAATCCCGACCGGAACAACCGGTCCGAATACCGGAGTACCTCCTGCCGGTTTCAGGCAGGTTCCTGTCATAGAAGAGGAAAAATGAGGGGAGTATCCGCGATCAGCCCGATCTTCACGTATCACCGTCATTCCAGGGATGGAGGAGGTGATGTTCTGCGGATAACGGATTGATCGGGTGCCTGCTCCCCGCTGAAAAAAGAGGGCCTGGAACGGCCTGTTCAGGTTGCAATCAGGGTGGATCGGTCGGCGTAGGCTTTCTGCCTGATGAACTGCGATCCAGCGTTCGAAGAGCCGGTGGACATTACACCTTCATCATCATTGGCAGCCCGGGAAACCCATTCCATGGGAACCCCCCTCTCGGCATCGACATAGAAGAGATTCTGTGTTGATGCAGAACCGGCCGATACCGATGAACCCCTGGTCTGAACATACCCTTTCAATGTTGCCATAGATGTCGTCCCAACATCGCCAATCGTACAGGTAATTCTTCCCTGGGAGGTTTTGCCCATGCCAGATCCAATGTGCCTGATCCGGGGAGCGGAACCTTCATAGGTTCCGGTCAGCGAGGAAGAAGCGCCGTCGATGACCAGGGTATGATCGCCGGTGAGCATGGTTGATGTATCTGAAGATTCGTCAACCGGGGCTCTCAATTGTATATTGTCGTAAGACATCGCATTTCCGACATAACCGGTCTCGGTGAATTCGGACCGGGAATCAGCAGAGAGACGGTAATTACTATTTAATCTGCCAGAAACTCCGGTATCATAATTACTGCTCACGTATGAACAGCTGGTCACATTACGTCCGGAGAGAGCGGTTATATACATATCATTATCTTCATTATCGCGGACCTGGGACGACTCAAGACTCAACGAGGATGCGGTAACACCGGTAATGTCCTGTCCGGAACCGACTTCCTCAGCCGAAGCGCGACAGAATCCTTCACGATATCCCACGGTTCCGGGCTGTTCCATGTCCATGTACGAATAGGATAACAGGGGATAATCAACATCTCCGAGCAAGGTAAGGCTGCTGCCTCTGATCTCCGTTAGATTCGGTACTTCAAGATCAGAATCGGTTATCGCAGCGATCTCATCAGCCCGTGCTGACCGGATCTGATCCAGAATCGCGGTACCCCGTGGAGCGGATGCCGATCGCTGGTTGTAATGCCGGGCTACATCTGCTACATATCCGGATCCGGAGATATCCATCAGGATCATGATAGTCTCAGGCCCTTTCATATAGTGATAATCCGGATCGGTTGGGAAGACAGAGCCGAAGAAGAGAACTCCGTCCACATCATCGTCTAAATCTACCTCGGACTCTGCCACTTCCAGATGCTCATTCGCGCTGGAGATGGTATGAGCCCAGACACGGTCAGCGTTCGCGACCGAGAGGTCGATAATGGTGTAGGAATACGGTGATGAATTATAAATACTCGTAGAATACGACCAGGAGGTCTCATCTGAACCGTTTATCTGCAATGCTGATTCCGATCTGTCTCCGGACGGATCGGTTACCACAATCGCCGTTGAGAGGTTTCCGGTTCCATGTACCTTCTTTGACTCCTCCGAGACAAGACTGAAAACGGTCAGGTTTTCATGTTCCGGACCGGAGTCAAGAGGTATCTGAAACGTATCCGGATCAAACATGGAGATATTTACCGGTTCATCTGCAACACCGGTTCCTGCCACCCAGAAGAGTACCAGCATGACTATGAGAAGTCTCCCCCGATTACCCATAGTATGGAATATTCATATGGGAACATAAAAATATGCAAATAATTTCCCTCACCTCACTCTGTTCCCGATAGTCGGACTCACGAGGAGTGGCGAAAAACGGGTGAATAGAGCGGGAATAATGATATGGGGAAAATGCGGGATGTCAGGATTATGTCCTCCCGCTGGAGATGGATCCCCTGCTTTCCCTGATCACCCATCGATGCGTCCGGGAGTAACCATCTGAATGGGGAGATTTTCCCTCATTTTCTGGTTCAGAAGAAAGTTTATTCCCCCGTGCACGAATAGCCACATACCCTGCGGGGGTGAGAGTGTGAAACACCTTGTAAGAAAAACAACTGAAATGGTCTCATCGCTATCGGCCTATGGGCCGGAGAAGTTCAGTATCGATCTTAAAAATCCCCGGAACGTGAAATCTTCTTTTTCTCTGTCCCTGACCGGAAGTGCGTTCAGTATTGACAAGAAGTATCGCAAAATTAGCCTGAAACCCGGAGCATCCATTCAGATTCCAGTAACATTCAGTCTGAAAAAAACTCCTTTTGTCATGTCCAGAAATGCCCGGTTCACCGGCAGGGTGATGATAACCGGTCCGTCAGGAATGCAATATCCGGTTTCAACCCTGAACGCACAGGGACCGGGGTATGTTGATCCAAAGAAGATACACTGCTGTGAACATCCGCCGACCAGAAGACCGAAACGTCACAACAGTCCACCCGTTATTGAACGAACCTGCTATAAAAGTGGTACCAGTCGCTGGGCAAATACCGGGAGGATCGATCAGCACAGACACATTACCGGTCTTTCTGAAGCGGGAGATACCCTGACCCTCTCGTACGGGGATATGCCCCGCCACCCGGACGGGGTCATTCCGGATGGTGGCGGTTCGGGGACGGTCTTCTCCCATCCGGAGTACCGGGATCACTGTGAATCGTCGTCGACGTTTGATGTCACCTATTCATGGTGGGATATGATTATCGCCCATAATGCCGACGGAACGGTTTCAGACCAGGAGAAATTCTTCTCCCTGTCCCGGACCGGATACCACAATGCCAAATTTCCCGACGATCCCCGGATTGTCTATTCCGTTTTTGCCGGATGGAAAGAGGAGGTAAACGGGTACCTGGAATTCATCGAATCCAGTCTCGAAAGCGGGGTTCTGACCCGGATGGAAGATTTCTGCGAATACTGGAATGCGCATGTCGGTGATCCTGAGTACATCGTGAATTTTGCGGACATCGATTACCTCTCCGGGGAGGAAGGGCATGCAAGCCTGACCGATGACATGCTCGGAGCCCTCGGGACAAATCCCCTGATCATCTACCCTGACAACCTGTCCATGCCCCGGACATTCCGCCGGGATGCCTTTTTTTCCGGAGAAAACGCGTTGTGCGATGAAAATTCCTATGGTAAGACGTATGGTGATACCACGCACCGTCCGGCCGGAACGTATGCAGACTGGACCGCTCTCTGTTTCGGGATCGGAGCAGACGAACTGACCCTGGCCCATGAACTCTTCCATTTTGCGGCACGACAGAACTGGACAAATGAAAGCCGGGCCTTTCTCGTCTCATATCTCCTGGCCGGGCATGATCCCTGGGGTGAATGGGACAGCTGAGTAGTGAATCAGGTGTTGTTTATATCACCGGATCATCGATACCCCTTTTTTCTGCCAGGATCATCATGGAAAACCTGCATCCGGTTTTTGGTATCCAACCCATGTCCGGTGATCAGGACCGGAGTGCACTTTCCAGGGGAAATCTTCCTGAAATTGCTCATCTTACCTGAATGAACCTGGCTCCGGGCGTGCCGAATACTTTTGATTGGCAGGAGCCGGGTATATATGTGTTCAGGATAAAGGACTGCCATTGGAGGGGAGGTACATGATACAGCTTGATGATCTGACGATGAGCAGAAAATTGCTCATCCTGGTAATCGTGGGCATTATTGCGATCATTGTCGTAGGATTAGTCGGGATCTCTGCGACGAGTACGATCAATGGTCAGCTTGACCGGTTGTACGAGAATAAATATGCCCATTCGGTCCTGGCCGTTCAGGCATACAACGATATGCTCAGTTATGCCGTCGAGGGATACAGGTTCTCGATGGAACCGGACATGGCCAAGAAGCAGGATATGGTCACGAACAACCTGGAACCAAACAAGGTCCGGTTCAATGAGAAACTTGCCTCCTATGAATCGATTCCCATGGATAACGAGGAGAAGGAGATCGTCGGGAACCTGAAACAGGCTTCATCAGAGTATTTTGATATCGTCGGAAGGGTCAATTCCCTCACCCTTGAAGGAAAGGACGAGGAAGCGGCCAAAATCAGAAACGAACAGGCAGGATCAAAACGGGCGGAAGTCATGACCGAGATCCAGAACCTGGTCGAACTGAATAACCAGACGGCGTTCCAGTACTACTCCGATGCTCATACGATCTATACCACTATCGTGATCATGACCATCCTGATTACGATCATCTGTGCTGCAATCCTGCTCTTCATCTCGTGGTTTATCATACGGAATCTTACCCGGCGGTTCAACCTGCTGCTTGCCGGGATGAAGGAGGTCGGGAGTGGCAATCTCTCCCACCGGATATCCATGACCGGGAAGGACGAGATCACCCATATCGGTTCGTCGTTCGACCAGATGACGGCAAATCTTGAGAAGCAGAACGGGGAGATTACGGCGAACCTTGAGAAGTCACAACGCACGAATGCCGTGATCATCAACACCGTCGAAGAAGTGAAACGGGGCAACCTCGATGTCGTTATCGACACTGCCTCCTTTGACGGGGAGTTCCTGGTGATGGTCGACGGGATCAATGCCCTGGTCGAGTCATTTGTCCGTCCGCTCAAGGAAGCGATGCGGATCGTGAACGAATTCGCCACCGGGACTTTTTCGGCGAGGTATGACGAGCATGCCGTCGTGTCCGGGGACTTTGAAACGTTTAAAAAATCCCTGAATTACAGCGGAACCTGTGTATCAGATGCGATCACGGCCATTCAGCACGAACTTGATGACCTCATGGCCAATGCACAGGAGGCCAATGCCAGCACGGAGGAGGTCTCGGCAAGTGCCCGGGATATCTCCGACTCCTCGACAATCGTCAGCCAGAATGCCGAGAAGAGCAACTCCGGGGTTGAGCAGATCCTCAAAGCGATGGAAGATCTCAACACCACGGTTAACCAGGTCGCAATGAAGACAGAGGAGGTCAGCAAGCTCACTACCGAGGCGGACGGACTCTCAAAAGACGGGGCCATCCTGGCCGGGATTGCGGATAAAGGGATGGTAGGGATAACGGCATCAACAAAGGAGAGTAGTGTCATTATCGGGGATATCCGGCGCCAGATGGAAGAGATCGGAAAGATCATCGGGCTTATCAGGGATGTCTCCGATCAGACCGGACTGCTTGCCCTGAATGCCGCCATTGAAGCGGCCCGGGCCGGAGAAGCCGGACTCGGGTTTGCGGTGGTTGCCGATGAAGTGAAGACCCTTGCCAAAGAGACCCAGTCTTCTGCCGAGAATATCTCGGTCATCATCGCCAATCTCCAGCAGCGGACGGTTGAAGCTGCCGATTCGATGGAGAAGACCTCTCAGGAGGTTGAGGACGGCGGGAAGGCACTCGGCGATACGCTCTCGACCTTTACCCGGATCGTCGAATTAATCACCGATATCAACCGGAACATGGGCGATGTGGCCGCAGCAACCGAGGAGCAGGCGGCATCGGTGGAAGAGATCACGGCAAGTATCCATGAGGTCGGGGACCTGGTCAGGGATACCGCTAAAGAGGCCGATAAATCGGCTCATTCGACCAACGATGTGGCAGAAGCGGTGAATCAGATCTCCGGCGTGATGAATAATCTGAACGAAATTGTGGAGAATGTCTCCCGCCAGGTGAAATTCTTCAGGATTTAAAATCAGATCTCTGGTTCACTTTTTTGGATATGAACAGAGTCGGTTTTTGGCTAAAACAGGGGGCAATAATCACCAACTTTTGGCCAAAATAAGGGGTAACGTTCACCATACCTCGAATGATCACGAGGGGAACAAAGGAGAGCCGGTACCCGATTCAGATCTCCTGCAGAATTTCCCATCGCCGTGATGAAAGAGACGTTTCACGGGGAACGAGCGGTACCAGCCATTACCGGGGTGCAGAGTACCCATCATTACCCGGTTTCTGATGCAACCTCGACAGATTGTCGACCGATTGAGCATATGCCAACACTCCTATGCCTTTTGAATAACGGGTGAGTACCGTGTGATTTCGAGAGATCTGGTAATGGTTCAGTCTGAAGATTTCTCTCCGGCGACAGAACGGAGGGAGTACATCGCTCTCTTCTCGTTCAACCCATTCACTTAAAACACTGGAGACCTATTCACTGTCATGGTAAGACGGGAACAGATCATTCTTCTCATCCTCTGTGTTCTGTTTGTATGTCCCATTGTGGTATCCGGTGCGAATGTCGTCTCATACATCGACGGAGGGGAATATTTCTGGAATAATGGCGATTTTGAAAGTAGTATAGCCATGTACCAGCGTGCCATCGATCTGCATGGAACGCCGGAATATGACCGGGATATGCTTATCCGGGAACAGGGGCGGGTATACTTCCTGGACCATCAGTACCAAAAGGCTATTGATACCCTTCAGACAATCCGGAATGAGAACAAGACTGCGGGGGTTTATTCGCTCATGGGGTATTTTGCATGGAAAGGATTGAAGAACACGTCACTGGAACACGAATTTTATACAAAGGCTGTTCAGAGTGAGGTGAGAGATCCCATCGATGCGGTATATAAGGCTGATGCACACCGAGTGCTCGGAGACCTGAACGGGTCTCTTGCAACCCTGCAGAATGCTACGGTTCAGTTTAACAGTACCGGGTATGTCTGGGACTGGAAATCGCTGTATGAGAGATACACCGGCAATATTAGTGGATCATTCGATACGATGGACAAGGGATGGATGCTTCGGGAAAACAAGGGAAAAGAGATTGATTACCGGTTAGATAAGGCATGTTATATGGCGATGGTAGGGAACGAATCAATCCCTGAATTGTTCAATACCCCCAATATTACTGAACAGGATAAAAAAGATGCAGAGCAGACAATTAATCTCTTTCTTGCTCATGTTGCGGCTGATAACGGGGATCTGAAGAATGCTTCTCCAATTTTTGACGCATATAATGAAGAGAACAGATATCACTATTTCAGCACGTTGTTTAAAGCCCAGTATCTCCTGAAATCAGGGAATTATGAATATGCAGAGAAGATATTCAAAAAAATTAACGAGTCATATAGTGCAGATGATCTCCATGATATGAATTCATTCGAATTTGCCAAGTTTTTTAAAGATAGTTCCGAGATGGGGTTATTCCAGATTGCATTAGCCAATCACAACCCGAAGAAGGCCAGGTATTATGCAGACCAGCTCCTGTCACGCAGTCCCGATGATCCCCGGTATCTGAAGGCAAAGCAGGATGCTCTCAACCTGTCGATTAAGGGAACATAGCCAGAGAGAAGGAGGAGTGTCAGGAGCAATAATACAAGTACCGTGATGGGAAGAATCCCGTCAGTATGAGGCCTTCCACCCCGAGTGGAATCGTCTTGATAAAAATCAGAGATGATCGGGATACCTGCAGTCCAATCGATTATCTTTTCACTTCTCCTATTCGATCTCCAGAGCTGCTTATCCTGTGATAGTGTTGAGAAAGGAAAAAGGCGGTAAAGGTCAGTTATTATTCAATCGGCTGAGATAAAATCATGGGGTAATCTTTATCCTCAACAATCTATCCTGGAGCCTTTCCCTGAGGATACATCCCAATTGTGTGTGTCTGCTGATACTGGCGGTGAAACGTAAAAATACAATCATTTGCACAGGGATTGGGGGTGGAACCCCCAAATTCCCCAGAAAAGAGCGTGAGGTCGGGGCACCAAAGCCCCTCCCATAACCCGGTTTCACGGAGCGATAGCACGGTACCATATTACAGGTGTCTGGTAACGGTGGTTGTGTAGAGTATTGGATCAGTCACTTTTACAGTACTATCCTGGCACTACCAATTGATGCCCTCCATTGTGCTTGTGCAACTGTGGGAAACGCTATATTCCTCACAACCGATGATCATTTCATATCCACAATCCGAAAGAGATCCAATTCGCGATTGTATGCATGTAATCCGGTAACCTGGTTAATGGAGGTGAATGATGAAGACAATACGTGAGATACGAAAGGAAGGCTTAGAGGCGCTTTCCCGGGCACTCGGTCCAGTAGATATGGCACGATTTATCTCCAGTTTCGAAACAGGATCCGGAGATTACACGAAAGAGCGGCACCAGTGGCTTCCTGATGATCGGGAAGAAGTGGTTGCCAGAATCCAGGAACGTCAGAAGAAACGTGATGACGAAAATTCATCACCATCAGGATAGCCCTACCAAACATCCTGAAGATTTCCCTGTGAGAGCCCACCTCACCGTTTTCGAACGTATTCTCCGGGTCTGCTGGTTCCACCCGGAATCCCTGATTCCTGTTTGTTACCCGGTGTTTCTCTTCTTCAGACCGGCTCTTCGATCCGAATACTGCCAGGTTGTTCCCGTTTGCTTCAGAGGATGACAAACCGGGGTGGAGGAGTCTGGTATGGGTTGCAGAAGGTATCCATTGAAGCCAATAGATGAAGGACACCGGAGAGAAGATGGCTATACGGCCAAATATAGAGAATGATTCAGATTCCGAACGGAAAGGAGGTCAAATGATCGATGAGTTCCTCTCATTTCTATCAGACATCAGTAATATACCAGACCCTGAGGAAGAATCATAAAAATAACCCATCAATTGTCTTTCGGATATCGGAATATGGAATTGGCTGATAATGGTGTTCAAGACGTGAAAGACTTAAACTTTTGAGATCTCCGTATCTTTTTTCCATTTCATCAGTTCGGGCGATGTAGAAACTCCATTGATTCAGATCGAGAACATTGGCATCGACTGGATCTTTCTGATGAAACAGACAAAAGACATAGCAATCAGCAGAGTGAATCGGGTCAGGGGAAGAGGTATTTGTCGAAGATTCCCAACTCAGCTTCTTTTCTATACCAAATCGTATTATTGAGAGGGTTTTTTGTTTCCATGACTGGAGATATGCGGCAGATTTCACCTCGATAGCGATGTTACGATATTTGAGATCTACCGCATCCCATTCAATCCGTGGCTCCCGGGTTACTCCCAATGCATTCGCGATAATGAATTCTGCAAAAATCGAGCGGTTTCTATTACTCATCACATCAGAATAGGCCCATTTCCAAAAGTCCATAAGGGTGGTATCCGGTGACCCGATGATCTCCTCATCAGGAGATCGGATCTTTGCCAGGTCCGGGGAATCCATTCAGAATTATTGGAGCCGACTTGAATATTCTTTATGATACGACATTCTGCTCAAATACCCTCTGAATTCAGAAGTAATCTGATACTATCTTTTACTAATTGAATATTAATCGGCGAATCAGTTCACTCATCATATCGATTCAGAGAATCTAGATCATTCAGGACTTTTCTGGAAAATCACCTTCCAGGGATTGAGTGCTCTTCTTCGGTGATTACCTATCTGGCAGGTCAGTCCGGCTGCTGCTGCGGCTGTGTTGATTCAATTGAGCTTCGAGCTCTGCGATACGGGCTTTCAGTTGGGCGTTTTCTTCTCGCAACTCGGAGATGATTCTATTTTAATTTTTGATGATGGATAGAAGAGATTGAATATATGATGCAGGATCTAATTCTGATGTATTGTGATTCTGCTGATTTCCAGTCACTAATTGTAATTATGACGTCATATTACTAGGATCTTGCGGTTGACCCTGAACAGTTACTGGGTTTCTTTGTAATTGGAAATATCTTCCGTTTCAGAAATAGGGGTGAAGTAGGTCACTTTTGCAGTGGTGTTCTGACACTACCGATTCAATAGAGCTAATGAATCAGTTTTTCCTGCTCTTTTGCACATTCGATAACAGATTTATTAGCGGTATACAAAGTAATCTCCTCAATGGTGCAATAATCCCCGTCATCGGTAATGATATTCAGAGGCTGACCTGATCGTATCAAAGACTCAATGATAAAAAGATCATATCCATCAAGCGGTTGCGTCTCAAGCCGTTTCAGAGCAGCTTCAGTGAATGTGGAATCCAACAAAAAAGGAATGGATTCAGACATCGAGAGTATCTGATACCAGGAAATCAGAGTCTGATCGACAACTTCTAACCGCTCTTTCGGGTGTTCATGCCTGAATTGTTTTAATTCGAAATCCAACCCGGTTTCATTATTATAAATATCCAATTCCGTCCGTTCAATGAGGCTGGTCAATTCCGAGAGGGACAAATCAGAACGGTACAACTTCCCTTTTGAATCAAGGATCTTTTTGATAAAATTCGGATAATACCGTGTTTGATTCGGATGTGGGGGTTTATCGCCTTCACTGGCACGGGGGTACGTAATCCAATACCAGACGTTTGTATCTACAAGAAAAGAACCACTTGTATTGGGCATCAGCCTTCGGATGTCAACAACTTTTGCCCGAACGGTATACTGTATTCCGCTCACGCTGTTCCCACAGCACCAAGCAGAGCGTCATCAACTGCTTTTCTGACATTCGGTTCTTTATAGTATTTCTGAGCGTTTAAAATAACACGCCTTACGATCTGGTTCCCATACGCGGTGAGATTTATCAGATGCAGATTGTTATTGAGGGTTTCCGGGGAGATATCCCGGAGGAGTTGACCTATTGCAGTATTAAAAAAGGGAGACGCAAAAACCTGAACCTTCGCAAAGTCCAGAGTTACCTCTTTTCCATTCAGAAGATCAGAGTGGATCACCTCATAGATCTGCTGGCCATCCTCAATGGTAATACAATGTTCACCAACTAAGGACACGATCATAAGACTCATTGAAGTACCTCTCAGAACAAGTTCCCAGTTATTGTTTCATCTAAAAAGGGATAGATATTTTCATCACATTGCAGACTGATATTCAAAAAAAGTTCCGATAAACATCGTATCAACATCCAGATACTCTTCACGATCGCAGGTTATCCGTACATACCCTCTATCGCTGTACAGTTCAAGGTTTCCTTTGTTTACCGGGATCGTGTACAGACATTGTAGTTATTTCAAACAGCACGGTCCTTGACAAAAGGAGTACAGGGCCGTTTAATTTACTACACTTTCCTTACACGGTCTCTTTTATGTTCAAACATTATAAAAAGGGCTCTGTTGACATCCTCTGCCAAATATTATATCAGGTGTAGTTTTCCGAAAAAAAACCATCCTCAATCTATTCACTCTGAGGATGTCAACAAAGCCTAAAAATGACTTTTTAAGCACTTTTCACCGTCAATATTTATTTGAATCCAGGTAATTTCTCGATATTATTACTTTTAAGTCACCCCCTCCTCACAAACACCGGCCCCTTCACCTGATTCCCCGCCAGCACCCGCCGGAGAATCCTGACCGGGATGACATAGGTCTGATCCCGGATACTGAAGTAAAATCCCTTCCCGGATGCGGATACCGCCGCCTCCCCGGCCTGGCCGGACCCGTCCCCGGCAAATATGGGGATATTCGACAACCCAATCAGCCCGTATCTGACCTCATCCACCCAGAGAAGGAACCGGCCGGTCCCGTCAATGAAGACTACCAGTGCCTCCTTTTCGACAAGGAACCGCCCGCAATGCTCAAACCGCTTTGCCGGCACCTCACGGACGACGAATCGACCCATGGTGCCTCCTCCCGGAAATATCCCCCGCAAGCAGCGGGCAGACCTTCAGATAGGACGGCTGTTTCCCCGCAAGCAGACAGATCCTTCTTGTCACCCGGTCATGTTCATGCCGTTTCTCCCGGTACCGCTCCCAGACAAGATGGGGACACTGGCGGTCGGCACACTCCTGGGTGATCGGCCGCTTCATCCGGACCCCTCCCCCGGTCGTCGCCGTTCCCGGGAAAAACACGTCTCGCACAGCCCGGTCCTCGTCACCGGATCGTACCAGGCAACCGGACCCATCCCGCAGAGATGACAGGACCCGATGGACGCGGTCTGTCGTACCATCCGGAAAGGATCGATCGTCCCTGGAAGAGCAATACAGCTCGCCGTGTACCTGCTGACCGCCCGGGTATAACAGGATTCACAGAGATACCGGGGATCGTGTCCGGCGGGATACTTCCCCTTCCTCCCCTTCTTCTCTGCGTATACCGTTCTCGTCCTTTTGCAGACAGCACAGGGCTTCTTCTCCGGCCAGCCAGGAACCCGGGTAAACAAGCGGGGATCGATCGCCGGGAGCGGCAAATGCGGTCCGATGCGGCTGAATGCGGGACGAACCGGAGACCGGTTGATTGCCGGAACCGGAGACGGCGGCCGGGGGGGCGTGAGATCAGATCCCCGGGCGGCACCGGCAGGATCACTGGCAGGATCGTCTGTACCGTTCTGTACATCATCATGGGGCCCCGTGTGTCCGGATTCTTCCGCTTGAACAGGATGATCTCTTTGTATAATGTGTTCTTTTTTGGTAACAGAAAGATCCGCACCGGGATTGTGGGCGGCACCTTCCGCCCGGACGGCGATTTGCCCGCCGCTCCCCCGCTCTCCCGCTCCGGAGGGATCCCCTCTGTCACCAGGATCATCGCCGGACGGATCCTCGTCATCCCCGACCTCCTCCCCGGAGAGCCAGACAGAACTCCCCTGTGCCCAGCGGGTATAGAGGTCATCATCCCAGAGATAGACCTTCATCCGTCGCTGGGACATCATCCCGTCCTCCCCGGTTGTCACCGTCTTGTCAAGAAACGAGATGGCCGGACATTTTTCAAGCAGCCCGGAGTACGTCTGGCCACGGGTGATATACCCGTTCAGGAGCTTGTGGATCGTGCTGTTCGCCCACCCGGTCTTCCGCTGGAGCTCAAAGATCGTCACCTCCTCCTGCCCGAGCAACCGGATCATCGCGATCAGGGAGGACTCCCGTTTCGTGAGTTTCGACATCTGGCTCCCGGTATCTCCGTTCAGGGCAGAGTACAGCCGGGCCGCTTCCCGGAAGTCCGCGATCTCGGCCAGCAGGGAGACGACCCCGTTCTCCTCTTTCCTGACCCGCTGCTGCTGGTTCAGCATCGCGTGGGCCTTCACCAGATCAAGGAGCATATCCGGATTCCTCCGGTTCTCAGCCGACTGGAACTGGATCCGGTCTGCATACGGGATCACCACGAACACATCCTTCAGGCATCGCCAGATCTCCCGGGATACAAGGATCGAACCGCTTTTTCCTGCCGCTGCCGCCGGCCCCTTTCCCGCCTCGTGCAGCATCCGGCTGAGCACCCGGCTATCCTGGTCCTCCGAGTCATCGATCCAGCAGGTGAGCATCCGGTTAAAGACCTGGTCATCCCCGGTCCCCTCGACCTTTGCCACCCACCAGACACACCGTTCCGGGATTATGCAGGTCAGCCCGGTCCGGTCTTTCGTGACCGTCCGGTACAGGAAGGGCTTTTGGAACGAGGTGGTAACCCCCTTGAGAATCTCCTGCATCTGGTCGGAGAGGGAGACATCGTCAAGAGCGATCACCGTTCCGGGCTGCATATCCTTGATGTAAAAGAGGGCCTTGTCACTCATCCGGCCGTCAAGCCTGACCTCCTCCGGAACCTGGTCAAGCATCGTGTCAATTGCATGGGACTTCCCTTTCCCTGACTCCCCGGTGATCGAGACATGGAGTCCCTTGCTGTTGATCACCAGCCGGGAGGCAAGCGAGAGAATAAGGCACTCGGCCACGACGAGATCACCCTCATGCTCATGGGAGAAGGCGTCAAGCATAAACCGGAGCGGATCCCCGGTCGTACAAATCCGTTCCGCCTCTCCATGAACGGCGTCATCACCCGGCGGGATATCGTCCCGGCCGGCCGCTTCGTGCTTCGCACTTGCCTTCTCCGCCCGAAGCTGCTCCATCCGGGCAGCCGGGTCTCTTTTCTCATACCGCCTCCGAAGTTCGCTCCACCGCTGGGTCCCTCCCCCACAGGACGCGTGGTGACACCCGGCAAAGATCGCTCCGTTCGGGAACTGGATTGCGTATGCCCCATCGGTATGGTCGGCAGAGAATGGGCAGACATCAAGGAGGAAGAGGGTTCCTCCCCGGTACGGCTTTTCGGTATACGAGAGGCCGTGACCGGTGAGCCAGCCGGCGAGATCCAGGGCGGTATCGTGTCGGGAGGACTTCCCCGGCAAAGCGACCGGGTAGAGAGCGGCAAGCTGCCTGAGCTGATCCAGGGGAACACACTCCTGCACCTCAGGGGCGGTGAGGATCCGGGACACCCGGTGCGGTCGTTCGGCGGTATGATCCCCTTTCTTCGAGGTGGTGCCGTAACATTTCCAGATCCGGCCGGCGTTGTAGTTTCCGGTATCGACCCGGGAACCGGGATCAGAGAACCGGAGATCGAGGGCAGCGAGGCAGTTCTTCACGAGATCCCGGGATTCGTCGTCGTTCTTGAGATCGATCCGCCAGAGGAGATGGGCCCCGTTGCCCGAGTCTGCGATGACGGGATCCGGCCAGCCGATCCCGCCAAGGTATGCCGCGATTGCGTATGCCTTCCCGATCGCAGCCTCATGCTCTGATTCCGAAGAGGAGACCCCGGACGGCCTGACCGGGTCGATGTCCACCGGGAGCCAGCGTCTCCTGATGATATCGCCGTCTGCGGTCGTTGCGTCTTTCTTTGAAAGCCGCATCTTCACCCGGTTGGCCCTTCGTGAGAGGAGGGCCGGGTTCACCTCGTTAAGGGTGAGGTAGATTCCCTGGACCCGGGGATCCTCGTCGAGGAGGAGGATCTTTCCGGTCAGCAGGTCCTGGTTGTCAAAGTAACCGGAGGCTAGCGCTTCTTCGCCGATTGCCCTGACTTCGATGACGTCTCCCGCCGTATGGAGCCTTCGGATCGCGTCACGGAGGGCTCCCCGCCGCTCATCGGGTGTCATCCTCCACCCTGTCCGGAGCAGTAGTATCGATCAGTCTGCAGCCCATGACACCCCCTTCGTTCCCGTTCACCGGGAGGGTGACGGCCGCCTGGCAGAGCGACCCATAGCAGAAGACCCGGGTATCGGGTGTCGAGATGAACGGGCAGATCTTTGACCGCATCTTTGAATCGGGCGGCATCAGGCACCTCCAATCCGGGCGAAGAAGTGCACGTACACCCGCTCAGTACCGGTGCAGTGCTCCGGGTACCGTTCCTCCCAGAAGGAACTGAACGCTTCTCTCGTCTGAAATCCTTCCAGCCGGTAGAGTTCCATCATGACCTGATAGAGATCCATCCGGATGACATCGGCTATCCTGAACCGGGCCGTTCCAATCCGGATGACATCCCCCGGCTGTCCAAGCGGTTGCATCCGGGTCAGGCAGATCTGTTCCCCACTGGAGATCCGGTCCGCTTGCGGTGGATCACACGGAAGGCTGCATGCTGCCATATGCCCCCCTGTCAATCCTGACCGCACCGCCCGGCATGATCACGTAATTCCGCCATTCATCCCCGAATCTCGTCCAGAGATGGAGGTCTCCCGGGATAGTCCCGGATCTTTGGAGCATGCTGAGCCGGCGGACCGCCTCTCCATACGTTCCGGCGGCTTCCCGGGGCCGGGCGGTGAGTACCTGGATGAACCTGACTGGTTCATCGGGACCGAACGCGATCAGGTTGAACCGGGTTTTCGGGTCGGTCACCCGGAAGACCAGAAATCCCTGGCCGGCCAGTTCATCCCTGATATGGTACTCGGCAGTCCTGACCGTCAGGCCGTCATGGCGGGGAGTCATCTCTGCTCCTCCGGGGGGTGAGGTCAGTGTATAGCCATTGTATAGCCCTGCTCTGACCCGGTGTTCTGCGCCGGGTATCATACCGGTTATCTGGGGCCGATACCCGGTCCCGGTTCCCAATGGCGGTTTCCAGGAGAATTTTCATCGATTGAACCCATATCATCAGAGAACCCGGCTTGTGACACCGGTGTGCCACAGGGGGAGTGCACTTATCCGGGGGAGGGATCCAAAGGGGCTGCCTAAATCGCCAACCACGGGGATCAAAGGTAGATTTAAAGAGAAAAGTGCTAATGATAGAGTACTCCCCGGTCTTGATGTGCGGCCAAGCAGTTTCATGGGCTGGGGAGCCGGTTATTCGGTGCATGCCATCCCTCCAGGGGATATCCCCGTGAACACCCCGTTCAGGGAAGGATTCACCGGTTCAGTCAATCCGGTCCTGTGCTCGAATGCGAGCAATGTGTCTTTTTGTTCTGTCAGTTGATCGATCATGCGACCACCTGCTGCCGGCTCTGATTCATTCCTGACGAAATGATACCCAGAGGGGTGACAGCATGAAAATGATGTTATCGGATCTATTGTAAAGCTTATGGAGTGGAAATTCCGCCGCTTCGTCTGAATTGAATCCGTCCCACTCATCCGAGAAAAAAAGCCGTCAGGTCATCCATCGAGGATTATTGCAGATATGAGAAGAGATTTGATTATTAAAAAAAGGGTAAGACCGGCTATCGGATAAAGCAAGTGGTTATGAGTTTGGTGGGGGGGTGTGGGGAGAGGATATTCTCTCGAGGGGAGTCCCCTTCGATGACAGGTGATACAGAACGAGGAGAGGAATCGGTAACAGGAGTGGAGAATTACAGGTCGATGTTCCGGAATGTCGCAATCAGGATCACGAAGAGGTATACGCGATGAAGATGGAGGACACGTTAATTCATATCCAGCGGTAATTTTTGGGGAGATTTTCTTAAAAGAATGACACATAATTCCGTTATCTTTTTTATGCAACAAGTGAATTGTCACATAATATGCAGTGTCGATCATTGACCCCATTTTTATGGTGGCACTTTTTCTCAGGGGAGCATCATCTGATATTACGGAAAATTCACCAATGTTGGTTAGGGAATTGATTAATTCGGTCAAAACAACTTTTTCTTAAGAGAATAGCATGATCGGTCCCAGACCTCCAGATCCCACCGAAGAATATGCACAATTTATTTCCTGGCTACTAAAACATAGAACTAAAATATCGCTCAAAGATCGAAAAATTGCCAATAAATTTCCAAATCTTGACTTTCACAAATTGATCCAAACGGTTGGTGAAGAGAACGTTTGCATCAGGTATGTCTCATCACGGGGGAGAACTGAACCCTTTATTATCCTGAATGATTTAAGTTGGGCTCAATCCTGGTCCGAATACTATGAAATATACCGAGGACATCATGGAGGCAGTACAGACCTATAACTTTTTTACCTGTTACTGCTAATTTTTTAGAAGAGAGGTGAATGATGGAACATCTCTGTAAGCAGGATACAGCCAGGATTGACCGGGAAGAAGAGAAGTACTTAAGTACCCCATATGGCGGGCTTTTTGGAAATGCGGCGATAGTACAGATTGTAGAGGAGATGATTTCTGATCCCTTCATTGACTATCGTGTAAAGGATTTGGAAAACCAATTAGCCCTATCTACAACCTCAATAACAAATTCTTTGAAAACACTTGTCAATCTCGGTTTGGTCATTAGGGAAGAGAAAGATCCTCAACGGTCCATCTATCGAATAAACCTCAACTCTAAAAAATATCGGGCATTAACCTTCCTCACCTATGCAATTACTGATGACCATGAGCATTCATCATTGATGGATAGGGAAATAGAGCGATATTATCAGGGATTGATGGCGAAAGTCCAGTATCGAAATCAAGCCCAAACCCTGCCCAAGGTAGATCTTAGCAAAGAATTCAAGAAAATGTCCCAGGACTCTCCTCACAGTTATCCAATTCAGGAAATAGCATGAGTGAAAATACCATCGAAAAAAGTCCCAAGCAGTATGATTTTCAATCGATTTATAATCCGGAAAAGATTGATTTGAAAATCAAGGTAGAATCACATGATTATTCCAATCTCGCTTACATCAATGTGTCATATCGTGATATCATGATAGATTTTTTAAAAATGCCCGGGACTGTTACTGATGATGGAAAAACCGTTGTTCCGGCGAACAGAATTTACATGTCCCATTCTGCAGCAAAATCATTGGCAGAATCTATATTAAAAACGCTTGATGAAGCATATGATTCCGGGCAATTGGAACAATATTCTAAAGGATAATAATTGTACCCGTTTCATTCATATCCATAAGAATCTAATTCCCTTCATAGAAGATATTCTGGGAGGAATTCAATGATCGATAGGGTAGATAAACGGTTTGTCTCCCCCTGGGACGCTGAAATATTCAGGAAAAGAGATACTGGTTGCCAATGAAGATATGAAAGAAGGAAAAGAGTTATTCCTTCGGATCTGCACGGAAGAGAGGATCGCCCCAGTTAATGATGAAACGCTTGAGATAATCCGGGCTAGGAAGAAGTAGTAATCCGGGACAACTGCAGCGGCTCAACAATAATCCTTTTTTTATCATCCCTATCCTTTCCACTTTCTTTACAACATCTTCTGGAGTGAGTATCTTTAGAACGGTTGATATTACAGAGAGAATCCCCGCCAGGATGCCAGTGCAATGTGATGAGGAGGGTGAAGAAAAGGATGAATCATAAGGTTTTTACTTAACTATGAAAAGTAAATGATTCAATTTATAGTGAGTAAGTATACCCTTAATTATTTCAATAAAATTTTTTTTATCACACATATTTTTTTCATTTATCCTGTTATATGTCAAAAAAGATTTATTAAATATTTTAGGAATTATCGACCGAATTCTATCGCAATATTTTCTGCAAATATTTGGTTCAAATATTAGGTGGCATTCTAATAAAAATTGTACTATCCAAAAAATTACAACCGTTTCCTTTAATCCGGATATATCATCCTTTACTTTCTTCTCTATTCCATCACACAAGCCTTCAAACTGGCCATTATATTCTTGCCTTAAATCATATCCATTTTTTACCATTTTGTTTATGACTAAGGGATCATGAAGCATTTCATTAAAAAAAACAGATAATTGTTTACTCTGTTCATCCTCATAAATAATAGGGCCAACCATAGGAAATCCAGATTCTTGGATAATAATATGAGTCATTTCATGAACAATTATTAATTCTGGATCTGAATGATTATAAGCAGGATTAATTCTAACGAAATATTCTTCATTGGTATGTTGCATTAATGCAAATTTGCTATTATCAAGACGGTCCAATTCATCCAATTTTTGATCATTTAACCAAAAAACCTTAGATTTTACTGATGTCCATTGATTTTCGTAAAATCGCCTAAATAATTCGCTTTCATCAAGGTATTTCCCTAATATTTCAGATTCAGTAACAATTGCATCTTGAGGAATTCCATCAATATCAAGAAAGATCGCCATAATAACCACTTATTAAGTTTCCATGATGATTATCAAATTTTATTCAATCTTTGTTCCATCTCCATTAACCCAATTTACACAATTCATGCAATATGATTTGGTACGTTTTCCGTCATTATCAAGACGGAAAAAAATGTGTCCTTTTTTTCCACACCAAGGGCATTCAATATCTGATTTCTCTACAGGATTTCCCAATCCATCTATGAGCCCTTTACATTCAGGACATATTGTTGGATATCTATCTCCATATTGAGTAGTTCTATGTATTAGTGTTACAGTTTTTCCGCATCGATTACATTGAACATTTGGAACCGTACTAATACCCATGGAGGATATTTATCACTAGGTAAAGAAAAAAACTTCCCGTCCTTTATATTTCCCATTTTCATGACTCTGCTCCATGGCAGGGCAGAATCCCGCCTTGAATCAGCCGGAGTAACTGACAAGTGATCCCAACCCCCTCTCTGAATCAGCATTCCGACCAGATGGTCATTAACCAGATCATCTCGGAAGGATAAGGATCTTCAGAGTATTACTCAAAGAAAAACCTCATTAGACACACGGATAATAGAGAATGGTTCTATAACCGTGCTTCTCTTGAGTATTGTCTGTTCTGGATACCACATAATCGAATAATCCTATTGCGGTCATGAGGGCAGTTCAATCAAAAAAAAAAATACGACCACAGAACACATATGAACAAAAGACATCGATCTGGCTATGGAAAAGCATAACCTACTACTTGATCCTGAAAAGAGCAATATGCGACAGTTAACGCAGAAGAGATTCTGTATGAAGAATGCCAGAAGAGTCTAATTAGGAAAGAGGGTTTATAATATCTCACTTGCCTAAACACCCCCTCATTTCGACATATATATGTATGTTAATGTAAATTGAAAACTATGGGGAACCTCTACCTACTGCTACCATTCCTGGTTATTGGGTGCTTATTAAGCGGTTGTTGCGAAGATTTTTGTCCGTGTCCTCCAGCGGGTGATTGTTCAAATTGTCCAATACCCCCTTGTCCGACATTGAACTGTGATCAATGCCCCAAAACAAATGATTGTATTTCTCCCACGAATACAATTATCATTGAAGCTCCAGCGTCTACTTATCAACATAATGTTGTTGCATTCCTAAATCCGGACAATATCGCGAGAATTAATTGGAATGGGGTGGGTGGTTCTGGATACTGGAAATGGAATAATGCATCATCAGGAATTGCACGAGCGGTATTATATGTAGATAATGGGGGCTCATCTCCCGAATATATTGAATTATATCAAAATCACGAAGCATCTGTCACGTTTGATAGATATGTTTCAAAGGGAACTTGGCATGTGTAGAGAGATCAAAAAAAAGTTCTGTTAACCCCCTCAAATCAAGAAAGATTATGATATCAGATCATAATCTTTTGATTAAAGGCTTTGTTGAAATCCAATGGTTAAGATAAACATGAAATTTTTTTTGGGTTGCCCCTCATATCAATCCAAAATTTGAGGATTTTAATAACTCCTTTTTTTTCTATTAATGACCCCCCCTTATCACTACCATTTTCCCCATCTCCTGATATCTCATGAATATCAGCGAAGCAGAGGCATAAATCCAGCAACAGGCCCTGACGATCGACATCCTCCAGGAACGACTCAGTACCCTAGAACTCGCCATCCCGGAACTCGGTGCCGGATGGGAACGGATCTCTGGATCGTCCGGAGCAGATTTTGACCGGAGTAAACTGCTGGATATTGCCGGCTGGGCAAAGATATACTTCCTGAAAAACCCGTGCCAAGTATCTTTGCAAATGTCCATATCATGAGTCATATATCATAGTCCTTGACATTGATATGTTTAGAATCTCTTTTTCTGCTGAATACAACCTATTCTCATTTTGCGTTCGGGATCTCTTATTTACAATTTCATCATTTATGTACCATATTCACTCAATATCTGGTTAAATTGAATATTATTTAGAACTCAGTCAGGTACTGATAATTTTTTCAAAACAGTAAAGAGAAAGTAATTCAATGTTATAAATTAGGTTTTTTTCTCCATTTTCCCCCATAATCTTCCTTTTTGTCGAAATGGTGATTTTTTGGGAATATTAATCTGCACATAGCATGATTAAAATCATGGACAGAGGAGTTTTATTCTCCCTGATGTTCCAAAGGAGGGACAAATCGGAAAAGGGTTATTGAGATTTGGATTGGCGTATGGTACGATTCAGGCAAAAAAGCACTATGCTGGAAACAAAAATGGAAAGGATGTGCTTTAGTATGAGGATCTAAATTCATCCTTCCCAGAATTACAATCATCCAAATAGTGAATGATTATGGAACATAGAGTCATTGAATCAAATAATGGTATCCTATCTAGATTGCTGGTAATCCACATGATCATCTCACTCCTTTGCCTTATATGCGAAGGATTTTTGATTCTTCATTACTATGGAATCTGGTAGTGAACATTTGGATAGGAGTATATCACATAATTCCATTTGAGATTCAATTATTCCCCACCATTTTTTCCCCATTTCTCCCATCTCCTGATTACTCACAGATATCAGGAAAATAAAAACCATGCGGCAGGAGGCCCTGGTTATCGCCCTCCTGCAGGAAGCGATGCAACCCATTCAATCTGCCCTCTTGATGGGGGGATGATCTCTCAGGCGGGAAGAACATGAGACATGACAAATAACTTCGTTTCGGAGAATTATTGCCTAATTGCTGGAAGAATTAAAAGTACCTGTATATACATACGCGGATTACTCATTGCAACGGCTATTACACGTAGTCCATTTCTTTTCAACAATAGTATCAAATCAAGAAATAATAATTCCCGTATTACAGGTATTTTATTAGCGTTTTCAGGGGTATGGGAATTCCAAAATATTCCTTTTTAATTTCATAATAAACGGTGATTCATCGATTATTTCGGGGGCAGGATTTTATTAAATCATTTAAATATTGAAAACCATTTAGATGTATTTATGTACTCGCTTGATACTTTTCCTTCTAGGTGAAGATGTATGGAAGAATCAGAATCTCAACTCTATGGGTTGAATTTTAGCCCTTATCTCGTAGGAAAACAGCCCCCTGGTTATATCTCACCAGATGAAATTAAAGAATTGATTCAGATTATAAAATCAAAGACAAAATGGGTGAGAACCTTTGGAACGCAAAGCGGATTAGAGGTAACCGGAAAAATTGCCCATGAGAATGGGTTAAAGATTATGATGGGAGCATGGATCGGGACTGATTCTTCTGTCAACAGTCAGCAATTAAAAAATTTAATGGATCAGGCTCAAAATGGATATGTCGACATCGCTGCCATCGGAAATGAAGTATTACTAAGAGGAGATCAGCCAGAATCGGTATTGCTTGATTATATCCAGACATTTAAAAAGAAATTTCCAAATATTCCAGTAACTGTTGTTGATACATATCAACTAATTAATTCTCATCCGAATATTATCGCAGCAGTTGATGTTATAGTAGTGAATATTTATCCTTACTGGGAAGGATATAGTATTGATGCCGCACTTCAGAAAACAATCGATGCATACAACAGCGTGAAACAAAAAGCAGGGGGGAAAACGGTTATCATCGGGGAGATGGGCTGGCCTAGTGATGGAGATACAAATGGAAATGCTGTCCCATCATTACCCAATTTTCAGAAATATTTAAGACAGAGTGTTGTATGGGCCACATCGAATAACATCCCTTTCTTCTACTTTGAAGCATTTGATGAAGCATGGAAGGCACCTTTAGAAAAGAAGGTTGGATCACATTGGGGTCTCTGGACTCTCACTCAAAAAACTGTTTTTTAAGGCTCTTTTTTCCCACCCTTTATATTTCTTTATTTCAGGACCCCAATCCACGACCCAGCAGAATCCCGTTATGAATCGGCTGGAGTTACTGATGACCAATGCCCGTCATCTCTGAATCTGCATTCCGTCCGGATGATCATTAACCGGATCATCTCCGAAGGATATGGATCATCAAAGTATTACTCAAAGAAAGACCTCACCATACCTGCAGATTATATAGGAAGGCTCAATATCCGGCCTCCTCATGAGTATTGCCACTACCGGATACCAGATAATAGGATAATCCTAATGCCGTCACGAAGATGGCTCAATCAGAAAATAAAGATAATTCAACCTACAGGATATGATGGGCAAAGAGATCAATCAAGTTATAAAAACCGTGAATCAATTGATCCTGAAAAGACCAATATACAACAGTTAACGGAGAAGAGGTTCTGTATAAAGAATGCCAAAAGAATCAAATTAGGAAAGAGAGGTTATAAATTCTCATTTGCCTAAACTCCCCCTCATTTCGACATATATATGTATGTTAATGTAAATTGAAAATTATGAGGAACATCTACCTATTGATACCAATATTGGTTATTGGGTGCTTATTAAGCGGTTGTTGTGAAGTTTTTTGTCCGTGTCCTCCAACGGGTGATTGTTCAAATTGTCCAGTACCCACAAATTGTATCTCTCCAATGAAATCAATAATTGTTGAAGGATCATTACTTTACCATAGTGGAACAACTATCCCCGCGGATGCTTTTATCAGTCCAGATAATGTTCTTACGCTTAATATTTTTGGAGAAGGATTGAGAACAACATGACAATGGGATAATCTGTCTTCGGGGATAAGTAGAATTAAGTTTTTTAATGATTACTCTGAACCCGGCTATATCGAATTGTATAACAGTAAAGAAGCTGCTATCATCTTACCGAAACCGTATAGAGTCTTCAAAGGTACCTGGCATCAATAGATTAATGTTCCATTTTTCAGAGTTTTATTCCCTCCCATTGATGATACAACGCTTGAATTAATCCGGGAAAGATAGAAGTAGTAATCCAGATCACCAGCGACGGCCATGCAATAATCCATTCTTCAATCCTCTTAATTTTTTCCCGTTTTTTTCTATATTTTCTTTAGTGAGTATATCGAGAACTAGTGAGATTACCGAAAGGGTTCCCATTTTCCGGGATGCCGGTGTAATGTGACGAGGAAGGTGAAAAAGAAGTATTAGTGTGAGAAATATTTGATAAAAAAGGGAATATGATTACAATAATAGAATTGTGTTACATAATAGGTTACAATTAATGAAATCAAAGATGACCCAAAAACACAGAGATTTTCATATTTCCACCAGTTGATTCCATTTTCGGATAGAATTTTAAATAGAATAAATTGAATGGTCAAATTAATGGGCAAAAAAATTAAAAAAAACTCTCCAAAAATTATCAAATCCGGATGTAATTCTAATGAGTAAAATATGAGATAAAGATAGAGCGGAGTAATTATTCCCCCAAATAAGATTGAAAAGATATTTAATCCATTTTTAATATCATTATGAAATGAGGATAAAAAAATATTGAAACAGATATAAAGAGCAAATGTCAATGAAAAGAAAGGGACAATATCAATATGTTTATCAATAGTGAAAACCGCAATTGCCACGAATATTCCAATTAAGGCCAAATGATCGTGCTTTTTTGTAATTAATTCATCAAGCCAATCTGTGAGAAGATACTTCATTTTTGAATTCGACTCATCTATTGAATTTAGATTATTTATTTGATTAGGGGTTATTTTTGGGGTTTTTATATCTGGTTTTCGTGGATAGTTATTCATATAATGGATATGTGAATATCGCCCATTTTTAGGCAGATTCCTAGGAAGTTCTCTTTTAGAACCAATATACGGCCTTCTTATGATGATTCTTCGCCTCCTTTTCTAACATAATTATGTAATTTATCTTTCTACCCCATATATTTCCCATCATTATGACCCTGCTCCACGACCCAGCAGAATCCCGCCATGAATCAGCCGGAGTTGCTGACGAGCGATCCCCCCTCTCTGAATCACCATTCCATCACGATTCCCAATCTCCCCCCCAAAAACCAGTGAAACCCGGAAACAGATCCGGGTCTTATCCCTGACCGGGATCCCCAGGAATCAACCCCGGACAACTTTTATATAATCTCAAATGAAAGGGGGAATCATTACCCGTCAGCTGGTGAAAGAAG
>CAZWTX010000029.1:0-33080 GCA_964637135.1 uncultured Methanospirillum sp. | reverse complement strand
ATCGACTTCATCGGACTTGTACTGGTTGCCGGACTTGCGCTCGACACGAACCGTGTACTTCTTGTCCTTGGTGTCTTTGGAGGTCTTCCACTCAACAGTTCTGGTACCACTGGAACTCAGCGTAAGCATTGCGTAGAACTTGGTTCCATGGTAATCAGGGTCATCGGGGACATCTTGCTTGATGCTCTTCCCTGCGCCACCCTCAAACTGGTACTTACCGATCTCGTACGGACCGGCTGGATCGTCCTGGCTCACCTTGTCCTGAACAGACAGGATCATTGGTGGCTGGTCGTCAGGCTGGCCTGACATAGAGGCAGTGCCTTTCATCCAGAGGTAGTAGTCAGCATTTGGTACACCAGTGACGGTGACAGAGAAGGGGTTGCCACGGACAACAGTGTCTTTGTTTGCTTCGATCTTCACCTGGTCGGTGGCGATCGTGACACTCTTGACTGCAGAGATAGTCTTCCCGGTGTAGTCAGAACCATCTGGTGCGGTATACTGATCCTTCATTCCGTTTGCATTACACTCTGCCCAGACAGTGTAGACACCGGCCTTGTAGACACGGTTTCCGTACTTGTCCTCGGCAGCAGTGTTCCATCCGTCGTTGTTAGCCGGCTTGGTGTTGTCGTTTCCGACACCGACCCAGTACCAGAGCTGCTCGTTGACCTTCAGATTGGTCAGGGGCCACTCTTTACCGTTGTTACCAACAAGACCCTCAAGGACACCACCGTCGGCGGTTTTTACCTTGATCTTGAAGGGTGCATCAGATGCAACGAAGCCCGGACGGGTAACGATGCTCTGCATGTTGGTCTCGACAACGAAGTTGGCATAGTTACCAACCGGAATTGCCTTGCCGGTAATGTCCTCGTTGACGGATCCGTCCCAGATCTTGAGGTTCAGGGAGGGTTCCTTGACGTTGAAGACAATTGCGCCCTTGACACTGCCGTTCCACTGATACCAGTTGCCGGTCTTACCGACAAAGATGTCAGGTGAAACGTAGAATGCCTTGGCATTGGTAACCGTCTGAATATCAGCCGGCTGCTCGGTTTCTGTGTTGGTACCCGGCTGCCACCATGCAATCTGGGAAGCGCCACCGGCTGCTGCACTGATATCAAGATCCTTCTCACCAAGGAAGACTTCTCCACCCTGGTTGATCTTGTTGATAGCGGCAGATGCCGGCAGGGCCATGAATGCAAGTGCAACGAGCACCATCATGACTACTGCAAATCGTGCGTTCATTACATGTCCTCCGAACAATCCATGTTCGAATTGCATGCGTCCGCCGACAGTCGATTGTTATTTTCCGACTGCTCACCGGATTCATGCATCATACTCCGAGAAATCGAAGTATGACTAGATATTTGTGAAATGCCTAATATATCCTTTTTGGTTGCGCAGGGTAAAAACAAATGGTGTACCATGCCTTTTTTTTCATTTTATGGGAGATGATGAGCTTTGAGGGATCACATCCCCATGTCTATCCGGTACCGGTCCCGAACAGGGGTTCCTCCCGGCCGGGGATCGCGCAACCGGCACGGGAGTCCGGGAAAGAGTAACCTTAATGTACTGAAGTTGCCAACATATGGAGGCACACAGCCCGATAGTGTAGAGGTCAATCATACAAGGCTCTGGACCTTGTGACAGCAGTTCGAATCTGCTTCGGGCTATCGTTTTTTCCATGAAACGGGGAGAACAGGGGACCTTTTCTACCGGAGCATATGACCTACCGGGTTCATGGCTTGACCCCCCCGGGAGAAACAACCCCGGATATTGCCACGTGCTGGGGATAATACGGCTCCAGAATCGTTGTAGTGATATCAGGTACCCCGCAGCCGGCGAGGATATCCGTTACCCCGCTGACCACTTCTTCACGGGTCGCGGTTGCCGAGATGCTCCTGACCTTGAGCATCAGGATGAACCGCCCTCCCGGTACGAGGAGGTGAAGATTCCGGATCAGGATGGCGGCCTGGTCACGCTGGGCAATATCCTGGCAGATGAGATCCACCGGTTCAATGAAGATATCGTACTGTTCCGGGCTCCTCGCATCGGCCAGAAACGGAATGATATTCGTCCTCCGTTCGGCAAGCCTGATCATCTGCCTGAAGGGATCTGCAGCAAACTCCACCGCGTATACCACTTCAACGTAATCGGCGAGATAGGAGACGGTTGTTCCTGCAGCAGCACCAAGATACAGGACCTTCATCCCGGGGCTGAGCCCGGGATCCCCCCCTAGGTAGCAGAATGCACCCAGTTTACTTCGTTCCGGCGGCCAGACCCGCATCCCCCTGACGAGGTGATCCCGCCGGTCCGCACGTCCGGGAGTGACCAGCACCCCGTCATTCCAGATCATCACCGCTCACCAGCCCTGCGGATCCGTGCATCGGCATCAGCAATGAAGACATCATCGCGTTCTTTCCGATAATAGTCAATCCGTGCTGCAATGGCCATCCTGCACGCAAAGACCCGCGATACCCGTCCACGCCGGCGTTTCGGGGCTACATGAATCCGTTTATGCTGATATATGATTCCATGTTTGGGAGATGGAGAACTGCGGGTCAGATGGGAGAAGAGTGCCGTTTCCGCACCCAGAACCTGGATGGATGATGCTGAAAGGCGGGAAAGACGCATCAGGCTGCCGGAACGTTCCAGCATCCGGGCAGCAACAAGGGGGCCGGCAAGTGCAGATGTGTTCGGGAGAAGAATCTCTGCTCTCACACGGATATCCTCAGAAACCGTTTTTCTGGCCTGTTTCATCCTCTCAATTCCGGTTGTAAGAAAGGATATCCCTGGTGCCGGCTCTGTCGGCATCCCCACTCCGGGTTCACCCGGGGAAAGAGAGGTGTGATGAAATCCCCTGAAATAATCGGCAATGTGATCCTGGAGGGTTCCGGTCAAATCATCAATATCCGCAAGGATTCTGACCAGGTGGATAAGTTCACGCTCCCGGGGATCGCCGATCACGGCAAGCCGGTTCTTGGCGTGTGCAATACACACATCTCTCAGGAGAGAGAGGTATTCTGCACGGTCTGATACCAGGCCTGATCGGATCGCACAGTTCCCGTCAGGGGAACTCCCCGTCTTTGAATCGATAATCGCACCGGCACGTTCTGCAAGAATCTCGGGATCCCGGCCGGCCGATATGACCTCTCCACCGGTGAGATCGCCGAACCAGTACCGGCAATCCGGGGTTTCATCCTGTTGATCGGGGTTCATGAAATTCCTCCAATCCCGAATGAATACAGGATAACCGGGATCGTCACCACGCCGATACAACTCACCCGGGAGACCTGGACCAGTTCCGGTACCAGCCCGATCAGCATTGAGAGAAAGAGAATCCCTGCCCCGAACGGACCGGTCAGGGCCCCGCAGAGCACCACGAGTGCGATGAAAACAATATGACTGAGCAGACGGGCATTCACCCCGGAGAGACAGGAGGCATACCGGGACAGCCCGACTGCCAACAGGTATGCTATCGCTCCGGATGCAGCAAGAATTGTCAGGATCAGGAGAAGGGAGGGGTGTTCAACAGCAGCGAGGGCTGCCATCACTCCGCTCCGCATCCTGCCGATACCATACAGGGCAGCAATTCCCATCACCGCATTGGCAGAGGCTGCTGCCCCCGTTGCGAGAAGAAACCGCCTTCCCCCGTCTTCTTCCGGGATAAAGGAAGCAATGACCCCGTTCGCTGTGGCATTCGAGAGACCGGGCAGCCAGCCGACGATCAGTCCTGCAGCGGTACCGGAGATGGTTCCGGCGGTAATATCCTTCAGATGAAGGGAAGGCACGGTATGGAGCTGGCGGGGGATCACCCCCTCTGTTGCGAGAAGGAGAAGCGGCAGCCCGAACATTCCGGTCAGGAGCGGCATAAGAACGGCCCCGTCACCGGTTCCATGCCAGACGAGGTATTCATACCGGAACGCAAAGAGCCCGAGCATCCCTGATACGAGAAACAATCCGAGTGACCATCCGGGACTCCCGCTACACACAATAAAGAATCCAAGGATCAGTACCAGAAGCAGGCCGGTCCACCAGTCGATCAGACCCTGGATCCCGGGAAGAAGAAGATATGCACCCAGGGAAAGGGGAATTCCTGCCACGATCCCGAGCAGGCTTCCAAGAGCGGATATGCGGATTGCTTCTTCGCCCTTCCCGGCAAGAGTCAGTGCATGGGCAGGAAGGACCGAAAGGGCAGTCCCGTCCTCCGGCACACCAAGGAAGGCCGCAGGGATGATCTCTATGAACGAATGGGTTATCAGGGTGGATACGAGGGCTGCAGCGATCCCTGCCGGTCCGATAACCGGGAGAAGCCAGAAAGACCATCCTGCCAGGAGAACTGCCATGGTATTGGTATGAATACCCGGGAGAAGACCACTGGCTAATCCGCACAGTATCCCGAATCCCATTCCCACCATTACAGAAATCACCAGTTTTCTTAAGGATTTAAGTGTATGAAGAGCATAAAATAACCGCATACGGCCTGCAGGCCACCTGGAGGGAGAAATGAAGATCGCGATAACACGTCTTGCGGGAAAGGAACAGGATGACCGGGAGAGGTGTCTGAGAAGAGGGCACGATTGTTACGCGGTTTCTCCCCTGAGCGGAAATATGAACCAGGAACAGATTGATGCCTTCATGGAGAGGGTCCGGGAAAAGGCATTCGATTGTATTTTCTTCACCAGTGCCCTGCCTGCAGCCAGGATCGGACCCCTCCTCCATGATGCACCGCTCCCGCGGGTGATTGCCATCGGGCCGCAGACCGCGAAGGCCCTCAGGGAGTACGGGGTTCCCTGCGAAGTTCTTCCTGAATTCTACTCCCGTGCATTTGTTCCGTATCTCGGAGAATGGATATCAGGGAAGAAGATAGGCATCCCACGCTCCGATGCCCCGAACGACAGACTCCTTGACGGGATACGGGACGCAGGGGGAGAGCCGACAGAATTCCAGATTTATGCCCTCATCCCGACATACGAAGAGCTTGACCTCACCGGGGCAGAAGGGATCCTCTTTACCAGTGCTCTTTCGTTCAAATCGTCAATATGGAAACGGCGTGAAGATCTTGTCCTGATGGCAATCGGAGACGTGACGGCAGAGGTGATGGAACTGGCCGGACTATTTCCCGATGTCATCGGGGACGGATCCCTTGAAGGAACCCTCGACGAACTCAATCTCTACCTCCTCATGAATTCCTGATGACAACACCATCTGTACAGCCCCTTATTCCGCACAGCCCGGGAGCCATCATCCTGATCGATAAACCGAGAGGACCGACCTCTCACCAGGTTGCCGCATGGGTCAGGGAGATGACCGGCGTTTCGAGTGTCGGTCATACCGGAACGCTTGATCCCCAGGTTTCCGGTGTTCTCGTCATCCTGCTCGGGAAAGCCGTCAGGCTGACCACGATCATGCATCAGGATGAGAAGGAATACATTGCCCTGCTCAGGCTGCACGGGGATGTGACTGACAAGGAGCTCACCGAAGTCATCTCCCGGTTCACCGGGAGGATATACCAGCGTCCGCCCAGAAGGAGTGCTGTAAAAAGGGCGCTTCGTATCCGGGAAATCCTGGATCTAAGCCTGCTTGACCGCACGAAACGGGATGTCCTGCTCAGGGTCAGGTGCGATTCAGGTACGTACATCCGGTCGCTCTGTGTTCACCTCGGGATGGCACTCGGGGTCGGAGGGCACATGGCAGAACTGAGACGTTCCCGTTCGGGCCCGTTCACAGAAACACAGTGCCATACCCTCCATGATCTGCGCGATGCCGCTGAAGCCGCCAGGGAAGGCGACCGGGAGCGTTTTGATGCCATGGTTCTCCCCCCGCTTGATGCCATCAGCGACATGCCGGTGATTACCATAAAAGAGACCGCTGCAGGAGCAATATGCCATGGTGCCAGGCTTTCTGCCCGGGGAATTGTTGAGAAGGGATCGTTCCAGATGAACGAACTCGTGGTCGTGAAGACCACGGGCGGGGATCTCATCGCGGTTGGCGAGGCCCTGATGAGTGCATCACGCTTCTCACCCGGAGACAAGGCACTTGTCCTTTCTCCACGGCTGGTATTCCCGGAAACAGATGCCTATCCGTCCATCTGGAAGGGGATCGAACATCCATCAGGAAAAGGGAATCCTTAAACCTGAATTCATCCAATAGAATAAGGCAATCTTTTCTGCTGAGGTAGTCTAGCCTGGTAAGGCGCAAGATTGGAAATCTTGTGGGGCCTGTCCCCTCGGGAGTTCAACTCTCCCCCTTAGCGTCTTATTTTGATTAATGTCTGGATTTACAGACAGGACTTATAAAAAAAAAGATTCAGGTCTTTCTGATCCAGTCAGCGATCCAGTCGCCGACCCCGCTTGTGGAAGCCTGGCCGCCCATGTCTTTTGTTACATAACCGGCATTGATGGACGCTCCGATTCCGTCAAGAATACGTGCCGCTGCATCGCGTTCTCCCAGATGGTCGAGCAGGAGGGATCCGGCCCAGATGGTTGCGAGCGGATTGGCAACATTCAGTCCCTTGTACTTCGGGGCAGAACCATGGATCGGCTCAAACATGGAAGTTCCCATCGGGTTGATATTCCCCCCGGGAGCAAGCCCGAGCCCGCCCTGGATCATAGCGCCGAGATCGGTGATGATGTCCCCGAACATGTTCGGACTGACCACGACGTCAAACCACTCCGGGTTTTTCACGAACCACATCGTGATCGCATCAACAAAGGTGAACTCAGTCGTGACCGACGGGTACCCGGCAGCAACGTCCCGGAAGACATCGCGCCACAGGCCGTAAACATCGGAGAGGACATTTGCTTTATCAACCGAACTTACTTTATTGTCCCGTTTCATTGCCTGTTCAAATGCATACGTGATCACCCGGCGGGATCCCTCCCTCGTGGTGACCCCGATCTGGTACGCCAGTTCCTCGGCATCAGACTCAACGTCCACCCCGAATTTCACAGTATAGAGATCCCGGATCACCTCGAGTTCCTTGTGTTCTTTTCCTTTCAGGCGTGATCCGATCCCGACATAGAAGTCCTCGGTATTCTCCCTCACCACGAGAAAGTCGATATCTTCCGGGGATTTGTTTGCAAGCGGGGTCTCGACACCGGGGAGCATTTTCACCGGGCGGAGGTTCACATACTGGTCGAATGCAAACCGTATCGCCAGGAGGATCCCCTTCTCAAGGATACCGGGGGTGACCCGGTCATCACCGATTGCTCCGAAGTAGATCGCCGGAAACGCACCGAGTTCGTCGATCTCATCCTCGCTGACAAGTTCTCCCGTCTTCAGGTACCGCTCGGCCCCGATGTCAAAGTCGGTCCATTCGATATCAAACCCGAACTTTTCCCCGGCGGCATCGATGACAGTCCGGCCGGCGCTGATGATCTCAGGCCCGATACCGTCCCCACCGATGACGGCTACTTTGTGCATAGATCCTTCTCCGTTATGGTTGCTGCATACCCGACAAGACCACCGGCCTGCGTTATCATCTGAAGGAACTCCGGAACCGGTTCTACCTGGAGCCGGCGCCCGGAAACCTCAAGGTATCCCTCTTCAGGATGGGGAACGATCGTGTCCTGTTCGGTGATCTCACCGGCCCCCGGACAGATAACCGGCAGAAGACCGACGTTGATACTGTTCCGGTAAAATATCCGTGCAAAGGATTCAGCCACAACCATCCGGACACCGGCTCCCTTCAGTGCAAGCGGGGCATGTTCCCGGGAAGAACCGCATCCGAAGTTCTTTCCGCCGACGATGATGTCACCTTCGCCGGCCTGCTTCGCAAAATCATCCCGGATCCCTTCGAATGCATGCATGGCGAGTTCCTTCGGATCGTTGATTGTCAGAAACCGGCCCGGGATGATCGCATCGGTATCGATGTTATCGCCAAACTTCCAGACCCGCATCATTACACCTCCCTCGGGTCGGTGATCTCGCCGGTGATCGCGGTAGCCGCTGCTGTCGCTGCCGAGCCGAGATACACCTTTCCGTCCGGGGATCCCTGTCGTCCCTTGAAATTCCGGTTCGAAGTAGCAAAGCAGACCTCCCCGCCTGCGATCAGGCCGAAGGATCCACCCATGCACGGCCCGCAGCAGGGTGCCTCGACAAGTGCACCCGCTTCGACAAACTGTTCAATCAGGCCGGCACGCAGTGCCTTGAGGTACTCGGCACGGGATGCCGGGATGATCAGAACCCTGACAGTATCTGAAAACTTCCGGTTTCCGAGCACGTCTGCTGCCTCGGCGAGATCCTCGAACCTCCCGTTCGTGCAGGAACCGATGAAGACCTGGTCAACCGGTGTCCCGGCGACCTCACCAACATCAACGACCTGGTCCACATTATGCGGCACGGCAACCTGGGGAGCGAGATCGGTGACATCGTAATCGCGCCATGAGACATAGGATGCCCCCTCGTCACTCTTCAGATCCGTGTTTGCAAACAGTCCCCGACCAGAGAGATATGTTTCTGTAGTGGCATCGGGGGGGACGATACCGGCTTTTCCACCCATCTCGATGGCCATATTGCAGCAGGTCATCCGCCCAGGCATGCCCATCGTTTCGATCGTCTCACCGGTGAACTCGACCGCCCGGTACGTCGCCCCGTCAACCCCGATATCCTTCGTGATGCTGAGGATCAGATCCTTGGGACCTACCCGGGACGGGAATGAACCGGTCACGTTGGCACGGATACTCTCCGGAACACGGAAGTACAGACAGCCATACCGGATAGCAAACCCCATATCTGTCGAGCCGACACCGGTCGCGAATGCCCCGACCGCTCCATACGTACAGGTGTGAGAATCAGCACCGATGATGATATCTCCGGGTTTTACCCGTCCTTTTTCAAGAGTCACCTGGTGACAGACCCCCTCACGGATATCGTAATTGAAAATACCCTGTTCACGGGCAAATTCACGCATCATCTTCTGGTTTTCAGCCGCATTCAGGGAGTCGGCCGGGGTCTGGTGATCAAAGAGCATGATGATCTTCTCAGGATCGAAGACCCTGACCCCACCCATCTCGCGGAACTTATCGATAGCCAGAGGTCCGGTGATATCATGGATCATTGCCCCGTCAACCGGGGCCATGACCACGTCTCCTGCCATTACCGTCCTCCCGGACCGGGAGGAGAAGATCTTTTCAGTTATCGTTTGTGCCATTGCGGTACACCATATTCAAAGCGTTCGCCATTGCTTCAACGGAAGCCAGTACGATATCATCTCCTGACGCAGCTGCATCGAAGATTCGTCCTTTTTCATCCTCGACAACGAGGGTTACCTGCCCGAGGGCATCGCTTCCCTCTGATATCGCAGAGATATTGAACTCCTTTAAGGTTGCCGTTTTTGGAACCGTGCCAATCAATGCCCTGATCGCGGCATCGACCGAACCGTTCCCGGTACTGCAACAGACCTGTTCAACCCCATTCACCCTCGCCCTGACGGTCGCGGTCGGGATCATGTGGTTCCCGGTCATGATCGCGATATCCACGAGATCGATGTACCTGACCGTTGACAAGGCACCGATGACCGTCTCGGCGATCTCGTAGAGGTCATGTTCGGTGATACGCCGGCCTCTCGCTGCAATCTGCTTGACCCGGGCGATAATTTCATCCATCTGGGTATCATCGGGCACAATATGCACCTGGGAGAGGATCTCCCTGATTGCATGCCTGCCGACATGTTTTCCCAGTTTCAGCCGCCGGCGGTGACCGACCATCTCAGGGGTCATGATCCCGGGTTCAAAGGTGCCGGCATGTTCCAGTACGCCCTGGGCATGGATCCCGCTCTCGTGGGAGAACGCATGTTCACCGACGACCGGGTAGGTCGGCGGGACCATGATCCCTGAAAACCGGGAGACCATCCGGGAGGTTTCGACCAGCCGGGGGGTCACAATCCCTGTGGTATACCCGAGAATAGACTCGATGGACATCACGGTTGCGGCTATGTCCGCATTTCCTGCCCGCTCCCCGATGCCGTTCACTGTAACCTGAACCTGGTCAGCACCAGCCTCAACTGCCGAGACCGTGTTGGCATTTGCCATCCCGAAGTCATTGTGGCAGTGGACATCTATGGTACAGGATATCTCTTTCCGGAGGGAGGAGATGAGGTGATGCATTGATGCCGGGGTTGCAACACCAACAGTGTCAGGTACATTGATCGCTGTTGCACCAGCCTCAACGGCTGCCCGGTACACCTCGATCAGTTCGGGGATGCCGGTACGGGTGGCATCCATTGCAGAGAAGAGAACCTTGTCTGCATGATCCCGGGCATACCGAATGATATCCCCGGTTATTGCAACGACCTCCTCGTGGCTCTTACGGATCGTATGAACACGCTGCACTTCAGAGGTGGGAATGAAGACATGCACCATCTCCACTCCTGCATCGATGCACCGGTCCACGTCAGATCTGACCGACCGGGCCAGGCCACAGATGGTGGCATCAAACCCCTGGGATGCAATAGACCTGACGATGGAGAATTCATCCTCAGAAGACGCCGGAAATCCGGCCTCGATCACATGCACGCCTATAGCAGATAACTGACGGGCGATCTCGATCTTGTCAGCAGGAGAGAAGGACACACCGGGAGTCTGTTCACCGTCACGGAGCGTGGTATCGAAAACAGTAATTCTTCGTTTGCTATGCTTATCGCTGGAGAAAGCGACCTGCCGCATCGGGAGATGATGCGACGTTCCGGGTCTCAGTTACGTGTTGAGACATGATCATACAGGTTACCCGTAGAACATAAAAAAGGATCGCCGGGTTGGTGCAGGGTTTTTCACGTGGTGCACCATTTGATGAATCCGGCTGACCGTCGGGGAGATCGGGAACGACAGCCGATCAGGTCCTGCCGGTTACCATCTGCCCCGATCTGAAGGCCTTCAGGTTCAGATCGATCGTCTTCCCGGGGACACAGCGTCGGATCGCCTCCTCAAGAGACGCAGCCTGCAGGGGAAGATGCACCGAAGCAGCACCGAGAAGCACCACGTTCTGGGTGAGGATGCTCCCTGCCTCTTCAGCGATCCGACGGGCATCAACCGTCACCAGGTCAAACTCCCCGAGGGAGGCCAGAAGGAAGGATTCATCAGGAGCGGGGAAGTCCTGCATAAAGACCGTGGTCGGTATCACGTATTCATTGCTCGTGAAAATCTTCCCTCCTGCATTGAGGTAATGGGAATACCTGACGGTTTCCATGAGATCAAAGGAGATGATCATGTCAGCCGTGCCGGGTGCAATCAGGGAACCCCATTCCTGGCCGATCCGGATCTGGGTCTCAACCGAACCCCCGCGCTGGGCCATGCCATGGGTTTCCGCTCCCCGGACAGCGATCCCCTCAATCACACAGGCTTCGCCGATGATGTTCGATGTCAGGATGGTTCCCTGGCCACCGATCCCTACGATCAGGAGATCAAAACTCATTCCCTCACCTCCCGGGAGATAGCGCCGACCGGGCAGATCTGGAGACAGACCCCGCAACCGGAACAGAGTTCGTTGATCCTGGCGAGTCCGCCATCAAGCTCGATTGCCGGGCACCCGAACCGGATACACGCTTTGCACCCGATACATACCGTGGTATTGACCATATACCGCCCCCGTGAAATCTTCTGGCGCCGTTCGGAGATAACACAGGGCTGCTTTGCGATAATCACCTTCACTCCGTCCCGTTCCTTTGCCTCCCGGAGAACCCGGGTGAACTGGATGAGATCGTTCGGACTTACCGTTTCGACAAATGATGCCCCGCAGGCACGACAGATCGTCTCAAGGGAGACTGCCGGTGTCACTACCCCGCACGCGGTCTCACCGGTCGTCGGGTTCGGCTGATGCCCGGTCATGGCTGTGATCCGGTTGTCAAGGATGACAACCGTGATCCTGGCACGGTTATACACCGCGTTTAAAAGGCCCTGGATCCCGGTATGGAGGAACGTGGAGTCACCAATGGTACAGACGATATCCCGCTCCTCGCCTGCCTGGGCCATGCCTGACGCGACTGTTATCGAGGCTCCCATGCAGATGACCGTATCCACGACCCCGAGTTGCAGTCCAAGGGTGTAACACCCGATATCGCTCGGGAATATCCCGTCTTTGAATACTTTTTTGATCGCATACATGGCAGTCCGATGCATGCAGCCTGCACAGAGGATCGGTGGCCTGACCGGAAGTCCTACTGCCCCCTTTACAGGAGGATACGACACTTTCAGACTGATACCAGCCTTTTCAAGGCAGGACGCCACCCGGTCAGGTGCCAGTTCACCCTCGTAGGGAACATGGCCGGTCTTCTTCCCAAGAACGGTCACGGTGCCGGCCACCTGCCGGCATACTTCCTCAATGACCGGGGCGAGTTCTTCAACGACGACGACGAGATCATGCCCGTTGATGAAAGCTTTCAGCCAGTCCTCGTCGATCGGGTATGCGTTGATGACCGCCACCGAGACATCAGGGGGGATCACTTCCCTGACATACGCTGCCGCAACCCCGCCACAAATGACCGCAGTCTTTCCATTCCGCTCACCACGATTATACCCGCGTTCGATTAGTTTTTTCGCGAGTGCCGGCTGTTTCTCGTTGAGTTTTGTATGGAGAATCCGGGTATGGGCAGGGATGACCACATACTGCGTGGGATCCTTCTCAAAATGTGCCGTCCGGTCTGATACCACGGTCTCTCCGAGAGAGACATCACTCTTTGAATGACAGATCCGCGTCGTGGGCCTGTACAGTACCGGAAGGGAGAACTCTTCAGAGAGAGCAAAGGCGTCCCGCATCAGGTCATGGGCCTGCTGGACAGACGAGGGATCAAGGCAGGGGATTCTGGCAAAATGCGCGTACCGCCTGCTGTCCTGTTCGTTCTGGGATGAATGGGCAAAGGGATCGTCTGCAGAAAGGATGACAAACCCACCTTTCACCCCGGTATAGGCAGAGGTCATAAGAGGATCTGCCGCAACGTTCAGGCCGACATGCTTCATCGTGCAGAGGCTTCGTTTTCCGCACCAGGATGCCGCAAGGGCCTCTTCAAATGCAACTTTCTCGTTCACCGACCACTCCACGTAATAATGCCGTTCAGGCAGGGCGCGGAGCGTGTCAATTACTTCCGAGGATGGTGTCCCCGGATAACCACAGGCAACATCCAGGGCTGCCTCCAGACAGCCGTGGGCTATTGCTTCATTCCCAAGTAGATATCTGACAACCATACTGTTCAATCCGGAGATCTGGGAGAACTGAGGATCTGGTTTCATCTGCAGGTATGAGAGATGATCCCTTCCTCCCCGGAATCCTGATTCCAAATATTTAATAGGTGGTACATATAACCTAATTAGAGCCTCTGGGCCCGTAGCATAGCCAGGTGGTGCACCCGGCTGATAACCGGGAGGTCATGCGTTCGAATCGCATCGGGCCCATCACTGTTTTATGTCATCATCCGATATCACTGGAAGTAACCGCAGGCTGCTCAGAACGCTGGTTATCATCTCAGGAATTCTCACCGTTGTCATTGCCGGCATTGATCCCCTGCTGGCAGGCATTCCTGCCATCGTCTGCGGAGTCCTTCTTCTCTCATACTTCATCTCCGAGGATGCATCACGAAATGCAAAGCCGGTTCTTATCGCGGAGTTTAACAGCGATGGCCGATCAGTCAGGATAGAAAATACCGGGATGGATACTGCCCGCGGGATCCGGGTCGAGATTCATCCCGGTGAACACCGGTTTGAACTACCCTCCCTCGGTCCGGATAAAACTGCTTCCATTAACCTGCCCACCGTCCTCCTTCAGGGCAAGGTCTTTATCAGCTGGAAAGACGGTAACGGCAGGGAACACGAACGGCAGTGTTCGATCAACAACCTTTCCGGGGAGACCGATCCCCTGAAACCTGCCTTTCCCCTCTTTTCCTGGAAAAAGTGATCATCCGGTGATTGAGCCGGTTCTGATATACGAGATGGTCTTGTCAAGGGCGGCAAGGAGGACTTCCTGGTTCTCAAGATACTGGAGCATCGCCTTGTACAGCATGAACATGACTTCGTATCCGTAGAGATCAATAACCTGCCCGGGAGAGAGTTCTGCACGGTATGAATCGATGACATGCCCGTCGTCGCTGTACATGATCTCGTAGAAATTCCCGTCCTCTCCAAGGCAGCAGAATTGATCTGATACCGCTTTGTTCATGTTATCAGGGCGATATGCAACGGGTTCACTGGATCTTCCCAGGATGATCATCTTCCGGTCGTAATGCCGTGCATCATAGATATCATCCTGGTTTCCCTTCTTCCCCCGCTCAAGCATCTCAAGCCCGATCCGGGAGACAACAGGGCTTGTCGAGGCACCCATCCGGGAGAGAAGGTCGGCATCTTTCTCCCTGATCTCCTGTGTATATACATCGATCTCCCCGCTCTTCGTATTGATGAGATCCATGAGCCGGTGGTACCCGTGTGATATCGTCTCGTCCATAATACGGGTACATCTCTGTCAGGCAGACGGATAGATGCAGCGAATCAGACACTCACCGATATCCGCTCACCAACCAGGTAATGGGTCCGTGCCTCTGTTATCCTGATCAGGCATACCGATCCAGGGGAGAGATCTGACCTGATTACCACCCCCTGATAGGTCGCGGTCCGGCCCATTACCGTCCCGTCCCGAAGGATCTCGGTTACGACGACCGTCTCCTCCGAATCAACGAAATGGAGACGCTTCCCGAGTATCAGGCGGTAGGCCTCCGCTACCAGTTCACGGGAACGCTCTTTCCGGATCCGGTCGGGAAGCTCGTCCCGGCGATCACATCCGCTCCCCGGGCGGTATGAGTATCTCGTGATATTGACCATGTCGGGCATAAGATCAGAGATTACCTGAAGGTTCATCCGGTGATCTTCTTCTGTTTCTCCGGGAAAACCACAGATGAGATCGATTGCGAGGGTAAGATCAGGGAGACGGGATCTCAGGATCCTGACAATCTCCTTTGCATCCCGGACCCGATACCCCCGGCCCATCCGGGAGAGGATGATATCGGAACCGGACTGCACAGGGAGATGGATAAACCTGAAGAACCGGTCACCACCGATGGCTTGTGCAACGGCATCGGCAACCGGAAGGAGCGTTGCCGGATTCATCATACCCACCCTGACCCTGAATGATCCGGGAATGATATTTATCCGGGTAAGAAGCGGGGGGAGGGCGGTCTCTCCGCGATCATGCCCGTATGCAGAGAGATCCTGGCCGGTAAGCCGGATCTCAACCGTTCCCGAGGCGGAAAGCAGCCGGATATGCTCCAGGATATCCATGGGATCCCGGCTCCTGATCCGTCCACGGGCACACCGGGTGATGCAATACGTACATGATCCGACACATCCCGGACCGACCTGTACGACCCCTACGGCCCGGGGTGATACGACCCTGATTTCATCCCAGCATTCCTGGATTTCGCATGAGGGAAAGGTTCTGACCCGGGGGATACCACAAAGCAGCTCAGGACGGGCCGCCGGGAGACACCCGGTCACCCATACCTCCCTCCCGGCAAGTTGGTGGATACGCCTGAGCATGTTCCGTTCGGTACGGTCGACAACGACACAGGAGATGAGGAGGACTACATCCGCATCCGTTGCGTCCGGGAGCATTGTGGAGCCTGCCACGCGGAGTATGTCACCGAGAAGAGAAGCATCCCCCTCATTGTAGGTACACCCATAATACTCGACACTGACCTTTCTGCCCCGGCAGGCCTCCAGCCAGGGGTATGAGGATCTGATCGCCGTTCCTTCGTCCACGTGATTACAGGTATGTTTTTCCGCCGGATATCAACAGCGACGCAGGTATCTGAAAGCAAAGGGATTAAAACGCATTCGGCATATATGTAGGCAATGGTCAGAATCGGGCTCCTCGGGTGTGGCAATGTCGGTAAGATCATTGCTACCCATGCAGAGGGATTCGATATTACCGCCCTCTTTGACAGGATTCCCGAGCATGCAAAAGACCTGTCCTTAAGTACAGGAGCCCCCTATTATACAGATTTTTCCGAGTTTATCCAGGCCACATTTGACATCTGTGTCGAGGCTGCATCGGTGATGGCAGTCCGGGAATATGTGCCCGATGTTCTGACAAACGGGAAGGATATGCTCATCCTCTCTGTCGGGGCACTCTCAGACCGGAACTTCAGGGAGAAGGTCCTGGCCCTAGCAAAAACACATAAAAGAAAGATACACATCCCGAGCGGTGCCATCATCGGGCTCGATAACCTGAAAATCGGGCAGATCAGCAAGATCGACCGGGTCCTGCTCAGGACCACGAAGAGTCCGCAGAGCCTGAACATGGATGTGTCTGAGAGGACCCTCGCATTTCGTGGAAAGGCAAACGAATGTATCAGGCAGTTTCCAAAGAACATCAACGTCTCAGTAGCAATCGCACTTGCCACCGAACACGAGGTGGACGTGGAACTCTGGGCTGATCCCGCAGTGGATCGGAATATTCACGAGATATGGGTCAGTGGAGAGTTTGGAGAGATCTATACCAAGGTCAACAACCTTCCAAGTCCTGACAACCCGTCCACCAGTTACCTTGCCGCACTCTCCGTCCTCTCGCTCCTCAGAAACCTTGACAATCCGCTGGTGATCGGGGCATGAAAGATGATGATCTTACCCACCGGATCCACCTCCTCAAGAAGGAGAAAAATGCAGTTATTCTTGCCCATAATTACCAGGTTCCTGAGATCCACGACGTTGCAGATGTTATCGGGGACAGTCTCGAATTATCCCTGAAAGCCCGGGATACGACAGCAGATATCCTCGTCGTCTGCGGAGTCAGGTTCATGGCAGAGACCGCCAGGATCCTTAATCCGACAAGAACCGTGCTCATCCCGGCCCCTGACGCAGGATGTCCGCTTGCCGATTTCCTGACCCCTGAACTGATCCTGAATACACGGAAGCGTTATCCCGGGGCGGCGGTGGTTGTATACATCAACAGCACCGCCTCCTGCAAGGCGGTCGCAGATATCATCTGTACTTCGGGTAATGCGGTCAGGGTCGTGCGTTCCCTTCCAAACCGGCAGATCCTCTTCGGGCCTGATGCCAACCTTGCCGGGTATGTCAGCCGCCAGCTCCCCGACAAGGAGATCATTGCCCTCCCCCCAGAAGGACACTGTTATGTCCATACCGGGTTTACTCTGGACGATGTCAGTTCGGTCCGGGCCAGGGGAGGAAAAATCATCGCCCACCCCGAATGCCCGGCACCGATCCAGGAACAGGCCGATCATGTCATCTCCACCGGAAAGATGGCTGAGGTGGCAGCCGGCACGGGACCCTGGCATATCTTCACCGAGAAAGGGATGGTCGACCGGCTCCAGGAGATCCTGCCTGAACAGGTGTTCCTCGGGAAAGAGGATGCCATCTGTGCAGACATGAAGAAGATAACCCTTCAGGAACTTCTTTCCTGTCTTGAGCATCTGTCAGGGGAGGTTACCATCGATCCTGCGATCCTCGCTCCTGCACGGCAGGCGCTTGACCGGATGCTTGCAGTACCATGAATCAGGCAGCATTACCCGATATTCCGCTCCGGAACCTTCTCGCATTCATCGAAGAAGATGCCCCGTTCGGGGATATCACGAGCATGGCCGTGCTTGATGAGATCTCCTGCACGGCAGTTATCATTGCACGCGAGGATCTGATCCTCGCAGGACTTGCCGAACTGCGGGCTCTCTGTGATCATTTCGGGATTGCAACCTCATTTCCGGGGCGTGACGGGGAGGCGGCGGCCGCAGGAACGATTGTCGCAGACCTTGCAGGACCGGCCCGATCAATCCTTCTCATCGAACGGACTGCCCTGAATATCATGGGACGGATGAGCGGAATTGCAACCAGGACACGGCAGATCCGGGACCGGATCGCGGCAGTTAACCCTGATTGCAGAATTGCAGCGACGAGAAAAACCGCACCGGGTCTTCGCCTCATGGACAAGAAGGCTGCCATGATCGGGGGTGCGGATCCCCACCGGTTCAGCCTCTCTGATGCAATCCTCATCAAGGATACCCACCGGACCCTCGTTCCCTTACAGGAAGCAGTCAGACGGGCGAAGGCAGCGGGAATATACCACCGGGTTGAGGCAGAGGTCGAATCTGTTGAAGATGCCATCGTGGCTGCCGTGGAAGGGGCAGACATTCTTCTCCTTGACAACATGAGCGTGAAACAGGCAGAGGAGACGATCCGGGCACTCAGGCAGGCAGGTCTCAGGGAGAAAGTAGTGATCGAGATCTCAGGCGGGATACAGGAAGATGAGATTGGGGCATATGCAGCTCTTCCCATCGACCGTATCAGTATGGGATCCCTGACCCACTCGGTCAGGAACGCGGACCTCTCTCTTGAGATCACCGGTAAACCGTGATGTCACTCCTGCTCTCCACGACGATCTCGGGTGCCCCCTGCCAGTGCTGTATCGTGCCGAGAATCCTGATCTGATCACCCTGCCCGGGGACCGGATCAGGGATCGAACCTTCCGGTATGAACACCTGGATCCCACGGACTTTCAGGATATAATGGCCTCCCTGGCTTGTCCGGGTCACCTCGTCAACCTGCCCGTCAAGCCTGACGAGGGTTCCTTCCGGCAGATCGGGCGCATATCCGGCGGCAAATGGATCTTTGCCGATGCCATCAAGGAGATATGATCCGGCCGCACAGGAGGCCGTCACCAGGATCAGGAGAATGAACCCGGTCCGCTCCTGCCGGGAGAGAAACATATCCGTCACCCCCGACCAGAGGAAAACGGGAGATTATCTCTCGGAATCAGGACGGAATACTCTCTCATGTTGATATATTCTCAGGTAGAAGACCTGAGGAATGAATACCCTTCTGATCTTTGTTCTGGTTCTCGTCGCAATATCTGTGATCGGGATCCGGTACAAGGTCCCTCCCTTCTTCACCCTCGTAGGCGGAGCGATCGCCTTCGGCCTGGCTGTCGGATCCAGCCCGGATACCGTTTTCCAACAGGTTGCAATGGGGTGTGCTGCCATCTTCAACAGCCTGGGAATACCGATCCTGGCAGGATCGGTCATCGCGAAATATCTCGTTGAGGAGGGACTCATCCAGGGCCTGATTGACGACGTAAAAAGGGTATTGAGAAAACCACCCACGCTCTCGGCGGTCGCCGGGTACATTATTGCAATTCCGTCAACCTGCCCGATAACCGCGTACATGGTCTTAACACCGGTCCTTGAACGACTCACCGGGAACCAGGAGAAGAGAAACACCCTGCTCTACCTGGTGGCACTGGGAAGTGCGGTCGGAATAGCATACGTGTATCCGACTCCGGTCACCTTCTCACTCTTTGACTCCTTCGGCCACCGGCTCTCTCCGTTCACGTATGATCTCCTCATCATTCCGCTCTCCCTGCTTCTCCTTGTCCCATTCATCATCATCGTGAAGCGGTCATTCTCATGGGAGGAGGAGCCGGAATTTTCCGGAGTAATTTCACGGGAACCCGAAGATACCGTCATCCATCCGCTCGTACCAGGACAGGAACCCGTGGAACCGGCCGGGTATCCTGCCAACGAAGAAACTGAACATGATACCGCACCCAGGCGGCTCCATCTGAAAGCCTGGGCCCCGTTCATCGTCATCTTTGCCGGCATACCATTCGGCCTCTTTGTCATGGGCCTCAGCCACATGAGCCTCCTCCAGTTCATCATGTTCGCCGGAATGGTCACCTCGGTCCTGATTGCAGTACCGGAACGGCGATGGACCGGGTTTGTGCTCGGGGCAAAACATGCCGGGGTGATAATCTTCGATATCTGCGGTGCAGGAGCCCTCGGGTACGTAATCACGTATGGTAGCACCTTCTCAAACGATGCCCTCGAATTCCTTGCCAACCATGTTCCGTTGATTTTCATCCCGTTTGCCCTGGCTGCCCTCATCCAGACGGCACAGGGATCGCGTATCGTCACCTCATCCACCACTGCCATGCTCCTTGCATCCACGGCACTGCCCAGCATGATGAACCCGCTTGCCCTGATCCTCATGGTCATTGCCGGGGCAGGGGTGATCTGTTTCGTGACCGATCCCTACTTCTGGCTGCTTCACCGGACCACCGGTGACGAGGTGAAAAAGATCTTCAGGTGGTATACCCTGCCCCAGATCATCTTCGGCCTGGTCACTTTTGTTATCGCGTTCGGAATTCAATGGTTCTATCCCTGACAAAACACCCCCATTTCCGGTATGCGGACACTATGAACTATATGAACCAGCAGATCCGAACCTTCTATATGCACGTCAGCCGGTATCAGGCAGCAGTGGCCTTCACAGCCCTGCTCCTGTCCGTGGTGATCACCGGATGCTTCGCATCAGAACAGATCACCACCACGGATACCATAATCACCGACCCGAAGGTTCAGGAATCAGTCCCGACATCGGGACCCAGCTGGACAGAGACCAACCTGACCGATGTCGTCACCGGTGAACGATTCAATATCAGGCAACTCCTTGCCACCGGGAAACCGGTGATCATCCACACCTTCGCGGTCTGGTGTTCCGGATGTTCCATGCAACTCCAGGAATCCTCGAAACTCATGGCAGAACATCCGGATGAGTACATCGTCGTCGGACTTGACATTGATCCGAACGAGGATACCGCAACCGTGAAGCGACATGTCGAGAAGAACCGGTTTGCCGGGTACTATGCAAACGCCCCCTCCGAGATGACAAAGGTACTCATCGGTGCGTACAGCCCGAACTTCGTCCTTGAGATCCCACAGACGGTTATTGCTTGTGAAAACGGGGCCAACCGGCTTGGTTCAGGGGTCTTTGACGCCGGTACCCTGACAAAAGCAGCATCTTCACTTTGTGTGTAGGATGATAGCGTTCAGTCCTGAAATATGGGCTCTCTCTTTTCTTGCCGGCCTGTATACCCCGCTCGGAGCAGTGTGTGTGCTTCCGATGTATCCCGGGTATCTTGCTTTTCTTGCAGGCAGGGCAGGTAAAGAAGAGAAGATCTCAACGGTACTGCTCGGAGTTGTCGTCACCGCGGGCGTTCTCCTTGCCATGTTCAGCTTCGGCCTTCTCTTTGTGGCAATCCTGAAGGTCTCTGCATCAGTGGTTATCGGGATCCTCGGTCCGGTCATCTACCTCCTCCTTGCCCTCATGAGTATCGGGATGATCATCGGGTATGATATCGGGAGATTCTTCCCAACCATCGATACCCCGGTCGGCAAAACCCCCTATGTCACGGCACTTCTCTTCGGGGCATTCTTCGGCCTGGTCGCCATGCCCTGCAACCCGGCCGCGGTGATCCTGCTCTTTGCCCTCTCCACGACGACAGCAGACTTCCTGGCAAACTTCCTGAACTTTGTCCTCTTCGGGGTAGGGATGGCAACACCACTCCTTCTCCTCTCGGCGCTGCCGATGCGACAGAACCGGTGGATCATTGAGTTCCTGACAAACCGGCACGGGATCATCAACCGGGCAGCCGGGGTGCTGATGCTCGGTGTCTCCCTCTACTATCTCATCTTCGTGTTTCTCAGGGAATACCTCTGATATCACCGTTTTCTGAGCAGGAACAGGACCAGCAGGGCCATAACACCTGCCAGTAATCCGATTTTTACCGGTTCAAAACCACTTCCCGGCATCGGGGCCTCCCGGGGAGCACCAACACCCTGCCAGTCCTTCTCATACACTGCGGCGAGGTAGGAAGCCGTGCCCGGATGATCGATGATGAGCCCGGCTTCCCGGTTAAATGTCGGAGAGTTCTCGTTCCAGTTGATACTGGAAACCAGGGCCGACCCGTCCGCGATCACACCCTTGGTATGTACCTTGAGGAGACCGGTTCCCGCAAGATCTATCAGGCGTGCCGTAAGGGGCAGGCCTTCCCGCTCAGCACATCCATTCAGGTAGTCTACCATTTCGTCGTTGTCAGCATCATCCTCAACGTTGTACGGGTAGGCGTCAAGAAGCACCCTGACCTCGACGCCCCGCCGTGCTGCCGAGAGGATCGCATCAAGATACGGATGTTCCTTTCCTTCCGGGTACTTCCTGATATACGCCTGCTGGACCCAGACCCGCTTTTCTGCGTGATTGATCATCTCCGACACGAGTGAACTCGTGTCAGGGGATAACACGGCGGTAACGGTCGCATTGGTGAATGGATAGCAGGCAAACGACGGGGCATAGGATCCTGCCGGGAGTGGATCCTCGGGCCCGGGAGATCCTGCCGACATGGCAACACCCGGTCCGTCAAGATCTTCAAAGAAGACCCGGGCAAAATAGGCGGCAAGCGGTTCAGATCTCACCAGAACCGACCAGCCGCGGTTGCCGAACCGGCCCGGGGGAGGAAAGGAGTGTGGCTTGACATTTTCAGTAGTCAGGAATAACGCGTTCCTGTCGGTGACCAGAAACTTTGCGTGGGTATACCGGTACGGTGCCCGCATGCCGGTTCCTGACATGAGATACACTGGTATCCCGGCTGATGAGAGCCGGGCGACGACAGTCTTCTCTTCCGGCGTGATCCCGCCGACCGGTCCCCCTTCCATCAGTACCGTGATATTGACACCTGCTGCCTTTCTCTCACAGAGGAGTGCAGCAATACCGGGATCAGTGAACTCATATACGTCAAGCAGGATCTCCTCCTCTGCAGAAAGGATCGTCTCCTCGAGAAGTTCCCTGGCACAGTCAGGGGAGACTGCCATGATCCCGGAGGCATTTGACACGGTGAGAGGGTCAAAGCGACTTGCCCCTTCCATCAGGATCCGTTCGTCCCATTTCCCGTCTGCACCGAGCAGGTGTACCTGTCCCTTTCGAGAGGCGATCTCATCTGGCCACGAGACGGACTGAACTATCCGGTCGTTCCTGGTCAGTACAAGTTCATCTTTCTTGTTTGCAAGCTGGAATGAACCGGTAACGGGGAGCTGCGGGACATCAGGAGATGTATCTTTCAATTCGTAATCTGGCCGGGTTTTCCATACCTGCTGGAAGGATGCTGCTTCCCGGGCGATCACGACCCTTCCCGGGGAGACGGTCCCCAAAGGAAACCGGATCACCCCCTCACCGTCCGAGAGGGCGAACCCGTCAAGGGAACCGGTCCCGTTCAGGGTGACAAATTCATCGGGATCCCCGTCGAGGAGGGTGTCCGGATAGATCTCAGTGATCATCACTGCTCCCGCGGCCTGAACAAGGACGAAGAAGAGCAGGATGAGGACCGGGAGACGCATATTCCAATGGTTTATCTGTTCATCACATGAACATGCTGAACTGAACATGGCGAGGAGACCAGTCGTGATGAAACTGGGTGGGAGTCTTTTCCCGCATGCCGGCGCGGTGATCGCTACCATCCGGAGGATCAATCCGGATCTTCTTATCATCCCCGGCGGGGGGGTGTTCGCCGATACCATCCGGGCTGCCGGTACACAAGGAACGCCTGCCCACTGGATGGCCATCGCAGCGATGGACCAGTTCGGGTGGTACCTCTCGTCGTTCGGTATCCCGGTGACCTCCCGGATGGCGGTTCCTGCCGGGCCGGTCATCCTCCTCCCGTATGGGATCATGCGTGACCGGGATCCCCTGCCCCATTCCTGGGACATCACGTCTGACACCATCAGCGCCTGGGTGGCGGCCGAACTCGGACTGCCCCTCCTGATTCTCAAGTCCATCGATCAGGTCAGGGTGGATGGTGTTCCGGTTCCGGTCCTCGACCGGGACGGGGCAACCGCGGATCTCGACCCGGCGTTCTTCAGGTTTATTATGCAACACCACGTCTCCGGGTGGATTATCAATGGAACAGACCAGAAGCGGGTATCAGACCATCTTCTGGGGATGGATGGTTCCGGTACCCGGTTTGGCACCAGTCTTTATCCGTCATCAGATTGAATAACGTAAGCATCTCTGGAGACATCCACATATGAGCGAAGAGAAATGCACATCATGCAATGGCCCGATGGCAGAACAGGGCTCAGTTGAGTTCGGTTGCCCGGCCTGCGGTACCAAGATCCACCGGTGCTTCCGGTGCAGGGAACAGAGCATCAGTTATGTCTGCACGACCTGTGGATTCGAGGGACCCTGAACCATGGGAGACGTCGCCCTTATCATCAAGGTGATGCCTGAGTCCCCGGAAATCAACCGAGAGAAGATCAAGGAGCAAATCAAGGCAGCACTTCCCCGTGTTCAGGAGATTCGCGAGGAGCCTATTGGCTTCGGGCTGGTCTCGCTGAAGGTGGCAGTGGTGGTTCCGGACGCAGAGGGTCAGACCGAGATCGTCGAGAACACCCTGAACGGAATCGAAGGCGTTGAGCGTGCCGAGATCATCGGGTCAACGCTGGTATAAGAAAATAGAATACTTTTTTACTGCGGGTCTTTCGCACCGTTCTCAAGATGGGCAAAGACCTCGCCGGTGATTCTTCTGATCTTCTCGACCGATGCCTGGTATGCATGAACTTCGAGGGGATCGATGCGGATCGGAACGGGACATACTCCCTGGCGTGAGATCCTGACCGGAACGCCGACACAGACATCACCGATCCCGTGCACTTCTGACTTGACATATGCAGAGAGGGTCAGTATCCGGTTTTCGTTCCCCAGTATCGTCCGAATAATCGTGGCGATTGCTTCTCCCGGGCCCCATACCGTTGCTCCCTTGGCAGAGATGATCCGCTGGCCGGAAGATTTCACTGTATCCATGATCTGATCAATCGGCAGGTTTGCAAAACTGGGCAGGTTCGAGATCTGAATGCCTCCGATGGTCGTCGCAGACCAGAGCGGAACCATGCTGTCCCCGTGTTCCCCGATGATACGGGTATGCACCTCGCTGACGTGAACCCCGAAGAAACCGGCAATCAGCGATTTCAGGCGCATCGAATCCAGGTGGGTTCCAAGCCCGAAGACCATGTTTGGCTGTTTTCCCGAATATTTCAGGGCGACATGCGTCATGATATCGACCGGATTGGTGATCATCATGAGCAGGGCATCAGGGGCGATCTGACCGATTCTGCTCGATAGATCGGCAATAATTGATGCATTTGCATAGGCGAGATCAATCCGTGACTGATCCGGTTTTCTCGAGACACCGGCCGTGATCACGATGACATCGGCATCGTGGAGATCTTCAAGCGTACAGGTCCACGATACCTGGATTGCAGTCCCGGTTGCAGCAAAAGAGTCAATGAGATCCTGGGATATGCCTTCAAGCATCGTTTCGGAGCCTGATCTGCCATACAGCACAATGGAATGGATGTACGGTATTCGCGATATCGAAAGGGCAGCATACTGGCCAACCCGTCCGGTCGCGCCGATAATTGCGACTTTGGCCATAAAAACCAGCGATCGTTAGGGACACGTTATCGGTCGACTGGCCGCCGCTTCCATCCTTCCATATGCCCTTCTCCGCCCCGCAACCCCGTGGGCGCCGAATGTTCACGGTAAGTCTGCTCCCTTCCGGGCCTGGACCGGTCCCCGCGACAACAGGTCGTCCCTTCCTCCGAAGGTGTGATACCTGGCCATCGACCTCACAGGACAGGGTTTCTTCGTCAGGCGTGTGGAAGTATCAGGTAGGTACGTTCCAGCCTTCCTCAAACTTCGCCCCCTGCATACCGACGGTTTCAGGTTACAAGTGACGCCGATCCACCCGGGCTAGTCCCCATTATAATGCGAAACCTACGGAATAAAAACTTCCCCTCCGGCCATTGCGCGGATCTCCTCCATGATGCGGGAATTACGGACATGGTCCTGCTTGTCAAAGGGATCGAACGCCGTCAGGACCGGGCCATGACCGCCATCAGGGATACACCGCCTGAGATCACCGTGCCATACGGTTATCCTGCATCCCGGCCCTCTTCCTTCTCCGACAAGAACCGGCTCATGTCTGACCGGTTTGTCTGCGAGACGCTGGAAATCATGGTGGAGGACAATTTCCTCAAGCCCGAGGGCCTCTCGGTTGATGTGGAGATTGAACGCCGCAAAATAGGCGGCAGCATACCAGATATCAACGAGGATTATCTCTCTGACCCCGAGCCGAACTGCCGCCAGCCCGAGGGTTCCCGCTCCGCAGCATGCATCAAAAAAGACAGCCGGCCTGAGCCGGTGTACGGCCTCCTCAAGGGAACGGATCTTGGGATCCGATCCCTTTGGAAACTCAAGGTGTGTCGCTCCCTGTTTCTTGTAGATGAGAACCGGCCCGTTCCGGGTAAGAAAGAGATCCCCCCTGACATCACAACCGCAAAACAGGGCTGATTCACATCCCGGGGAGGGATCACCGAACTGATCCCCTGCTCCCGGCCGCCCGCCACCGGAAAGGATCCCGAGGAGCTGATCACGCGATGCGAAGATCTCTTCTGCCTGCCCTCTGGTGAGCTTATCCGTTATCAGGAGGAGGGATCGCGTGGGGAGAAACGGGGGAGATCGGAGGAATATTCCGGGGGAGATCAGGGGGGTGCCAACTGCCGAGAGGGGTTCATCACCCTGGAAGATCCCGGCGCCGTGGAACCATCCGTAGAGATCGGCCATAAGATCATCGAGAAAGCGCCTTCCGCACCCGCAGGGTGGCAGGGGAGTGCGGTCGGGAGGGACCGCGTGATCCATGGGTATTCCCTGGCAGTTGTTACAGGGAGCATAGAAAATTGCTGATCGCCTGGGAATAGCTGAGATCGGGATGAGATGATCCATCCCGCAGACCGGACATCGCATTCATCTGACGTGACAGACCGGACTGTATATACCTGACGGGTCATGGGCCTGATGCGACTTGAACGCATGACCGCCCGGTTATGAGCCGGGCGCTCTAACCAACTAAGCTACAGGCCCAGAAAAAGATGAGCGCCGCCAACAGGACTCGAACCTGTGACATACTGGTTAACAGCCAGTCACTCTACCAACTGAGTTATGGCGGCTCAGATGTGCTCTATTACGTAGAGCTCAGTAGTATTTAACAAATTCGATTCCCGTTTTCCGGGATTAGATCTTCATTCTGGAGAGAATCGCGACCAGATCATCCAGGTCATCGTTGAGATGGGAAAAGAGGGCATCCCCTTCCGGTGTAATGACCGCACCGGTCGGAGATGCGCGGATATACCCATATCCTTCCAGTACCCGGAGGGAGTACCGAATCCGGTGCTGGGGAAGATGGAGCAGTTCGGCGAGTTTGATGATTCCAATCGGTCCGTGTTCCCTGACGGTGATGAGAACACCGATATGCCGTTCTGCCAGACTGATATCTTCCTTGATCTTCCCAAGCATCCTGATCATCCGTGGGTATCCAGCCAGGCTTTTGTCTGTTTATACTGCCTGGAAAAGACCAGGCCCAAAATAACAGCGATAACGAGGCTCACACCTGCCACCGGGTACCTGAACGGAAGAAAATCCAGGAGCATGAACAGGATAAAAAGGGCTGAGAAGAAGATCACACCGTTCAGGATCACTGCGAGGTGCCAGAATTTCCATTTAAACTGCTCTTTGGCAGACTCATTCATTATTCATACATCAATCGGGGGATAAAAGTACTTGTGGTTTCACCTATAACCGGTATGGGATGGATACACTGGGGGACCTGATCAGGGAGCGGAACGCAGCGGCATACTGCCTCTTCGCCTCTTCTGATGATCCCGATATGCGATATATCACCGGATTCGTGACTCATGACCCCGTTCCGGTCATCTGCAGACCAGGGGAGAAACCGGTGCTGATTGTTCCCCAGATGGAAGCAGATCGGGCAGAACGGGAATCATATTGCGAGGTGAGAACCCGCGCACAGGCAGGATACTACGATATTGCCCGGACAGAACACGATCCGTTCAGGATCACTGCCGCTATGATTCGCCACGTGGCAGACGGAACCCTCCTCTTGCCCCCCGGATTTCCTGCAGGACTTGCGCGGATTCTCGAGGAAGATCAGCCGGTTGAGATAGACTATTCCCAGGTGATCGCAGGAAAACGTGCCGTAAAGAGCAGAGTCGAGATCGACGAGATTGCCCGTGTCCAGCAGGCTGCCGAGGGAGCCATGGAGAGAGCGATCACCCTCATCAGGAAGGCAGCGGTCCGGGACGGGCTGTTGTACCATGATGAGAAATCACTGACGTCTGATCTGATCCGGTACGAGATGCATGCTGTACTCCTCTCACATGGCTGCATGGCGCGCGACACCATTGTAGCCTGCGGGGAGGAAGCCGCAATGCCGCATTGTACCGGGGCCGGACAGCTGAAGGCACATGAACCGATCGTAATTGACATCTTCCCACGGTCAGAACAGAGCGGGTACCATGCCGACATGACCCGGACCGTGAGCAGGGGGGAGCCTTCTGCACGGGTCAGGGATCTGTACGATTCGGTCAGGCAGGCAGTCGGAATAGGAGAAGAGGGACTGAAGGCAGGTGCAGCAGGATCAGACCTCTATACCCGGGTGAAGGATTTTTTCACAGACCAGGGATTCCAGACTGACACCGAGGGGTTTACCCACAGCCTCGGACACGGGGTCGGGCTGGAGGTCCACGAGATGCCGTCACTCTCGCCCATGGGCGGACCGCTTGAGTCCGGCCACGTGGTCACGATAGAACCCGGTCTCTACTACCGGGGGATCGGCGGAGTCAGGATCGAGAACCTGCTTGAGGTGACCGGGACCGGTTCGCGCCGGCTGACCCGGTTTTCAGAGGATATGATACTATGAACGAGGAGATACAGGAACGATACGAACAGGCAGGAGCGGTTGCAAAGGATATCCTGACTAAAGGGGCAGGGATGATCCGTCCCGGTGTCTCCCTTCTGGAGGTTGCCGCCTGGGTGGAGGAGGAGACCTTGGCACGGGGATGCGGGATCGCGTTTCCCGTGAACATCTCCCTGAACGAAGCGGCCGCCCATGACACCCCGTCTCCGGGAGATACCCGGGTTTTTGCAGCGGGAGACCTGGTGAAACTCGATATCGGGATTCATCTTGACGGTTATATCGCCGATACTGCCTGTTCCATCGATCTTGGCACCAGCCCTCTTCTGGTAGAAGCATCCGTTGCCGCACGGGATGCGGCGATACAGGCAGTCCGTCCGGGGGTGACCATCGGAGAACTCGGCACCATCATCGCTGCTGAAATTGAAAAACGCGAATGCGTCCCGGTGGCAAACCTCACCGGTCACGGGCTTGACCAGTACCGCCTGCACATGGGCCCGAACGTGCCCAATATTGCCGTTACCGGCGGAGCTGCCATCGAAGAAGGGATGGTCCTCGCAATCGAACCATTTGCATCCACCGGAACCGGGCTGGTGAGTGACCAGCGGCGGGTCGAGATCTACTCACAGCAGGTCTGGCGCCCGGTAAGGATGCCCTCTGCCAGGAAGATCCTTGCAGAGATTGACGGGCGGAAGGGAATGCCGTTTGCAAGGCGGCACCTGAAGACACCAAAACCTGACCTGGCCATAAACAGGCTCGTTCTTGACCAGGTACTTCACCCATACCCGGTTCTTGCCGATATCCCCGGCTCGAAAGTGTCACAGGCGGAACATACCATGATTGTCACTGCCGACGGGTGTATCGTCACGACGGCATGACAATTTGATACATTCTTCAATAACCAGCGAGAAAGTATTAGGATTATCGACATGGCGAGAGACGAAGAGATACTGGATCTGATTGAACTGCTTCTGACCGCTGATATCTTCAATCAGCAAACCCAGCTGGATATCAATGATCTCACGCCGGTGTCCCGTGAAGTGTACGGGACACAGTCGATGGAGGGAGAGCGGGCACCGGTGGTGGTTGCCGAGAGCGCCCTTCAGCGGGTGCTCGGGATCCCGGATGCCCATGTCAGGCTTGAGAAGCATCCCCTGGTTCTCTACGAGGAGTTCGGCCATCGCCTTCGGATATCCTCGGTACCGGCAGGGTTCACCTGGTTCCTGAAGAACGGGGGTGAAGAGCGCGTCCGCCGCAATCCGGTACTTGCCTGGTTCGCTGAAGAGCAGCACCTGGTTCCGGGGATATCCCATGCCGGGGTCAGGGATCAGAATCCCCGGTTTGAGGACAGTCGTGTATACCTTGACCGGCGGGTCTCACGCATCCTGGCCGAGGATGAGAAACTCAGGTCAGGTCTCGATCTCATCATCATCAGTGCCCCGGAGGAGGTCGAGCAGACCATCGACGACATCATCTGTACGGCAGACCAGATGCACCGGATCGTCAAGCTGAAGATTGCCCTTGAAAACCTGGAATTTCTGAAGTCGCACCGGGTCTATGAGATCGGCAAACTGCTGTTCATCGGGCCGCCGGGAACCGGAAAAACATCCCTGGCCTTTGCTCTCACCCGGGTGCTCCACATGCCGGTCCTCGAAGTCAGGCTGTCGATGGTCACCTCCCAGTACCTCGGGGAGACGTCAAAGAATATCGACCGCATCTTCGAGGTGGCACGAAGGCTCTCCCCCTGTATCCTCTTTATCGATGAATTCGATTTTCTTGCCAAAAGCAGGATTGGCGATGACCACGGGGCTATGAAACGGGCGGTCAACGCCCTGCTGAAAAATATTGACCGTATCAGCCTTGTCCGGAACCGGGTGCTGCTTATCGGAGCGACAAACCACCCCCAACTCCTTGACGAAGCAGCCTGGCGGCGTTTTGACGAGGTTATTCCGTTCGACCTGCCTGACGAACAGACCCGTCTGAAGATCCTCTCCCGGCTGATCACCGGATTTTCATGTGATTGCGATGTGGAAAAGGTTGCCACGGAAACTGCCGGGTTTTCTGGAGCTGATCTGAAGATGGTGGTCCGCGAGGCGATCCTGAGCGCGCTGATGGACGGCAGAAAAGACCTCACCTGTGAGGATCTTCTCCGGGGAGAAGGTCTGATCACGAACCGCGATGCGAACCGGAGCAGGACCTGGTACTGATGCAGGTCACCCTGCTCGGGACCGGGGATGCCGTCGGAACCCCGCATATCGGCTGCTCATGTAACCAGTGCAGGTATGCCATCGAACATGGAATTGAGCGGCTCCGGACCTCACTTTTAATCAGTCACGACGGAAAGCACATCCTCATCGACACGACGCCGGATCTCCGCCGGCAGCTCCTGTACCATGGTTCACCGCATATTGACGCCGTTATCTGGACTCACGGGCATTATGATCACTTCATGGGATTCGGGGAATTCTATCGGGTTCAGCGGATCCCCCCCGTGTATGCGGCACCACCGGTCATGGAATACTGCAGCGGGGTGTTCCATTTTTTGATTCGGGAGCACCATGCTGTCGCGGCATATACTCCTTTCCAGCTTTGCGGACTTGAATTCACCCTGGTCGAGGTGATACACCCGAATGTCTATACCACCGGCGTGGTTTTCACCGACGGCAGGGTCAGGATCGGGTATACCTCTGATACCAACGAATTTTTTCCTGAAGCTACACGCCGCCTTCTTACCGGGCTGGATCTCCTCCTCATCGACGGACTCTTCCCAGCTTCGTTTAAAAAAGTCGAGAAACACCTGAACTACGAGGAAGCAGTTGCCATGGCCGGTGAACTCGGGGCACGCGATTTCCGGGTGGTGCACATGAGCCACATTCTCCCCTTTGACCTTCCTCATGCCGGAACAGACGGGGAAACATTCCGGTTTTGAGATCAGATCTACGTTTATCAGATCGCAGCCCCAACAGGATACGAATGAATATTACCGTTCTTGAACTCGAAGATGACATGGTCAAAATAGCGCTTCCGGGTCAGGGGCACACCTTCATGAATGCGCTTACTACCGAGATCCTCAAGGATCCGGTTGTTGATGTCGCTACCTACGTGATCGAGTTTCAGTTCTCAGACCCCGTCCTTACCGTAACCACACGGGAGAAGAAGGATCCCATCGGACCAATTGTAGAGGCCTGCAAGCGGCTCTCTGCGCACTGTTCTGACCTGACTGCTTCACTCGCCGAAGCAAAAAAGAAATAATCCAATTTTTTTCAGGGCCGTTCGGTGAAGATAATCGAACCTGATATCTTCGAGATCCTGACCTTGATCTTCTGACCCGGGCGCCCGCCGGCGACATAAACGATGTACTTGCCGATTTTGGCGACTCCGTCTCCTCTGCGGGAAGTGGATTCAATGTTCACTTCGATGATATTTCCGGCTTCAAGTCCGGTACTTCCTGATTCTGCACGGCCTTTCCGCTTCCGTACAGGCCGGTGGCTTCCGCAGGCCTCACACTTGAGCATGAGGATCCGGTCATCTTTCATCAGCTTGGTGTCCGGTTTTCCGCATTCAGAACAGATAACATAGTCATCGACATACCCGCGGATCATCGCACCAAACAGGGAATCCTCAAACTTGCCATTAAAGATAGCGCGGTTTCCGTCAACTTTTCCTGCCGTTCCAAGCTCACCAAGGAGGTATTTCATCAGGTGATCCTCGTCACGACGCAGGGCAGATGCAATATCCACGAAGTTTTCGAGGATAGTCGTCTTCCCTTCTATGTTTACCCGTGGCTCAGGATACGACCACCGCTCTCCGTCCTCGGACGGTTCGGTGACCTCCTCATATGCCTTATTGAGCAGGGTCTCATACGACTCTGACATAATGGTCTATATATTGCATCCTGTCGGGCAAATACCTGTCCCCCACGGGATATGCATGGTTTTTGCCTTATGAAAGCGTAAATATCCGGCATATGGTCTCACCAGAGGATCTCCGCTCGATTGAGGAGGCGCTCGGCCGCAGCCCCACTCAGCTGGAGCTGGCCTGTTTTGATAATCTGTGGAGCGAACACTGCAGTTACCGGTCCACGAGAAGGCTCCTCAAAACCCTCCCGACAACCGGGGAGGACGTCATCCTCGGCCCGGGCGACGATGCGGCAATAGTGAGATTTTCTGAGACGACTGCCATCGCGATCGGGATGGAGAGCCATAACCATCCGAGTTACGTCGATCCCCACGACGGAGCAGCAACCGGGGTCGGCGGGATTGTCAGGGATGTCATCTCGATGGGGGCCCGGCCGGTTGCCCTGATGGATCCGCTCTACTTCGGGACACTCGACAAAGAGAAGAACCGGTATCTCATGGAGCATGTCGTCTCCGGTATCGGGGGGTATGGAAACTGTATCGGCGTTCCGGTTGTCAGGGGGGAGGCTGTTTTTGACAGCAGTTATGATGGAAATCCCCTGGTGAACGTGGTATGTGTCGGTATCGTTGATCCAGGCAGGTTCCTTA
>CAZWTX010000028.1:2719-36084 GCA_964637135.1 uncultured Methanospirillum sp. | reverse complement strand
GAGGAGTATCCCCCGTACACCTACCAGGACAACGGAACGGCAACAGGCCTGATGGTGGACATGGTAACGGCGATAACAAGGAAGGCTGGAGATGAACTTCCCCGAAAATCGATCCGGTTCCTTCCCTGGAATGACGCATACCAGATGGCAGTAACTGTTCCGGGGACTGCTATCTTCTCGATCGCACGGACTCCGGACCGTGAAACCCGCTTCTCCTGGGTCGGGCCGGTTGTCTCGTCAGATATCGTCCTCTATTCATCCCGCAGCAGGAACATCACCAACACCGATACCCGTGACCTGGCTCAGTATACCATCGGAACGGTCACAGACGATGTTGCGGTTGATTACCTCGTAACTGCCGGCATCGACAAAAATGCCATCATCACCAGTCCTGATCCGTACATGATGCTTACCTCCCTGGACAATGGCACCATTGACCTCTTCGCCTATGGTAATATTGCGGCAGATTACCATATACGGAATGCAACCGGAAAATCAGGCTATTACAAGGTATCCGGAACTATCGGCACATTCCCGGTGTATATCGGCATCAGCAGGGGAACACCTGAGCACCTGGCAGAGACGATGCAGACCGCCTTTGAGGAACTGAAAAAAAAGCCACCTGAAGGAGGGATGAGTGAATTCGATCAGATCCTCTCATCATGGCTTCTCGAAAACAACCTCTTGCAGATGGAGTACCTGACCGAGGGGTATTACCCGTATACCTTCGAAGAGGGCGGGGTGGCGAGTGGGATCTCCGTCGATATACTCCGGTTTATCTGCTCCCGGTACGGGGTAGATATACCGGAGGATCAGATCGGCTTTGGAATCTGGGATAATGTCTACCGGCAGACCCTGACCCGTAACGGAACAGCCCTTCTCATCCTTGCACGATCTCCCGAACGGGAGAATCTCTTCAGGTGGGCAGGCCCGATAGACAAAACGCCGGTCGTCATCTTCTCTATGGCAGATCAGGCCGATAGATTCCGGAACATGAGCCCGGGGGAGATGAAAATCGGTACAATCACCGATGATATCGCAGCCACTGCCCTCATCAATGCCGGAGGAAAAGATATCGTGTATTCTGATCAGCCTGCAGACCTGATACGGATGCTTGAGAGCGGCGGAATCGACGGGTGGGCATATGCATCAACACCCGGACGCCAACGGATCAGCGAGTATGCCACCGATCCGGCAGCGATTGTACCGGTACAGACACTGGAGACATACGACTTTTATTTTGCCTTCAATCCGAATACTTCTCCCCAGGTGATCCGGTCATTCCAGGAGATGCTGGAGATTATCAGAACCGAGAAGGATGAGGCCGGGATATCCATGTATGACCGGATCCTGTACCGGTACCTAAAGCCCGTGTATTCGGAATCCATGATCTCCGAAAGCGAGGTTATAGATCTCGTCAACCGGACAAGTACCGATCTGACCAGAGACGCCAGGGGAACGCTGGAGAAGATCAATGCCGGTATTCCCCCGTACAAGAGTGCCGAGAAACCGGATCTCTACGTCTTTGTATACGATACCGACGTGAACATGGCAGCCCATGCCGATAACATCCGGACGGTCGGGATTAATTACCATAACAAGACCGATGTCACCGGAAAACCGTTCCGTGACGATATCGTTGCAGGAGCCCTCGCAAATGGCACCGGCTGGGTAGATTACATCTACAGCAGCCCGGCTGAAAGCGGGCTGTTCTGGAAGAAAACGCGGTACCAGCATGTCCAAGGCAGCGATGGAACAGACTATATTGTCTGTGCCGGGATGTTCAGGACCGGACCTGAATCCCTTCAGACCGGTTCATAAGAGAGACGGGCAGCGTGCCTTGAGGTTGAGTGAATAATGTTGATGAAAGAAGTAACACCCGGAATGGTTCAGGCCTGGAAGGAGACATATGCGATCTACCGCCCGATGCTTCGTCCGAACAAGAGGCCGGTAGAGGAACTCATAGCCTATCTTACCGGGAAATATCCCGTGACCGAACTGACCGATGCCACGGTACTGGAGGTGGTCAGCGCGAATGTTACCGGAAACGAGTGGTATGCAAAAAAACTTCCTCCAGGACGGGCACCCGATCCGCAGGTGTTCAGGGTCGAAGAGACAGGGACAGGAAGAGAACTCTATGACGACCAGGACGAGGTCTTCAGGGGAATCCGAATCATCGTCGGATTTGACCGTGAAACCGGAGAGTTTATGGTAGAGGGGAGCAGCCGGCTCTGGGATGAGTTATTCATCTTCATGGGTCTTGATGAGCATGATTTAACCAATTATTTCCTGGTTGCTGAATATGTGGAGTGTCTGCGAAGATCGGGGAATCTGGATCGGCTGGGCGGATGATCCTGGAATACTGTCAAAAAAGGATGGCTCTTTTGAATCTCCGTGGAAGTGAATTGTCAGGTTAAAAATGGTTGCCTGAATTCACCAGTACCGGCGCCGGAGAACCTGGGAAGATAGAGACCGGAATACATTCTCTCTGGCCTGAAAGGAGTTCTCTCTCACCGTTCCGGCTTAACAGCCTCCACCGAAAGTTTCACCATATCTACCCGGACCACCCCCCCGACCGCCGGGTACATGAGAAGAATGGTATCGATAAACTCCCTGATGAACCGGGACCGTTCTCCTTCGGGAACCCGGGTGATCCACGGGAGCCAGGTGTCCTGAATCCATCGGTAGAAACACTCCCATGACGAGTACTGGATAACTTCTTCCGTACGATCAACCCGCACCGGGATGAGCCCGGCATCAGTGAGCCAATCCCGGTACCGGGCAGGATCGAAAAAATCATAATTCCAGGGATAGTCTGTAAAGTACCCGCTCCATTCAGGTTTTTTTATGAAATCACCCAGCAGCCGGAAGATATGATGAGCCGTTCCCGTCCCGCCCAACCGGATCACTACCCGTCCTCCCGGCCGGAGTGCCTCTGCAATCCCGGCGAGCACCTGCCGGTGATCGGCTATCCGGTCCAGTGTCCCGTACGAATGGACCAGGTCAAACTCGCATGAGAATGGAAGGGTGTCAGCATCTGCCTCCAGAAACACCATATTTGGGTTTGTTTCCGGTGGAAACTGATTAGAATCAGACCTTACCATGCCGGCAGAAAGGTCAATCCCGGTTACCATTCCATGGGGGACCATCCGGGCGATTGCAGCTGTTATCTCCCCGTCACCGCATCCTATATCAAGCACCGCTTCCCTGCCGGTGAGCGGGAGGTCTGCTATCAGGTCAGCGGCCCACTGATGCGGGACAGCCGAACTTACCTGGTAATCAGACGGGTCCCAGGTACAAATACCAGACCGGTCAGGGTGTTTCATGGGTAGTACTCTGGTGAGTATTCGGTATCATTATATAAAAGAGAGGGGGGTGTCCCGACCCGACATTCTCGTCAAATAGAAGAGTCCCCTGATAAAAAACCCGGCCAGGGTCAGGAAACGAGAACAATACGAATATATCCGGGTACTATCCAGTATCATTCATGATACGAAGATGGACCCTCCTGATGTTCCTGCTCGCTGGTGGTCTCTGGACTGTACCGGTACTGGCTGACGAATCGGTGGTACCGGATCTCGTCGGTACCTGGAACGGTACATCTGACGGGTATCACGCCGGATATGGATATTTCCATCCCGGTGATTATCAGTATGTCCTCAGCATCAACGAGCAGGAAGGGAGGATCTTTCATGGAACCCTCATCGTCTCCGGGCTTGACCCGACAAAAGAATACCCCCTATCAGGAGTAGTCTCCCATGACATGAAAACGCTGGAGATTGCGGAATACGGGACCGGGACAGATACCGGGTACCTCCTCTCGCCAGATGAAATGGAACTGATTCTCCTCGTGAATGATTCGGATAACTTTTCCGTGCTTTGTAAACTGAAAAAGGAGACATGACATCGATTGGGCGGAGGATCGATTATTGAGTATATTTCAGAAGAGAAGACACTAGGTAGTACCATGGATACACGAATAACCGGCATCATTCATCCCGGAGATACCCGGGACATTCAGGAGTGGCTTGAGAATCGGTTTCCGGATCAATCCGGACTGCAAACAGATGTCAGGGAGATCAGGGCAGATCTCGCACAATTGATACAACAACAGCAGATGATATTGGAAAAAGTCAGCCGAATTGAAGGATTACTCCAAAAAAGGTAATTTTTGTCGGTGATAATCCTCAAAGCACCATAGTACATCCGGTTCCATTCGCCAACGGAACCGGGAAACTTACGCCAGGGCAGTTTCTCTGTTCAAATTGCCTGAAGACCCGTTCTGTTGTGGTTTTATTCCATTCATCAGGAAGACCATGACATTTTCATACCTCCGGATGAGGTGATATTATGTCCGATTCAGCAGAGTGGGGATATTTTGTTAAACTGTAAAAATTTGTGCGATGAATGTTCAGGAAATACGCTTTTCTGCCTCAACTTCAAGCCGGAACATCTCCACGTGGATGACTCCCTCTCTGGCCGGGTACCTGAGGAGGAATGTATCAATAAATTCCCTGATGAACCGGGATCGTTCGCCTTCCGGAACCTGTGCCATCCACGGAAGCCAGGTAGTCCGAATCCAGCCGGCAAATCCCTCTATGGACGAGTAGGTCATATCTTTCCGGATTAACTCAACTCTGACCGGGCTGAGTCCGGCATCTGCCAGCCACTGCCGGTACTCATCAGGGCTGAAGAATCCATACGCAAACGAGAAATCCATAAAGTAGTTGCTCCATTCAGGTCTGTTCAGGAACGTTTCGAGCTGCCTGAAGATCTGGTGGGCATTCCCCTTTCCGCCCATCTGAACCACCATCCGCCCCCCTGGGCGGAGAGCCCGGGCAATACCGGTAATCAACGGCCGATGGTCGCTTATCCAGTGGAGAGCCGCGTTGGAAAAGACAAGGTCGAACTCCCCGGTGAACGAAAGGGCCCGGGCATCCATCTCCCGGAATGAAAGGTTCGGGTAACGGGCTTTTGGAAAGTTTTCGGAAGCATACCTGATCATCTCGGGAGAACTGTCAATACCGGTTACCTGTCCCCGGGGAACCGCCCGGGCGATCTCTGCTGTGACCCGTCCGTCCCCGCATCCGATATCAAGTACCACTTCCCTGCCGGAGAGTGAGAGTTTACCGATCAGTTCACATGCCCACAGGTGCTGGACCGGCGAACTTGCCTGGTAATCAGCCGGGTTCCAGGTGAATGACCGATCCGGTTGTGTCATTGATATCATCAAGAATAGTGGTCTCATTCATGAAAAGAAGAGGGGATCCTTGTCAGGCTGAAACAGGTTTGTACCGCAGCTATTCTGAAGGCAGTTAAAAAAATCAGGTCTGGTATTTCCTGATATACTCGATCGGGTCTCCGGTGATGTTTGCAACGCTCCCGGTATACTTCACACCCGGGATCTCGTGTAAGGCAGCCAGATCGTAGACCCGGGGACCATACTGGTACCCGGCAAGCTGGTACCACCAGTCCGGATACCCGATGTTACTGATCGTCTTATTCCGGATATCATTGTAATTTCCGTTCCGGTAGGTGACCACGATCCGGCCCGCCAGTTCGTTCCAGTCAGCAATAACATCCATCGCCGTCTGGTTCGAGTACGCCGTGAGGAACTCCCGGGCAGCAGATTCATTCGTTTTGTAGAGGGCAAGGGCCTGCTCCTCGATGACATCCTGACGTGCAAGTGCTGCGGTCTCGAGCCGGTTCTGTTCAGCCTTCACGTCAGGCGAAATTTTGTCATACATGAACCGTTCCCAGTTCTGGACCAGTTCGAACGGCCAGAACGACGTCGTCATATCAAATGTCCAGTGGGATCCCTCAGTGTAGGGATCGGGCAGACCGGTTATCCCGGCATAGAAGGGAACATAACAGGTCTCTGCCGGAGAGGAGGGGCCATACCAGCAGACACCGCCTATCGATCCGGGGAGATCAGGCCTTCCCTGGCAGACATACGAGTAACTGCAGGGATCGGTGGAGATCGGACGCTGCCAGGATCCGGGCTTGAGTTCACCGGGATAGGGGGCATCGTGGAGATCATACGGCCCCCAGACCCGGTATGGATCCCCAAACGGACCAGCAGCTATCCCGGTTGTCAGATCAAAGACCGTTCCCTCGTAATGATCCCGGTACAGGGCAAACGCCCGGGTGATATTCACCGGAACATCAGGTTCAAGCGAGAACGGATACTCATTTGAGAACGCGTCGATGACATACGGCGAGAGATTCCGGGACGGGGCGAGGCGATCAAAGATCCGCCAGACCCGTGCCAGTGAATAATACGGATGGGAGTACTCGCCGATCCCGAAAACCTTCGCCCAGTCAAGCGATCCTTCCGCCGGATCCCACCACCCCATCTTCCGGGCATCAGCCATCAGGTTCCTGGAATAGATCTGCCGCGGGTTGTTTTCGTCAAGTTCCCGGATCCGGAACTGGTTTGCGGCGACAAAGACATGCCCGGGAGGAACTTCCTCGGCAGCCCAGTACCCGCCAGATCCATCCGGTGTTCCGCCACACATCTCGATGACCCAGGCATCCTCCGGGTCAGCAAAGATGAGCGTCTCCCCGGTTCCGTAATACCCATACCGCTCGATAAGGGAGCCAATCAGGAGAACGGCCTCTTTTGCCGTCTTACACCGTTCGAGGGCGATGTTCGAGAGTTCAGAACTGTAGAATATCCGTTTGTTTTTTTCGGCATCCGGATGAATCTTTGCGAAATCCGTGCACTCCCCGCTCATGAGCTGGTATTCGTTGATTATCCCGTAACTCCCGGTGATATACCCGTAGGTATGGGAAACCTGTGGGATCTCTCCGATCACGACAGTTTCATTACCGGGCATCGGCCCTTCATCAATGAACTCCCCGCCACTGTTTGGATCGTAGACAACCTGACGGGTCGCCCCGGCCGGATGATCTGTCGGGGGGATATATGAGATGCTGACATCATCCTCCCTCACGAGACCACCGATGTCAGAATCACCAAATCCGTCATTCGTGTGGCCGACAAAGGTCGAACCGTCGGCAGAAGCATCTTTCGTCACCACGAAGGTGGTGCAGGATGAAACACCCTGTACGAGGATCATCGCCATAACGAGGATTACAAGCAGGTGTAGCGGGGCCATACCAGAAGATACCAGTGTGAGGAGAAGAAGGTATGGAAATATCACCGGAAAACCGGTTTACAATGAGATCCGGACCTCAGAACAGATACGGATTATACGCATTTTCCCCGGATTTAACATGATGCAACAGAGGAATACCAAAACCAGTCCCTAAACATGATTATCCTGGAATGAACGAGGAGGACAGAAACTGCATTAACCGGTCCGGAAACAGAAAGACCGGGATCTGTTCACTCCGCATTAATCACTTTCAGCGGAAAAGAGTCCGTAACAGGGGTCGTGGAAACGCGAAGGAATAATGGAGAACAAAGTCGCTGCCGAGTGGTGCGGATTTCAACCGATCATCATTCACGATCAGAGCCGATTTCTCTGACCCCTCTATTCGTGATTCACTTCACAACAGTGAAATACCTTTGACTTAAAAACTCTCGATAATGGCGGTATCCCGGTATACATCCCCGCAGACCCGGTTTTCAATCCTCATGATCACGATTGCCCTCGCTAACTTCATGTCAGCTCTCGATGCGTCGATCGTGAATGTTGCCCTTCCGACCATCTCGGAGATCTTTGCCATCCTCCCGGGTACCGCGAGCCTCGTCCTCACCGTATACGTCCTCGTCATGGCAGGTACGGTCCTCATCTTCGGAAAGGTTGCAGATCGGGTCGGGTTTAAGAAGATGTTCATCACCGGATTTGGCATCTTCACCCTCGGATCGCTCTTCTGCGGACTGCTCCCGGCACTCTTTGACTCTTTTCCGGTCTTTGTTGCCGCCCGGGCGTTCCAGGCTATCGGGGCCACGATGATCACCGCCATCGGGCCGGGCATGATAGCCTCCTATATCCCTCTCAGCAAGCGGGGAACGGCGATGGGGACCATCTTCACCCTTGCTGCCCTCGGGATGGCAATCGGTCCGACAGCCGGGGGTATCATGACAGAATTTTTCCACTGGAGCTGGATCTTCTTCATTAACATCCCGATCGGGATCGGGACGATTCTCCTCGCTCACCTCATCATTCCGGATATCGATACCAGGACAACAGGATCCGGATTTGATACCACAGGGGCACTCCTCGTATTCGCCGGTCTCTCGTCGCTCCTGTTCGTCCTCTCGAACGGAGAGGCCGCCGGATGGACAAGCCCGGTCATCCTCGGATTCGTTCTCCTTGCCATCCTCACGCTTGCCGGATTTGCACGCCGTGAACTGGCCGTTCCCGACCCGCTCCTCGAACTGCGCCTCTTTCAGCAGAGAACCTTTCTCATGCCTACGATCCTGGTTCTTCTGGTAAACCTCTCCCTAGCCGGGGTGATGTACCTTGTTCCCTTCTATCTTCAGTATGTCAAAGAACTCACTCCCTCGCTGGTCGGGGCGATCTATACATCACTCTCCATCGGAATCATGATCGGAGGGATTCTGGGTGGTATGTTGAATCAGAAGATCGGGGGGAGGAAGATGAATACCCTCTCGTGGATCCCCTATGCTCTCGGATTCCTCATTCTCACCCGGATACAGCCCGGCATGGGCAACGAAGGTATGATTGTATGCCTGCTCCTCATCGGGTTCGGAGCCGGAACGATGACCACCACCGGATCCAACATGATCATCAATACCGTTGCACGGCAGTACCGGGGGATGATCTCAGGGTTCATCAGCCTGCTCCGGTTCCTCCCGATCACCATGGGCGTTGCCATCTTCACGATCATCTTCATGGCCGGGATCCCTGCCGGGGTCATCCCGGAAGGAAGCACCGGGATAACACTCGCCGGTATCCCCGTCGAAGACCTCATTCCCGGCTTTGACCAGGCATTCCTCTTCGCCTTCCTCGTCAGTGTGATGATCCTCGCCTTTGCCTGCACTGCCCGTGATGATATCCACCTGGACTCGTGTTCCGGGAAATAACAGCACCGGAGTAATCAGATCACATGGTCTCAGTGGTCCGTACCATATCTCAACGATTATCATCCTGACCGGCCCACTCCTCCGTATGATCTCCCCCCGGACCGCCCTCTCCGCACTCTTCTCCATACTCTTCTGCACCGGATACTTCCTGTCTCACATCTTCGGGGAATCCGTTCCCTTCACGCTCCTCATCCTTGCCGGACTCGCCGGACTCACCGGTGGGATCCTCTATACCATACGGTGCCGATCCAACCGCTCATTCTGGCAGAAAGAACCCTTTTTCTTCGCTGGAATAACACTATTCCTCTCCCTCCTCGCACGGTATTCCTCATTCTTCCTCCACGAGTGGTCTCATGCAACCGTCGCCCTCCTGACCGGGGTTACCGACAAGAGCCCCCTGGATATCAATTATGGTCATGGATTCACTTTCTCCGGGTGCACGGCGGTTGATGACGGTACCTTCTACCCGGATCTGATTAATAGCGGGCAGGGAGTGACTGCAGGACTTGTCGCTATCGCCGGCCCATCAATGAACATCCTTCTTGCCATCCTCTCCCTCGTCCTTCTTACCAGGGAGCAGATCCGGCGGTCATACCTCCTTGGATCATTTTTCTTCTGGGCGGCCCTCATGAATATCTCCCAACTCTGGTCATACATCCCCCAGCGGTCAGTCCAGTACCAGGGCGGAGATATTTTTTACTTAGAATGGGGGTTGAACCTCCCGCACGGTATCATATCCGTATTCGGAACGCCCCTCATCATCATGGGGTTTATTCTCATTTTCGTCCCGTTCTTTTCCCGGTTCGTCGCCCTGACCAGGCCTGCACTCCCCGGCCTGATCGGTCTCTTCTTTCTGGCCTGGTTCACAGCCTTCATCTACTATGGGCTTGTCCCGCTCTACTTCACCCTTGATGCGCTCGAAAATCCACGAATGTGGTTTGGAGTTCTGGACATCATGATCGGGATCAGTATCGGGGGATGGAGTATCAGGAGGGTATGCACCGTCTTTCCGGAACGACTCTGACATGAAAAGAGCAGGGAGAGACAATCTTACCTGCGGTCGCAACGGCTCCGGAGTGCTTCGTTCATTGCGCGAAATCCCTGGCAGGTGCTTTGTATCAATAGTCGTTCCATGAGGGGAAGAAGAATCCCGGAAAAACATTCACGCTGAATAAAGAGGGACGTTCCATCTCCGTGTTCCCGGATTGTAAAAGAATGTTCGCCGTCAAGAAGTCCCCGGACGAGGAACAACCCCTTCCACCGGAGTTCGCGGGATGGGACAACGCTCAGCAGAACCGGCCGGATTCTCATCCCCCAGGAACCCGGTGGCTGCAGGAAGACGTTCAGCCGGGATCCCACATCCAGGTTCCCCTGGATTTCCCGGATAAACGGATTCCATTCCGGATACTGATCAAAACGGGTAAGAACTTCCCAGATCTCCCGGGGCGATGCTGATATCCCAATCAGGCTGTATATTTCACCCATTCCGGGATGTTTACGATAAATCACCGGATCCGGAGGGCTTTCCATGGAGATATCTCATTGTGTGAGATGATATAGGATCACCCCGGGCCCAGGTCCCCGGAAGATAGGAACACTCCCGGTGACGAAACGCCTGTATGGCACAAGAACCGGGGCAGATTACTCCTGGTTAAGATGAGACCGGATTCAACATGTTCGGGCACCGCAGAACAGCCGGATTCATCTGTCATCCTCGAACACGGATAATTCCAGGATTATTTCCAAGAAGAACAACCGGCATTCAGGGCAGCCTGAATCTGGATAACATTCATCCATAAGAAAAAACCTACTCATATCATACGAGTACGAATAACAGTGTATTTACCCGCCCGTGGATTCTATCTGAAGTACTGCGAGGAATATCTCCAATTGATGATCCCCGCAGTATCTTCGCCGGTAAGAGATCATTTACTCAGGTGATCCATTGGGAAACAGGGGTATCCGGGTAATAGTATGCCTGAATATATCCGGGTTCTGTACGTCGACGATGAAACCGATCTCCTCTCCCTTGGTAAAATATTCCTTGAACGGCAGGGAGATTTTTCGGTCACAACCTCACCGGAATCACTGACGGCATTGGATCTTCTGAAAAACCGCTCATTTGACGTGATCGTTGCTGACTACCTGATGCCACAGATGGACGGGATCGAATTCCTCAAAGCGGTCAGGAGAGATGGGGATTCTATTCCGTTTATCCTGTTCACCGGAAAAGGCAGTGAAGAGGTCGTCATCCAGGCATTCAACGAAGGTGTCGATTTTTACCTCCAGAAAGGGGGGGATCCGCTTTCCCGGTTTGCCGAGCTTGCCCATATGATCAGGAAGGCGGTTAACCACCGGAGACGGGAGAACCAGCTCAGGGATCTGCAGTGCCGTGAAGCAAATATCATCAGTTTTCTTCCGGATCCGACCTTTGCGATCGATACTGACGGGAGGATCATCGCCTGGAACCGGGCAATGGAACAGATGACCGGTATCCCAGCCGGGGATATGCTCGGAAAAGGAGATTATGAATATGCACTCCCCTTCTACCATGAACACCGGCCGGTCCTCATCGACCTTGTCCTGGATAGGGATCCGGATACCGCCACTCGTTACCCGTCGCTTCAACAGGACGGAGAACTGCTCTCAGCCGAAGTAACCCTGAAGGACTTCCAGGACCGGGGCGAGCAATCGTTCTGGTTTACCGCAGCTCCGTTCTACGATACCCGGGGAACCATCATCGGAGCGATAGAGTCTATCAGGAACATAACTGCGATCAAACGAACGGAAAAGAAATACCAGCTTGACGAAGCACGTCTTGAGGCGCTTCTCCAGTTAAACCTGATGATCGGTGAATCTACCCATACCATCACCCATTTTGCCATGGAGGAAGCGGTCAGGCTGACCGGGAGCTCCCTTGGGTACATTGCCTTTGTAAACGAGGATGAATCTGTTCTCACGATGTATGCCTGGTCAAAAGATGCCATGCATGCATGTCAGATCACTGATAAACCCCTTGAATACCCGGTTGAGGACACGGGGCTGTGGGGTGAGGCGATCAGGCAGCGGCGGCCGGTGATCACCAATGATTATGCGGCAGAAAATCCCCTCAAACGGGGGATTCCAAAAGGGCATGTGCAACTGGTTCGTCACATGAATGTCCCGATCTTTGACGGGACCCGGATCGTCATCGTAGCCGGCGTTGCAAATAAAACCGGATTGTATGGTCAGTCAGATATCCGCCAGCTGGAACTCCTCATGGGCGGAATGTGGACGATCATCAAGCGGAAAGAGGCGGAAGAGGCCCTTATCAGGAAGCACGAGGAACTCCGGGTTGCATACCGGCATATCTCCGAGACAGAGGAGGAACTTCGGGAAAACCTCGCTGAGATAACAAGGCAGGGAGAGGAACTGCATAAAAGCGAGCACCAGCTGCATACGATGGCTGATAACATCCCCGGGGTGATCTTCCGGTTCTTTGTAAATGCCGACGGGACAGAAGGATTTGATTATATCAGTGATCGATGCCGGGAAATCCTGGGAATTGATACCAGCCCGGACTCATTTTTTGACAATCTTGTTGCGGGAGTTATCCCAAAAGACCGGGTACGGCTGCTCAATTCCTTTCGGAACGCAATCAGCACGAAAAGCCTCTGGGTATTTGAGGGTTCGTATATCAGGCCCTCCGGAGAAGAGATCTGGCTGAAAGCCATCTCAAGCCCATCGATGGAACATGATACCCTCTTCTTTGATGGCGGTATTTTTGACGAGACTGACCGGAAAAAAATGGGCGAATTTAACCGGCTTCTCGCAAAGATGTCTAATGAAGCCCCGGTATGCTTCATGATCCACGATTTTGACGGGACAATGCTCTATGCCAACGACCATACCTTCCGGTTACACGGATACACCAGGGAGGAATTTCTCGCAAAAAACCTCTCTGATATCGTCATACCCGTTCGCGGTGACGGGAAGAAAAATCCGGACAGTCATGAGAAGCTGCAGAGAGAAGAAGAATATGAGGCAGAACATTTCCGGAAAGATGGAACACGTATCCCCCTTCACATCAATACGAAAGTCGTAGAATGGGGCGGAAGAGACGTTCTGCTCAGGATCGCAACCGATCTCTCGGAACTCAAACGCTCGGAAGAAACGCTCCACGAGGCACATCAGAAACTCAGGCTTCTTACCAGTCTGACCAGGCATGATATCCTGAATCAGCTCGTTGCTTTGGAAGGGTACCATACTCTCGCGATCGAAGACCAGGATCCCGGCATGATGACCAGTCTCATCGCCCGGGCAGACCGGGTACGTGAGAAGATGCAACGAATCATCGAATTCACAAAGGAATATGAAGGATTCGGGATCGCATCCAGCGGGTGGCAACCGGTGCACCGGCTGATCACGGCTGCCCATGACCAGGTTGCGCTTGACGGGATTGCAATTGTGAATCATATCCCGGAGAATCTCGAAATCTATGCTGATCCAATCATCCAGAAAATATTTGTCACCATTTTTGACAATGCCATCAGGCATGGGGGAAAGATCACGGAGATCCGGTTTGAGTGCCACACGATGAGCGATGACCTGATTCTCACCTGTGAAGACGACGGCATCGGTATTCATCCGGATGAGAAGGAACTCATCTTTACCTCGGGATATGGAGCAAATACCGGGATCGGGCTTTTTATCGCCAGGGAGATCCTCTCGATCACCGGGCTTTCTATCCGTGAGTGCGGAGATTCGGGAAAGGGGGCTCGGTTTGAGATTGGTGTCCCGGCTGACCGGTTCAGGATGAGCCGGGGGAATGAGCCCGGTCCGGATGCTTCGGGGTAACCTCCTTTACAGGAATGCCGATCATGAATAGAGCTCTGCAGACCCTCCCATCAATGGGAACCAGATGGTGATCCGGTACGAGCCTGTGGGTGTACCTCCTGAAAAAACCGTGACGGCAATCAGAGGTACATGCCGTCAAGAAGCCGGGTTCCGGATTCGGTTCTGAATATCTTCTCCCTGATATGCCGGACAGAGTCACTGCCCATCCCGTCTTCAAAGATATTCACGAGAAAATCTGCCTCAACGAGGATCTGAAAATCGGTACCGTCGATCTTCTGATAGGAATGATGGTTCCCGATGATGAAACATATCCGTTCGCAGTCTTTCTCATCCAGGGAATACGGCTGTAAGATCTTCCGTGCAACAGGCGGTCCTTCCCGTTCCTGGTAATTCCCGGCTGACGACCGGTACTTCTGCTCAGCTTCCACAATCCCGATGTCATGTAATAGTGCCGTGATGGAGATGATCCGGTGGGTCCGTTCATTTGTCCCTGATTCCAGGGATATCAGCGTAGCAAACGAGTATACCTTGAGGGCATGGTTGATTCGTTTCACATCACCGGTAAAATACCGGATCATATCTCCCATGATGCCATGAATCATTGTTATCCTTCCAGATCACGAGTGATCGTCCGGTAAAAAGGGGATTATTCAACAATCTCAAAGACTTCCTTCCCTTCCTGGCACAGAGGACAGAGCCAGTCATCGGGGATATCGTCGAATGCGGTTCCGGGTGCAATACCGCCAGTTTCATCACCCTTCTCCGGGTCATAGACATACCCGCAGATCGAGCATATGTATGAGTCCATTTTTACTCTTCCTTTTGCTGTCGTTCTTTATACACACGGAGAAGGGCATTTGCATACTTCTCCGTCATCTTCGTCGGGATGTAATTGAGTACCTTTGCCCGTGATATGAGTTCATTCTTCAGGTCTGAATCATTCTGCAGGGACAGGGCAGAAACTTCGTCAAGGATGAAATCCAGCTGGTTGATCCCGGTCGGTTTCCCTTCAACGTCGATGGATCCAATCTTCGTATCCTGCGGGATGATGCCGCCGCAGACCTTGCAGTACACCCCGTCTTTCTCGTCACTCATGATTCTTTCTCGCGGATCATGGTCAGCGACATCTTGAACCGGGTGACAGCACTCAGGGCATGGGGGGCCCCTGCCGGGAAGATGATGGTATCTCCTTCCTTCATCTGGTGGGTTACTCCCTGGATCCAGACCTCGCATGCTCCATCCAGGATGGTCACCACGGCATCAAACGGGGCAGTATGCTCGGAAAGACCCTCATCCTCGTCAAAGGAGAAAAGGGTGATTGAACCGGCTTTCGTGTTCACGATCATCCGGCTTGCTACCGTACCGTCCTGGTAGTCCACCAGGTCTTTGAGGGTGAGTACTTTTGCCTTGAGTTCGTCCCGTTTTCTTCCGGACTTTTCTGATTTTTCCAATGTCTCCTCGTTGAATTCCATGTTATCACCGCGATACTATGAACTCCATCTCTCTTCAGATATCTCTTCTCCCGGCGAAAAGAAGCGGGATTCCCCGGTTCCCGGGTTCAGGCCGGAACCATCAGCTTCATATCCTCTTCGACGGTACTGTTTTTTCCGAGATTGAATGTGTCAACCAGAACCTTGAGCACTCCGGGTGAGACAAATCCGGGAAGTTTCGGCCCGAGGGTGATGTTCTTCACACCGAGGTGAAGAAGGGCAAGCAGCACGAGGGCTGCTTTCTGTTCGTACCAGGCAATGTTGTAGGAGACGGGAAGTTCGTTGATTCCGACACCGAATGCTTCGGCAAGGGCCTTCGCGATCACAACGAGCGAGTAGCAGTCATTGCACTGGCCGGCGTCAATCACCCGGGGGATTCCGCCAATGGTACCAAGATCAAGGTAGTTATACCGGTACTTGGCACATCCGGCGGTCAGGATGACCGTGTCTTTCGGGAGGGCCTGGGCAAAATCGGTGTAGTACTGCCGCTCAGACTGGCGGCCGTCACACCCGGCCATCACGATAAAACGTTTTATATCACCCTTTTTCACTGCTTCGACAACCGTCCCGGCCAGTGCCAGGACGGCATCATGACCGCAGCCGGTGATCAGGTCACGCCCGTTCGTTCCCGGTTCCTGTGGCGGCGGACAGGTCTTTGCATGTTCGATGACTTTTGAAAAGTCTTTTGTCCCGTCTGCTGACCTGGCGATGTGTTTCACCCCGGGGTACCCGGCCGGTCCGGTGGTATAAATCTTGTCCCGGTAGGTTTCTTTCGGAGGAACAATACAGTTCGTGGTGACAACGATCGGTCCATTGAACTTTTCGAATTCTTCCTTCTGGTGCCACCAGGATGATCCGTAATTTCCGACCAGATGCCGGTATTTTTTCAGGGCCGGATACGCATTCGCCGGAAGCATCTCACCGTGGGTATAGATATCAATCCCGCTGTCCTTTGACTGTTCAAGGAGCTGTTCGAGATCCCTGAGATCATGCCCGGTGATCAGGATTCCTGGTTTTGTTCCCACCGTGGTCTTCACCGGAGTGATCTCAGGGGAGCCATAGGTCTTCGTATTCGCTTCGTCGAGCAGGGCGAGCGTTTTGACACCAATGCCCCCGCATTCGAGCACAAGGGCGATCATCTCCTCAGCCGGAAGGCTCTGGAGCGTGGAGGCAAGTCCTTTCTGCATGAAATCAGGGATCGACTCGTCGGTATACCCGAGCATCTCTGCATGGTGATAATATGCTGCAACGCCTTTCAATCCGAAGACCAGCAGGGCCCTGAGCGAATGGACATCATCGTTGACATTGGCCTCTTCGGCAATTTCCTTCGCCTTGGCTTCGATGTCTGCATCGCTTTTCGGGGTCCAGGTGCAGGCATCATGTTCAGGGGATCCTGCTTTCGGGAGGGCATCCCTGATGGCAACGGCCTGTCGGATCATTTCCTTCAGCCGGTCATCGTCAAAATTCGTGTTTGTCAGGGTTGCAAAAAGGGCTTCAGTAATGAACGGGCCTGCGTCTTTGTTTCCACGACCATTTGCCATGGCGGCACTATTCCGGGATGAAATTCCCTTGCAGAGATAGATGAGCACATCCTGAACTCCTGCGGTGTGATCTTCCTTCCCACAGACACCTTTCACGGTGCAACCGGTTCCCCGGGCGGTTTCTTCGCATTGATAACAGAACATAATTCGTCTTCCTGGATAGGCTTCCTGTATGATATCTTATCCATATCAAATTATTAATAGGTACCAGTTTCAAAAACTATACCGTGAATGAGATCTGTACGGTCAACCTGACGGTTAAATATCTGGCAAAGAAATGGACATTTCTCATTATCCTGGAGTTGTACAAGGGTAAGAACTATACCCGGAGGTTCTCTGAACTGAAAGATGCTCTCGAAGAGATCACCCCGAAGATCCTTTCAGAACGACTCAAGGAACTCGAAGATGAAGGCATTATTACAAAAAAGATTGATACTTCATCATTCCCGGTGAAATGCGAGTATACCCTGACTGAGAGCGGGCTTGATCTGATCACGCTCATCAAGGGAATCAAGGGATGGGCTCTGAAATGGAAGATCGATAACCTTCCCTGTGGCCGGCAGGACTGTAAGAACTGCGTGCTCTGAAGGGGGGGCCTGATAAGGTGACGAATGTAGAGAGATGCAGAAAGATAATTGGATGAGAAGATGATACTGGACCACTGCCCGGGTGCTGCTCACCTGAAAACACCCACCCTTATGATCAGGCAATGCCCTCAGTGCGGCGTGGAGATCGAGATATTCTCTAACGACACCTCGGTTGCCTGTTCAGAATGCGGATTTATAATCTATAACGATGCCCTCTCCTGTATCCAATGGTGTAAATACGCGAAAGAGTGTGTTGGAGAGGAGATGTACAGGAACTATTACAAGGCGAAGTGAGAACACGCTCCCGGGAACGAACGATGACCATACATCGAAGAGGATCTTTCCCGGAATCTCAAAAAACGGGTGTTCTCTGGTCTTACAGACCCAGGTTCGTTTTCAGGAGATGGTAGCCTCCGAAGACCAGGATAAAGGCAAAAACAACAACGAGTGCCCAGATCAACCGCATCATCCGATCTTTCGGATCAAAATCCATGGATCGGTTTGAACGGGTAGAGCGGTACCCGCCGGTCTGAGCCGCCGGTGCTCCTCCCCCGATCTGGGTGCCACATTTCGGACAGAACCGGGCGGAGTCGTCAAGTTGTTCTCCACAATTCGGACAATACATATTTTCTCACTGTATATGTGGATGGTAATGGATATTATAGCAGATGATGGATCGATCTGCCGACTGGAGCCTTATTGTCACCTGAATATAGGAGAACTGAATAGTACATCCTGATTTTACCAGGATATCTGATCACCATCATGCCAGTCCTGATGAAGACTGACTGTAATGGGTGAACTGAGGCGTTCTGATGATAACAGAAGAGAATACGCGGAGGAACCGGAATTGGAAATTTATTCGTAGATATTACATATATAGTATTAAAAAGCCTCTCATGGTAGTATAATATGGACCGGGTGTATCACAATGAACATGATCAATGTATTCTGGACATGTGCCCTCATTTCTCTCGTTTTTGTGAGCATTTGTACTGCTGAAGAGGAAAAAACATCAGACACTGTAATCGGCTTTGAAGGTTCATGGACTGCAGGACAGTACCTGATGAATATAACCGTGAACGAGAACGGTGACGTTAGCGCAACCTATTATCCCATCGATCCCAAAACCGGGGAACCGGGAGTCATCGAAGGCACGCTGTCAGAGGATGGAACAGAATTAACCGGAACCTGGACGGAATCAGGGGTTTTCACATTTACGCTCTCCGATGATGAGACCTACTTTAACGGTACCTATGCATCAACCGACAGCAACGACCGCGAATATTCGGGGTTATGGGATGGTGTCAGAAAGACTGATGAAACATCGACAGAAGCAGCCGGATGGGATGGCATCTGGGATTCGGATATGGATATACTGACCCTGCAGGTGAATGGCACAGCCATTTCCGGGAATTATGATCCGTACCAACCGGGTGCAGACGATTTATCTGAACCAGGTGTTCTTGAGGGTATTGTTTCAGAAGACGGCAAAGAATTCACCGGGATCTGGACAGAGACCGGGAAACTGCTTTTTACCCTCTCCGACGATGCAAACTCCTTTAACGGAACCTATGGATTCGGTGAAGAAACCCAGATGGAAGGTTCTGTTGATGATTCCTGGAATGGTACCAGGATCCTCTGATTTTTTTGTCTGTGAACCGGTTTTTTTCTATCTACATCGGGTACGACCACCATTCAAGGCTGGAGAACCCATTTCCAATGTCTGATACCCTTTTCTAGAATATACCAATCAGGTATGCTTTTACTGGCTGTGAAACGTAAATAACAATCAATTTTATCAGGATTGGGGATGGAACACCCAAACCCCACCCCATTGAAGCATATTCCTGTTGAGGCGCAAATCAAGAAGGATATTCGTGCCTGTACACCATCAGATACGTTCTATGGAATCCAGTAGAACTTCAATAGTCGAATCCAAGGGACAGGTATCTCCGGGATCCCTGTCCCGGTCAAATGGGAAACAGTTTTCCCCCTTGTGAAAGGATACCAGAATCAGAAAGATACCTATGATGGCACAGTCCAGTCTGTCACACCTAATTTCTGAAACTATGAATCGGAGCAGGAATCCGGCCGCCCCGGTTGATAAACTCGCTACACCCGAACCGGTTCACTGCCTGGACCGGGGCATGGCCGAGAAGCCCGCCGAACTCCACCATATCCCCGATATCTTTTCCGATTACCGGGATCAGACGTACGGCGGTTGTCTTCTGGTTGATCATCCCGATAGCCGCCTCGTCGGCGATGATTCCCGAGATCGTCGTTGCCGGCGTGCTACCTGGAATGGCGATCATGTCAAGACCGACTGAGCATACACAGGTCATCGCCTCGAGTTTCTCAAGTGTCAGGGCTCCCCGGTTCACGGCATCGATCATCCCCTGGTCCTCGCTCACCGGGATGAACGCCCCGGAGAGCCCGCCGACAAAGGAACTTGCCATCACCCCACCTTTCTTGACCTGATCGTTCAGGAGGGCCAGGGCAGCGGTCGTCCCCGGGGCACCGACCGATTCAAGCCCCATCTCCTCGAGGATCCCGGCGACGCTGTCCCCTACGGAAGGGGTCGGGGCCAGTGAGAGATCGACGATCCCGAACGGGATCCCAAGCCGTTCGGATGCTGCCTGGGCGACGAGCTGGCCAGCCCGGGTCACCTTGAACGCCGTCTTTTTGACTGTTTCACAAAGGATCTCGAAATCCTTTCCCCTGACCCCCTCAAGGGCATGCTTGACAACGCCCGGACCGGAAACGCCGACGTTGATGACCGCATCAGCCTCGGAGACGCCATGAAACGCTCCGGCCATGAACGGGTTGTCATCCGGGGCATTGCAGAAGACGACCAGCTTGGCGCAGCCCAGGGAGTTCTGCTCCTTCGTTGCCTCAGCCGTCTCCTTCACGATCTCGCCCATGAGTTTGACGGCATCCATGTTGATCCCAGTCTTCGTCGAACCGATGTTCACCGAGCTGCAGACCCGTTCCGTGACCGCGAGTGCCTGCGGGATGGACCGGATCAGGTTCTCATCGGTCGGGGTCATCCCCTTTGAGACGATTGCCGAGTACCCGCCGATGAAGTTGACCCCCGTGTCCCTGGCAGCCATATCCAGGGTTTTTGCAACCGAGACAAAGTCTTCAGGGCTCTTACAGGCAGATCCGGCGATAAGGGCGATCGGGGTAACCGATATCCGCTTGTTGACGATCGGGATTCCGAATTCCAGTTCTATCTCCCGCCCGGTTGCGACAAGGTTCCGGGCAAGCCGGGTGATTTTTTCGTATATTTTCTGGTTCAGAATATCGCAATCCGCATCGCAGCAGTCAAGCAGGCTGATCCCGAGCGTGATCGTCCTGACGTCGAGCTGTTCCTGCTCGATCATCTGGTTCGTCTCGTTGACCTCGAAAATATTGATCATGATACTGGTTATTACCGTTAAATCCGGTGCATCTTCTCGAAAATATCTTCACGCTGGCACCGGATCCGCACACCGATGGTTTCACCGAGCGCCTCAAGATCGGTCACCATATCAGAGAACGGTTTTGAAGACCGTTCGGTATCGACGATCATCATCATATTGAAGTATCCCTGTACGATCGTCTGCGAGATATCTTCGACATTATACTGGTTATCAGCAAGGTACGTGCAGATCTTTGCAATAATGCCGACCGTGTCCTTCCCGACGACGGTAATGATTGCCTTCTTCATCGCAAGTCAAGTCCTGAAGTACTATTGGTGCTCATCTGGTTTATCCGGTACCAGAGATGACCGGTATGTTTCAGGTATCCCCTGGTGACCGGCCCCTCCGGTACTACAGATTCATGACAGCGATACCCGCCACATCCATGATGTATCTGATATCCTTTTTGGCAAACCCTTAACGAGAAATCAGAGTAACATTTTAAGGCATTTTTGGTGACCGGGTGAATCAGTGAGAAGAAGAGACATCGGATGGGTACTCATGATCATTATCGCCATCGTCGGGACAGACCCGGGCTGTGCAGATCGTCTACCCGAACAGGTACCTGAGAATCAGCAGTTTGACATATCGACGATGATTGATGCAACCGGTATCGTTGATGACGAAACCGGAATCAACTGGATCATCGCCGGCAAAGGAGCGGAAGCAACAAAGCATGTGACCAGTAATCCCGTCGCAAATGCTTTTACCCATAATGACATTGCAGGAATGCGTGCTGCAGGGGCAATTGTTACAGCACAACCTTTTGATGCTGCTCGTGAATCCATTATTTCGATTATCGTTCCGAAATATGCGGAATCAAACCGCTACCAGGACTCGATATGGGGAATGACCACCTTACAATCCCTTATCACGTACCTGGATAATTCCCTGTACTTTGTCAGTTCAGATACCACCGTATGGGACACTATTCCGACCGGTATGATCCAGCCGTACCAGGAACTGTCGACTGTCACCTATTCAGATCAGATCCTCACCAGCGGTGGCAGACTGACTGAAAACAAAAATTTCAGATTTGACTCCCGGAATAAGGCAAGCGGCATGGACAATCTCGATGCCGGGAAGGTACTGACATATACCAGCACCGATGGGGCACATCTGGCAGGGGAAGAGTCCCTGATCCTTGATACTGCCGGTGGGCCGGAGGACACGTCCAGCAGTATCCGGTGTGTCTTTGCGAGCAGTACCACTCCGGCACTCCCGGCGTTCTGCAACATCGTAACGGCGAAAAGTGCTCTCATCAATATGAACAGTGGTCAGGTCTCGACCAGGGCACAAGTCAGGAGTGTTGCGAATTCTGCCGATATTCCTGCCGGATTCTCATACCAGATCGCGGTGACCCCTGATACAGAATCTGGATACGGAATTGCCGAAGGATCCATCTCGACCACCATTGCGGGTCACATTCTCGAAGCCAGGGGCGGGTATAGCACATCATCTTATAACAGGACTGCTGCCGATAATCAGTGGTCTGATTCAACAGCCGTGACCGGCGGGATCAGGACTTTCCAGAAGACATTTACCGGACGATCAGGATTCAGGCTCTGATCCTTCGCCACCGGCTCATCCCGGAAACGATGGTCAGGCAGGATGCTGCGGTGCGGAACCTGCCAGCCGTTTATCCGGCCCTGATGGGGGGATACATTTTTTCTCTTTTCAATACGGCGTTATGCTTTTCTCCCGTGTTTATCAGGAGGGAGGCCATACTCTTTCAGGGACAGGAGGTACTGTACCATGACCAGAATACTCGCATCACCGGGACGATATATCCAGGGACCAGGGGAACTTGCCCGGATAGGAGACCATCTCGCAGGATTTGAAGGACCGTTTCTCTTTGTGATGGGGGGATATGCGTACCGGAACCTGAAACCGGTCATCGAGGAGAGTTGCCGGGTCACCGGGAAGACCGCGGTATTCGAACCCTTCTCCGGCGAATGCACGAGAACCGAGATCGCCCGGCTGGTGAAAGTTGCCGGGGAGCACGGGTGCCGGGTGACGGTGGGGGTCGGCGGGGGCAAGGCTCTCGACACCGCCAAGGGCGTGTCGGTCCGCGTAGGCGGTCCGGTGATCTCGATCCCGACGATTGCCTCGACCGATGCCCCGACCAGTGCCATTGCCGTAACCTACACCGAGGATCATGCCTTTGACGGGAACATCCTTCTTCCGAAAAACCCGGAGATGGTCCTCGTTGACACGGAGGTGATCGCTGCTGCCCCGGTCAGGTTCCTCGTCGCCGGGATGGGGGATGCCCTCTCGACCTACTTCGAGGCACGGGCGAATGCCATGTCTGATCATGATAATTTCGTCGGGGGAAAATACACGTACACCTCGCTGGCACTCTCCCGGATCTGTTACGATATCCTGATCCGGAACGGGGTGAAAGCGAAGGAGTCGGCAGAAGAGAGGATCTGCACCCGGGAACTGGAACACGTGATCGAGGCGAATATCTACCTCAGCGGCGTCGGGTTCGAGAGCAATGGTCTTGCCGGTGCCCATTCGATCTATAACGCCCTGACAATCCTCCCCTCCTGCCACCGGATGTACCATGGCGAACTCGTGGCATTCGGGACGATCGTCCAGCTGGTGCTTGAAAACCAGCCGGAGGATGAGATCAACGAAGTGATCCGGTTCTGTATCAGCGTAGGATTACCGGTTACCCTTGCCGATATCAGCGAGACCGGTCTCTCACGGGAGGACCTCATGGCGGTTGCAACCGCCGCCTGCAGCCCGGAAAATTTCATGGACAGTGAACCGTTTGCCGTGAGCCCGGAGATGGTGTACGACGCCATGGTAGCGGCCGATGCCCGGGGAGAAGGGCTATTGAATCAGAAAGGATAGGCTCTCATTCAATTTTGAACTCTGGAATTATTCTCGAACAGGTATCATTCCGATTCTTTTTTTGGATGGCAGAAGGCAGCGATGGCCGTATCACAGGAACGGTATCCCCGACAGGTCGTGAAACAACAACAGGTTTCACAATTATATAGGATGAGCGACCATTGGTTACTGAGGTAACTCACATTCACTCTCGTGAATGAAGGTTACTGGGTTTTATTATGGCAGACATGAAGGAATACAAGGAGAAAGAGAAGGAGCAACGCTTGAATCTCATCATCGATGCTGCGGAGAAGTTGTTCTTCGCAAAGGGTTATGATATGGTATCAATGGATGAAATTGCAGCCGAAGTAGGTCTTACCAAAGGTGCCCTTTACCGGTACTTCGAGAACAAAGAAGCCCTGTTCTTTTCCATTGTCCTTCGGGGTACCAGGATTCTCGCAAATATGCAGAAAGAAGCCATGGACCAGGCTGCAACGAATCTTGAGAAAGTTATTGCATATCGTGATATCGGGGATACATTCGCACGGGAATATCCCGATTATCAGAAGTGCTGCTCCTTTGTGATGTCAGGAAGGTTTGATCCTGCCTCCCTTATGGCCAACAAGGATATCCAGGAGATCGGCGGGTTAGTGGGAGAGATGTATGCCCGGTTTCTGAGTGCAATACAGGCTGGAATGAATGAAGGATCGATTCGATCAGATGTGGAACCTGAAGAGATTGCGGTCCTGCTTACCCTGATCTCGGATGGTATCATCAACATGAGACCTGACCTGGTGATGATCCTTGCCAGCAAAGGTGTCGATAAAGAGAAATTTGCCCTGGATGTCAAGCGCCTGATCACCGCCATGATCACCAGGTCCGGAACCAGTAAACAAACCAGTACCGGTGGTCAGGGAGGATGATCATGAAAGAGAATTTTGCACCGTCAGGGATCGGCTAAACGGGTATATCGATCCCTCATCCTGCCCGTACCGGGCATAGATCATCCAGCATTAGCGATGCGTATCGATATAGAATAGAGCGTCAATCCTCCCAATGAGGTAATCATGAACACAGAAGATAAAACATACACAAACGATACCCAGGCAACAGAGATCGAACCCGTTGAAATTGCCGTACTGCTATCCCTGATATTTGATGGAATGTCACAGATACGACCAGATCTGAAGATGATCCTTGAACAGAAGGGTGTATGCCAGGAACAGTTCTCCCATGATGTTAGCACCCTGGTAACCACGATGATCACCACCACCCCACAGGCCAGTTGGAAAAGCGAAGGCTCTGTGTCCTGACCAGATATCAGATATCACCGGGAGTTCCCGGGAAATATCTCGTTTATTGCATCAGTAGCATGATCAGGAGCAGCAGTATAGAGAAACCAGGTAATCCCGGCTGGTTGCAGATCTCACACCGGCAACCAGAGTATAATGCAGTTACAAAAAACCAGAGGAATAAAAATGGTTGGAGAAATAGCAACAGCACTCTTAAACGAAACGACTATGAGTACAGGACTGAAGACAATCGGAGCAGGTCTTTCACTTGGACTTGCAGGGATCGGAGCAGGAAATGCAGAGATGGGCATCGGTGCAGCAGCAGTCGGAGCCATCGCTGAAGACAAAAAATTCCTGGGAACCGGTATTGTTCTCACCCTGCTTCCCGAAACGATCATCATCTTCGGATTTGTTGTCGCCCTGCTTATCCTGTTTATGTAAGAACCAAAGTGACAGCATCGTACGAACCCACGTTAACAGCGATATGACCATGGGATGGTATCGACCACCAGCCACTAATGAGAGTAAGCCGGATCTATTCCGACTATAAAGCCGGGAAAGAAGGGATATGGTATCTGGTTACAACCCGGCAGGAAGGTAAATACTTCTGAAACGAGAGATTCAGAGGAGAGATAATAGTTTCAATTCATTTTTCTCCTCTTCATAGCAATACTCCCTGTGGATCCCCTCATTGCATTTGTCATCACCCTTGCCCTGATCACGGTTGTCAGCATCTGGTACCGGATATCCCCGTTCTTTACCCTGACAGGGGGGGCTATCCTCTTCGGGCTTCTCGTGGGGATGACTCCCGATGAGACCATCCAGGGGATCACCGCGGGTATCGGAAAGGTGTTCTCGGCTTTTGGTATCATCATCCTCTGTGGGGCGGTTATTGCAAAACTTCTGCAGGAACAGCATCAGACCGCAGATATCGTTGCTGACATCAGCCGGGTTATCAAAAATCCTCCGATATTAGCCGGTTTTGCCGGGTACCTCCTCTCAATTCCGATTACCTGCTGCATCACCGCGTACATCATGCTCAATCCGATCCTTGAGAGCCTTGAGAAAGATACCATCCGGCGAAACGTGCTCCTCTACATGGCTGCTGTCGGCGGAATCATCTCGTACGCCCTTGTGTACCCAACACCGGTGGTCATTCCCCTCTACAATGCATTTGCCGGGGGAATGAGTCCGTTTCTCTATGATGCCGTGGTTATTCCGATATCACTGCTCATCCTCGGGGGAATTCTCCTGTACTTCCGGGGTACCCGGTCGGAGGGATCATTCCCGGAAGGAAACGGGGAGGGGAATGTCGGTGATACGTCGGCACCGGCATTGGAAACCGGAGGAATACACTGGCGTGCCTGGGCTCCATTCATCGTGATCATGGTTGCAATCCCCATTTCCCTGTTCGTTCTCCACCTCTCCCAGTCAGGCATGATCACCGTCATCATGCTCGCCGGTGCCGCAACGGCAATCGCCCTGGCACCCCCGTCGGTCAGGGCACCGGGACTTACCCTCGGGGCAAAGCATGCCGGCCTGATCATATTTGATATCTGCGGGGCAGGCGCCCTCGGGTTCGTGATCGTACACAGCGGGTTTGCAGAGATGACCCTCGACCAGCTCACTCTCCTTATCCCGGCGATATTCATCCCGTTCATCCTCGCCGCACTCATCGAGACCGCCCAGGGTTCACGGGTAGTAACCGCGGTGATTGCCTCACAGATCCTTGCAGGTTCCTCAATCGTCGCTGCAATACACCCGATACCCCTGATTCTGCTCATCAGTGCCGGCTCATGCATCTTCTCCTACGTGACGGACCCCTTCTTTTGGCTGGTCCAGCGGACAACCGGAGACGACATCAGGACGGTGGTGAAAAATTATACCATCCCGATCGCCATTGCCGGAGTCGGGATTTTTTTGGTTGCGATCCTGCTCGAATTCCTGGTATTCTGAAAAGGCAGGAAAAAAGATTCTTCATCCCGGGATACCCCGGGATCATCCGGTTCCCTGAAAATGTTATGACGACCCGGCGGCACCGACAACCACCGGCAGTGCCTCGATGATCAACGGCAGCATCTCGGCAGGAATCCCCATCACCATCTCCTGCTCCTGGATCCCGGAGTACTTCCGTGAACCGTCGCACCCCAGCGAGAAGTTTACGGCCCCGGTCAGGTAAACCTGTGCCGTGGCATCGGCACAGACCGATTGGATCCCGGCAAAATTCGCGGATATCCGTCCCCCAAGATGGTATAAACTACTCTGGGCGAGTTTCAGCATCATCTTCGGGGTAGTGACAATCAGGACGATGGTCGGATCAAACGGCGTCTTTTCCAGCGGGGCATAGGCAATAGCATAGGTTGCTCCCGATTCTACGTGGGGAATCCGGTCGATGGTTCGCTTGCATGACGGCCAGCTGTCGTATTTCCCCAGTTTATAGTAGAACTCCCCGGTTTTCAGGGTCGACGTGATCTCCCGGAGACCGAGTGCCCAGGATCCGCCCATGCAACTGTGGTTCTCCTTGGTCGAATAGAATATCTCACCCTCTTTCCGGGCCCGGTTGACCATCTGGCAATGGGGAATTGTCTCTCCAACCTGTTTCATCCCCTGCGGCAGGTGATCTGCACTCGTGATGAATTTAACTGCCACCGGCGAACCTTCGAGGTGAAGAAGGTCTTTTAAAACGCTGGCAACATTCTGGTAATCAATTTTTGTCCGGATCGTATCCTGCATTCCCTGTTCACCTGTATGGAACTATGCATCCGGGCGGATATAGGTATCTCATGAGCAATTCACGATTGTGGACCCCGGCCTCCTGGATTGAAAAAAGGTTATAATCCGAGGTATTCAAGCATGAGAAGGAAACCGACGATAATAACAGCCATCATGACCACGACAATCCAGTCGGGGATTTGAAGCAGACCGGGAATAGTTACAGCAGGAAATACTCCGCGGTCCATGAACTTTTCATTTATAATCGGGTAGGAATACGCAAAGACTCCTGTTCCGATGACCATGCCCACCGCTCCCCCAAGAAGCGTATCCATCTGGCCTGTTCCGATGGCAGCAGCAAGGGTTCCCGGGCATAATCCCAGAACTGCAAAACCTATCCCAAAAATGCACCCTCCAAGAGCACTGGAGCCCAGAGAACCCGGGAAGATATGAAAAGTGATCCACCCGAAGTATTTCATGATATGAAGGAGGATCATGCTGACCAGAACTGCAGAGAGCATCAGTTTCAGGACTGTAAAGTCTGTCAGTAGTAACTGACCGATGATAACATCGTACGAGGCCACGTTTCCTTTCTGAAGGAGAAATCCAAACCCGGTACCAAGGATCAGACCAAGCAACAGTTGAACCGGTTTGTTGTTATGGAGTGATTCAAACATTCGTTTCACCTAGAGGGAAAACAATATAAAAGCGGTCCCGATACCAACCGCAAACATGCATGCAACGGCAACGAAACTTGCCAGCGAAAGCTGGGGAATTCCACACATACCATGACTGCTCGGACATCCCCAGCACCATCGTGCCCCGATACCGACGATGATCCCCCCGATGAGGGCAGTTATAATCCTGAGCGGGGGGCTGTCTCCAAACTGGGCCAAAAAAGCCGGGGGAATCCAGCTGATCCTAAAACTCCCGGAGAGTGCGGAACTGATCAGGCCTCCAAGCACAATACCGAGGACAAGCATCCACTGCCATTCGATCTCCAGCGGAAACATTCTGAAGTACAGCATTTCAGCGATCTTTTTTCGTCCCCATATAATACTCCCTGCCATACCGGCAATACCCGTGAAGGTGGTCCCGGTTCCGAGGGGTTTTCCCGACAAAAGCATAGCCAGGCAGACGATAATCCCTATTCCGGCTCCCGCCAGATATGGAGACCATTGGGCTGTAGTAAAGGGATCCATACTGATACAACGTGATTATCTGGGGAGATCCATGTTGAATGTTTGCATCAGAGAAGGTGACATTCTTTTAAAAGCCGGAATTAACTCCGACAGGCGGAATGAGTGCCCGGGTATACACAAAAAAAGGTACAGGTACCTTATTTCGAGACGGGAAAGTGCCATGGATATGGATGAAGAAGAGAGGCCTCATCGATACTGGTACATGGCATCATCCATCCGTGTTCCCGTCACAACCATCATTTCCACGATATTTGAAGCAGGCTTCCGGTACCACCAGTTCAAACCGTGCCCCTCCTCCTTCTTCACCGGCCTCCCTGATGGAGATATCGGTAAGGGAGAGGATCTCCCGGGCAAGGAACAAGCCCAAACCGGTATTTTTTCCAAACCCCCGGTCAAAAATCAGTTCCTTATCATCAGTAGGAATACCGACTCCGTTATCACTCCATACGAGTACCAGGTTTTCACCGGATACAGCTGCAGAGATGCAGATCTCAGTCACCCCTCCACCGTGTCGTACCGTATTATCCAGAAGGTTCTGGAAGACTTTTTCGAGCATCGGATCTGCAAATACACAGATATCATCAACACTGGCCGAAAGAGTCATGATATCAGGGATTACCAGACGATGAATGAGGGGGGAAACGGCGATCCACACCGGATCCTGGGATCCAAGATCCTCATACACCCGGGTGAATTCAATCTGTGACTGGATCGCTTCAGTTGCCATCTCTATCTGGGCGAGGTGTTCATTCAGGGTATGATCAGAGTTTTTTACCCGGATTAATTCGAGGATGATATTTATCGCGGAGGTGCTGTTGAGGATATCATGCCGGGTTATACCGGTCAGCAGACTGAGCTGACGATTCGCCTTTCTCAGCCGTTTTTCACTTTCACGCATCAGCCGTTCTGCATTCTTCTGTTCTGTTATATCCTCGATCGTCGAGAGGATATGAGGTTTACCACCCATGAGAATGAATCCTGAAGAGAAGAGACACTCCCGTATCTCACCGGTTTTTATCCGGCAATGTAATTCCATGCCAAATAACGGCTCTCCCCGCTGTATTTTTACGAGCATCTCCCTGACCTCGGTTTGATCTGAAAAAATACCAATCTCTTCTGCTGTCCGGCCGACAACCTCATCGCGGGTATATCCGCTCAGTATCTGGAAAGATTCATTCACATCCACAAATCTCCCGTCAGTCGCAGAGACCAGGGTCAGCGTCGCTGGATTGTTCTGGAATAACTTGGCAAACTTTTTCCCGGATTCGCGGATCGCCTCATCCACGGCAACCCGTTCGGTGACATCCCGCATTGAGACCAGCATGGCATCGGTATCTCCAAATGGAACCTTTTTCCCGATACATTCCACCCAGATCTCCCGTCTGTCCAGGGTGATGAGTTTATAATGAACGAGATAGGCATCGATGCCCATCGCAACCTGGCTGATATCATGAAGCACAGCATCGTGGGACTCAGGTGCGACAAAATCGAGGACATTTATCGTTCCGATCATCCCTTCAGGATCCGGGACATTCATGATGAACCCTGCTGCCGGGTTGGCAAAGAGAAGAGAGCCTGAGAAATCAATGATTATTATTCCCTCAAGTGCATTCTGGACCAGAATCCGGAACTGTTCCTCGCTCTTCCGGAGTGCTTCCTCGAGCCGGGTGCGTTCGGTAACATCCCGGAGAATCCCGGAGATGCCCGTGACCGTCCCGTATTTATCGGAAACCGGACCGCCGTTATTTTCAAGCCAGCGGATATTTCCCGCTTTATCTCGGATCCTGAACAGGGTTATCAGGGGATGACGGGCATGAAGGGTTTTTTCCATGCCTGCATGAACGACCGACAGATCGTCTTCATAAATAAATTCGGCAAGATGATGAGAGATAACCTCTTCCGTGGTGAATCCATACCGCGAAACCTGGGGGCTGACATGGATAATCACCCCGGTGGGATCAGTCAGGTAGATGATATCGTTGGTTACTTCGGTTAGATGACGGTATTTCTCTTCACTGGCACGAAGTTCATCATATGCCGCATTGAGTTCTTCATTCGTACGGAGAAGTTCTTCTTCAGTCCTCTTTAACGCGGTGACCTCAGCAGTAACCGTGAGCATAACCGGGGTTTCATTGATGGTAACCGGAATCGTCGTGAACTGAACATGAACACGTCTGCCATCCTTCACGGTCAGTACCAGGGGTGCATGATCAATTTTTCCATACAGGATTCGCCGGGATATGAGTTTCGCTGCTTCTCCCGGGGAGATAATGCCGATCTCAACGGGATTTTTCCCGATAACCTCTTCAGCGGAAAACCCGCTCGCCGTAAGGAATGAGGGATTGACCTCAATAAAACGGTATTCCGGAAAACTGTTCATCGCTATAGGATACGGGCTGTTCTCAAAGATGGTCCGGAATGTCTTCTCCCGTTCCATGAGCCGGATCTCTGATATATGCTGATCGGTAATATCACGAAGAGAGAGCAGGATGGATGCATTCTCACCGCTCTGAATCAATCGTCCGATGCTTTCGATCCACCGCTCCTGGCCATCACCGGTAATGATCTTGTACCGGGCAATATACCCGTCAATCCCCCGGGATACCTGATTAAAATCACGGATTACATCATCACGTGACTCGGGAGCGACGAACGTCATGACATTTCTGACGCGGTCCATCCCTTTTTCGTCTGATATTGCCATGAGACGGCGTGCTGTGGCGTTTGCATAGAGAATGGTACCGCCGGGATCGATGATGAGATGCGGTTCCAGTGAATACTCAACGAGCGCCTGATATTTTTCATCGGTGCCATAACCTGACCCGTCCTTTGATTCATTCACGATGAGGGTACGAATGGTGCATATCAGGTACTCAGTGCCGTCGATGACGACAGTATCAGCCGATATGGAAATACTCAAATCTTCGCCGTTTTTCTTCCGGATCGCCAGTTCATACCCTTCCAATCGTCCAAAGGTTCGTACCTGACCGAGAATCGCCTTCCAATCGACATATCCCGGCCGGGACTCCGGATCATTACTCCCGGGTTCTACCAGATCCCCTAAAGAACAGTCAAGGATACGACAGGCAGCATTGTTCGCCGTGACAATTCTTCCGTTTCCGGTCTCAAGGATGATGATCCCGTCAGGTCCTGAATGAAACGATTCCTTGAGAAGGTTCACGGTTTCTGCCCGGGGTATCGGTTCCGTTTCAGCAGAAACCTGTTCGGGAGGGGATGTTGTGGAGCATTCACCTTCTGACAGATTGATACCGGCCTCTGAATCACCGGAACAGAGGGGAGAAGTGCCACTACCGAGGATGTTCTCGTGCTTGCGCAAAAAGTCGAGAATCGAGACTGACCGTATCCATTCCCGGTCCAGCCCGGATACCATCTCATCGATACGAGTTACCTGTTCCAGGACGATGCCTGCTACTTCAGAATCGCTGATAGCACTGGTCACAAGGGAAATGATCGAGAGCGGGTTTCTGATCCCGTCATTCAGGATGGCAAGTTTTGCGATATTCTCCTGTATCTGTAATGTTGCGGTATTTTTCTCACGTTCCAGGAGTTGTTCACTCGTGATATCCCTTCCCTGGGCGATGGTGGCAACCGGAGTGGAGCCGTCCGGGGTAAAAATGGTTGCAGTATTCCACAGGACTGTTTTTACCGAGCCGTCCCGATGCTGGAGATCAAGCTTCAGAGACTCGAGGCTGACCCCATCGAGTGTCGAACGGAAGAGTTCCAGGGAGGATTCAGCTTGATTGGGGGGGAAGAGAATGGATACCGGCTGACTGACTAGTTCCTGTTCTGAACGCCCGATAAGCAGGTCAAAGGAGTGGTTAATCCGGGTGATCTTTAAGGAGGCATCCCAGACCACGATTGGAACATTTGCATGGGAGATGAGGCTCTCAAGGTAGGCATTTGTCTTCTGTATCTCATTCTCAAAGGCTATCCGTTCGGTTATATCCTGGAAGAGGGTGGCAAACTGGCCTTTTTGAGTCAAGTACGCAGTTACCTCATAATATCTTCCGAGAGCCCGGCTGTAATTCTCAAAATGGGTTGTTTCCCCGGTGAGGGCTACATGACCATATATATCTATCCAGTACTGCTCGATCCCAGGCAATACCTCTCGCGCTGTCCTGCCGATGAGAGAATCTGCTGACAATCCGGTCAGTTTTTCAAAGGCAGGATTGACATCGAGAAACCGGTAATCAACCGGTGTTCCGGTCTCATCACAGATGATTTCATGCACCGCGATCCCCATGTCATTTTCTTTAAAGAGTTGCCTGAATCTCAGTTCCCGCTCTTCAATCTCGAATCGTGCCGAAAAAACCTCGTTTAATTGTTCTTTTAGTTCTTCCTCTGCTCCCGACAACTCCTCCAG
>CAZWTX010000028.1:0-2619 GCA_964637135.1 uncultured Methanospirillum sp. | reverse complement strand
CGATCTCATGAATCTCCGACATCATCTCTTCAGGAGAGTCATACCCGGCAATATGGGAAAAAGCCGGATTAATATCGAGATACTGCCCGGCCGGTGTTGATCTGAATATGCCAAGGATCGCGTTATCAAAGAGAACCCGGTACTTGTTCTCGCTCTCGGCAAGTGCCTGTTGCATCTTTTTGACCGGGGTGATATCATGCATCATGACCTGCACACCGGTCACTGTTCCCCGTGACCGGATCGGCTCGGCAAAAAGACTGAAGAAAATGCCGGTTCCGTCTGATCTTTTTTCCTCTATCTCGATATTGTCGATCCTCTTTCCCGTCATAGCAGTGGTGACAGCGGAGAGAATAATCGGACCATTTACGGGAAAGATCAAAGAACAGATGGATTCCACGGGTTTTCCTATGAATTCTTCAGGATTATCCCGGGTCATCGTCAGACTATTCAGAGAAGCATGCCGGACCGTGAGAGTAGTATCCAGGATGAGAATGAAAAGAGATTCGCGTTCAGCGATTCTGTTGAATAATCCTTCATACACCTGGAGATTATTCCCGGCATGTTCGCATCGCGCCGCCTGCCTGATCAGATGGATCAGAGAACCGGCGAGGATCTGGGGGTCTGCAGTTTTTTGGAGATAAAAGGCGGCCCCCCGGGAAATGGCTTCGATTCCCATTTCCTCCTGACCGGGATCAATCAGGAGGATGAAGGAAACATCGTGCGATTGTGTTTTCAATGTCGTAAGGAAGGCAATCCCGTCCATTCCCGGGAGAGTAAAATCTGACACGACCATATCGTACAACTGGTTGCGAAGAATATCACGGGCTTCCTCTGCCGAGCCGCAGGTATCCACCCTGAACTCACCTGACTGCCCAAGCACGTCTTTGATATCATGGAGGAGGGTGCCCTCGTCAGCAACACAGAGGACTGTTATCATGGAAATACCCGGGTAGTAGGGTCATAATCTGACAGTCTATCCGTTCCGGATGGGTTAATCCATCCGAAAATGCCAGATTTCTGCCAGTTAGACCGAACAGGACTGACCGGTCCTGCTGGTTATACCATACCTTCTCCTTCATCGGGCCTGCAGGTATTAATTATCTTTGAATCAGGCACCAGGCGAACAGGCAGCCGGGTCCGTCTCCCCGGGTTCCCGGGTGGGCACCCCCCGTTCCCGGGAAATACCCCGGACGGAGACAACCTGCGAACGAGCGAATTGTTCCCGGACAGACCGGGGATGAAGTCTGGTTATTCAATTTCAGCTGCAGGACCGTCTTTCTCCTCTTCATAGGCAAAGACATCCTCAAGCCCCACCCCGAAGACCCGGGCAATCCGGAACCCAACCTTCATCGAGGGGCAGTATTTGTCCTTTTCAATGGAAATTATGGTATTTCTGGTTACCCCGATGAGTTTTGCAAGCGCTTCCTGGGTCATGTCATGCTCGGCTCTCAGTACTTTTATCCGGTTTTTCATGGGAACCTAGGTCTTCAGTATTTACGGCTGTAATAGAGATTAAACACTCCGAAGAGTGCCAGGAGGGAGATGACTCCGCCGGCGAGGGTCATTCCTGCAACCCCTTTCCGCTCATTATCCTGGAAACTTTCCCGGCGGAACTGGCAGTATTCCATGGCTTCAAATTCGTTCATGGCATCGACATCCGGGATTGTTGTTGAACGGATGAGACGGGCAGGACTACCCGGAAATCCCGGTTGGTACAGGGTAATCTCCATGGATCTCATCCCGTCTTCGTTCGTATAATATTTTCCCGTTATGATTGGGGCGAGCGGATCACTGATCACGTATGCATAGAGGATGACGGCCCCGATTGCCCCGAGAATAATCCCTATTTCAAGTGTCCGCAGTGCTGCAAGCGAATGAATCTCTCGGACACGATCATCCTTCAGGATGACATCAACATGCTGCCGGCATGCCAGGATGACGATCACCCCAAGCGGAATGGCAATAACCGGAACGATGAGATAGCCGGTAGCGATGGACCATCCGATCAGTGATGCCACCAGGCAGGCAGTTATTACTGATAGAATAAGGTATGTCAGGTATTTCATCAGTCGCCTCCATGAAGCGTAAATGTCCGTGAGCAGGAAGCAGTCGCAGGAGTCATCTCCATGGTACCGGGATAGAGTCCTGCATTACTGATATTTACCCCATACTCCCCGGGTTTCTGGAAATACGTATCAAAGTCAAACGACCAGAGGTTTTCCGTTCCGCTGCCGTTCTCCACGGGTGTGCATCCCACAACACCCGATATATCCCCGGATTGCGTTTTATCACGCGGGTTAAAGGAAAAATTATAATTTGTCATCGCCCCGGGGGTGCTGACCTGAAATAATAGCACCTCTCCGGATGGAAGATTCGTTGTACCGGAAATGACATATTTTTCATCGATCTCCATCTCCGGAAGAGCATCGATGGAGAGATAGGGAGGAGTTTTTTCCGGTGGCATCTTCTTTTGATCGCTCATCTCCTCCTGAACCGGGTCATTGGCGAAGATGATTTTCTCGCTGTCAGAGACGGTTTCAGGCCGGGTACTGCCCGTGGTTTCCCCGCCACCGGCAGACACCGTAATCAGGTATGAACCTGCAGCAAGCCCGGACGGGA
>CAZWTX010000027.1:0-36929 GCA_964637135.1 uncultured Methanospirillum sp. | reverse complement strand
CTGCAAATCTCCTGGTCTTCGGCATGGGGGAGCGTCCCCTCTGCGAGATCGCCACACGGCTTTCTCTTGGAGAACCGGCGGCCGGACTCAGGGATATCAGGGGGACGGTCTGGAAAGCACCGGTTCATGAGGCCGGGTCCATCTCCGGCGGGGAGATGATTACCATACCGTCATACGAGGAGGTCCGGGATGATCCCCTTGCGTTCGCACACGCCTGGGAAAGGATCGTATCCGGGCAAAATCCGGTTTGTGGGCAAAAAATTCTCCAGAAACACCCGAAAACCCTGATCATACAAAACCCGCCGGCACGACCGCTAACCAGCAGGGAACTGGACACCATGTACGAACTGCCATACCGGAGGGTAGCCCATCCCTCGTATAGGGAGCCGGTTCCTGCGCTTGAACCGGTACGGTTTTCTGTCATTTCGCACCGGGGGTGCTATGGAAATTGTTCATTCTGTGCCCTGGCCATGCACCAGACCGGGATCATCCAGTCACGAAGCCGGGAATCCATTCTCCGGGAAATCGAACATATCTCCCGTATGAAAGGATTTGCAGGAATTATATCGGATATCGGCGGGCCGAGTGCCAACATGTTCGGCGATGCATGCCTGAAATGGGAGACCTGTGGGCCATGCCCCGATAGGGACTGCATCACCTGTGGCAGCGTCAGATCCGGTATCAATGACTACCTCGAACTCCTGGATGCGGCAGAGGCGATTCCCGGAGTCAAGCACGTGTTCATCGGGTCAGGAATCAGGTATGATCTCCTTCCTCCGGACCAGGAGATCATCAGGCGGGTATGCCGGCATGTCTCCGGACATCTCAAGGTTGCACCCGAACATGTTTCAGACCGGGTTCTATCGCTCATGCATAAGCCACAGCATGCGACATTCCTGGCGTTCAGGGCGGCATTTGAAGAGGTTCAGCGGGAGAAAAAGCCACGCCAGTACCTCGTCCCGTATCTCATATCAGGCCATCCGGGATGCGAGATCACGGATATGATCGAACTCGCGGAATACCTGCATCAAACCGGGATATACCCCGAACAGGTCCAGGATTTCACCCCCACACCGATGACCGCATCAACCTGCATGTATGTGACCGGGTGTGATCCGACGACAGGACAAGCAGTCCATGTCCCAAAGCACGCAGAGAAGCAGATCCAGCGGGCAATACTCCACTGGAAAGATGAAAAAAACCACGATTATATCAGGAGGGGACTGATATCAGCAGGACGGGAGGATTTAATCGGGTATGGACCCCGATTCCTTGTTCCCCCGGATCCGGCTCACCGGACATCCACCACGAACGGATATCCGGTTACGGGGAACCGGGGTCGTCGTCGCTCCCCGTGACGGGCTCAGGCACTTTCATGGCACATTCCGGACACCCGTCAAAACTCTCGGCATACGTCCGGTACGCATCCGCGAGGACCGATGACTGCGAAGTCAGGCCGGCGATCAGGATTGCCTCGAGAATCTCATCTTTATTAGCCCCCTTTTTAAGAGCAGCCTCGATATGATAGTTCGTGCAATAGTTGCATCTCAGTGCCGAAGAGACCGCAAGGCTGATCAGTTCCACGTTCTTCGGTTCAATCGTCCCGGTTTTCAGAACCGAGTTTTTGTACAGGAGATGAGAGATCAGTACCTCCGGCCGCTCTGCCATTCGCTCAAAGATCAGCGGAGCACGACCATAATCCTCCTTTATTGCCGCTATCCATTCTTCTGCAATGGTGTCTGCCCCGCTCTCAAGAACCTGTGCAATTATCTTTTCAAAGCCGTTCTTTGGTCGTCCCATTTTATCATTCACCAGGCAGGATCCTATCGGTACAAACCTTGTATGGTTGGGTAATAATAATAACAACAACCTTGTATTGGTATGAAACGGAGAGGAATTGTTGCACTTCTCCTGTGCATTTTCATCGGTTTTGTCATTGTAACCGGATGTACCTCAAATGAACCGGCAGAGGTGCCCCCTGTACCGGTGACTGAGATCACCCAGACTCCGGAGATACCTGAGACTGATACACCCGTTCCCGAACCTGCAGAACCCTCAGTCTTTGATCAGCCGGTCAGCCAGCCGCCGGATGAACTCTCGGTCGCGGTGAGCGCTGACAAGGATCCGGTATACGGAACGATAACGGTCACCTTTGACGGAGGACTCGGGCAGGATTTAATCCAGTCGATGGAGGTCAGGGCAGATCTCTCTGACGGGCAGATCATCGAAATGCCACTCGGAACCGGAAAGGGAGATGAGGTCGATATCAACGGAACACGCGGGACAGACCGTGTACAGGTCGCGGTGACCTTCATGAACGGTGACTCGTATAAGATCCTTGATACTGAACTGAGTCTTACCCGGGCCGACGAGATCACGCAGACAGCCGAGCCAACCGAAACCATGATCGCGGCTGATGATGGGGAATTCGCCGGTCCGGTCGAGAAACCACCGAGGAACCTTGATGTCTCTGTTGAGGTGGACAAGGATCCCATTTACCGGGTGATTACGGCAACTTTCCGGGGAGGACACGGACAATCGCTGGTAAGTTCAATCGACGTCCACGGTGTCCTTTCCGATGGATCAACGGTTACCAATCCCCTTACCAGTAACATGGGTGCTACGACCGAGATCCAGGGAACAAACGGTATTGACAAGATCCAGGTGAAAGTCCGGTACAAGAACGGGGAATCTTATAAGATCTTCGAGGATACCTTCGGGCCGCGTGGATAAAAAAAAGGATTACTCTCTTTTTTGGATCAGCAGGAGTGTTCCTGCGATGGCAGAGAGAATGGAAACCGGCAGGAGGCCTGCTGCCCGGGTAGGCAGGGGCTGTGTCTCTTCTGTAGCCGGTTCAGCGGCAGAGACGGATTCCTGAACGAGAACGGCATTTATCTCAGCGTTCTGTCCGGGAACAACCGACACGAATCCATTCCAGACCTGGTACCCGGTGAGAATGAGACGAACCTGGTATGGTCCCTCCGGCACATCGGGAATCTGTAGGGGAGTAATCCCGGTGATTTCCCCGTTAAGGCTTATTTGTGCCCCTTCAGGCTGCGAAGAGATCAGGAGACTCCCTTTTGTGAGAGGAAGAAGGGTAAACCGCATCTGGGTCTCCACGTTTGGCTCGACATAGACGCGTTTGGTCACGTTCTGGTATCCTTCACGCTCAATATGCAGGATCTGGTTTCCGGGTGACAACCCGCGGAGTACGAGAATCCCGGAGGGACTTACAAACCCCTTATGAACCCCGTCAAGGGAGACGTTCCCTCCCGGTGGGGTGACCGCCAGCCTGAGCGTGCCGGATCTTGTTACCGGAAGGCTCCGGAGGGTTCCCCTGAGGACCACGACCTCCCCGGCCTTCGGTGCCTTGACCACGGTCTCACGGTAGGGTTCGTATCCCGCAGCCTCGATCCGCAGTTCGCGGTTAACCGGCCTGTTTCCGGCCGGAACCGCGATACGAAGCATACCATCCAGGATATTCCCGGAATAAACACCATCCAGGCTCACGGAGGCGTTCTCAATATTTGACCGTACTTCATAGTACCCCGTTTCTCCTGCCGGTTTTGCTCCGACCGGAGCGGAGAGGCCAAGTGCGAGAAGAAGCAGCACTGCACAGATTATTACGTTTTTCATCATATCACCAGAAATAATGTCGAATTACACCAGGAAACAGCGAATTATTGTTTTCCTGCCAGGCTGACAAGGGCCAGTGCAATCACGAGTGATACCAGCACCCCGGCACCGGCTGGTGACTGTTCTGTCTGAACCGGGCTGGTATCAAGGATCTTTGTCAGTCTTCCATTCACCTCTGATGGTTCTCCCCCCATGACCGTGACCTGACTGGTCCAGTCCTGGTACCCGGGAAGACGGAGGATCAGGGAATGGTCACCGGTCTGAATGTCATCCAGGGCAAGAGGTGTTATTCCCCGGTAATTATCATCCAGGAATACCTGAACCCGGTCGGGAACCGAAGAGACGCGAATGGTTCCGGTTGTTTCCGGAAGCAGGGTTATCCTGATGTGAGTTGGCAGCCCTTCCCCGACCATTACCTGGATATCCTGGGGGATATATCCCTCCAGGGCAGCATGAACGAGGTGATCACCGACCGGAACATCCTCCAGGTCAAGAACCCCATTCTCATTCACCGTTCCGGCAGGAGTGCTGTCAATTGAGATGATCATACCGGCCGGCTCCCCGTCCACATACAGGGGAGCGGTGATGAGTGGCCCCTCTGCTCCGCCGGCCAGTTCCGGTTCTCCATCGCTGATGACAATCCCGCCAGCTTCCGTGATGAGGAAGAGGGCAAGAATGAGAAAAAACAGGGGGGAGATGGAGGGCATGTTATCTCCGTGTCTGCCAGATAATGCCGCAGATTATCACGATGGCACCGATTACTGCAGCAATGGGTGAGGGTGATCGCTGTCCGGTTGCCGGGGTCGGGGAACATGGAGGAGTTTCAGGGAGAGAAACCAGTACCACGTCCACCGGGTCCGGACTTCCCCCGGTCACGGTGACATTACCGGTCCAGTCCTGGTATCCCTCATGTTTGACCAGCATGGAATGGGTACCAACCGGAAGATCAGGTATCTGGAGCGGACTAAATCCTTCATACCGGTTATTTATGAAGATCTCCGCGTTACCAGGAGTGGATTGAATCTCCAGAGTTCCCGTAACTGCCGGTTTCAGGATCACCTCATAGGTCAGAATGGCATTCGCATTCACGATCTGGGTACTTCTCTCGGTCAGATTCCCCGGGTGAATGACCTCAAAGGGGTATAATCCCTCAGGGATGGTATGGAGAACCAGCACACCGGAGTCAGGAGAGGTGCCATAACTCACATTCCCGATTTTTATCTCTGCACCCGGAGGACTGCTCTTATAATCAACAATTCCCATCTGCTGATACCCGGCCGTATTCATTTCGACGTTGATAGCAACGGTTTTTCCGGCCAGGGGCTCCGGCAGCGGGCCGACATACGTATTCATCCCGGTATATTCAAGGATGAGATCTCTCCAACTTCCGGTTGCATGGGTATCAACAGGGACTTTCAGGGTCCCGTTCGCGATGTGGCCCATGAAATTGCCGTCAAAATAGACCCTCGCCCCTTCCTGGGTCGATCGGATCTCGAGGTACCCCATCGTAGGGATACTCACATTCTGGTCACCCAGAACTGTTTTTGCAGCGCCACACAGCGGTATGGCGCAAATAGCCATTAGAAGAATTACTATCAGAATCCTGTTCAAACACATCAACCCCGCAATCAGTGAGGATGGGTCATGGTTGAACATAACTCTTTGGAACCGGAAAGGAGAACTGAATCACCGGAGTGACCGGGATCATGCGCATAACTATGGACCGGAGATGGTATCAGGTCCATACGCCCAGGATTCATGCCCGGTTCACCAGAAGAACGGGAAATCCCCCGATTAAAAGCTTTTTGTTAGAGAAAACGTCCCGATCCGGGGGAACAGATCACCAGCAGGAGGAGAAAGAATTCAGAAACGGATTATCCGGTAGAAGCAGGAGTGCTGATTTCTGGGGGGATCTTTTCAAGGATACTGGAAAAGAGACTGAAATCTCATCTTCTTGCTCATCAACCCGAAGAATGAATTCTTTCTCCTGCACGGCACAATGAATACTGATGAACCGGACTGAACGCGATGCACTTTTATCGGTGCTGCTTGCCGCTGCCCTGTTTGGAAGTGTTGCGCCGGTTGCAAAAACGCTTCTTAGCGGGATCGCCCCGGTAACCCTTGCCGGACTCTTCTATCTGGGAGCCGGGCTTGGTCTCGGAATTCTGAGAATGGGATTATCCACCCACATCTCCTGTGAAGCCGCGGTGAGCAGGGGGGATCTCCCCTGGATTATCGTGATGATCCTGAGCGGGGGAGTTGTCGGTCCGATCCTCCTGATGTTCGGGCTCTCTGCAATCCCTGCTGGTACCGCTTCCCTCCTCCTCAACGGAGAACTGGTGATGACGGCCCTGATTGCCTGGCTCTTTTTCCATGAACCCCTGAACCGTCGCATGACGCTGGCAATCCTTACCATTCTCGTGGCTAGCATCGTTCTCACCGTCGACCCGGCAGCTCCCTTCGGGTATGCCCCGGCTGCACTCCTCATCGTCGCCGCATGTTTCTGCTGGGGAATTGACAACAATGCCACGGGAAGGATATCAGGAAAAGATCCCGCAGCCCTTGTGATCATCAAGGGTCTCGGGGCCGCAGCGGTATCATTCCTGATCGCCATCATGGCAGCCGAACCGCTTCCTCCCCTCTCCCTGGTTCCCGGGGCACTCATCGCGGGTATGCTCGGATACGGCTGTTCCATCCTCTTCTTTGTGCGGGCAATCCGGATTCTGGGAGCGGCACGAACCGGGTCCCTCTTTGCTGCCGCACCGTTCATTGGTGTCGTGGTATCATTCCTTGTTCTGGGAGAGGTTCCGGGTCTCCCGGAGTATCTGGCAATCGTATTGATGGCATCCGGGGCGTGGTTAATCGTGACCGAACGGCATGGTCACCTGCATGTCCATGCAGTGCAGGTCCACGATCACCGGCATACCCATCCTGATAGCCACCATGACCATGAACACCCGGGTATGAAGACCAGTATCGATCATGCCCATCCTCACCAGCATGAAGCGTGTACCCATGAACACCCGCATACTCCTGATCTTCACCATTGTCATGAACATGACCGGAATGTGATCGCGTTAACCGGGCAACCGGAAGAAGAGGGAAATCACAACAGCGGGGTGCCGGAGGAGGAAACCCCGGTCATCGATCGGTAAAGTTCAGATAATGCAGGGCTTCAAGATGCCCAAGGAAGGTACTGTCCGGATACATGAGGTCAAGAATCCCTTCCGGGAGATCGGGATCGATCTGTTCCCGGTACCGGATCACTGACCGGGAGGCGGAAGGGACATGTGAAATTGTTCCTTTGCAGCCGGGGGAGACAATCCCGGAGAAAAGTCCGCTCCAGGTGAATTCAGGAGGACTGATGAGTATGGAGGGTATGGATGGTATGCAGGAGGACATGGTATGTTTCTGTTCGGATCTGATTTTTTCACCTGAAGCAGGCATGATACCACCGGGAAGATCGGATGACCCGACCGATGCATTCACAGGAAACTCCTGTGACATACCAGCATGTGCTGAAACAGGTGATAAGGAGCCTGGATAAAACCGGGAGAAATTGCTTTCAAATTGTGAATTCAGTGCAAGGACTGAGCAGGGACCCCGAACAGGAGCCTTTTTGTCCGTCCAGGAGAACGACTGAAGAAGCGACGGTTGTATCAGGATGGATATCCCCGGCGGTCTTCTTGATGAGCAGGGCCTGTATCCGGTTTTTTTCGGAAATCATCTGAAACAATATGTTGCAACCGGTTGCAACAGGCCCCTTTACCGGCGACCCCGGTTCTGATCACGCCGGGATCAGGTATATCCGGTATGAGACCAATCATCTCACCGGTAACCATGACGCTGAAACATACCATCATCATGAAATTTGGCGTTCTGAGCGTAGCGAAATTTTCCGCAGTAATCGGAGCCATATATGGCCTGATATGGGGTCTCTTCTTCGCCATGTTCGGAGTGGCCGCGGGATCCGGTCTTGGGATGGGCATTGCCGGTTCCGCAGGGTTCGGGATACTCGGGCTCGTTCTTGGCCTTGTCATCGGGGCAGTCGGGGGATTCATCGCCGGGGCGATTGCTGCTTTTATCTACAACGTCATCCTCGGATTCATCGGCGGTATAGAGATGGATCTTGATATCGGCGATGAACCGATACGCCAGGAATAGAACATACCCAGGCCGGCAGGGAACGGGAACCTGAACCCCGGGGGGCTTTCAATACTTGCACAAAAAAGGGGTGTCAGACCATCAGCCGGGTTTCGGAGAACGGCCGAATCGTGATCAGGATATAGTCACGCATCCGGGACGGACGGAGATCACAGATATCACTGACTTTCACCCCGTCATCGAGTTCGATCTCCTTTATCTCTGCTGCAAAGGGATCATAGGGCAGTTTTACCCTGACTCCCGCCATCTGGACCACGACCGGAACCGGGGAGGTCACCTCAGCAATGGCAGGAACGTTTTCAAGGATGAGATTCATCAGCCTGGCAGGGGAAATGGAGAGCGGATCCTTGGCAACTGCCTCCCGCCGCCGATCGAGCACACGGGTAACTTCCGCGAGGATCTCGTCGAGTTTGCCTATTTCTTCAGATTCCTTTGTCCGGTGCATAAACCGTCCAAAGGTTCCGATATATCCGTCTACCGGGGGATCGATGATCCGCATCAGCGCTTCCCGTGAAGGCCCCCCACAGACAATAATCGGAACCCTGATGCCCCTCCGGAAGGTTGGGATCTTCTGCTGGATACAGGTTTCAAAGTTCCCGAAGAGATAGATGGCGAGATCGTGCTCGTTGATAATGTCCCGTTCCTCATCTGAAAGCATACCGATGCGTTTCCCAAATCCCCGGGCAAGCCCGATCATGTTGGTCTTTGCCCCGGCAGTCCGGAGATACTCAGCAACATCGCAGGATGCATGGGGAAGGTGATGGATCTCAAGCGACATTGAAACAACGGCGATCTCGGTGCCGACAAGCGGTGCAGGGATGACTTCCCCGGCAAGCGGACGGGCGATCGTCCGCAGGATATCGATGTCGTCCTTCGGAATGAGTGCCTGGAGAATTATTTCCTGGGCTATCGAATGTTTCTGGATGATATACCCACCCATGTCCTCGATGAGATCGAGGATCTCATCGTGCCGGTAGACACCTCCCTTGTACGTGACCGGAACGAGGATCATATCCTGCCCTCCATTATAGCAAACTGCTCATCAACGAGTGTCGTAACATCCTCGGGAAGGGTGTTCTCGCTGGCGACAAACCAGAACCGTCCCTGGCTGAAACTCTGTCGTTTTATCCGGAACCCCTCCGGGCAGATCACCTGAATGCCATAAATAAGATCCTTAAAAAGCCCTTCTGTCGGGTCTGCAACGATAAGTTCCTCAAATCCGGTTCCCTCGCCTTCATCAGTCAGGATCTCCACTGAAAACCGGTCCGGCTGGACGATCTTCTCTTTCCCGAACCGGCGCCAGAGTGTCTCAAGCAGTGGGGCAAGGTACGTCTCGTCGGCGATGTTCAGTTTAATCTTTCCCGCATCATAGGTGACTCCTGCAATATCGCTCACCACGATATTCCTCGGAACAGAACGGGTGATCCCGGTCGCGATGAATACCGGCACCTTTGGATCGATGAAAATACGCAGTTTTGCCAGGACTTTCAGGAGATTGTGATCGCTGATGACCGTAGAGGCTATCCTGCGGTATATCGCCCCTCCCGCGGGTTCGGTCGATTCCACCTCAAAGTACTCCAGCGTCGGCATGGGTCAGCCCTTCTTCTCCACGAAGCCTGATGAGAGGAGTGCGGCCCCGACCGAACCGATATACTGGGAATGGTGGGGAACAACGACTTCGGTCTGGAGAAGGTTACCCATCGCCCTGACCAGTCCCTGGATCAGGGAGGTACCCCCGACCATGATTACCGGTTCCTTGATATCGATCTCCTGAAGCTGCTGTTCGAAGACCTGTTCGGCAACGCTGTGACAGGCAGCTGCGGCTACATTCTCCTTTGAATGGCCCTCTGCCAGTGCATTGACAAGGCTCTGTGTCCCAAAAACGATGCAGTAACTGTTCATCGGCACATCATCCCCCATCCCTTTCATCGCGAGCGGGCCGAGCTCGGTGATATCCACCCCGAGACGTTTCGCTGTCATCTCCAGGAACCGGCCGCTGGCCCCTGCACAGATACCACCCATGGTAAACGTGCCCGGGATTCCGTCAATCACCGATATCGCCTTGTTGTCCATCCCGCCGATGTCAATCACCGTTGATGGCCCGCGCTGGCAGTCGGCAAGGAACACTGCACCCTTGGAGTTCACGGTCAGTTCTTCCTGGATGAGATCGGCATGAATGTGTTCTCCGATGAGGAACCGTCCATACCCGGTCGTCCCAATCGCATCAAGATCCTCCCGCCGTACCCCGGCTTCAGCCAGGGCTGCCGCGATAACCTCGTCACCGCTCGAAAGAACCTCGGTGGTCGGCTGCCATCCGGTTCCGATAATCTCGTTGTCCTGCATGACGACTGCCTTCGTCGTAGAGGAACCAGAATCGACACCCATGGTGAGACCGGTCTGACGTTCACGGGCAAGGAGGGCACGACGACGGGCAATGGTTGTCAGTGCTTCCATTCTGGTCAGCAGTGTTCCTGAGGTTGTCCGCTCGGTGAATGAATAACTGACCACCGGAAGCCGGGAATTCTCATGGATATACCGGCGAAGCTCATTGCGGACGATCGCTGCCTCGGCACATCGGAAACAGGTTGCAATAAAGACTCCGTCTGCTTCTATCGCCCCGTCCACGAGGGCAACCGCACGGGCAATAGCAAGTTTGAGGTCGCCGGATTTGACATCAAGTCCAAAATCCCTGAAATTCCGCCTGATGTCTGCGAACGAGAGATCCGGAAAGAAAACCTCGGCCCCGACTGCTTCAGCCGCGGTATAGATCTCCTTCTGAACCCCGCTGTACTCTGGTCCGCATGAGAGCTGTGCAATCCGAACTTTCTCCCCGCTCATTGGGATCCTCCCAGGCCTCCAAGGAAATCACGGACGTTTCTGACAAAGGCGATTCCTTCCTCCTCGTCGGCCGGATAATACAGTTCAAGGGTCGGAACCTTACGATCCTTGATGAGAAATTCTACCAGCTCGTCGGTACGGGCACACCCCATACATCCAAAGGCAAAATCCGGGTTTTTCACCAGGATCGCTGCCTCAGCCTGTTCGATGAGCGGGCCGAAGAGTGACATCCGCCCCCTCACCCCGGAAGGTACCTCTACAGCAGCCCATTTCAGACCACGTTTTGGATCATCAGGGGTCATCTGGAGCGGTGGGGAATCAAGTCCGGCGGTCTGGACCCGTTCCCTGACTGAGAGAGCGGTCCCGAGTGGTTTATGCCCGAAACGGGCGACAAGATCCGAGAGGATCAGGCTGGTTGCAGGATAAATAAACACCTTTGCCATTCAGACGACCTCGCTGGCAATAAGTTCCCTGAGCCGTCGTGGATCCAGCAGCCGGGTTTCAGGGATCGTCTTCGCAGAAACAGGCTCTGCAGGAGTTTCAGTGAGTATTTCAAGACCACGGGCGATTCGGCGGATGAACCCCATCTCATACTCATGTCCGAAATACCCGGGGCGGGCACCTCCGAGATTTGCCCGGCACCTGCGGGGATCTCCGGGGGGAAATCCCCGGTCTTTAACATAGATATGGGAAGGATCGACCTGCCTGATATGCCCAACAACCCGATCAACCGCTTCTTCCTCTCCGGTAACCTGCAGGCCGAAACAGGTCTCCTTGATCATGACCCCTTCTGCAACCTCGTGGGCACGGGCGGCAAGATCGTCGGGCGTCGTTTTGTAGGATTCGACAAAGACATATTTCGTCACTGTTCCGGCATATAAGGGGGGAATTTCACTGATCATTCTTTTATCTCCCTGAAATAGACTTTTTCCCCGTCCTTGATCGATGAAAGGACCCCGGGATTATGTACCCTGCCCATGATATTCGTTCCTGAAAACGGCTCTGATGTCGGACCGAATTCGCTGCTTGCTACTGTCCGGATGCCGACCGTACCGGTTCCCCGGCATGAGTCATTGGTCATCGCGAGCATGTTCGGGGGAACCTCACCGTCAGGGGTATGCTCGGGATTCACATTGGTCGTCTTCGGGATCTTCGCCCCGAAGAGAAAAACTTCATCAAAGGCATACATCATCGGGAGCATCCCGATGTCCCGGTACTTGAGCCCGGTCACTTCCCGGAATATCCGGCAGGTCACCGGGGCATCTGCATCGTCAAGCGAGATATCAATCACCCTGCTGTAGGGAACCGTCTGAACCGTGACCTCTCCACGGGCAAGGATCTCAAGGGTGTTCTCCGGATCCTGGGCGATGACTACCGACTCGGCCCCTGCTTCACCGCCATGGATAGTGATCCCGGCAGCAGCGGTTTGATCCCGTGCATCCGAAACAGAAAGGCCGATAAGATCGCATTTTTCAGGGGTAACCACCACCCGGAACCGGTCCTTCTCCCGGGCAATCCGTGCCAGTTCGATTCCGTGTACCACCTGACCGACCGTGGTATGGGCCATACTCCGGGGAAGATCCTGGGTATAGATATACACCGCTCCCCGTTTCTTTCCGGATGTCCGCATCAGGACGGCTCCTTCCCGTCTTGGCGTCCGTACCTCCTCGAAAACGACGGCCGGGGCGATGATGTCACACCTGATATGATTGCTCATCCGGTGATCAACCGCGAACCGGTTGTTCCTGAAGGCAAGCAACATACTCTCAACACTAGACGCAGCATCGGTTGATATCGATCCAGGTCTGTATCCGGTGGCTTCGATCCGCATATGGGTGATGATATGCATCCCCTCATCAAGCGGGAGAGTCATATCCGTGGTGGTGAATGCCTCGGAAGACTCGGCAAAACTGATGACCGGCTCGATTGAAAGGATTTTATCAGTGCTTACCAGCCGATCCATGATCCCGAGACCGGATACCACGGTTCCGATGATACTTCCGTCCGGCCCGGAACCGTGATCTGCCGAGTGGGTCTTTTTGCAGAAGAGCAGGTAGGATCGGTCCGGATCATATCCCCCACATCCAAGAATCACGTCACCCCGCGAATACCGGGACGGCCGGCGTGATGGTGATATTGACGAGGGAAACGGACCAAAGCTGACAATATGGAGATCATTCCAGCCACCACCGATACCGGAAGAGATGACTGACAGGATACCGGCATCATCGCCATGGGTCTCGATGACGATCTCCCCCCCGGTTGTCTTACAGAGATACTGTCTTGTTTCTGCCTGGCGTACCGTTGCCGGCCTGATAACGGCAATACTGACATCATCCGGTTTATCAGGAACCAGATCCACAATCCTGGCCTCCCCAGATACCACAACCGGGGATCCGTCAAGGTAAACCGTCGGCATACATCCTCACATCTATGTGTTATTCGTTCGCCATAATCTCTTTTTCTTCCTCGGTTACTTCTGCGAGGACCTCTTCGGTCGGTCCGATCATGATGATCTTTCCAAACCGCATGAGGGCACACCGGTCACAGATCTCCCGTACAAATTCCATGTCATGGGAGACAACGACAAAGGTCTCCTCCATCTCTTCCCTGGCATGGAGGATCGAGTGTTTCACCTCTACCTTGGTGATCGGATCCATTGTCCCGGTCGGTTCATCAAGAACAACCACGTGAGGTTCTCTGATGAGAACCTGGGCAAGGGCAACCCGGTGACGTTCTCCCTCGCTCAGGGTACCGGGGAGCCGTTCGAGAACTTCCCTGGCTTTATCCTCGGTGAACCCGGCCATGCGGAGGGTAATAACCGCTTTTCTCATCGCGAGTTCTTTCGGGAATTCAAGCCCGATCGCATCGGTGAGATTGTCGAGGATCGTCCGGTGGGGAAAGAGATCATACTCCTGGTGAAGAAGGCCGATGTACTGCTTCGCCCGTCCGCGGAAATCAAATCCGGGTTTTGTCATGTCCACCCATTCGTCGCCGACAAGGGCGAGGAGATCACCGCTTGTCGGTTCCAGTATACCAGCAATCATCTTCGAGAGCGTGGTCTTTCCGGCACCTGATGTTCCCACGATACCGAAGATCTCCTTGCGGTTGATCTCAAGATCAACGTTGTCCACCGCCCGGATGAGACCACGGTCAAGAGAAACATACCGTTTCGATAGTTCGCGGGTTCTAATGATCGGCTCCCCCACCTCAACCTCGCAAAACGTCTCGTCATCATGGAACCCCTCCATGAACGTGGCAAGAACTTCATCGGGGGTGCCTATTCTTCCGATCTTCCCCTCATCAAGGAAGATGGCACGGGTAACGACATCTTCGAGGATCTGAGTGAAATGGGAGGTGATGACCATCGACATTCCGGTCTCCTTTGCCGCCTCGTTGAGCATCCGGTGTACGAGGCGGGCGGTCTTGGGATCGAGTGTTCCGGTCGGCTCATCGGTGAAGAGGCAGATTGGTTCCTTTGCGAGCTGTCGTGCAAGTACCACCCGCTGCTTTTCACCGCCGGAGAGATCACGGGCGATGTGCATCATCCGGTGGGAAAGGTGGACCTGGTCAATGAGATCAACAGCACGGGATATCGCCTTGTTTGAAGGGTAATTGACATCATCAAGTGCCCTTAAAACGTTATCGATGACCCGGTCATTACCATACAGAGCAAAGGTCCGCTGAAACATGATGGCATTCCGGAGCATGATTCTCCGTTTCATGTGCTCATTTGCAGGATTCCAGAAATCTATCTCGGTATAATGAAGCGGTGCATCACAGACCGGGCACCGCTCTTCAGCCTGGCTGGGAACGGTGATATAATCGCAGTGATCGCATGCAGCAATATGATAGATGATCCTGCCCGATGTCGGGGGCTGATCCACACCTCTGAGCAGGTGCATCAGGACGGTCTTGCCAGCTCCGCTCCGTCCTATGATCCCAAGTATCTCGCGCTCATCGAGGGTAAAAGATATATCACTCAGAATCTCCTTCCCATCGAAAGACATTGTAAGATTTTCAACTGTGATCAGGGGTCTCATGATACATGCACCGTGAATGGAGTAATGATGGGAACTGATGGGTATTACATGTTTATTTCTACATGCATAACTTCACGATCTTGAAACCAGCGATGTTCATGCCCGGTTCAGATCAACCTGCCTGACGATACCGGGAACCTCCCGGACATCACGGATACGATAATCTGCAGCTTGTATGAGTTCAGACGGCTTGCGATCACACTGCTGATCGGTCAGTACTGCGATATCTGCAGTCCGCATGGCACGGAGATCGTTAATCGAATCCCCCACCATAATCACCTGATTGTACTGCTCCTTTAAGTCCCTGACGATCTGCTCCTTGATGCTCGGGGTTGCAACTCCGAAAACCCGATCCCGCGGGATTCCGAGGTAATCGGCCATCTTTTCGAGTTTTGCCTCCCGATCCCCTGAAGCGATGAAGGTCCCTATCCCCATCTCGTGCAGTTCCCTGATGGTATCTCTCGCCCCGGGAAACGGGGTTCCCCCCGCAGTTACCGTGAATTCTATCCCTGAAAGAGAGGTGTTTACGATAACCCCGTTGTTCAGGGTCACGATCGGCTCTTCCCGGATCTTCGACCAGATAATCCGCATACATTCCTGCATGTCGCCGATAGTAGCCCTCGTATCATCAAGAATCGCCTGGCAGATCTCTTCAGCCTGGACAATCCTGCGGGTGCAGGAGATCCCAATCCGGACCTTGTGATCTGCCATAAACCGTGAGAACAGTTGTTCTGGTGATGCTGCCATGATATCACGGGTATGTGACTCGATTACACAGAGAACGCGATCCGGATCCGCGAAGGTAAGCATCGTCGTCTCAACATCAGTGATAAGTTCACCGTGGATGACATCCTTCGCCATCCGGAGGGTATGCATCAGGGTTCCGGCACTATCAAAGACAACTGCCAGGGACATGGGGGTACCTACAATGGTAATGTATCGCCAGGCATTAAACCCGTCTTCAAAAAAGATATGTTCAGGGCAGGAACAGGAGACCGGTCCTGCCATTCCGACTGATCCCGGTAGTATTCAGAGAACCGGAACCATGCGCCCGTTTACAGGACGAGATGGCTGAATATCGCAGCAACGGCGAACGTAGCGAGAAATACCACGTTAACGGCGTCCCGGATGTGAGCTCGTGATGTAACCATATCTGACACCTCACCTCCATTATAAACATTACTTTGTCCCCTATATATGGATGTTGTCTCTACCACCTCAATTGGTGACCCTAAATGCCATAATCTATCGAAATGAGTCATTTCAGGAAATATTATTCGTGCGTAATGAAAAATGCCCCATTCGGCAGAACGGAAATCAAGCGCAGACATTTATAAATGAGCCGATTTCAATAAGAAATGGCAAAATCGAACATAAATGAATTATATCCGGTTATAATATGCCTTGATGAGAACGGACAGGTTTGATATGAATTCTCCATTCCGCATGCGCAGGAAAAACCTGCCGCACCCACGATCATTTTTGGAAAACCCATGCCTGGCACCAGGCTGAGAGAAGTGGTTATCACTGATATCAGGTCTCCAAAAGATCTCCGCTTCAAATTAGTCTTTTTATGAAGAAATACCAGAATATCGGGAAAACTGGTCTTTCCGGGTAACATGGTTGATTAATTCAATATATTCAAATCAATATCCCTATAGGTTCAAACTAAATATATTCGGCGGATAATTTTTCGTTCGGAGCACTTAATGCCTCACAACTGAGAGATTCCCGAAGATGTCACTGGATGAGACCGCAGAAAAGATCAGGACCATGGAGATCCGCGGAGCCGGGCGGATTGCCCGGGCGGCAGCAGCTGCCCTTCTTGCCTATTCCGGATCCATCACCCCTCCGGATCTAGACACGTATACCCGGGAGATGAATCTGGCCGCAGATCGGTTGACAGCGACACGACCCACTGCCGTCTCGCTCCCGAATGCGGTAAACCTCATCGTGAAACCGCTTAGAAGGGCAAAAACCCTCGCCGAGGCAAAAACGGGACTTGAAATGCGTGCATCGGGCTTCATCAGGCGCTCAGAAGAAGCAGTCTCGAGAATTGGAGAGATCGGGGCGAGACATATCAGGGACGGGGATGTCGTGATGACCCACTGTAATTCAGAAGCTGCCCTCGCTTGTATCCTTACCGCACATGCACAGGGGATGGATATCGAAGTCTATGCAACCGAAGTCAGACCGCGGAACCAGGGTCTGATCACGATCAAAACCCTGAACGACGCCGGGATAAAGACCAATTTCATCGTGGATTCGGCGGCACGGTTCTTCATGAAAGAGGTGGATCTCTGCATTACCGGTGCTGATGCCATTACCGTGAACGGATCGGTCATCAATAAGATCGGTACCGCACAAATCGCCCTTGCCGCAAAAGAGGCCAGGGTCAACATGCTGGTTGCTGCGGAAACCTACAAGTTCGCACCCCGAAGTATCGTCGGAGAACGGATCCTGATCGAGGAGAGACCCCCCGATGAGGTGCTCGCCGCCGAGGTCCGCGAGGGTCTCCCCCAGGTGAGAGTGAAAAACCCGACTTTTGACGTAACCCCTGCAGAATATATCGACCTTATCATTACCGAAGAGGGAGCAGTTCCCCCGCAGATTGCTTATACCATCATGAAAGAACACCTTGAATGGGACATCGAGGAACTCTGTTCTGATTATACCTATTGCGAGGAAGAATAACCATGACAGATGCATACGCAACCTACTTTTTCCGCCCCAAACCGGGTGTTGATCCGGATTGGGCCGCACATGCCATAGCAGAAGAACAGACCACCGGAACCTGGACCAATATTGCAACCAGAATAGACTATGTCAGATATCTGGACGGGGTCGTGGAATCAACGGAGCCTTCAGGGAACGGATATGTCACCACTATCCGGTTCCCTGCCGAGATCTTTGAACCGGGAAGTATTCCCCAGTATCTCTCGGTCATCGCAGGCAATCTCTTCGGCCTCTCAAAAATTGCCGCAGTCAGACTGCTTGATGTCACTTTTCCAAAAGAACTCATGTCGTTCCCCGGTCCGAAATTCGGAATCGAGGGTGTTCGAAAACTCGTGGGAACCCGCGATCGTCCCCATGTCGGCACGATTATCAAGCCGAAAGTCGGCCTTAACCCGAAAGATACCGCTGCCGTTGCATATGAGGCGGCTGTGGGCGGGGTCGACCTGATCAAGGATGATGAGACACTCACCGATCAGGCGTTCTGTCCCATTGCAGAGCGTCTGCCGCTTGTAATGGACGCAATGGACCGGGTAAAGGATGAAACCGGACGAAATGTCCTCTATGCCGTGAACATCTCGACGCCAGGAGATAAAATCCGGGACCGGGCCTACCAGGCGATCGAGCTTGGTGCAAACATGCTCATGATCGATGTGATCGTCTGCGGATTCGACGCAATCCGGGTGATCGCCGAGGATCCGGAAATCAGGATCCCCCTGCATATCCACCGGACCATGCATGCCGCAATTACCCGGAACCAGGAGCATGGAATAGCCATGAGGCCGTTCTGCCGGCTGGTCAGGATGCTCGGCGGTGACCAGCTTCATACCGGGACGGTTTCAGGAAAAATGGAGCATGACCTTGCTGAACTGAGGGGAGATAACCTCTCCCTCACCGAACCCTGGTTTGATGTCAGACCGGTCTTCCCGGTAGCGAGCGGCGGTCTGCACCCGGGCGGCGTGGCCTCTGAAATAACCTCCCTTGGCAGGGATATCATACTCCAGGCAGGAGGAGGAATACACGGCCATCCGGATGGTACCCGGGCGGGTGCCACTGCTATGCGCCAGGCTGTTGATGCCGTCATGGAAGGGATATCCCTGAAAGAGTACGCAGTCACCCATCCCGAACTTAAAAAAGCTCTTGATAAATGGGGAACCGCCTGATCAATAAGGGCGATGAATATGGATCTGTCTTTCACGAAACTTCATGGGAACGGGAATGATTTCATCCTTATCGATGAATACAAGGGTGAATTAATCCCCGGTGATATGAAGGCATCGTTTGCCTCGGTGTACTGTGATCGCCGGTTTGGTATCGGCGCTGACGGCGTTCTCTTCCTTGGGAAGGGGAAAACCACGGATCTCTCCATGCGGCTCTTCCAGCCTGACGAGAGCGAGGCCGAGATGTGTGGAAACGGGATACGCTGCCTGATCAAGTATGCCGCCGATGCCGGATACATCAGGGGTGCCTGCACCGTTGACACCCCCGCCGGGGCCATCAGGGTCTCCATGGGAGTTGATGATGACGGGGACTTCTACGCAGAGGTCGAGATGAACACCCCGCAGTTTAATGCACCGGAGATTCCGGCAAAAGGAAGCGGCGACTTCCACGAGATCATCAACGGGTACGAAGTCTATGCAGTGAACACCGGGGTCCCGCATGCGGTGATTTTTGTCAAGGATATCGAGATGGCAGAGATCATGCAGATCGCTCCCCCCATCCGGCACAGCCAATATTTCCCAAAAGGAGCCAATGTGAACCTGGTTCAGGTTGTCGACCGGGAGAATATACGGATTCGGACCTTTGAACGGGGAGTCGAGGGTGAAACCCTCTCCTGTGGCACCGGGGCAACAGCATCAGCAGCGATTGCCCACCGGATCGGGAAGACTGATGACGTGGTCGAAGTCGAGACGATCGGCGGCCCGCTCATGATCACCCTCACGCAGCCGGTCAGGATGAGAGGTCCGGCCGACACGGTCTTCACCGGCCGGCTTTCTCTCTGATTCACTCTTTTTTCAGCAGAACGATCCGCCATACCGAGAGAAGGAGGATCCCGTACCCCCCAAGTGTCCCGAAAGTATACAGGATCCTGGTCAGGGGGAATCCCGAATGAATACCAGTACTGACAAATCCTCCTGCCGGAGTCATGACGGTTACCCCGTCAAGAATGCGTTCACAAAAGGTCACTGCCATCGTGGATGCGTCCGGTGGTGATGCCCCTTCCAGGAGGGAAGAGAGATGGATAACCGTTCCAAGGCAGATTCCTGAGGATATAACCACCGAGAGAAGGAGGAAGAACAACGCCAGTACCGGCCCGGAACAGCGGGCCGTCCGGACGAGAAGGTGTCGTGTAAGAACCATGAGAAATAGAAGGTACGATAGTTCTCCAAGGACAAACAGAATGGGATTTCCTGAAAATCCAGACATCCAAAAGAATTCAAGTGATACGAGGGCAGTGATACATCCGACCAGAAACTGCCTGTGCATATCGCGAAGAACCGGCAGGGCTCCTGCCATCATGACCGTCAGAAAGAGAGATATCACCGGAAGGTTTCCGGTTCCAGGCGGAATGGCAGGCCCGGTTACCAGGAGCGGTACCATCGCAACGAGCAGGATCTGCACGTCCCGTCCCGTATTCTCACTGCTCTCTCCCGGATATACAGGTGAACGGGAATCTGCCCATCTCATACCAGATTGTTTTTTTTATCCGGAGAAAGATGCTTCCCTTTTGCCTGATCCGGATGGATATCTATAAAGGGAAAGGTATGCAATGAAGGGTATTGCAGGGAATACTATGGGGGATGAATTAACCGCCAGAGAAGCCAGGAAATGGAAGGCAGAGGGCATGAAATGCTCCAATGCCCAACAATTTGACAAAGCAGTTCAGTTTTTCGAGAAATCCATCTCTCTTGATCCTGTTGATGAAGAAACCTATTTCCAGAAGGGAATAGCCTACATGAACCTGATTCGGTACCAGGAAGCTATCGAGTCATTTGAACAGGCATTAAAGCTGAATGACAAAGATTCCCGGTACTGGTTGTACATGGGGATCAATTACTTCTTCATGGGACGATACAGCAAGGCAATCCCCTGCTTTAACATGGTTCTCGAACTTGAGCCAGACAACGTCCACGCCCTGAGCAACAAAGGATCCGCCCTGGCTGAAATAGATAAACATGCCGAGGCAGTGGAATGTTTCGACAAGATCATCGAATTCGCACCGGGAGATGTTAATGCCCTGTATAACAAGGGAATCAGCCTTCAGAAGATAAATCAGTACGATGACGCAATCCTGTGTTTTAAAAAGATCCTCAAGGCTGATCCCCAGGATGCAGACGCCTGGTACGAACTCGGTCTCTCCCTTGTACGGAAAGATAACTGCCCGGAGGCTATCAAGTGTTTTGACCGGGTCATCAGGATCGAACCAAACCATGCCGAGGTCTACGATGCAAAGATCGAATGCCTCCGTAAACTTGGTCTGAACGACGAAGCCGATGATCTCATTGCCAAGCGTGAAATGGACGACTGGTAAGCAGATCGGTCGGCATTTTCCCGGATACCCTTTTTCCCTTATATCACACATTACCAGTTTTTCTTCAAACCCGTTTACCAGTGCCTTTTCGGATCAGTCAGGATCCTCTGAGAACAATTCCTGAAACAGATTCGCTGATGAAAAACTCATTCACACACCGGATTAACATCATTTACTAATTGGGACGATTCGCTCATGGTGTGTCTAAAAAAGAAGAGAATCGATTGAGAGATATAGGTAATTAATTTATATGCGAGCAATATCCTAAAAGATAGATTTATAATAGATTATTTTTAATTCAAAATGTAATAAAAACATTTATTAATTATTAATTTTTAATTTAAGGTAAAATTATATACTATTAGAGCTCATTTCCCTTTGTGACCAAGGTAGAGGGATCCGGGAGAAGCAACCGGATCATAACTCTGCGTAATCCTTACGCAGAGAGTATTCTGAAACAGGCGAACAACCTGAAGAATCAGAGTGAGTACGCAAAGGCTATCGACCTTTATGACAGGGTTCTTGCGATTGAACCCGGTAATCACCGGGCATTCCACTCAAAAGGAAATGCACTCGACATGAGTGGTCATTTTGAAGAAGCAGTAGTCTGTTATGATTCAGCCCTTGAGTGTGATCCATTCAACGCGGAGACCTGGTATAACAAAGGAGTCACCCTCTTAAAATTGGGTCGCCAGGATGAGGGTGATTTCTGTATTGAGCGGGGCATATCCTTCGCATTTGGGTATTAGGGAAGGAGTACTCCCTGGACAGAGTAATCGCCGATGACCCTATCCGGGTGATGAATCCACATACATCATCTTGTGGAACCCGGAGCAAAGGATCATCCCTTCCCCTCCATAATGGGGATTTCGGAAAGATATCAGTTATTCCCCGTCGGAGAAAGAACTCGAAATTCAGTCGTTTAATCTTTTCTATCGCATAGCATGAATTTACGGTATTCCTGGCTGACAGTGGCCGGCATTTGATAACCGTGGAAATTGATGGCATCAGTACTTATCTAATGGATCAAAATGAATATGTAGAACCTATTTTTAACACGCGATTATTTTATCAATAAGGTTTTCTGGATACTCGTGAGATATGAAATAAGGTACCTTGCTGACCATCCATGTGGAAGGTCCTTATAACAAAATTTCATTACAATGAATCGAAAGAAAGTTGCTTTAAAAGAATGTTCGATCTGTCGTTTAAAATCCAAACACGTAACAGAACCCGTTCAAATATCTCCGTATATTGCAGGACCTTCCAGAATTATCGACTTAGACGGCCGTCCAAAAGAATTGACAGAATCCCTTCTGAAAAAAAAACTTGAGATATGCCCACATTGTGGATATATTAGTGAGGATATCGAAGAAAAAAGTTCTGCCTCCAAGGATTTTATTACATTCATTCAGGGCAATGATCCGACTCCTCCAGATATGCTGTTATCTCCTTTTCTCTATCTCAGGGCTGCGGAGATTAAGGAGAGGGACAATAAAACTGAAACTGCGATAGAATACTACATTGCCGCTGCCTGGTGTGCGGATAGTATCTTGCTCCCAGATATAGCCCGGTTATCCCGAAAAAAGGCATTATCCCTTATTTTTCCCGGCAATAAGACGTTTGCAGATATTCCCGCAACACAATGGATCCCGGTACTGGACACCATGCGAAGATGCGGGGATTTTGGAGAAGTGATTACATACTGCACGAACCTCATGCCAATTGCAGGTCTGAATTTACAACGGGAACTGGAATACGAATTGGTATGTGCAAAATACGGCGACAGTGCGATTCATACCACCGCCGATCTTGCCATTCACCAACATAGCCTGTCAGAACCTCATAAAATTCATGAAGAACTGATAATCGCTGGAAAAACCTATTTTTGTGAAGATGATTGTTACGGGAAGGGATGGAAATGGACCGCCGAGACACGCACCCTTCTCCTTTCCAATTATCATGGCACTGCTATTACTGCGACTGGTAATATTACCATCCAGATAGAGCAGATAGATAACCAGATCATCAGTTCCCACAGCCCGGGTATTCGAATCAAGAACGGAAACCTCGTCATCAAAGGGCTCGGAGCTCTCCTCATCAAAGGAGAAGAAATTGGGATCGACGTTGATTCAGGAACGCTGGAGGTAATTCAACGATCTGTTCTGGAAATACTTACCACCGGGGATGGAATCAGGGCGTCAGGTACAATTTTCATCTCTGAGGGATCTGTTCTCGACATCTGCTCAGAAAAAACCGCAATCAGGTCTCTCAAGGGTGGGCTTACGAGTACCCTCGGTCCGGTGGTGATGATCAAAGGACAGGAAGGGGGGATGGAACTGGCAGGGGAATCTACCTTTTCAGCGGGACTCTATCGCATTGAATCCTCGGAAGGAACCGGGATTCACATCAATCACGGTTCTCTCTCGATATCAGATTGCATGATTGATATTGTAAGCCATGAAAAAAGCATCTGGATAGGAGATGGCGATTTTAAGCAGCATATGGCCAGAACAATCCTGAATGGATCAACCGGCATACAGGTCACCGGATCATGCCTGATTGAGAAAAGCCGGGTAAACGTCTCTGGTGAGGAATATGCATTCTTCGTATCAAAGAACATGAACTGTCAGGATGCCAGACTTGAATGTTCGGGAAAAACCCTCATTTCAACAGGGGGAGAATTAAACCTTTCCAGTTCAGGTATCACCGGATCGGGAGAAATTGGGATTTCTACCGGTGGGAACCTGATAGCGTCCCGGGGTAACCTGGTTTTTACCGGTGATACAGTTATGCAGATAGCAGGGAATTGTGATCTTTCAGATAGTTTGATCATGGGGATCGGCAGAATCGCCGGGATACGGGTAGATGGTTCTTATTCACAATCGAGAGGGGATGTTTCGATATCCGGGGAAGCCCGGAATGGAATGATCGTCTCCGGCAGGGAGATGATTCTGAATGGTGTTCTTTCAGCTTCCGGGAGAAATTGTGGGCTTGAGGTATCAGGTGATATCATTCTTGATGATTTCGCCCTTTCCGTATCAGGTAATATCGGGTTATCCGCAGGAGGATCACTCAAAGTCGATAACGGGGATCTGATGATCAGGGGAGAAGAAATTGGCCTTTCAATGAAAGAGGGCAATCTGGAACTTGGAGTGACTGTTACATCGGTAATCACCGGCAACACGGGTATTTATTCAGCGAATGATATTGAAATTGCAGGTGGTTCTCTTCAGGTAACCGGACAGTTCGCTGGAATAATCATGGAATCCGGCAACCTCACAATTATCCAGGGGGTCATCGAGATATTAGCCGAAGATAATGGAATCCTGATCCAATCCGGTTCAATCACCACCCAGGGAGCAATTCTTACTATCCAGAATTCCCGGTTAACAGGTTCGGGATGCGGGTGTGGTATTGTTATTATTAACGGAGACCTGAACCTATCAGGTCTCATTACCGTTACCGGTGAAGGGTACGGAATAGTGAATCCTGATGGAGACATCACGATTCATGTCGGAAAAGTAAAAACTTCGGGATCAAAATCAGGCATAACCGGGAAAAATCTTGCGATCAAGATGAATGCATCACTCATTGCATATGGAAAAAGCGAGGGTGCAGTAGTGCTTTCAGAAACAGGGCCCTGGAAAGATCCCGGGATCATTGTATGGGCGGGAACATCTGAGAAAACAGCGACAGAAGATGAATATTCCGGACAAAAATTTGTTCATGTATCCTCAGTATCTCTTCCTGAACAGACCTGAAACGGGAAGGGTAGGCAAAAACTACCGGATTGTCACAGTCCGGCTATAGGGGCGCCCAAAGGTTGCCTCAACCCCGCCTGAACCAAATCCTCTTCCTGCCTGGTACCGGAGTTCATAGATTCCCGGATTCTTCGGTGCATGGATCTCGAAGGTAAAGGTATATGACTCCTTTGAACAGAGCGGGCTTTTTAATGGAACAACGTATGAGGCTTCTCCCCAGGATGCCGTGGTATCAAGGGCTGAAATCCCCACATTGTGCATCGGCAGCCATTCCTCTGTTCCATCATTATACAGCGTGATGGTAACCGTCTGTGTCTCGCCACCCTTCATGTCAGACGGGATCGTATCCCCGATAATGACCGCGTGGGAACCGGATATGACACTTACCGGTGTCCGGACCGGGATGGGAGCGACGACCGGGGCAGAAACCGGGTCATCAGAAATCGGCGAAAGGGGGGTTCCTGACGGAGCCGGGCTCTCAGCCGGACCCGGAGAATCGGTCAGGGGAACCAGAACCGGGGATGAACCTGAAGCCGGCTGATCGGGAACGGGTTCTGACGATGTGACGGGAATACCAGAAGACGGTGAGACGAATGATGCCGGGAGGAGTGGGTACTGGTCAACCCACCCGGTCCCCGAATCATAGGGCAGATCGCCGATACCATCATTGTCTGCATCGGTCATATCAGCCCCATACACCGAAGCACCCTCCATTGCCCAGAGGTTTCCTCCTTTCATCAGGGAACCGGTGATCGATGTTCCCGGCCGGAGTTCATCGTTCAGCCTGATATCACTCCCTTCCGATGAGACGAGGTTTACCGGGTTGTCAAGGATATTGTTAGCGATCAGGACATCTTTTGCACGTTCCAGGAAAATCCCCGAAGCCCCGTTCCCTTCCACCCGGCTCTCCCGGATCGTGATGCCGGTAACATCCTTCACCAGTATTCCGTTTGCCGTGTTACCGGACGAGACTGATCGGGAGATATCCCCGGCACTGCCGGTCAGTTCCATGCCGTTCAAGGTATTATCGCGGCAGAAGACGGATTCTATCCCGACCTGATCCACGTCCTTGATGACGATCCCGTTCCGGTTCCGGGAAGCATCCACCTGCATCAGGGCGAGCGTCCGGTCTTCACCCCCAATGCTGTCCCGGGCAGGAGCCGTTCCAAAAGAGAAATCAGGTGTATCGCCTTCTGCATAAATGCCATAGGTCTCACCGCTCACCGAGAGGTTACGAATACTAACCCCGGTTACGAGTCGCCCGGCCGTATCCCGGGGAGTGATCCATACCCCGATATGCGGCTCAGAGCCTGACCCTGACGGACTGATCTGACACCCCTGCCCATCAAGAATGACAGACGGGGCTGCAATAATGACACCGACGGGGTACGAATGGGATATGTTCTGCTCAAGCGTATACCGTCCGGGCTCGGTTATATAGACATAATCTCCCGAGTACGGCCCCTCTGCCGGAGGAAAAAGGATATCAGCAGATACGAACTGGCCGGTGGCAAGTGAGAAAACAGCAAGAAGGATAAGAAACCTGGGTATGATTAACGTGGGTTCGTCCCCCTGAACAGACTCTTCACACACCGGTTTGGCCCGGGAGACCTTATTCATTCTCCCTGCTGCCGGGATGATCCAGGAGATGCGGGCCTGAAGTCACCTGAATTCCTTCTTCAACCATCACAAAGTCAAGGTAGGAGCCTTCCGGTTTGGCATGGTGTTTTGCAATCCGTATCCTGCGGATACCGTCCAGCCGGTCGATACGAAGCACGACTTTCGAGATATGGAAGAGGCTTGTCCCACCGAGCGGAGCATAATCGTTTCGTACAGGGTCCATGTACACCTGGTTTGTCACGATTACCGGGATATCATACCGTTTCGCATACCCGAGCAGCATGATCATCTGCTTGGTCAGGCGCCTGAGGAGATCCTGTCCCTGTTCAATCTCGGTCCTGTACAGCCCGGTCGCCGAATCAACCACCACGAGACCTGCCTTCTTCTCATTGAGCAGTTTCTCGGCATCGGCAATCATTGCAGCCTGTTGATCAAAGTCAGCAGGTTCGTACAGGTAAAACCGGTCAGCCAGCCGTTCAGCCTCAGGACCGGCGATCTGGGTAAACCGGTCGACAGAGAAACTCTCTGTGTCGATGTATACCACTGCCCGTCCCTGCCGGAGGGTATGAACTGCGGCAAGAAGGCAGAACGTCGACTTCCCGCTTCCCGGTTCCCCATAGATCTGCGAGACCATCTTCCGTGGATAACCCCCACCAATGAGATCGTCGAGAGGGACAGAACCACTCGGTTCGGTGTACCGGTTCATGCATCCCTCCGGGTCATGTTTCTCCGGGCGGCATGCTCAGCCTCCCTCAGGATATCCCTGACCGGAATCCCGAGCCGGATGGCAGCCGCGGCAGCAGAGTCAAACTCTGCCTTTACCGAGTAACAACCGTCTGCATCATATCCGTATTTTACCGGGATCACGATCTCTTCACCGGCGAGGAGAACAGAGACCTCAGCGATCTCCCGTTCGGCAATGAACCGGTGAATCGCAGGAATACACCGGATTCCAAGGGTTCCAAGTTCTTTTGCCATGATACCAGCTATACGGGCGGAATCACAGGGACGGGTGATCACCCGGATCAGGTGGCCGGGTCTTCCTTTCTTCATGATGATTGCTGCTGCCGAGGCATCCCGTGCTCCTTCAGCGATGAGCCGGGTTAGAAGGTGTCCGATAACCTCGCTGCTGACATCATCGACATTCGTCTCAAGAATGTCAACCTCGTCTGATCGCTCCTCCCCGGTTTCATACAGGATCATCCTGACCACGTTCGGAGCATCCATATCCTCACGGGTACCGGCTCCGTACCCGATTGAAAGGATTTTCCCGGATCCTGAACGGGAGACTGCGGCATCAGCAAAGGATGAGAGGAGAGCAGCCCCGGTAGGGGTGCAGAGTTCCCCGTCAGCCGTCCCGGGGGTGACCAGCAGCCCGCCGGAGCGGAGAAGAAGAGCCGTTGCAGGTGCCGGGACCGGGAGCTCACCATGTACCATCCGGACGGTTCCCTGACCGGTCGCTACCGGCAGAACCTCGATTCGATCGGCACCGAGGAGGTGAAATGCCATGCAGGAACCGAGGATATCGGCAATGGCATCGTCGGCACCGACCTCGTGAAAATGGGTCATCTTCCCGTGCACTTCTGCCTCAACCCCTGCAAGCAGGGTAAATATCGAACACGCCCGGGTGATAACCTCCCGGGGAGCAGCTGCTGACCGGACAATCGCCAGAACCTCCTCAAGGGTCCGGTGGCTGTGTCCAGCATGGGTATGAACCTGGAGAGCACGTATTCCGCACTTGCTGACCGGTTCGATCCCGGGTTCTGCTACCACTGAAGCCATCACGGCGATAACCGGATCCTGTGGTACACCGAGATCAAGGAGAGCACCGAGGATCATATCCCCGGCGGCCCCATGGAACGGGTCTATGGCAAGAAGACGCATGATTTGCTATACTTATAAATCCACGGATATATGATTGTTAGGTAATGGAACTCTATCTCAAGGTCGATAGCGCGTATCCCGGTGATCAGGGCGGTGGAAAGGCCCGTCTTGATCCCGAAACCATGCTCCAGTTACGGCTCTCTCCCGGAGACCTGATCCTGATATCAGGGAGGGAAGAGACGGTTGCAAAAGTCTGGCGTGCCCAGCTCAATGACTGGAACCAGCAGAAGATACGGATTGACAACTTCACCAGGTTGAACGCAGGCGTATCCATCGGGGATACGGTGAAGATCACCAAGATAGAGAATGTCGCCCCTGCCAGTCTGCTCATCCTCGCTCCCCCTGAAGACCTCCCCAAGAATATCTCCCCGGCTGAACCGTCTGCTATCCAGCACAGTCTCATCGACTTCCCGGTGTCCCTCGGGGACTCGGTACCGGTGCCCATTGGACATCCCTTTATCCAGCCGCAGATGGTTGCATACAAGGTCATAGAGATCGAACCCGCCGAAGCGTTCATCATATCGCAGCAGACCGAGGTGATCATCTCAGAAAAACCCCTTGACGGGTTTGAGGGGATCAGCCAGATCACATACGAGGATATCGGCGGGCTTCGGGACGAACTGCAACGGCTCCGGGAGACAATTGAACTCCCCATGCGACACCCGGAACTCTTCCGCCGGCTCGGAATTGAACCACCGAAAGGAGTTCTTCTGTTCGGACCACCCGGAACCGGGAAGACACTAATCGCAAAGGCAGTCGCGAACGAATCCGGGGCCCATTTCATTGCTATCGCCGGTCCGGAGGTGATTTCCAAATACTACGGGGAGAGCGAACAGCGGCTTCGCGAAGTCTTCGATGAAGCCGAGGAGAACGCCCCGACGATCATCTTCATCGATGAACTCGACTCGATTACCCCGAAACGTGAGGAGGTCACCGGGGAGGTGGAGCGGCGGGTGGTTGCCCAGCTTTTGACAATGATGGACGGGCTTGAGGAACGCGGAGAGGTTATCGTGATCGGGGCGACGAACCGGCTTGATGCCATCGATCCGGCCCTGCGACGGCCGGGACGGTTCGACCGTGAGATCGAGATCGGGGTTCCGAGCGAACCAGACCGGATCGAGATCCTCAAGATCCATACGAGAGGGATGCCGCTCGATGAGGATGTACGCCTTGAAGAACTTGCTGCCCAGACGCACGGATATACCGGGGCGGATATCGCGGCTCTCTCCCGGGAAGCGGCCATCCGGGCACTCCGCCGGTACCTCCCCGTGATCAACCTTGACGAAGAGGTGATCCCTGATGAGGTGCTCGATATGATGGTCGTCACCGGAAAGGACTTCAGACAGGCACTCCGGGAGATCACCCCGTCAGGTATGCGGGAAGTGATGCTTGAGGTCTCCCATCTCCGGTGGAAGGATGTTGGCGGACTTGAGAATGCAATCGAAGAGATCCGCGAGGCAGTGGAATACCCGCTTACCCGGAGAGACCAGTATGATGATCTCGGAATCCGGTCCCCCCGCGGGGTGCTTCTGTACGGACCTCCGGGAACCGGAAAGACGCTTATCGCGAAGGCAGTCGCAAACGAGTCAGGGGCCAACTTTATCGCGGTCAGGGGTCCTCAGCTCCTCTCCAAGTGGGTCGGGGAATCTGAACGGGCTGTCAGGGAGATCTTCAAGAAAGCCCGGCAGGTGGCCCCCGCGATCATCTTCTTCGATGAACTGGATGCCTTAACCCCGGCGAGAGGAACAGCCGGGGACAGCCATACCATGGAGAGTGTTCTCAATCAGTTCCTGACCGAGATGGACGGGCTTGAGGAGCTGAAGGATGTCGTGGTTATGGGAGCAACCAACCGGCCGGATATCGTGGATCCTGCCCTTCTCAGGTCAGGGAGGTTTGACCGGCTGATCTTTATCGGAGAACCCCATCTCCAGGACCGTAAGCAGATCATGGCTATCCACATGCGATACATCCCGATTGAGGGTTCGGTCATCGAGAACCTGGTCGAAGAGACCGTCCACTGGTCTGAAGATGATTTTGAGGAGTTCAGCAATGAACTCGGAGAAAAGGAGGTATGTACCGGGGATGAGATCGCTTCCTGTATCGCAGGAAGAACCGGTGGTGAGGGAGGAATTCCAAAGTTCAGGCGCCGGCGGATGATCGTGGATATTCTCGAGAAACTGGGGTGTGCCCTTGCTGACCCGGTAAGGGATGAGATCATCACCACGGTGGCCAGCCGGACCGAGGGATATGTCGGGGCCGATATCGAAGCCCTCTGCCGGGAGGCAGGGATCTTTGCGATGCGGGAGAAAGCAGCGATGCTCAGGATGTCACACTTTGAAGAAGCACTTGCCAAGATACACCCGACAATGAATCCACGACTTCGGGAGGCATACGGGAAAATTGAGGGGCATTTCAAGGGTGGTCTCCCGAAAGAAGTACAGCCCCCTGAATACCAGTAATTTTTTTTCAGTCTGCCGGGTACCGGCAATAACGGGAGAATCGTACGAACCCATGACCGGTGAATCAGACCTGATCGAGAGGATCCTGAAAAGAGATGAGGGTACCATTGAGAACGATGAGGCACCTGAAGAAAGAAAAGCAGGTCTGTCCGGGTGAGGACACAGAATAATTGTTCAATTCCCGTACAGGTATCCAGGATCTCAGATCTGGATCGAATCCGGCCGGGCCCGGAAAAAAAGATTCCCTCCCGCTGGTTCCCATTCTGAGCGGACACGGATTAATCCTGTTCCAATTCCCAGTGGTTTCGCCCGATGATGGTTCAGGTTGCTTCCCGGTGAACGATAACGGGCATCTTTATGCATGGCGGCACAGATCTGTTGAAGCAGGTTATGTTCAATCTCACGTCCTTTCTTGATAGTCACTGTATCAATATACCTGATAAAACAGCCCTGATTCACCCATCTTCAGGCAAATCCCTCACGTATAGAGAACTCCGTGATCTGGCCGGAATAGTCGGTCAATCCCTTCTCTCCCGGGGAGTCGAAAGAGGGGACCGGATAATCATCTACCTGGATAGTTCCCCCGAGTACCTGATCAGTATCCTTGCAGCCTGGAGGATCGGAGCCGTTGTTGTTCCCGCGAATATTGTCTGGAGGGCAGAAGAACTCCTTTATACCATCCGGGATTCAGGAGCACGGGCCATTATTGCATCAGCAAATGATGCAGATATGATTGCCCGTATAACAGCGTCAATACCGGCACTTTCTATCCGCATCCTCGTACATGGAACCGGCATTGACGGATGGGACGCACTCATCCGGGAAGGTGTTGTCACCGGGCCGGTTGCCTGCCCGGGTGACGCGGTCTGCCAGATCCAGTACACATCCGGAACAACCGGTCAGCCCAAGGGAGCCATGCTGACACAGGGGGGATGGGTGGCAGCATTAGATGCAGAGCGGGATGCCCTCGATTTAACCCCGGATGACCGGTACCTGGGGATATATCCCATGGCCCATGTCGGAATCTCATGGGGTATATCAGCCCTCAGGGCAGGTGCCACCTGGGTTGTCATGGAACGCTTCCAGCTTGACCAGTATATCCGGTTAACACGGGAACATACAATCACCATCCTGGCAGGCATGCCGCCGGTCATCCATGCACTTGCAGAGACACCGCCGGGGACCGAAGACGGGTTTAGAACAGTCAGGAGAATCATATCCGGAGGAGGGCCGATGCACTCGCCAACCTGGAAGAAATTTCACCAGCGGTTTGGGATCCCGGTTGTAAATGCGTATGGTCTTTCAGAGACGATCGTCCTCGGGGCAGGAACGGTTATCAGACCCGGACATTACCCGACCGCAGATGAATACAACAGTGTCGGCACCCCGGTGGGATATGCCGAGGTGAAGATCGTCGATGAACAGGATCCCGCCTGCCACCTCGCAGACGGAACTGCCGGCGAGATCGCCCTTCGCGGTCCGGGAGTCGCAAAGGGGTACTGGAATAAACCGGATGAGACAGCCGCGGTATTCCTTCCTGACGGGTGGTTCCTCACCGGTGATATCGGGTATATCGATACGAACGGGATGCTGGTCATCACCGACCGGAAAAAGGACATGATCATCATGTCAGGATGGAAGATCTACCCGACCGAGGTGGAGACGGTGCTGATTCGGCACCCGAAGATCAGGGATATCGCCATCTTCGGATGTCCGGATGAGGAGAAAGGAGAGATTCCTGCTGCCGCGGTGGTCCCAAGAGAAGGCGCAGGTGAAATCACGCTTGAGGAACTCTCTGCCTATGCACGGGAACACCTTGCCGGGTACAAGGTTCCCCGCAGACTTGTCATCCTTGACGAACTTCCCCGGGTTGGAGGATGGAAACTCCTCAGGCGGACGCTCCGGGAAGAACTCTGTGTAGGCGTATAAAAAAAATTGGTGGGCAAAGCCGGGTGTTGCAACCGGTTGCAACACCAATCCTGAAAGAAGATTGCGTGATTTCAGGGGAAAACTGCCCTTTTTGCGACCAAGGGCCATATCATCAGCCGAACTGGTTGCTACCGATTTCTCATCCCCTCATTATTACCTGTTTCATCCAACAGGGAGGGTGTCACAGTACCCCTGTGAACCGGTGATTATCCATAGAATATTCTGGCCGGAATAATCCGGAGAGGAGAGCCTGCCAAGATAATGTCCTCCTCCTCCTGCAAATCCAATATCCCTTCTCTCCGGACACCGGATAATCAATCAGAAAGCGTAACGCTGCTGTTCAGGGATCCTTTTTTGTGGTACTTCACCCCTGATTCACTCACGACATCGTTAAAACTGACGACAAGCCCGTAATTCCCGACAACATAGGTGAGATTTTGCGACGTGACGTTCTTGCCGGCCATCGTCTGCATGATGAAATAGTTCTCGAGAAGCTGGCTCTGCTGCCTGACCGGCTGCTGGATATCCATGTAATAATTCCCGATCCCGGCAAGGACAATTCCAATTACCAGAAACCCACACAGATACAGGATATTTATCGGTGAAACGGTCATATCCCTGCTCCTTATTTCAAAAGGATGATGTTTCCCATTCCTCTTCTCCGGCGTTCAATCAGCCCCATACTCTCAAGGATATCGAGTGAACGGCTGACATTTGACTTTGAAAGCCCGGTCTTTTCTACGATGTCACTCTGCGGGATCAGGCCGTCTGCATCAAGCACGGCCTGGTAGATCAACTGTTGATCCTCCTTTAATGTCGGAAGGATTGTCTCCCATTTCCGCTTCCGTTCCTCGAGAAGGGAAGGAACAGGAGTCTCCGGATGATAGGGTTCAGGTATCATCGGTTGTGATATCGGTGGCGAAGCAAACTGGGCAGGATGGACCACTTCATAGGTTAGCAGGTACAGACCGGTCCCGCAGATCAGGAGAGAGGCAACAATGATGATGGCGACATCAAAAATCGTGTATACATCTCCGATATGTTCGGTCTGAATGACAAAATCCTCTCCGGTACTCCAGATAATGAGGGGAGTTGGATTGAATATCTTGATGCCGATGAGAAAGACCGACGAGATGAAGAGGGCAACTGCCAGGAGCTGCCTCCCGTTACATACCTGTATCATGCGTATCCAGCAAATCCTTTGTACTTTTTTCTCCTCACAGGCTATCAGTGTTTTGTGGGATTTTGGGGGAGAGATAAGATCCGGGTAAACCGTGTGGCAGCAGGTGGCGGGCGGGTTCAGGAACAGAACTCCCTACGGGCCTGCCCTGCTGCTGAACAGAGCCGGCTGAGTTTTGTGAAGGCAATATCCGGTGCATTCATCCGGAGACCACAGTCAGGATCGAGGAGAAGCCGTTCTGGCCCGAATACCTCGATCCCCTGCTGTATCCGGGAGAGGATCGTTTCAACCGGATCAGGAGCCGGTGACGCGGATGCAACACACCCGAACCCGATGTACCGGTCACGCAGGTCTTTTTGGGAAAAAATATCAATATTTGCCGGCTCGCAGCTCCCCTCGAAATCCAGGATTCCGACCGGCATTTCGAGGATTTCATCGATGATCCGGACAAGCGGGCCGCATACATGCATACAGAGGGGGACGGAGACGGCATCTGCTATCTTCCGGATTCCCTCAGCCCCAAGTGAGAGATCGGCTGCACCGGTCGAGAAGATCGGTTCATCAACCTGAATCATCACGACACCGGTCCTGGAGAGGGCCGATGCTTCACCCGCAAGGGCATCTGCAAGATCAGGGACCAGCTCGTCACGACCCCGGTACTGGGGAGTTACGATCCGGAGCCCATGGCTGAGCGTGGACGGACCGGTGATGATTCCCTTCACGTATGGATGACAAGAGACCGCGTACCTCGTATCCCGGATGGTAACCGGAACATCCGGGGGATGAACCCTCCCGATGACATCGTTCCCCCGGACACCGGGGAGTTTAGAGGCAAAGGTCGTGATCATGTCTCCCCTGACCTGCCCGTCGGAGATGATATGGATCCCTGCCTCTTTTTGCGCCGCTACTGCAGTCATCACAGCCCCGTGGAAGGGATCAAAGAGGCTGCTCAAGGTCCTTTTTGGCAACGCAGGGTAGCTTCCCACAACGGTTGTGGGAAGGATCTGGTCAGGCAGGAAGGGTTTCATGGGTACTTATGGAACAACACGGTGCCGGTCCCGGGGGAAAAGCACCGCTTCACGGACATTATTCAGCCCAAGCATGGTAGTAACGAGCCGCTCGGCGCCAAGACCCCATCCGGCATGCGGAGGCATCCCATACCTGAAGGGATTCAGGTAGAACTCGAAGTTCTCCGGATTCAGGCCTTTCTTTGCGATCTGTTCTACAAGCAGATCATGCTGGTGAACCCGCTGGGCACCGCTGGAGAGTTCCATGCGGGGATGCATCATGTCAAATGCCTTGCATAGTTCAGGTTCGTTCTCGTAGGGCATTGCATAATACGGCCTGATTGAGGACGGCCAGTCAACGATGAAGTAATGCTGGCCCATCTCCTCACCGATGGCCCGCTCAGCTGCCGTTCCTATATCATCTCCGAATGCTATCGGATCCTCTATCTTCTTTCCGGCTATCTCAACAGCCTCGGTATACGGCAGGCGGGGGAAGGTCTTCGGGACCGTGAAATCATCAATCCCCAGATCAGCTATTGCGGCACTACAGTTCTGGTCAACAAACCCGTACACCTCGCGGACGAGATCCTCAAGAATCTGCATGACCCCGAGATGATCGGTAAAGGAGACCTCGATATCAATGGAGGTGGCTTCGTTCAGGTGTTTAGTGGTGTTGTGTTCCTCGGCCCGGAAGATCGGTCCGATCTCGTAGACCCGTTCAAAGCCGGCAGCCATCATCATCTGTTTGTACAGCTGCGGACTCTGGTTCAGGAACGCCTCTTTCTCGAAATATGCGATCGGGAAGAGTTCAGTCCCTCCCTCGGTTGCTGCTGCTACGATCTTTGACGTATTGATCTCGATGAACTCGTTCTCGTAAAAGAAGTTACGGGTGGCGTGCTGGACTGCATTGCGTATCTTGAAGATGGCACTAATCCGCGGGCGGCGGGCATCAAGGAACCGGTTATCAAGCCGGGTATCGAGTTCTGCAGGGACTTTCTCTGCAACATCGAGCGGCAGCGGTGTCTGGGCAGCACTGACGATAGTAATCTCGTCGGGAATGAGTTCCCGTCCACCCGGGGCCTTTCCTTCGGCTTTTACCGTCCCGGTGACCCTCACCACGGATTCACGGGAGATCGATTTTATCGTCTCAACGATGCCGGGTGTGACCTTTTTTTTCGGGATGGTAACCTGTATCATGCCGGTACGGTCCCTGACCAGAAGAAAGGCCAGACCGCCCAGATCCCGTATTTCATGAGCCCACCCGGTAATATCTGCGGATGATGAATCAGGGGTAATGGAATTGATCGGGGCTCGCATAGTAAACCCGTATATATTCCCCCGGAAGGGCAAAACACTTTTCCGCGGATCACCACCCTGACCGGAGTGAAAAGAAGGAATTATCCAGCCTGAACAGCAACCAGAATGATCAATGACGCCGGAAACTGTTCCTGATCCTGATATCTTTGCAGCCGGGCAGGCAATCCTGATCGCCGGGGCCACCGATCTGACCGGGGCAAGGACCGGGATCTTCATTGATGAGACCGGGATCATCCGGGCCGTCGGCGAGAAAGCCGTTCGTGATCACCGGGAAGAGGCAGATATCATCCTTGACGCTGAAGACCGGCTGGTCATTCCCGGTCTTGTCAATACCCATACCCATGCGGCAATGAGCCTTCTGCGGGGGTATGCAGATGACATGCACCTGCAGCAATGGCTCTCGGAGAAGATCTGGCCGCTTGAAGCCCATCTCACCGGGGAAGATGTCTACTGGGGGACGAAACTCGCCTGCATTGAGATGATCCGGAGCGGTACCACGGCCTTTAATGATATGTACTTCTTCATGGAAGAGACCGCCCGGGCAGTCAGTGAATCGGGGATACGGGCTCAACTCTGTCATGGGATTATCACCTTCGGGGATGAGGAGAAGTTCGAGAAGGAGATAAAGGCCACAGAGAACCTCACGAGCCACATCAGGAACCTGAACAATCCCCGGATCACTCCCGCAATCGGCCCCCATGCCCCGTACACCGTCCCTCCGGACCACCTCTCCCGCTGTGCCGAGTTCAGCAGAAGTGAGAACGTTCCCCTCCACATCCACCTGAGCGAGACCGAACACGAGGTGTCTGAGTGCCGGAAAACC
>CAZWTX010000026.1:1397-38477 GCA_964637135.1 uncultured Methanospirillum sp. | reverse complement strand
CTGCAGCGAGTGACTCACGTGCACCCTTTGGACCTGGGAGAACACCGTTCGGGGAGACAACGATACAGAAGTCCGGACCCCATGCCTTCATGTTGGTGACAACACGGTCAATGTCTTCCGGCTGGAGCTTGGTCCCTGAGGTAGCCATGAAGGTCTGCATGTCTTCACGGTCTGCACGCTCGTCAAGGAGCAGTTCTGCCATTACGCCACTAGCAATATTTCCGAGTTTGGCAATTCCTACTTTTACTACCATTGCACACCTCAGTGAGTGTTCAACGATACTATGATGAAGTATCATAATAAAGGTTGTGAAATCGTTTTTTTCCCGGAAGCGCGGGATTACCCGTTTTTATCCTATTGATATATTCGACGGTCCTTCTGCCTGGGGACGGGAGGTTAGGGTTAACGAAACCCGTTTATGTTTAGGTGATCCTTTGTATATCATGAAAGAAGGGCTGCTGACCGATCGGCAGAAAGAAGTCCTCAGATACCGGAAAGCAGGGCTTACCCAGCAGCAGATTGCCGATATCATCCATACCTCCAAGGCAAACGTCTGTACTATCGAGAAATCAGCAATGGAGAATATCAGCCGTGCTCGTGAAACCCTTGAATTCCTATACAGTCTTGACGCCCGCCATCTCTGTACTGTGGAGAAAGGAACCGATCTCTTCACGGCAGTAAAGGGCATCTTCAGTGAAGCAGAGAAATTCGGGATCAAGGTCAAGTATGATTCGGTCCAGCTGATGAACCGTATCCGTGAAGAGGTCCCGGAAAAGAACAAGTCCCGTCTTATCCGGAATTCCATTGAAGTGTATATCAAGGAAGACGGTGATCTCTACTTTGAGTAGGGAGTATCTTTATACCTTCTTTTATCGAATATTAAGGAAGCCTTCTTTACCCCCTTCCCTGAAGAGGGGTGAAGAGCCGGCCTGTTCATCGGATCTTGAATCCTTCAGGACGGGCCGGAACCTGCGATTCTTCGCTCGAGGCGACAGAAGTGGGATGTGATGACGGCAAGGGTGGACGATGCGGCCCGTCTCCGGCAGAATGCTCTGCCTGAGGAGCCTGATTATCACGCATCTTACGAGAGACCGGTAAACCGGACGTAATTGTCAGAAATCGGTCCGTCTACACATGCAGGTTATGTTGTAGCAGCGATGCTGCGCCGGACGATCAGTCACTGCATGCGGTAGGGAGGGACGAATCTGTTACGTACCGGAAATAATCATGCGAAGACAGTTATCGCTGACGTCCTGATTATGGTCTCTTTCCTGCATCGATCCATGTACCGTCCGCCGGATGGTGCATGACCCAAGATACAGAAGAGAAGGACTGATCATACAATGCCAAACGTACACAGACCTCGTATGGGATCCCTGGCATACAGCCCACGCAAGCGGGCGAAGAGCCCGGTCCCACGATATCATGCATGGCCTGCATACGAGGGGGCCCCCCAGCTCCAGGGGTTTGCCGGGTACAAAGTGGGAATGACCCACCTGGTCATGGTTGATGACCATACCAAGAGCCCGACGGAAGGCCGGGACATCATGGTACCGGTCACGGTCATTGAAGTCCCGGACATGCGGGTTGCCGCTGTCAGGGTCTACCGCCATGACACCTACGGAAACCATGCCATGACCGAGATATGGACCGATTCATTCGACCCCGAACTCGGCCGCAGGCTGACCCTCCCGAAGAACTACGACCGCCAGAAAGCCGAGACAACTATCCGTGAGGCAATCGAGGCAGGAAAGATCGTCGATGTCTTCTGCCTGACCTATGCCCGTCCGGTTTCACTTACCGGTGTCCCGAAAAAGGTTCCTGACCTGATGGAGACACGGGTTGGTGGCGGTTCTATCCTTGAACGCTTTGAGTATGCCGTAAGCATGCTTGGCAAGGAATTTGCCGCTAAAGATCTCTTTCAGGTTGGCCAGTACACCGATGTCACTGCGATCACCACGGGTAAGGGTACCCAGGGTCCGGTCAAGAGATGGGGTGTCCACCTCCGGAAGCGGAAACATTCCCGTGGAAAGAAGGAACGCCATGTCGGTACCCTCGGTCCGTGGACCCCGCACCATGTCAGGTGGCAGGTTCCGATGATGGGCCAGGTGGGATATCACCAGCGTACCGAGTTCAACAAGCGGCTCCTTAAGATTGGCGAAGACGGCAGTGACATCACGCCGCAGGGTGGATTCATCAACTACGGTGAAGTCCGGGGACAGTATGTCCTGATTAAGGGTTCAGTGCCCGGCCCGAGCAAGCGGCTTGTCAGAATCCGCCATGCAATCAGACAGGGTGAACACAAGATCCGCGAACCGGTAATCGGGTTCGTGAGCCAGCAGAGCAAACAGGGGTGAGCTAGATGAAAGCACAGGTTCTTACACTGACCGGATCAGTCGACCACGAGATCGATCTGCCATCCGTCTTCGGCTCAGCATACCGCCCTGATCTGATCAAGAAGGCGGTTATCGCCCAGCAGTCCCGCGGATACCAGCCGCACGGGGTTAACCCGTTCGCAGGAATCTCCTACTCCGCCCATTCCTGGGGGAGTGGCCGTGGTGTAGCACAGGTTCCCCGTCTCAAGAACGGTTCCCGGGCAGCAAAGGTGCCCCAGGCCAAGGGCGGTCGCCAAGCCCACCCGCCAAAAGTAGAGAAGATCCTTATCAAGGATATCAACCGGAAGGAGCGGCGCAAGGCAACCGAGTCGGCAATTGCCGCCACTATCAGCGACGACCTGGTCCGATCCCGTGGGCATGTCTTCACCGGTTCCCTGCCTTTCGTCCTGACGACTGACTTCGAAGGTCTTAACCGGACGAAGGATGTCAGGGAAGCCCTGAAAGCCATCGGGGTCTATGCCGATGTCGAGCGTGCCGAGCGCAGCCGCAAGGTTCGTGCCGGTCGCGGAAAGATGCGTGGCCGCCGTTACAAGCAGCGCAGAAGCCTTCTGATCGTTACCGGCGGCAAACCGCTGCGTGCAGCCCGCAACCTTGCCGGAGTCGATGTCTGTTCAGTCAGAAACATCAACGTCGGGCTTCTTGCACCTGGTACCCATGCTGCCCGTCTTACTATCTGGACAGAAGCAGCGCTTCAACAGCTCGGGGGTGAGCAGTAATGGCAGTGCTCAAGTATCCGTATGCAACAGAAAAGGCAACCGCCCAGGTGGACCACGAGAGCCAGCTCCAGTTCATAGTGGACCGGACGGCAAACAAGGTTCAGATCAAGATGGCAGTCGAGAAGATGTTTGATCAGCCGGTCACACAGGTCCGGACGATGATGACCAACAAGGGAGAGAAGAAGGCCATCATCAGTTTTGTCAACGAGAAGGCTGCGGAAGAGATCCTCAGCCGGCTCGGGATAATGTAAAGGTGAGAAGATGGGACATCGAATCACAACACAGAGCCGGGGTCACGGAGGTCCGACGTATCGGGCACCGTCAAGCCGGTACAAAGCTGCTCTCCGTCACCTTGGCAGGATCGGTGAGACGGTTCACGGTCTGATCGTTGACATCGAACACGATCCGGCCCGTCACACTCCGATTGCAAAGGTCAAGGTCGAAGGCAGCGAGGAGAAGTACGTACTGGTCACCGAAGGGATGGGTGTCGGCGATACCCTCTCCTGGGGTTCGGAAGTCGAGGTCAGGAACGGGAACACCCTTCCGCTCGCCGGTATTCCGACCGGTTTATACGTCTGCAACATCGAATCAAAGCCGAATGACGGTGGAAAGTTCGTCAAGGCAAGCGGTGTGCAGGCAATGGTCACCGATAAGATGGAAGGACGGGTCGCAATCCGGATGCCAAGCGGTGTCACGAAATGGTTCAACGACCAGTGCCGTGCAACCATCGGTATCGTGGCCGGTGGAGGCAGGGTTGAGAAACCGTTCGTCAAGGCCGGTAAGAAGTACCACAAGATGAAAAACACTGCAAGCAACTGGCCGCGTGTCCGTGGTATTGCAATGAACGTCATCGACCACCCGTTCGGTGGTGGAGGTCACCAGCACCCCGGCCGTCCAAAGACGGTAAGCAGGGGTACCCCGCCAGGCAGAAAGGTCGGTCATGTAGCTGCCCGTAGAACCGGTTGCAGGAGGTAATCGCGATGGCAAAGAAGATACAGAAGAAACTCCCGCGACGAAAGGAGGAGTTTACCTACCACGGGTTCAAAGTTGACGAACTCAAGGCTATGAATCTTGAGGCACTCGTCCCCCACATGCCTTCACGGGCACGCAGGAAAGTACTCCGCGGATGGACCAGTGGCGAAGAGAAGTTCCTTGTCGATCTGCGCAAGCATGAATCAAAGATCCGGACCCATGTCCGTGACATGATCATTCTTCCCGAGATGATCGGGCGCGAGATCGAGATCTACAACGGAAAGGAGTTCGTCAAGGTCGAGATCCAGCCGGAAGCAGTCTTCCATTACCTGGGAGAATTTGCCCTGACCAGAAGGAGAGTCACTCACGGTTCTGCCGGTATCGGTGCAACCCGGTCGAGTAAGTTTGTCCCGCTGAAGTGATTGAAATGGCCAGAATTGCATATTCACAGAATCCTGCCGGCGAGAACACTGCCCGCGGCAAGGTAAACGAGGCCCCGATATCCCCGAAGCATGCCGTGGAGATTGCCAGTTTCCTCAGGGGCAAGAAACTCGACGAGGCTGAAGCATATCTGAACGACGTTGTTGCGCTCAAGAAGGCAATTCCCTTCAAGCGGTTTAACCGGAATGTTCCCCACCGCAAGGGTCTTGTCGGCTGGGATGCCGGCCGGTTCCCACAGAAAGCAGGCCGGGTATACCTTCGCCTGATTAACAGCGTCCGCAAGAATGCCGAGTATGACGGTCTCGAGACTGACAAACTACGGATCATCCATGTCACTGCAAACCGCGGTGTCCGGAGACGGAGTTTCATGCCCCGTGCCATGGGCCGGGCAACCCCGAAAGACCGCGATACCGTGAACATCGAGATGATCGTCCGCGAACAGGAGGCCTGATTAGATGGCAGTTGAACGAAAATTTGTAGCAGACGGTGTCCGGAAGGTCAGAGTCGAACGTCACCTCACCCGTGAACTCAAGCGGGCCGGGTACGGCGGCATGGATCTTGTCCGCACCCCCCTTGGAACCCAGGTCACCATATTCGCCGAGAAACCCGGTATTGTCATCGGAAAGGGCGGAAAGGTTGTTCGCGGCCTGACCCAGGATCTCGCAACCACCTTCGGGGTTGAATCCCCGCAGATCGAGGTCCAGCAGGTCGAGAACCCCAACCTGAACGCCCAGATCATGGCAGAACGGCTGGCAAGTGCCCTCGAACGCGGCTGGTATTTCAGGAAGGCAGGATCTTCCACCATCCGCCGGGTCATGGAATCCGGAGCACTCGGATGCGAGGTTGTACTCTCCGGGAAACTCACCGGTGCCCGTGGCCGGGTCCAGAAGTTTGTTGAAGGGTACATCAAGCATTCCGGTGACCCGGTCAACACCATTGTTGACAAGGGATACGCGATCGCTATCAAAAAACTCGGGATTATCGGTATTCAGGTCAGGATCATTCCACCGGATGCCCAGCTCCCTGACCACTTCAAAGTGACTGCGGCCATCGAGAAGAAAGCACGGGTCCAGGATCATATCCAGAAGATCTCTGATGATGAAGAAGGTGAGGATCTCGATCTCGATGCGATCATCGAGGAAGAGCGCGGAGATGAATTCATCGAGGAGGACCAGTAATGGCAATCTTTCGAGCAAAAGACGTCTCCCAGCTCTCTGATGTTGAACTGGTTGAGCAGGTGGACAAACTCAGAATGGAACTGATCCAGTTCCATGGCAAGGTCAGCGCCGGTGGCGCCTACGAGAACCCGGGCCAGATCCGCGAAATTCGCCGGACCATAGCCCGGATGAAGACCGAACAGAACCACAGAAAGCGTGCATGATCACCCCTCAGAACATCCTGTTCCATGAACTAATCGGGCTGGATGTTCTGGTGGTTGATGCCTCCAACCAGTACCTGGTCGGGATCAACGGGAAGATCATTGATGAGACAAGGAACACCGTGGTGATACAAACCCGGAACGGTCTGAAACAGGTGGGAAAAAAGGGCGCCACCCTCAGACTGGAACTCCCGACAGGGAAGATCGCTCTCGTGGAGGGCTCCGCCCTTGTAATGGCCCCCGAGAAGCGGATCAACATGCGAATCAGAAAATAGAGGTTCATAATGGCAAGAGATATCGGATTGAACGTCCCGACTCCTGAAAAGGAGTGCAGTGACGTAAACTGCCCGTTTCACGGCACCTTGCCGGTGCGCGGCCAGGTGATCACCGGCAAAGTCGTGAGCGACAAGATGACAGGGACGGTCGTAGTCCAGCGGGACTACCTCCACTTTGTCAAGAAATACCAGCGATATGAGAAACGGAGTTCAAAGATACATGCACATAATCCTCCGTGCCTCAATGCCCACGTTGGTGAGACTGTGAACATTGCAGAGTGCCGCCCGCTCTCCAAGACGAAGACCTTTGTTGTCGTTGAGGTGAACCGGTCATGAGAGCATTAGGGATTAAAGTCCCCCGCTCGATCAACACCGGAACCCGGATGGTCTGTGCAGATAACACCGGAGCCAGGCTCGTACAGGTTGTATCCGTTTTCGGGTACCACGGTGTCCGTCGCCGGCAGCCAAAGCTCGGTCTAGGTGACCTTGCAACGGTGAGTGTCAAGAAGGGTACCCCCGACATGCGGCGCAAGCTCGTCCGTGCGGTTGTTATCCGCCAGAAGAAAGAGATTCGCCGCCCGAGCGGTCTGCGTCTCTCCTTTGAGGACAACGCTGTTGTAGTGGTCGATGACCGGAACGAACCGCGTGGAACCGAGATCAAGGGTCCGGTTGCCCGTGAAGTGGCTATCAGGTACCCGCGTATCGGGTCGATGGCCACGATCATCGTGTGAGTGGTGCAAGAATGGTACGAGTAATCAGCAGCCAGCCGAGGAAACAGCGCAAAGCGCGGTACAATGCACCGCTCCACCAGCGTGGTTCCCTCCTTCATGCACCGCTATCAACCGAACTTCGCGAGAAGTACAAGCGCCGCAGTGCCCGTGTCGTCAAGGGTGATACCGTCACCGTGACCAGGGGCGACCAGAAAGGTGTCCGCGGGCTTGTGGACTTTGTCATTACCAAAAAGGCAAAGATCGTGGTTGACGGTGTATCTGTCAAGAAAGCCGACGGAACTGAGGTTCCCCGCCCGATTGACCCCTCAAACGTGGTCATCGTAGAACTGAACCTCGAGGACAAGCGGCGTGAGAAGAAACTTGGGTTAGGTGAGTAACGATGGGACATCATCTTAAACGCGTTGTCGCACCCAAGGCCTGGGGAATTGCACGAAAAACAACAAAGTTCATCACCAAGCCTTCAGCCGGTCCGCACAACGCCAATGCACTCCCGATCGCGGTATGGATCCGCGATCAGATGGGCCTTGCCCGAAATATGAAGGAGATCAAACGTATCCTTCGTCAGCGAGACATTCTCGTGAACGGACGTGCCTGTCGTCATCCGGACATGGGGATTGGTATCTTTGATATCATCTCTGTCCCGAAGACGGACAAGCATTTCAGGATTCTTCGTGACGTGAAAGGCCGTCACAAGACGATCCCGATCGACGCAGCTGCGGCAGAATCCCGCCTGGTCAAGGTTATCAACAAAACCATGGTCAAGGGCGGAAAGGTCCAGCTCAACCTTCGTGACGGATCCAACCTGATCGCCGAGAACACCTACAAATCAGGTGACTCTGTTGTTCTCTCCCTGAAAACCGGAGAAAAGAACAGGATCGTCGAGCACTTCCCGATGCAGACCGGAAACATGGCCATGATCATCGGCGGACGGCACTCAGGTGCCATTGCCCGGATCAGCGAGATCATCAAGGTTCCAGGAAGCCTTCCGAACCGTATCATCCTTACCGATGCCGACGGTGGACAGACCTTTGAGACCATCGACGAGTATGTCGTGATGATCGGACGTGAGAAACCAGCACTGGACAACTGGGGGATTGAAGAATGAACCCGAACCGGTCAGTTTCGATTGACAAGGTAGTCGTGCACATGGGTGTCGGCGAGGCCGGTGACAAGCTGGTCAACGCCGAGAAGATCATCTCAGACATCACCCGCGGAAGTACCTCTGTCAGGAGTGTTGCCAAGCAGACCCTCCCGGCATTCGGTATCCGCAAGGGTGCCCCGATGAGCTGCAAGGTTACGCTTCGTGGCGACCTGGCAGAGGAGTTCCTTTCAACCTCCCTGAATATTTCAGGATCCCGGCTGACTGCCCGGTCAATCGACCAGCAGGGGAATTTCTCCTTCGGAGTTGAGGAACACACCGACTTTCCGGGTCAGTCATATGACCCGAAAATCGGTATCTTCGGACTTGATGTGACGGTGGTACTCAGGCGGAACGGTCTTCGGATCGCAAAACGGCGCATTCAGCAGAAGAAACTCCCGGCAAAACAGCGGGTCAACAAGGAAGATGCGACTCTGTTCCTGAAAGAGCGTTATAACATAGAGGTGCAGTAATGGCCAATGAGAAGGCTGGAAAGGAACGGACAAAACTGTTCGGACGCGGGGCACACGAGTGTCTCCTCTGCGGCCGGAAACAGGGACTTGTCCGGAGATACAATATCTTCTTCTGCCGGCAGTGTTTCCGCGAGTGGGCACCGAAGATGGGCTTTAAGAAACTGAACTGAGGAGGAGTGCTATGGCAAGACTGAATACAGTGGCAGATGCAATGAGCACGCTGAAGAACGCCGCAGATACGGGCCGGTCAGAAGTAATTGTCCAGCCTGCCGGGCGGCTTGTCGGTGATATGCTTCGCATCATGAAGGACGCCGGGTACATCCGTGAATATTCTTTGATCCAGGACGGCAGGGGCGACCAGTTCAAGGTGACCATGTCAGGTATGATCAACAAGTGTGGTTGTATCTCCCCGCGTTTCTCGGTTAAGATGGACGAAATGGAGAGATGGGAACAACTCTACCTTCCGTCCAAGAGTATCGGGATGTTGATCATCTCCACCTCCAAGGGGGTTATGGCCCATCATGAGGCCCGCCGTCTTGGTATCGGTGGCGAACTGCTGGGGTATGTATACTGAGGTGTACCATGGTCGTTGAACGCTCAATAACCATCCCCGACGGTGCAACCGTCACCATTGAGGGCTCCGTTATGACGGTAAAAGGCCCGAAAGGTGAACTCTCCCGCGACATGTGGTATCCGGGAATCTCCATCTCCATCGAGGGTGAAACGGTCCTCTTCAGGACAGAGTCAATGAAGAAGCAGGTTACCTCCATGGTCGGAACCCTTGCAGCACACTGCGGGAACATGTGTACCGGTGTCACCAGCGGATACCTGTACACCATGAAGGTGGTATACAGCCACTTTCCCATCCAGCTTAAGATGCAGGGTGACCGGATAGAGATTAATAACTTCCTTGGTGAGAAATACCCCCGCAATGCCCGTGTTCTCCCCGGCACAACCGTCAAGATCGGAACTGATGAAGTGATGGTGACCGGTATCGACAAGGAGATCGTCGGTGCAACAGCAGCGAACATCCAGCGGGCAACCAAGATCCGTAACCGTGACCCGCGGGTCTTCCAGGACGGTATCTACGTTGTGTCCAGAGGTGAGCAGTAATGGTATCCGAGATAAAGAGGCTCATCAAAGTCAGGAAGGATAAGGAAGCCAGGTTCAAACGCGAAGGGGTCGACAAGAAAGTCACCATCCGCGATTCCTGGCGCCGTCCGCGTGGTCTGCACAGCAAGCAGCGCAAGCTGCGTAAAGCAAAAGGCCCGCACCCGACCCCGGGATACGGAAGTCCCCTTGCCGTTCGTGGCATGCACCCGAGCGGATTCCATGAGTCCATGGTCTACAATCTCAAGGACCTCGAAGGGGTAAATCCCGAAACCCATGCCATCCGGATCGGTGGAACTGTCGGAAAGAAGAAACGCGAGATGATCCAGAACCAGGCTGCAGAAGCAAAAATCCGGATCCTGAACTGGAAGGATGCAAGTAAACCGGAGCCTTCTGCTGCAAAGAAGCGTGCTGCTGAGTCATCCGCAGAGAAAGACGAGGAGGAAGAATAAATGAGTCAGATTTCTGGTCAGAGACGCCTTGCTGCAGAAGTCCTCGGCTGCGGGGTGAACCGGGTATGGTTCAACCCTGAGAAGATCGAGGATATTCAGCGGGCTATCTCCCGTGAAGACATCAGAAACCTGATCGGTGAGGGTGCCATTGCTGCTCATCAGAAGAGGGGGAACTCCCGTGGGAGAGCCCGTGCCCTGATGGCAAAGCGTGCATACGGACACTGTAAGGGTCCGGGCCGCAGGAAAGGAGCAGCCGGTTCCCGCACCGACAGCAAAACCCGCTGGGTTCAGCGGATTCGTGCACAGCGGAAAGTTCTCCGTGAATTGCGCGAGAAGGAAGAGATCACCTGCACCGTCTACCGCCGGTTTTACCGCCGTGCAGCAGGCGGGCAGTTCAGGACGGTCTCCCACCTGAAGGCACAGATAGAGATCGGGAGGGCTGAATAATGGCAACCGGCCCGAGATACTTTGTTCCATTCCGCCGCAGGCGTGAAGGGCGTACTGACTACTATGTCAGGACGAAACTGGTTGTCTGTGAAGATCCCCGCATGGTCGTCAGGAAGACGAACAAGCACATCATCTGTCAGATCATCACCGCACATATCGGGGGTGACCAGACACATGTTGCAGTTAATTCGTCTGAACTGCGGAAGTACGGCTATGAAGGCTCCCTTTCCAACACCCCGGCAGCATACCTGACCGGAATGCTTCTCGCTGTCCGTGCCATGAAGGCACAACAGGAGAGTGTCATTCTGGACATCGGTCTGCACCGGGCAAAGAAAGGGGCCCGTGTTTTTGCAGCTCTGAAGGGAGCTGTCGAAGCCGGACTTGACATCCCGCACAACGAGGAGATTCTTCCCTCTGACGAGCGGTGCAATGGTGAACACATCGCAGCATACGCCCCGGACCGTGCAGGTTCACTCCCTGCCAATGTGGCAGCAGTGAGAGACGCGATTATGGGGGAGCTGAACTGATATGGCATTTGATAAGGCAGAATGGGTACCCCTGACCGGTCTTGGACGCATGGTCCAGGCCGGCGAGATCAAGAGCATCGACGAGGTGCTCACCAGCGGGAAACCCATCAAGGAACCTGAGATCGTCGATGCATTCCTCCCAGATCTCGTCGATGAGGTGCTCGACATCAACATGGTACAGCGGATGACTGACTCCGGGCGCAGAGTCAAGTTCAGAGCCGTGGTTGTTGTAGGAAACAAGGACGGATACGTTGGATTCGGCCAGGGTAAGGATTCACAGGTGGGAGATGCCATCAAAAAGGCAATCACCAATGCCAAGACCAACCTTATCAAGGTCCGCCGTGGCTGTGGTTCATGGGAATGCGGCTGTTCAAAGCCACACTCCATTCCGATGCTCGTGAATGGTATTGCTGGGAGTGTTAAGGTCACCCTCCGGCCGGCACCACAGGGTATCGGCCTCGTGACCGGAGACATCGGTAAGAAGGTGCTCGAGCTTGCCGGGATCAGGGATGTCTGGGCACAGACCCAGGGTCAGACCCGGACGACAATCAACTATGCAAAGGCAACCTTCAACGCCCTTAAAGCGACCAATATGATTCGTCTCGGAGGCAAGGAGTAATGTATGCGGTTGTACAGGTCCGCGGAACGGTAAAGACCCGCCGTGAGATCAAGGACACCCTCAAGATGCTCCGCCTGCATCACATCAACCACTGCGTGCTGATCCCTGACACGCCGGCATACACCGGTATGATCCACAAGGTCAAGGATTACATTGCATATGGTGAGATCGATGCAGGGGTCGTCGAGGAACTGCTCAGAAATCGTGGCCGGCTTGCCGGTGACGTGCACCTGAGCGACGAGTACATCAAGGAGAACACCCAGTACTCAGGCATCAGCGATTTTGCAGAGGCACTCGCTACCGGCCAGGCACGACTCGCAGATGTACCCGGACTCAAACCGGTTCTCCGGCTTCACCCCCCGCGGAAAGGATACAAGACTACCAAGCGGACTGCCCAGCAGGGTGGCTCCCTCGGGTATCATGGCGAGAAGATAAACGATCTTCTCTACAAGATGAGGTAAGAGCATGCCAGTCAACAAACGTTCCAAGTACCGGGGATCACGCACCTGTGGCGGTGGAACTCATAAAAACCGCAGGGGAGCGGGTAACCGGGGAGGCCGTGGCAGAGCGGGAAGCCGTGATCATAAGTTCGTTCGCGGCACAGTTCATGCGCAGTTTGTGTACGGAAAGAACGGTTTCAAGCATTATCACCGGGCAGAGATCATCGGTGATGTGCTTGATATCGGCGATATCGACCAGATAGTTCCGGCATTACTTCAGAAGGGAACTGCATCCCGTGAGGGTGATATTGTAGTCCTCAACGCTGCAGATCTGGGGATCGAGAAGGTTCTCGGCGGCGGAAAAGTCACCTACAAGATGAATATCACGGCGGCAGCATTCTCAGAACAGGCAGTTGCCAAGATCGAGGCACAGGGCGGTCAGGCCCTGACCGCCTGATCTTTTCCGGAGGATCAACATGGGTGAGATACTCGACCGGATGGAGCCAATTCTGGCCAAGATGCCGTCTGTAAAAGGTCCTGAAGGGCATGTTCATTTCAAGAACAAATTAACCTGGACCGTTGCTATCCTGTTCGTCTACTTTATCCTGACGAACATTCATGTCTTCGGGTTATCGGCTGATTCCCAGGATATGTTCCAGTACTTCCGTGCCCTCCTCGCGGGTCAGAGCGGATCTATTGTTCACCTCGGAATCGGTCCGATTGTGACCGCATCCATCGTGCTCCAGCTCCTGAAAGGTGCGGATATCATCCATATCGATACATCCGACCTGAAGGGCCAGATCCAGTACATGGGTCTGCAGAAACTCATGATCATGGTTATGATCGTGGTCGAGGCCATTCCGATGATCATCGGAGGGTTCCTTCAGCCGGATCCGGCCACTGCAATGGCGCTCTTTGGTGGAAATACTTCCATCCTGGCATTTCTGATCTTTCTGCAGATCTGTGCCGGCGGGGTGCTTATCTTCCTGATGGACGAGGTCGTCACGAAGTGGGGTATCGGATCAGGTGTTGGTCTCTTCATCGTAGCCGGTATCGCCGAAGCGATCGTGAACGGGTTCATCAACTGGGCACCGGTCACCGACATGTACCCGGTCGGGTTCTTCCCCCGCCTGTTCTCCATCGTTCTGGATGGCGGGAACTTCATACAGTATTTCGGGCCCGATCTGATCGCATTCATCACGACGATCGCCATCTTCATGCTGATCGTCTACGTCGAATCCACCCGGGTTGAGATTCCGCTTGCCCATACCCAGGTGAGAGGAGCCCGTGCCCGGTTCCCGGTCAAGCTCATCTACGCCAGCGTGCTGCCGATGATTCTTGTCCGTGTGCTCCAGGCCAACATCCAGATGGTCGGGCTCTTCCTGAACAACGTCGGGATTACGATCTTCGGAACGTTCGAAGGCCAGAATCCGACCGGCGGTCTGATGTGGTACCTTGCCCCGATCAACTCTCCCCAGGACTGGATGTGGTGGATGTCGAATTTTGTCGGCGGCCATGCCCCCTGGGAAGTCCTCATCAGGCTCGGTATCGATTCGGTCTTCATGATCGTCGGTGGTGCCATCTTTGCCATATTCTGGGTGAAGACGGCCGGACTGGATTCAAAGGCAGTTGCCCGCCAGATCCAGGGATCCGGTATGTCCATCCCCGGATACCGGAGAAACCCGGCCGTGCTCGAGAAGGTGCTTGACCGGTATATTCCCCGTGTAACGGTTATCGGCGGGGTATTTGTCGGTCTCCTCTCGGTTGTTGCAAACCTCTTCGGAGTTATCGGTAGCGTGAGCGGAACCGGTCTTCTGCTTGCCGTGAGTATCACGTACCGGCTCTACGAACAGATCGCCAGCGAACAGATCATGGAGATGTACCCCTTCATGAGAACGTTCTTTGGCAAAGAGTGAGAGACGATCGGTATGGCCGGGAAGAAGGTTATCATCACAGGAGTGCCCGGAGTTGGAAAGACTTCGGTTATCAACGAGTCTGCAGCCAGACTTGAGGCTGCCGGAGTTCCCTATCAGAATATCAACTTCGGCTCCTTCATGTTTGAGGTTGCCCTGAAAGAGGAACTGGTGAAGGATCGTGATGAGATGCGCAGACTGGACAAGGATACGCAGAAACGTCTGCAGAAACTTGCTGCCCAGGCGATTGCCCGGATTGAGGGCAATGTCATCATCGACACTCATGCATCAGTCAAGACTCCTGTGGGATTTCTTGCAGGTCTTCCTGAATGGGTTCTCCGCGAACTGAACCCAGATATCATCGTTCTTGTTGAGACAGACGAGGACCAGATCCTGAGGCGCCGTCTCAGCGATCTCTCAAGGGTCAGGGATATTGAGGGATCCCGTGCGATCGCCGACCACCAGAATTTCAACCGGGCCGTTGCTGCGTCGTATGCGACGATTACCGGTTGTACTATCAAGTATATCACAAATGCAGACTTCCTGCTTGAGAAGTCTGTAGAAGAGATGGTAGAAACCCTCAGGTGAGTCATGGGTTCATCCTCTTCTGCCAACATGAGCATGATGCCCCTTCTTCTTGCCATGGGGCTCATTCTCGTAGCAAGTATTGAAACGGTCAGGAATTCCATCGGAACCGGTCTTGATCAGGTTCTCGGCCCGCTCGTGGATCACTTTGGAATTCCGTTTTACATCGTCATTATTATTCTTTCAGCCTGTACGGGGTTCTATTCTTCCATCATCCAGAAATACACCATAGATTACCGGAAGATGAAGGAGACACAAAACAAGATGAAGGAGTTCCAGAAAGAATACCGCGAAGCAATGCTTGCGAAGGATGATAAACGGGTGAAGAAACTGGAAGCCAGACGGGCCACGATGATGCAGGATCAGCTTGAGATGAGCCAGGCACAGTTTAAACCGATGGGGTACATCATGGTGATCACTCTTCCCATCTTCTTCTGGCTTATCTACCGGCTGAACCATTTCGACGCGTTCATTTCCATGCCGTTCTTTGGTACCGTTCACCTAACCGATCTGATCCTCGGTCCGGCGCCGGCATGGATCATCTGGTACATGCTCTGTTCCATCACCCTTTCCCAGGTGATCCGGAAAGCGCTTGATATCGGGGGCATCTGATTTGCGGATAACGATCAGCGGGCTTCCGGGGAGCGGCACAACCTCTCTTACGTATCATATTGCCGCTCTCCAGGGAATGGAAGTAATATCCGCCGGTGAGGTGTTCCGCCAGATGGCACGGGAACGTAATCTCTCACTTGCTGAATTCAGTGCATTCTGTGAGAGAGATCCCTCTGTCGACAGAATGATCGATGACCGGCAGCGGGAGATGGCACTCTCCAGGGATAACATTCTCGTTGAAGCCCGTCTCTCCGGCTGGGTACTCCCTGAAGCAAATCTTCGTATCTGGCTGAAGGCTTCCCTGGAATGCCGGGTACGCAGGATCCTGATGCGGGATGCGTATGCTGATATCGCTTCCGCACTTGAGGAGACGAAAGCGAGAGAAGCCAGCGAAGCGCTCAGGTACAAAAAATACTATAATATCGATATCGGTTCTCTTGAACCCTATCACATGGTTCTCGATACCGAACTATGGAACGTGGAACAACTGGGTATGATCGTCTGCTCGGCGATCCAGGCCCTTTCATCCTGAGATCTCACCTTCCCTTTTCCCCCGGTTTTCCCCGGATTAATACCTCTGAAAGCCCGACCGGCCACGGTACATGGATTTCACCGGCAGAACCTGCCCGGGTAACCCGGACACTCCGGATGAGTATTACCTGGTATTTTCATCTCCTTCAAGCGATTCCATGATCGTCTCAAAGGCAGCAAGGGCAAGGGCGATGATCAGGGGACCGAGGATGATTCCTACTGCACCAAGCGTATACATCCCTCCAAAAAGCCCGATCATCATCAGTGCCGGATGGACTGCAGTCCTGGTTCCAAGAAGTTTCGGCCTGATAAAAAAATCCGCAAGTCCGGTGATGAGCGGGTATCCGATCAGGATGATGGCGAGGAGCCGGGTATAGTCCCCGGTGGCCAGGGCATAGGTACCGAGGAAGAGCGTGATGATCTGCGGTCCGAAGAAGGGAAAGAGATGGGATGCCCCACAGATAAATGACCAGAAAACCGGGTCGCCGTATCCCAGAACGGTGAAAAAAGGGAGTGTGATAAAGAAGGTAAGGAATGCGATCTGGACATTCACCATGAAAACCGCGTAGATCGTGTCTGATGTGATCCTGGCAAGCTTTCCGACATATGACCCGGTGGGATCGGGAAGACAGACCTGGAGCCGGGACATCACCCCGGGCCCGTTTTTCAGGATCAGGAAGAGGGCAAGGAAGAAGATCAGGTACTGGACCCCGAATGATGGTAAATTGATGGCAAAATCATGGATCCAGGAGAGAAGGGTGGGAATGGTTTCATTCATGAGCTGGTCGGTCCAGCTGATGTCGTTGGTGCTGCCCGGAAGCAGATCGCTTAACGAGTTAAAACTGGTTGTGGCAGTAGATCCCGTAACTGCTGCATATATGGTGTTCCCCATTCCCATGAGCAAGTGGCCGTGGGTGACGATTGCGTTGATAACTGATGCGGCAAAGAGGATGATCGCAATAGTAGATCCGATACAGAGGAGAAGAGCCGACCACCCGATCCCGATCCATTGGTTCAGCTGGCGGTGCACGGGCCCGAGCACGATGGCAGCAGCCAGGGCAATAATGACCGCGTAGAACAGGGGGAGAAAGACATACCCGGCAATAACGAGGATACTACATGCAAGCAGCATCGCTGGGACTGCCGGGTACCGGTGCAGCATCTCGCGGATCATCTATTATTCCGGTTATCTTCTGTCTATTAGTCGCTTTGGTCTTCCCCTGACATGGTGAAGTTCAAGTTCTCCGGGGCCGGTGACATGGACCAGGATTTTTACTAACTCATCATCGTATAACGGGACAAGGGCAGGGGTGTTTTTTAACAGGGTGCCGGTGATCGTCTCCGTGATGTCCCTGATGTTACAGGCTTCCCGGTTCTCTGCCTCAACGGATATACGGAGCACGATCTCATTCTCATCATCCCCATAGACGAAAGCTTCGTATTCACCAGTAAGGAAATCCATGTTTCCAGGCTGGAATACTGCCCGTTCGATGTCAATACGGTTCATATCAACCTCGAATATCCTGACGGTTTCAGTCTCGCGCCAGGGATTGAGGATCCGCATATGGGTTCGTCCGCAGGCACAGGGATCCCGTGAAAGAATACGGGTGGTATCATCGGTATCATAGTTCAGAAGGAGGCTGCCGCATTTCTCTCCCGGTTTGAGCAGGGTTGACAGGACGATATGCCCGGATCCCCCTTCCGGTACATACCGCTGCTGTACCGGGTCGTAGATATCCATATGGACAATGTCTTCAGGGACATGGAGCCCTGCTGTTGCCAAGCATTCACCGCACATGGTCCCTTCCGTGCTCCCATACGTGTTGTACACTTCGCAGCCGAAGAGATCCTCCACGTATTTCCTCGATTCGTCAGCAAAACTCTCCCCGCCGATAACGAGCCGTTCAATGGAGGAATCAGCCGGCTTAAGTCCTTCAGCCTGCATTCTACGGGCGAGGCGGATGAACTTGAATACACTTCCGACGATTCCCGTCGGCTGGTATGCATGCATCAGGCGTATCGGAAATGTGCATTTTCCTGTCGGGATGATTGTCATCCTGATATCCCGGGCAGCGAGGGTCATGGTGTTTGCACCGACGTTCATCCCGTAACTGGCACAGATGATGAGCCGGTCGCCGGGTCCGAATCCCTGTGAGACGAATATCCGTGCATATTTATCAGCATACCGCATCCAGTCCTCCCAGGTAAGGAAGAAACCCTTCGGAGTTCCGCTTGTCCCGCTTGTCTCATGGACGGTGTATATGCCATTCCAGTCCATGCTTCTGAACATGAAATCTTCAGTCACCGGAGGCTGGTTCTCCCGGATGACCTGTCCGGAAATGATCGGGAGTCCAAGGAGATCATCATGCGTCGTGATGTCTGCAGGCCTGATCTTATGCTCCCGGAAGAATTTCCTATAAAATGGGGAATGCTCAGCGGCAAAGGAGACCGTATATGCAATTCGCTCATCAACGAGGGAGTCGAGCCTGTCCCGGTCCATCGTCTCGATTTCCTCATTGTAAAACCGTCGGGGATGCATTTTACTGATAGAAGAGAGATTAATATAAATACATTCCCGGGCTGTTTCAGATAGCCCTGTTCTGGCAGGTTCTCCCGATGCAGATGGATTCAACAGATAACCGGCAGTGTTCCTGCCCAGTATTCAGTATGACAGTCCTCTTCCTGGTATGTGTCCTCCTCTTCCCCGGGCTCTTCCCGGTGAGTGCTGACACACCGTTCACCCCGGGAAGTATCGGGGTGGGATATTACCAGGGTACCTGTACAGGAGACACCATCCCTGACATCCTTGAGGCCGGACGGGAGTACACCGTCACGATCACCTACATGAACCGTGGTCTGGTTTCCTGGCAGTATGACGTTGAGAAGTTCGGCCTTCTGTACGAAGGGCTCCAGTCATCGATCAGGGTGGATCCTGTCTTCTCCCCTCTGGACCCCGGTGTGGAGATCCCGTCCCGGGGGGATATTACTTTTCTCCTCACGCTTCAGCCCCCGGAGAAACCCGGGGAATATACCCTGAGTTTTTCCATGGCAACCCGGAAAGGGACAGAGTATACCACCTTCCCAAGCAGCTTTTCAAAGACGATAACGGTTATTCCGGAAGGAGGCATATCGTCTCCCGAATACGGTTCCATCATCATTGAATCGATCCCTCCGAAGGCAGAGGTGAAGATGGGAGAGAGCGTGCGGGGATCCACCCCGCTGACGCTTCCGGATCTCAATCCGGCGACGTACCAGATCACGATCACCCACCCTGATCATCGCCCGAAATGGAAAGAAGTGACGGTCGAGCCCGGGTCGGTGACGAGAATCACCGTTGATCTTACCACAACGGGAGAAATGGAGGTCGAAACAGAGAAAGTCCAGCGCTTCACCCTGCTTGGCTGGATTATCTCACATCTCCCCCTCCTCATCATCTCAATAACCATCGTTTTCCTCGCATTCCAGGTCCTGATGATGAACACCCGGGTCATCCCGGAGAATCACCCGGTACGGACATTCACCCGCCCGATCACCATTTTTCCGCCTCATTCCCCTGATGGTTCCCGGCGGAACCGGCTCAGGAAAGGGACTGGTGACAGGGGATCCGGAGCCGGTGGAAGCTTTGGCTCTCTCGTGGATGAATCCGGTAAACAGGGACGAAATTCCCGGATCAGGGAGGGAACGGATACCGGGAAGAAGGCTGACACCAATCAGGGTGTACGAAGGGGGGGAGATGAGGAAAAAACCCGGAAATCAGACGAGGGAGAAAAGGAGGAGGAACTCAGGGTTCCTGATGAAGACCAGACTCCGATGGATCTTGAAAATCCGTTTGGATTTCCCGATGCACTCAAGGACCGGTATGAACCGCTCGGTATCGCCGGAGATGATCATTATGCCCGGGTTTTCAAGGTGATGCGCAAGGATACCGGCGGAATCCGATCTCTCAAGGTTGCCCATATGAAAGGGGCCGACAGTGAGATCCTCCGCAAGGAAGCATCGGTCTGGGGTTCCCTGCAGCATCCGAATGTGGTCCGGCTTTACAAGGCTGAATTTAACGAGGATCTCACGTTCCTTGAGAACGAGTATCTCAGCGGCGTCCGGTACAAGGGTTCTGAACATACCTCTCTGTCTATGCTCCCAAAACCAATCCGTGAGAAGTATGCCCTTTCCCTGATTCGTGACATTGCCGAAGGGATCAGGTATACCCATAACATGGGAATCCGGCATTACCATCTCCAGGCTGGCGATGTGCTTCTGACCGAACAACTCACGGCAAAGATATCCGGGTATGCCAGGGGGAAGAACGAACTCGGGTTCTCTATCCCGGAGTCTGATGTGATGGATGCTCCTGCCCTGTATATCGCTCCCGAACAGCGGGAGGAGATAGTGTATGGAAATCCCGGGAAACGAACCGACATCTTCCAGATCGGGGTTATCTTCTATGAACTGCTCAGCGGGTATCTCCCGTACAGCCGCGAAGCGTACGAAGCGGTGCACGATGACGGGCAGTATGAGGCGAACCGGACCACCCTGATCCCCCTTGCAGACCTGAAACCGGATTTAGCAAAGTATGATCCCATTCTCGGGAAACTCCTCGCATGGCAAAAAAATGAACGGTATGGCCGTGTTGAAGATTTTCTGGCAGAACTTGACACGTATTCCTATGGGGATGAATAGCGATTCCGATATCTGTATATTGTCTTAAACTAACCATACCAGAGGAGATTAGGACGAATGCCCGGGCATTATCATCTTTTTGTCGTGTTGGTACTCCTATTCCTCATTCCGGGTTCAGTGGCTGCGTCCGGGTATGATTTTTCTCTTTTCGGTCCGGCGTATGTGAATGATACTATCCCTGACCGGATGGAACAGGGCCGTTCCTACCCGGTGATGCTCACGTTCAAAAATACCGGGCTGACGAGCTGGGAAAATGGTTTCCACCGGACCGGTCTCTTCTATGAAGGTGACATTACCCGGTTTGTCGCCATGCCGGTCTTCGTGGAGATCCCGGAGGGAGTCAATATCAGCCCGGGACAGAGCATCACTTTTTTTACCACCCTGATCCCGGTAGCCGGCCCGGGAATGGAAGAGGTCTCCTTCTCAGTGTCGATGCGTTCGGCACAGGGAGATCAACGGATTACCGAGGTACATACCGATACCGTTACCATCGTTCCCCAGAACGGGATTAGTTCCCCGGTAAACGGATCAATTCTGGTCCAGGGATTCCGTCCGGATCTCACGTACACGGTGAACGGTGTGGATCAGGGGTATCTTCCCGGGATCGTTCCTGATCTGAAACCGGGAGCATACCTCATCTCGGTCTCCGGTCCCGGGTTTCAACAGGAGAAACTTGTCGAAGTAGCAGAAGGAACGATATCAACCCTGTATTTTACTCCGGAAAAACCGGAGCCTGATCTGACTCGTCAACGGGCCGGGCCGGTCAGTGACGGAACCCTCCTCGGGTACATCACGGCAAATATCCCCCTGATCCTGGTCATCCTTCTCCTCGTTGCAGCATGTATTACCGTGATGGTGTATGCAGTTAAGAAGCGGAAGACGGATGAAGAGGAACAGGAAAAGCGACAGAACGACTCTGAAGAAGAGACAGAAGGGGAGATGCGGGCAAGAGAGACTGACAAACTCATTGATCGGCTTCACCACAAGCCCCGTCTTTTCACACCGTTGTCCACTGGTCCGGGTTCAGGATCAGATGGTCCTGACAAACGTAAATCCGGGTCCGGATCACCGGTTTCCCGACCCGGGTTTCGTCGCACGATTGTGAAGGAGGATCCTGATCCGCTTCTCGGACTTGGCAGCCTCCTCTCGCTTCTCACCCCTGATTCCGCAGCAGGAGATGGTGAAGCAGTTGATGTCACCCTGAAGGAGTTTGATGTTAATCCGGGATCAGCAACTGCCCGGGTGTCAGTGGTAAACCGTTCGGGGGAAAATCTTGAATCCGGCGGACTGTTTCTCAAACCTGGTGAGGAAGGTCACCTCTCCCTGGAACTGAACGAACCGGAAAACGACGATTATCTGGTCAGGCTGCCAGTCCGCCTCCTTCTGGGGGGAAAAGAACTGATTCGTATCCTGCAGGTTCCGTATAACAAGGGAATTGCCTTCCTTGCACGCGGGGTTCTTGAGAAAGCGTACGAGTTCTTCGGGCATTCTTTTACCCGTGAAGCAGAGGAGACCGATGCCCTCTACCGTCGTGCGCTCATTCTCCAGGGCTGGAACCTTGAAGAAGAGGCACTTGCGATGCTCGAAGAGGTGCTCAGGCGGAATCCTGACCATGAGGGTGCACTTGCCGCAATCGAGCAGATCGTGGCGAAACGCAGGAAAAAGAAAGAAGAGAACCTTCCTGAACCGAAACTGGTTGAGGAATTCCCCGACCCCCTTGAGGAGCGGTATACGGCAATAAGGATCATCGGCAGGGATCCGTTTGCCGTGCTTATCCTGGCGATGAAAAATGATACCCGTGAACTGAGGGTCTTAAAGATTCCAAACATGATGGAAGATCCCGGTTCTTCGTTCTACACCGAGATTTCAGTGCTCTACCAGCTTCGTCATCCGAATGTACTCAAGATGTTCAGGGCTGAGTTCGATCCGGTGACCTTCCTGGAACTTGAGTATGCATCAGGGGTGAAGTATGAAGGTAAAAAAATCACTCTTCTTCGTGATCTTCCTGTCCCGATCCCTCCGGCGACCTGGATTCCGCTCATGAAACAGCTGACGAGCGGTCTTGCGTATCTCCACGCAAAGGGGGTGAGACATTACCATCTCTCTCCAAAGCACATCCTCCTTGATGATGGCATGGTCCCAAAGATATCAGGTCTGATCAAGGAATCGCTCCGTCATTCCGGCATCGGATCCCCGGAGGAGTTCTTTATCCTGGCACCTGAACAGGTCCGCCCGGAGAGGTATGGCAACAAGGGAAGACGGACAGATCTCTACCAGCTCGGGGCAATCTGGTATTGGCTCGTGACCGGGGCACTACCAGAGCGGAACGATGAATTTGTCCCTGATATCTCCGATGATCTTGCCGATGAGATCGGATGTCTGAACCTGATGAAACGGCTGCTCACCCCCGAGAAGCGGCACCGGTTCAGGTCTGCGGATGAATTTCTCCAGTTATTCGATGACATCTGTACGCTCCCGGAGCAGCCGGACGGAGAAGATCCGGAGGCGTAGGTCCGCCCGATCACTTTCCATACCCCTGGTCGGTCGTTCCGGTCTCTTTGAATCCGGAAGAGGGAAAGCCTGCCGTCTACCGCCTGGCGGCAGGGAAACCTGATGGTATCCCCGGTCTGATTCGAAATCCTTATGGTCGTCTACTCCCCCTTGCTGAGACAGATCACCCTGATCAGGATTTATTCATGTGTAATGAGTTGTATTCCCGCATATTCGCAGATGTCAGGCAGAAGAAACCGCTTGTCCATCATATCACCAATTATGTGACGGTGAACGATTGTGCAAACATCACCCTCAGCCTCGGGGCGGCGCCGGTGATGGCCCATGCTCCTGAAGAAGTGGCTGATATGGTCACATTTGCCGGAGCTCTTGTCCTGAATATCGGAACACTGGATAACAACCAGGTTGCATCCATGATCCTCGCCGGAAAAGCTGCCGGAAAGCAGGGCATCCCAATTATTCTTGATCCGGTCGGTGCAGGAGCCACATCCTTTCGTACCCGGATTGCCTGCCAGTTGATCGATGAACTTGATATCAGTATTATAAAAGGGAATGCAGGGGAGATTGGAACACTTGCCGGACGTGATGCCCGTGTCAGGGGTGTTGATTCAGGAGGTGTAACCGGAAACCCAACGGATATCTGCCGGGAGTATGCTGAAGAATCAGGGGTTATCGTGGCAATGAGTGGCCCGGTTGATCTGGTCAGTGATGGAAAGGAGGTTCTGGAGGTGAGAAACGGACATTCGATGATGGGGCGGATCTCGGGAACCGGGTGCATGGCCTCATCAGTCACCGGGGGTTGTGCCGCGGTCACCTCTGACCTGCTATCTTCAACGGTCACTGCGCTTGCCCTGTTCGGACTTGCCGGGGAGATGGCCGCAAAAAAGGCAGCAGGGCCGGGATCGTTCCGGATAGCCCTTCATGACTGTCTTGCTGTCCTGGAACCTGCCGATCTGGCTGCCGGGTGCCGCATCATACCGGTATAGTGATGTCTTACGAGTTGTATGTCGTCACCGACGAGGAGATTAGTGCGGGAAAGAGTCACGAGATGATCGCCGGGGCAGCTGTCCGGGGAGGAGCCGATGTTGTCCAGCTCAGGGACAAGCACAAACCGACACGTATCCTCCTTGAAACGGCCTGCCGGATGCAAAGGATTTGTGAGGCCGGTCGTGTTCTATTCATTGTGAATGACCGGCTTGATATCGCCCTTGCATCGGGGGCTGACGGGGTCCATCTCGGTCAGGATGATCTTCCCGTCTCTGTTGCCCGTGCAATTGCTCCCCGTCCGTTTATCATTGGTGTCTCGATCAACTCGGCCGGGGCGGCAGTCCAAGCTGAACAGGAAGGAGCAGATTATGTGGTAATCAGCCCGGTTTTTGCAACCGGGTCGAAAAAGGACGCAGGTTCAGGTCTTGGAACCGGGCTGATCCGAGAGGTCAGGGCACGCGTCTCGATACCGGTTCTTGCGATTGGCGGTATCGGCCCCGGGAACGTGGATCGGGTAATATCAGCCGGTGCAGACGGAATTGCGGTTATATCCGCAGTTATCAGCAGTCCGGTCATGGAAGATGCGGTCCGTTCTCTCCGGAGCCAGGTACTCGCTCTGAAAAAAGGAAGGGCCTGATGTATAGGGTCAGGAGCATCCGCAGCCACCGGTGACCGGGGCTGCTGAACGTACGACAATTGTCATATCGGAGGCTTTACTCGCCGTCTTTACCGGTGAATCGTCACTGTCGCTCTCCACGGTGAGGACAAGAGGATATCCGTGGGAAGAAGCGGCTGCCGGGATGGTATATACGAGCGGAATCGTCAGGTTTTCCCCTGGTGCCGGCAGGTCAGCGGTTGCCCGGACCGGTATCAGGCTCACCGGTCCGAGGGCCGCCTTCACGTTCAGGGTTGTTTTTTCCACCGCGGCTCCGTCATTGTGAAGAACCAGTGATGGATGGATCTCTTCACCTGCATGCACCTGGCCTTCCCCGGGGGGAAGATCCACTGCAATGATCTGCAGGATCGGATCTCCCGGTTCCTGATCCAGTATGGCTGAAAGGGAGGATTCTGCTCCTGCTCCTGAACAGAGGATCATACATCCGAGTACAGAGAACAGAAGGATGGAAATGAGAATTGGATGGGATCGATACTTTTCCCGGTGTTTCATATATTCACGTACGGTTATATTGGATATAACCGGTTCTATCTGGGGAGGGTATCCTGCACAAACCGGTTTCCAGGGAATCCCCTTACCGGAAGACAAACTGGGTATCTTCAGGATTCACCGGTTGCGGTTTCGTGGTGATGATGCCCTTTCTTCTCCTCCCAGGGCTCAAGACCTTTTTTTACCCGGTAATCATTGATCGCCTTGTGTATTCCTTCTTCGGCGAGAACTGAGCAGTGCATCTTGACCGGGGGGAGGCCTTCGAGGGCCTCCGCCACTGCCTTGTTGGATACGTCCCATGCCTCTTTCAGGGTCTTTCCTTTAATCATCTCGGTTGCCATGCTGCTTGAGGCGACAGCGGCACCACAACCGAAGGTCTGGAATTTGACCTCAGTGATGATCTCATCCTTCACCGAGATGTAGATCCGCATGATATCCCCGCAGGTGGGGTTTCCTACCTCTCCTACCCCGTCTGCATCAGCGATCTCTCCCTGGTTGCGCGGGTTCATGAAATGATCCATTACTTTTTCACTGTACATTGCAGTTCCTCGCTTTCTTCAGATGATCAGCATAGAGCGGGGACATCTCCCGGAGTCTCTGTACTGCTTTTTTGAGTTCTTCAAGCACATATGCGATCTCCTCTTCGGTATTCCCTGAACCCAGGGTCAGCCGGAGAGATCCGTGAGATATCTCGATCGGAACCCCGATAGAGAGAAGTACATGTGATGGTTCAAGTGATCCGGAAGAGCAGGCACTCCCGGTTGACCCACAGATCCCGGCGTGATCGAGGAGAAGCAGCAGTGATTCTCCTTCGATGAACTCGAAGCTGACGTTGATGTTGCCGGGAAGCCGTTTTTCCGGGTGCCCGTTCAGCCGGGTATTCGGGATCTGTGCAAGGATGTTTGTAAGGAGGGTGTCACGGAGTGCTTTTGTTCTCTTCGTCCGCTCGTCCATGGATGCCGTAGCCCGGGCGATTGCCTTTCCCATTCCGACAATTCCGGCTACATTCTCAGTGCCTGCCCGCCTGCGCTTCTCCTGTCCGCCCCCGTGGAGGTAATTATCTATCCGGACACCTTTGCGGATATACAGGGCACCGGTGCCTTTCGGACCATAGAACTTGTGGGCAGAGAGGGAGAGGAGATCGATATTCTGTTCATGAACATCGATCGGGACATTTCCAATCGCCTGGACGGCATCAGTATGGAAGAGCACTCCTTTCTCCCTACATATCGCACCAATTTCAGCGATTGGCTGGATTGTCCCGATCTCATTATTTGCATACATCACAGAGACGAGGATAGTCTGATCCGTTATCGCCGCCCTGACATCTGCAGGGTTTATCAGACCCTGATCATCAACCGGGAGGTAGGTTATCGAGAATCCCTGCCTTTGCAGGTAATCACAGGTATGCAGGATGGCATGATGTTCTATCGAACTGGTAATGATGTGGTTTCCTTTCTTTTTGAAAGCAAATGCCGTTCCGATGAGTGCCCAGTTATCCGACTCAGTCCCACCTGAAGTGAAGAAGATCTCTTCGGGCGTTGCATGAAGTGCCTGTGCTACCTCTTCCCGTGCAGTAGTGAGCGCACTCTGGGCTTCCCGCGCAATACGGTACAAGGAGGACGGATTTCCATACCGTTCGGAGAACCATTCCTGCATTGCCATGAAAACCTCCGGATGGGTTGGTGTTGTTGCAGAATGGTCCATGTAGATGACGTGATCCGGTTTCATCGATCGCTTTGAGAGTATTGGTGGTTATGGTACATACATGAGCGGGATGGGGCAATACCCGGATCTGGAACAGATCCTTTTTCCTCTTAATTGCGGGGATTCCCTTTCCCGGTGATCATACAGACCTGGCAGAAAGCGGAAGAAGCAGGCCAGCCACAGGACTCACAGACAATCTGTTCACCGGCCGGGTAAACCGGTCCGAGGGCCGTTCTCAGTGTTTCCTCGCATTTTGCAGCGTTCATCATGGTTCCCGGGTGTTCCCGCTCATACGCGTTGAGAAGATGGCGTACTTCTCCGCGGAGGGAGAAACCAGCATATGGACATTCGGGGAGGGCATGATACACTCCGGCAAGCATCGCATAGATGGTGACTTCACGTTCACTCACCCTGGCAAAGGGTTTGATGCGTTTTGCATAGTGGTCAGAGATTTCCCTTCCGGCAAAGACCTTCTTCACATCTCCGGAAATTGCATTCATGACTGCCGTCTGGGCCATATCATCCAGGTTGTGACCGGTTGCAATTACCCTGACTCCTTCTTTCCTCGCGAGGATTTCCAGAGCACGGCGGCGGAGAATACCACATATCGTACAGGCGCGGCCAGGTTCACCCAGAATGATCTCATCCAGTGATTTGCCGAAGAGTTCCCTGAAAGAGATTATCCGGTGCTCTACTCCGTATTTTGCAGCAATCGTCTCTGCTGCACGGATCGTCTCCTCCCGGTACCCACAGATTCCCTCGTCTATGGTTAATGCGATCATCCGGACCGGTATTCGTCCGGCAAGTGCCGCCAGGACAGCGATCAGGGCAGAACTATCCTTTCCACCACTGAATGCAACTCCAAGAACGTCCGGGAGATGCTCTTCATCCTCCAGGGAGCGAAAGACGCGATCCTCAACGGATGTTATCAGGTGATCCCTGCAGAGATGTTCCCCGGTTGTGCGATCACGAATGACGGCACGCCTCGTACAATGTGAGCATATCGGAGGCTCATCCGCCATGTGAAATCCTTATGACTCTGATGCTGTCATGTTCACTCGGTATGTAGTCTTCAGGAATGATCTCCCCGTTTCTTGAAAATATTACTTCCAGAGGTTCAATTCCCATGTCAAGAGCAACTGTCTCGATAGTCCGGCCTCCTGGGATAATCTCTTCTGATCTGCCGTCCGGGAACTCCAGTTTCATCTCTCCTTTTTATGGATGGATCTCCTTTAAACCACTTGTCAGGCTCTGTCGGAAAACCCGATCTTGCATATATCATTAAACAGTTTATTATATAAGAAAAACCGGTTTCCGCTCTCTCTTCAGCTGGACTTACACTCTGGGAAGATTATACCCGTGCCTGGAATGGATGGATCAGTCAAATCAACGAATCTACGAAGGGTGTTTCTTCACGTCTGAAAAAATCCGCCATTTTATTGCCTGATGTCGGTAAGTGGATGCCATACTGAATTATTGTTAGAACACGTGTCACTGCCGGTCTATTTTTCCTCACTCTCTCCGGGATAATTTTCCCCAGGTATGCCGGAATAAAATTCCCCGTGCGGCACCAGGATCACCTACCTGGTGTCCTCGCATGGTGGAATTGGAGGAATACTACATGCACCCGAACAAACGTCAGAACAAACCGAATAGTATGGCAGGGTGAATATCAGAGTGCATTTTCCCGAGAAACCGGATATGATCGAAAGACCATCCAGAAATATTTACAGGAAGACTCCAAACCCCCTGAACAACAAAGTCGAAATAAACCCAGTAAACTCGATCCCTACAAGGATTATCTCTTAAAGGACTCTCCGATTTTCCACTTCTTAGCTGTACGACTCTTCTGGAAGAGATCTTAACCCCGCGTTTCACCGGAAAACGGACAATCCTGGGTGATTATGTCCATATTCATCGCCCCCGTCCTTCCTCTTTTCACCCTTACCAATACCGTGCAGGCGGGATGGAATAGAATACCCTCTTAACGGTAGATTTGGAATGAGAGACCGGTAAAACGGATCGTTGAAATCCTCTGAGGCACCAGTTTCTGGTTCTTTTCGCTAATGACCACTCTGTTCTGGCTATCTGGAGGATAGAGAGGGCAAAAAAAAAGAAAAAAGACTGGATTAAACCAGGCTGAAGATTGGGTGTTTTTCTGCCTTTACATCGCCACCAAGCTCACGAAGAGTCTCGGCGAGGACGATGTCAGTGAATGCCATTGCAGTTGCAGTTGCTTCACAGTTCTCAATCGGACCGAACATGATAAGGTCAGCACCAAGAGTTGCTGCCATAATGTTACAGCCGATATCAGCAGATGACCAGGCAGCCTGACGGATACCCTCAACACCGCCGAAGTGGTGGTGTCCCATCTGCTCAAGCAGGACTCCTGCATCTTTGTACCGGTCAAGGATACCGCTCTTTCTCCAGCGCTTGAGCCAGGTCCAGGAGACGGTCATGTTGTGGTATGCACCACCGGTTGGCAGTCCATGGAGTGCCTTGCAGGCAAGGATCTCACGGAATGAACCACCGGATCCGAGACCGAGGGGAGTTGCTGCAGTGTCGAGGATCGGGCGCTTGATACCGCATTCTTCTGCGATCGCAAGCATTGATTTTTCCTGCCCTGCAACGCCACCTTCGTTCAGCACCTTCTCACGACCGCGGACGCTTGGGTCACCCGGGTTGAATGCAAGAACGATTGCTGCATCGACATCGGACTTCTTGATTGCCTCGATGTTTTCCGGTCCGATTGAACCGTTGATGGAGTTGTAGACGGCACGGTCTGCGACACCAGCTTCAGTCACATACTTACAGGCATGTGCCAGTGCTGCCGGATCTGATGAATCCATCAGGAATGGGAACTGGTCATCAATACCGCAGAACCAGTCAATGTATGACTCGAATGCTGCTCCGAATTCACCAATAATCTGACAGAAATACCAGCTTCCGGTAATATCATACAGCTCGACACAGCGGTTCCAGAGTGCTTCGGCCTTGGCCTTGTCAATCTTGCCAGTGTGTTCGTCAAGCACGGTCTCGTGCTTGTTGTAAAATATCGATGCACCGAGTGCACGGGGGTATTCCCCAGGCTGTCCTCCGAGCTTGTAGCCGTTGAAGTCAAGGACCGTCTGTTCCTTTTCAAACATGAACATTTATGATCACCTCTTATTTTGCGATTATTTCAAGCAGTTTCGGAAGTAATTCCGTAATAATGACGTAGGTCGTCAGACCTGCGACGATACCATAGAGAATACCGATGTCCCGACCGACCTTACGGCCGACCCGCTGGGCCATCTCACCCTCGACAAATTCGAGTTTTGTCTCGATAGCGTCAAGTTTTGACTCGATTTCAAGGAACTGCGGGTTCGCGGTTGCTGCTGATGCGGCTCCGCCTCCTGCACCTTCTTCCGCGATCTCGACGACAACCGGGCCACCTGGGAAGACTCCCGGATCCCTGGCCTGAAGCTCGTTGATCTTTGAGGATATCGCTCCGATGTCCTCAGACTCCATGATGTCGACGATCTCGACCTGTTCCTGGAACCGCTTGATGTGATCAACGGTGAGGTTTTCAATGAACGGAATGGCACCCTTGGAGCCGACGATCTTTCCACCGTCGACACCGTTCTGGTGCAGGGCGATGAGGCTCTGCCCGGAGAGGTGTCCTTTCACTTCGGTACCACAGGTGAGCACAAACCGGATGTTCGGATTTGAGATGACATTTGCAATGACCTTCTCAAGCCCGAGGTTTTCGGTCTTACAGGAACCGGCGATTGCGGCACCTGCATTACAGATTGCCTGCTCATCAAGGTGGGATCCCATGGTGATGACTGCAACCGGGCTTTTTGCATCCCCGGTATGAAAGTCACCCTGGACGATTGGCCAGCCTGATGCTGCATCTCCTTTCTCTGCCATTTCAGGCAACCCCCAGGAGCACCGGAACAACCATGATCAGGGCAACAACAAGTCCAATCGTGAACCCAATGATTCCACTGCCCATGATGGCTGATTCAAGTTTGTTCGTTCGTGCAAGGATCTGGCCCTTGTACTTCATGTTACTGACCATGGCATCGATTGCTGCCATCCGTACCGGGCCTGATTTCATCTCTTCGTCTGCCATTATGCCCCTCCGTGCTGCATCAGGAGTAATCCGACGATCACAAAGGATACAACCAGTCCGATCATCAGTCCTTCAACCTTGCCGCCGTACACACCGGCTGCAAACTTGTCATAGAAACCGATATCGGTAACCATTCCCTGGATGGTTTTCATCCGGGCATGGATCAGGGCAACCTCTGCTGACATCGGACGGACTTCTCCGCCTTCTGCTTCGCCACCGGCACCTGAATCATCAGAGATTTCAACGACCATCGGGTCAGCATCGAAGGCTCCCGGATCGCGGCCTTTCAGCTCATCGATCTTGGCCTTGATCTGTCCGAGATCCTCAGTTTCCATTACGTCGACGATCTCGATCTGTTCCTGGAACCTTTTTATGTGGTCCCCGGTCAGGTTTTCGATGAATGGAATTGCACCCTTGGAACCGACGATCTTTCCACCGTCAACACCACCCTTATGCAGGGCAATAAGACTCTGTCCGGAGAGGTGGCCTTTTACTTCGGTACCACAGGTCAGGACAAATCTGATGTTCGGGTTTGAGATGACGTTTGCAAGAACCTTTTCAAGTCCGAGGTTTTCTGTCTTACAGGATCCGGCAATTGCTGCTCCTGCGTCGACGATCGCCTGTTCATCAAGGTGAGATCCCATCGTGACGACGGCGACAGGGCTGTTTGGGTCACCTGCGTGGAAGTCACCCTGAATAATCGGCCATCCTGAGGCCGGTGATTTTTTGTTTGCCATATCGTTCACCTCACATTAATGCCAGGACGATTACACCGGCAAGCAGGAGACCAACTGCCAGTCCGTAGAATATGGCAGTGATACCACCGGCGTAGACCAGAGACTTTTCACGGTTCGGGAAGGTTTCAAGGAAACTACCCTCACCGGAGAGCATACCGACGATGTCATCGGCAACCTTGTCGAGTGTATCGACCTGGGCGATGATCGGGGCCAGGGACTCTCCCTGCTGGGTAACAAACCCGGCAAATACGTCACACCCGAGACCAAACTCGGGAAGGACCGGAATCCAGGACATTACTGGTCACCTCCGGCCTCAATGATCGGCTTTGCGTCAAGCCAGTCATATGCGTCACGCCTGGAGAGATCGATATACTGTTTGTAGCAGTAGAACCATGCGAGCAGGGCAATGATCAGACTGACTGTTGCAGAGAGCAGGTCAAGGAATGCAAAGGACATGACGGCAACGACAATCATGGAGAGGAACCCGCATGAGAGCGCGAGCATGAGCGTTCTGTCCTGAGACTCGTTTGGCCCGAGACAGGCGTTGAACGGGTGCTGGAGTGCAAGTGCGCCGAGGAAAAAGATCACGGCGAGTGCTGCTCCACCAATCAGCGATCCTCCAAACTCCGGAATTGCCGTTACGAGGAATGTCTGTGCTCCGCCGACTGCTGTTGCAGGCTCCACGGAGAGGCTCATTCCCCCGATAACAAGGTTCTGGAACTGGAATGAACCGGTGCACATTGCGGCAAAGCCGAGCATGGTCATTGCTCCGATGACGGCCATCTCCATGAGGGACATGATCATAACCGGAATGTTCATGTTAATGATGTTGTTCGCAATGTACCCGATGACGGCACCAAGGATTGCTGCAATGATAAGGGTCGTGATCGGCGAGATCATCCCGAACTTGGTTCCGACGATCATTGCGATGGCACCCGATCCAAAGGCGATCATACCTGCGGACGGGACACCGGTCCCGAGACCATAACTGCAGAGGTGCTTGATGGTATCAGATCCCCACCAGAGTGCGGCGACTGCAGCAATTCCTCCGAAGAAGGAGAACACTGCAGTGCCCGTGAGAACATTGAGATAGGTCAGGTAGGTACCGACTACGGCGATAATGATACCGTACGCCATCAGTTTGTTGTGAGGCATCTTGCCTTCTGATGCTTCCATTTTTACTGACATGATATCCTCCTTACATCCCGGTGTTGACGACCAGAAGGATCGAGATCATACCACAGAATGCTGAAGCGACGGCACAGCCGATAACGGCACGTGGCACTCGCTTGAACTTGGGGTCATGCGGACCTTCGATGGTTCCGGTGATGTTGTATGCTGCCAGCACTGCATTCACAAGGAAGAATCCGATAGCAAAGATACCTGCAAGTGAGATGGCAAGTGGCTGGATTGCTTCTGCCTCTGCGGAAAGCAGGGTGGGCAGACCGGTGTGGTACACGTCGAGCAGTTCAAGGTAGATGAGCGTACCGCCAAGACCGGCGATGAATCCCCCGACAACTCCTCCGAAGAAGGAGACGAACGGCAGACCGTGCCCTTCGGTACCCTGAGACTTGTACTCGGGGAAGGTATCACCGGTGATTGGGTCTTTCTCGACCTTACCTGATGCTGCCGGAATACCCATGGCAAAGACATAGGTGATGTTGACCATGAGACAGGTGATTGCCATCATGAGACCACCACCGACTGCACCACCGGCGATTGCAACAAGGAAATCGCCTGTTGCTTCATACGCCCAGGCACCGCCAAAGAGACCGGCAAGACCGGCTCCGGCTGCCAGCATGGCCACACCGGTAGCGATACCGGGAGCCTGACCCATAGCGGCCGGAGCACCTCCGACCGGGACGAAGTGAACACCGAACCCGATCAGGGCACCACCGACGATGATTCCGATCAGGGGGGCGACTGAAAGGCCGAGAGCGTATGTGATGGCGATCGAGATGAGGATGATGACGATACCAACGATCGTTCCGGTCCAGTTGATGCCTTCACCTCCGGCTGCTGCACCTCCGAGTGCACTCATGATGAGGCCTCCTCAGGCTTAGTGTATGGTCCGTAGGTCTTGCGTCCCCACTTCTCAACCCAGCGGTCGATGTAGGTGAAGATCAGGATAAGAACGATTCCGGCGATGATTGCTCCCCAACCGGCGAACATCTCCTCGAAGAGGACGGTACGCCAGAGTTCAAGGAACACGATCAGACCAAAACAGATTCCTGATGCCGGGCCGGCGAACTTGGTGGTGAACCAGCCGTTGTCAAGGGATGACCGCTGGCCGGCTTCTGCGTACCGGACGATGTTTCCGGATGCAGAGATCGGGACACCGGCACCAAACTTCTGGGTCTGGTACTGGCGTTCCTTTCCGTAGAACGGGTTACCGGTTGCTGAACCTGCTGCACCAAGCGCAATTCCCCAGATGAGTCCGAGGAGCGGAAGTGCAAACGGGTGGTGCAGCGCTGTCGCCATCAGGTAACACATTGCTGTGGTACAGAATAACGCGACAAACGCGTGGGCCATCGTCACCGAAGTCAATGACTTGATGATGTCGATGTACACCGGCTGCTTAAACTTGGCCAGGCTTGCGGTACGTCCGAGGTACCCTGATGTACAGTAGATACCCTGAACGAAAACGGCAACAATTGAACCAAGAATAATAGCAAGAGCCGGGTTGAAGTTTAACTGCATGAGAGCCCAGGCGACTCCAGCTCCAATAGCACACCACAGCCCGTATGCTGGTGGCTCGCCGGAGACTGCCTTGTTGAAGATGCGGTGGATATATCCCATCTGCGGAGCGAGCTGAACCTGGGAGTTCGGGTCACCCTGTGATCCGATATCAGATTCAGTATCTTCCGCAGCACCGGCAACTGTGGCAAGAGCTCCCGCCAATGCAGTAATACCAATGCCTAATACAATCTCTTCCATGTAAACCTATCTCCTGCGTTAAACAGATCAGACACAAGAGTACTCACGATGCAATACCACACACTGGCGTGTATACGCTTTGTGGTAAAAGATTAGTTGGTCAGTATTTAGTTAAACTTTTCGAAATGTCGCCAATTTATAAACAAAATCCACAAAATCCGATAATAATAAGGATTTTCCCTGTGGCCCAGCCGACATTTTTTGCATTAGATCAAAATTTCCGAATCTGCGATCAAGAAAAATTGAGTCTCTCATTTTTTGCGATTCTGCTCCCTTAAAAAAAACTGAAAATCATGAGATCTCAGGATTCGATTTTCCGGGAATCTTCGATCATCGCGCGGTAGGGTTACGTTGATAGACGATGAGGTTGTCAATTTATCTCATATGAGCAATAATCAATTGATGATACCATGAAGATCTGTATTCCTGCTGAGGCAGCATCCCCTGACAGCCCGGTTGACGGGCGGTTCGGACGGGCGTTTGCATTTGTGATATTCGATGATGAAAAGGGGACCCATGAGATCCTGGAGAACTCCTTCCGTAACGGATCGGGTGGGGTTGGTCCCAAGGTTGCCCAGATGATCTCCTCGCACGGGGTTACTCATCTCATTGCCCCGCAGCTGGGGGGCAATGCAGATGAAGCAATCAAGGCAGCCGGGATCGTGTTCATTCCATGTAAAACCGGGGAATCAGTCAGATCCCTCTATACCTCCTGGAAGGCTGGTAACCTTTCATCTGCCTGATCTACCGGGTATATGCGGATTGTTGTGCTGAGCGGGAAAGGGGGTACCGGCAAAACGACGGTCTCTGTCAACCTGGCACTCACCCTTTCTTCCCGCACCCCTGTCTGTCTGGCGGATTTTGACGTCGAAGAGCCTGATCTCAGCCAGTTTTTTTATTCTGGCGTTCCGGTATACAGCCGGCCGGTTACGGTTCCCGTTCCCGCGATTGATCCGGGCAGGTGCACTCATTGCGGTGCATGCGGGGAGTTCTGCAGGTACGGGGCTCTTGTCGTCCTGCCGGACCGGGTGCTGGTCAATCCTGAACTCTGCCATTCCTGTGGCGGGTGCCAGATCATCTGCCCTGAAACGGCAATAGCTGAGACCGGGATCCATTGCGGGGAGATCACCGATTCACATCCCCTCCCCGGGATCCGGCTGGTCTGCGGGATCCTCTCGGAAGAGAGCATTCATAGTACGGCTGTTCTGAAGGCGGTTAAGAACCACATCAGGGATGAATCGGTGATCATCGCAGACGGACCTCCCGGCACCGCCTGTCTCGCGATTGAATCGGTGAAGGATGCCGACTTCTGCTTGCTGGTGACCGAACCGACCCCCTTCGGACTGCATGACCTGATCCAGATGACCGAAGTGATCCGGATTCTTCAAAAACCCGCAGCCGTGGTGATAAACCGGAGTCTCGGCAATGACGAATCCATTACCCGGTTCTGTGCAGACGAAGAGATACCGGTTCTCATGACCATTCCTTTCTCCCGTGAAATTGCCTACCTCCAGGCAGGCGGAACACCGATCAGCCAGGTGGACGACACCTGGAGATCAGGATTTGAACGTCTCGGGCAGACCTGTATGTCTCTTGCCGGGGGGAGCCGGTGATTCAGGCAGTTGTTCTGAGCGGCAAGGGGGGTACCGGGAAGACCACCCTCACTGCTGCCCTGGCCACCCTGCTTCCCGGCAGGAAGATCCTGGTCGATGCCGATGTCGATGCGGCAAACCTTGCTGTTACTATCCGGCCGACCTATACGGGGACGGAGGTTTTTCATGGCATGGATGTCGCCGTAATAGATCCTTCTGCCTGTATTGCCTGTGGTTCCTGTATGGATTCATGCCGGTTTGAAGCGATCACCTTCGATGAACAGTATACGGTAAACCCCGTTGAATGCGAGGGCTGTGCCGTATGCACGATTGTATGCCCGGTGGATGCCGTCCGTATGGAGAAACGGGAGACCGGGTATATCTGCGAGGGACGGGCGGGCAATGATCTCTTTATCGGTGCCGAGCTGTACCCGGGAATGGGGAATTCAGGTCTTCTCATTCACAAGATCCGTGAAAAAGCACGTCGGGCCGCCGGAACTGCTGATCTCATCCTTATAGACGGACCACCCGGGATCGGATGCCCGGTCAGGTCGGCGGTGACGGGGGTACACCTCGTGATACTGGTAACCGAACCAACGCTCAGCGCCCTCCATGATCTCAGGCGGCTGGTCCCGGTATGCCGCCAGTTCTGCCCGCAACTGTTTCTTGTCCTGAACAAGGCGGATCTTCACCCCGGGATCGCGACCACGATACGGGAATATGCCTCTGGAGAGGGGATGGCAGTCCTCGGTGAGATCCCGTATGATCCGATCCTCTCACGGGGTGCTGACGGGAGTGTATGCATTGCTGATGCTTCTGGTCCCGGACCAGAGGCCATAAGGAAGATTGCAACAGATATAGAGAAGAGTATCTATAGCCATGGCACCGGATGAT
>CAZWTX010000026.1:0-1297 GCA_964637135.1 uncultured Methanospirillum sp. | reverse complement strand
GAAGCCCGCCGGAAAGTCACCGATGCCCTCATCCACGGAAAAAGGATTGAGATGAGCGGGTGTAGCCGGCGATTAGATGACCGGTGTCCCCGGAGAAACCCGGAATACTGCCCTAAATACCACGACTCTCTCTGCCGGAACGCTTCCCGGCAGCCGGATGAAAAGATTCATTAATTATTACTCATATGAGTAATAATGGTGCAGTGCACCATGGCTCGTACGTTCCCATAGGCAGGGCGGGTATACCCGCTCTTATCATGAAAGACGCCGGCCAGGTAAGAACGGCTGGTTCCCTCGCCTGCTTCATCAGGCTGATTGCCGATGGATGGTATGCATGACAGAGAGCCGGAACCGGCTGAGAAGAAGAAAACCGGAGGTTTACGAAGATACATGGTAGAAAAAGTTGCCATTGCACGGGATGGTTCGATGGTCTCGGGCCATTTCGGACATTGTGAAGATTATGCATTGTATACGGTTTCAGATTCGATGATCTCCCACACGGGATATATTCCGAATCCTGGTCATGAACCCGGGAAATTACCGCCATACCTTGCCTCCCATGGGGTAAATACCATCATTGCCGGGGGGATGGGACAGCGGGCTATCGATCTCTTTCATGAGCAGGGTATTGAGGTAATTCTCGGGGCGTCAGGATCCATAGATCTCATTGCCCAGGAATACTTCTCAGGCAAACTGAAAAATGCCGGTTCCGCCTGCAGCAATCACGATCATACCTGCAGCGGACATTAACCTGCCCGTCCAGCCGGATCAGTATTCAGGATAATCCAGAAACAGGCATCTCTCCTCCCTGCCTGTTATTGCAGAAAAAAGGACCGAACAGGTCAGGGCGAAAAGACCCTGAATGACGGGTACCGCCAGTACCTGAACGGTGATAACGGCATAGCCGGTTGAACAGGCTCTTTTCTTGTGTAGTATCCCCTGCTGAGCCGGGGGATGGTTCCACCATTGCCTCCACCGATTACTCCGCTGATCAGTGAGGGATCTGACCACCGGTCATATACCCATTTTGGCACACCAAGGAAACCACCATCCAGGTAATCATCCGATGCTGATGCTGCGGGAATGATCAGCAGTAGCAGGATCAGGACGGACGCCAGGAGGGTGAGTACCAGGGGGGATGGTAACCGCTCCATGATTGCACCTCAATAGTTCTCATGGGCGTTAAATTATATTAATGTATCCCGTACCCCGGGTTTCATTGTTCAGGAATCCTCCTGGCTACCCATGGTATTTTTTCAGCAGAGCCGTTGCAGCCCGTATTTCTGCTCCCTGCTTA
>CAZWTX010000025.1:0-39625 GCA_964637135.1 uncultured Methanospirillum sp. | reverse complement strand
ATCAGCTCAGAGAATACGGGGAGGGTAGATGTCTTCCAAAGAGCAGATTATGGAGTGTGCACAGGAAACCCGTGCACCGGAGATTCGCACCGGGGATAGGATCAGTCCCCGTGTTACCCACATGGAGGTGAACCTATGAGCACTACCATATCAATCCGGGGAACAATCCCTGCAGAACGCCTGCCGAAGTTCATCCGCCGGCATCTTGAGGAGATTCCTGACAAACAGGATCACGGATCCGGGAGGCTGCCACCACCGAACTGAACAGATAGAGGCATTTGACATTCGCCGTGATATCTTCGCACAGGTCCTATAAACCAGAACGTTCGCAGCCTGTTCAACCCATACGCAAAGCAGCCTGGATCGTATCTAACCAGCCAATAGACCCCTGGCATACCATTCAGAACTCCGAACGTTCTGATATCATGTTTTTCCGGGTATGCACGGGTTTTTACTACCCCGTTCTGCTATTTTTCTGATATATCCTGCCCGTTCAATTTGATTCATCGTTCTGCTCCGGACAAGGTCATTAATCCGGTTCAAGAATCCTGACGAGTTCAGGATGGAAGAAATACCGGCCGGACCCGGCCATTCTGATTCTGCCACTGATTTTCGCCCCGTTAGAGATCTTTTCAAAGCCGGGGGTGTCTTTTCTTCCCTGAACCGGAATCGTCTCTCCCGGGTGGAAGAGAACGAGCGAGGGGAAGCCATCTGTTTCGGAGACAGTGTCCACTACAATAGTTATCTCGAAGAACGCCTCACCTGCGGGAGAGGGTCTGATTTCACGGATTGTTCCCCGGATATCAGACCAGTTTTCAATGATCTGAACTGACATACCAGTGACTCCGACGCAGGAGAATATCAGGTATTCCCCCCGAGGTACGCCAGGATCGCAGAGGCAATATCCTGGCCGGTATTCTCCTGGTAATAACTGTACGCCGGAGAAGGATTCACTTCAAAGCAATAGTACTCGTCTGACGGAGTTCTCCTCAGATCAATCCCACAGAGCGGCAGGTTAAGCCGTGCAGAGAGGGAAAGACACCGGGATCTGATCTCACCGGGAAGCTCAAAAGGTCTCATCTCGATCTCCAGCTGATCCTGGTGGGCATACCGGTAATCAATTGCATCAGAACAGATCTCGGTTGCGAAAACTTCCTGGCCGGCAACATGCACGCGGATATCAGTTCCGGGAATCCATTCCTGGAACTGGGTCGGGAGGTACCTGACCGCGTCGATATCCTTTTTCTTCTCCTCATCAAGGGTTTTGACAATCGATCGCTCACCGCTGATGGACTTATAGATACAAGTACCACAGGACTTCGCAAAGGCCAAAACCTCCTCCGGATTGTTGCTAACCAGGGTTTTCGGAGTTAAAAATCCTTCACGGATGATGAACTGGGCCTGGTATGGTTTTGACCCGTTCGAGTTCATAGCACTCACCCGGTTCATCACCCTGCACTCACTCATCTCAAACCATTCAATGAGAGCAGTATGAAGCATGGCCGAATGAGTAACCCGATCCTGGTCGAGATACCCCATCCGGTGAGGCCGGTTTCCCGGAAGATTCTGGTAGTCCATCATCCGCATATATATCCCAGTGAAGGAGGCAAGATCATGGTCCTGCCCGTTCACCCTGAAACTACCGTTCACCCTGCCTGATTCAACCCTGAACGTAAGATTGGCATCAGGATCTTGACGCTGGTTAAAGAGAACAACATCCGTTCCTTTTTCCTCTGCCGCCTCCATGATCAGCCGGAGAGGAGGTTCTGACGGAATCCCGCAGAGAAGAATCAGGAGCAACACCTCCACCGATCGGCAAGGTAGCCCGCCATCAGGGAGATCGAGGCATCATCCCTCCAGAACGGGAATGTATTGACACCGGTGACAAACCACCCGTCATCCCGTACATCCGGCGGCTGGTTTTCCCCATCGGCATGTGAGAAGATTACCTCGAAGATATCGCACCCGATGAGCTTTTGGAGCCGTTGATATTCCTCGTGGAAGAGACCCTCAAAGGGATCCATCACATGCTCTCCTACTATAAGGGCACTTTTAATGGCAGGAACGGTCCGGTTCACGTATATCCGGGGTCCGATCCCAATCTCAGGATGCGGTATCCGCACAAGATCCCAGGGTGTATGAACCCCATACCCGCTTCCCGGAACGTGCGGGAACCCGTCACCAGGATTGTAAAACCTGGACGAACTGGTAAACCGGTATGTATCCGTAGGAAGTCCTGCCTGGCCGGCAAGGGAGAGCCATTCGGCAAGACTCCTGCTTTGACAGCTTAAACCACGTACTGTCGGGGGATTGACAACCGGGCAGGGAAAGCTCTCAAGCCAGCTGAACCAGAGGGCATACATCTCCTGGTGGGCATACTCTTTTGTTTGTTCAGAAGAACCGCTAAAATATTCAAGATTTGGATAAATGAGCCGGTTGAAGACGAGACCGATAGCAGAGGAACAGATCTCCTGACCACTGGCGAGGAGGATATCAGTCTCTGCCCCGCCTGAATTCACACGGTGTGACCAGTGAAGGGCATGTGAGAGCTCATCATCAGAAATGAAACGAACCGATGCACTGTCAATTATCTCCCTGACCCTGGAATAAACCCTGATTGCCGTCTCATCATCAGTCCGGGCAAAAATAAGGAAGTCCATGGATTGATCCAGGTATCATCCGGTTACCGGAACGGACGGAGATTCGTATCCAGGAACCGGCGCTTTGAGCGGGTAGCTTCTCCCTGGATACTGGCGGAGAGCATATTCAGGTCTTCCTCGTTGAGGAGTGCCCCTTCCCTGAGATCCGGCCGGAGGGCTGCATTGATGAACGGTTCGATCGATTCAAGCCTGCTTTCAAGCATTTCCAGGCGGGATTCAAGATTATACTCGAGTGGCCGCCGATCAAAGTCATACTCCCATTTATCTGCCAATTTCCCCCATTCACCGTAGGGCTTATTTTTTGAATCCTTGATATCCTTGAGATTTTTGTTATCCTTCAGAACTTCTTTTATTTCGGTTTTTATATTTTTGTCAGTCTTATATTCTTTCAGGGTATCCTTCAGGTTCTCTTTAAGGAACTTGATCTCGATACAGGATACACTGACATTCATCGTCATCGTCGGACCGGACGGGGAGATATTATTCACTGATATACAGGTATCAACCCCGCCATAGGTTTTTGAACCCGGAGTCGTCGTCTTGGTGAACGAGATGTTATTTGCGGTTCCCGGGTATGGATCTCCCCCGTCACCCCGGTTGGTTCCTTTCAGGAGATCATTCTTCCCGTCAGCCTGTTCGAGGGCAACTTTGGGATGGTTTTCATCAGAGTTGTTCGCAATGTTCTCATCGATATGCCAGATAAGAAGCCCGGCACCCGGAAGTTTACTGTCAAAAAGCGTCTTCTGCCGGTTTTCAAGGAGGAAATATTCCTTTCCCGAGGCACCGTCCTTTGCGAGGCGGTACACGGTGTGACTTGTCTCGACGGCATCAAGGCTCACCTTCCCGTTGGTCTTCGGATTAACCACCGTCACCCATTCCTGGTTTGCCTTGCACCAGGCAGAGGGATGTGCCGGCGTATCTCCTGACCCGTTCCAGTTCCCGCCTGACATGAGGCACCAGTTACCAACCCCCTCGCTGGAATAATCGGTATCGTAGAGATCGGGAAAGCCGAATAAAAGATGGCCAAGTTCATGGCAGCAGACTCCTATCTTTGCATCTTCAGGAACGGTGTTGTACGCATAGACCTTCTTCCCGTCAGCAGAATAAGCAGAGCCCTCAATAACGGATTTATGTGACCAGATATCATTCGCATTCCCGGTTACCTCTGCCCCGGGACCGGCGTGGATGACAATGAATGCATCGACAAATCCGTCATTATCATTATCGTACTGGGAGAAGTTCACATCCTTGTCTGCCATCTCCACTGCATGCCGTGCCATTGTCCGGGCATTGGGGAGGATTTTTCCGAGACCGGATTCTCCATGAGCATACTCGGATATTTTTTTTGGCAGGGTGTACGGACCGACGACCTCTCCGACGATATCAACGATGTTGTTGGAGACTTCCCGGTAATACTCCCTGACGCTGCCGGTTTTAATAATACCGGTCGAGAAGAAGAGATCTTCATAATGCTTCTTTGTCTTGGTCATCTTCTTGTCACTAAACTGAACAAGGACAACGATGGCACGAATCGTTCCTTTAAGAGGGGAACGATCAAGAGCGGCTGAACGCACCGGAGCAGCAGATGTACCAAGAGGATACATATCTCCCGGATAGATCAGACCATCATTCAGGCCGGGGTATGAACGTTCCCTGACGGTAAGCATCTGGGCGATGACACCATCACTTTTCTTGCGCATACTCGCCATTTCGGCCTTGATCTTTTCCATCAGTTCAGGACTCGGACCAACCAGCATAGGCTGGCAGTCTTGTTGATACTCCTGGGGATACCGTGTATTCGATCTCCCCGATAGTGTTTTTTTCATGATACCACCTCAACCCGGGTTTCATTCTGAGAAAAATGGGCATGAGATCCTGATATCCTACAATTCAGGGTTTTTGGATCGTCGGAGGTCAGGTGAAGAGGTAATTACCAAATCGAGGATTTATTTCAAACGGGGTGGATTTTCATTCTTTTTTATAATAATACAATTTCATCTGTTTTTTTAATGTCATTAAAAAAAAGGCATGGGTTAAAAATTTTGTACTCTCTCCTGTCTTTTACCATGTGTCAACCAGAGGAATCACTTCGCTTACATTACTCAGTTCAGCCACCATTGTCGGATTATCAGGAGGATTGCGCCTTTATCTTGCATTTATCCTCATCGGGACAGCACCGGATCCTACCCTCATATCCGGCGCATCACTAATTATCTATGCAACCTACACGCTCGATCGATCCCTGAAGAGTCACGAGGACCACGTGAATTCACTCACGTTTTCAGATATCGACCGCACATATGGACTTTTGGCGACGATCATAGCAGTTGCTGCGGGAACGTATCTGTTCTTCTCACATGCCCTCTTCTGGATACCCATCTTTCCATTCATTACGGGATTCATCTACTCCCGTGGGGTCTCACTCGGTACAAAGAAGATCAAACTCAAGACCGGGATGGGGGGAAAGAATCTGATCATCGGGATCACCTGGGGAGGAACGATAGGTCTGATCATCTCAACGACTGGAAATCTGTCTGCAGCGATTCTTATCTCGCTTTTTTATGGCATGAAACTCTTTATTAACTCCACAATCTATGACTGCAAGGATATTGAAGGGGATCTTGCTGCAGGAATCAGGACATTACCCGCGGTCTGGGGGATCAGAAGAATGAAAGAGGTTCTATTTACCATTCTGCTCATACAACACCTGATTCTAATAGCGGGGATGATAACCGGGATTATTTCCTTTTTTTCCTTCTTTGTTATATACAGCCTGATATCCGGCGGGGGGGTGATTATCTGGTATTCCCCGCTATTTGAGACCAATAAAGCGGGTTTAAAAAGATGGTTCCGGGTTTTGGCTATCGATGGCGAGTCACCGGTTCAGGTTATAGTCAGTATGATCCATCCGGGGTAACAAGACGGGATCGCTGCAGATAAAACGCATAGAGATCCTGCCCGTACATAATGCCAGAGGGGGCATCAGTGACAATATCCCTCTTCGAGTCAAAAATCCCGTTTTTTAAGAACAGGCTGAGGGAGAAGTATTTGTCGGTTACCACAAATGCCAGCCTGAAGTCATCTCTGCAAATCGCCAGAGATGAGCCCGGGTACCGGAGTCCTTCAAGAAGCATATCTGCATATTCTTTTTTTATCTTCTGGAATGCACTCTCTGTGAGAATCAGGCCCACTTTCCGCCCTTCGCGGGCCAATGTAAGAAAAAACTGCGGATAGATCGGATGGACGATCGGTGATATCCCAAAAACGGACGATGATCGCAGAATAATCTCAAGAAACTGTTTGTGCGGTTCAAAGCTCTCTTCCACACTGGTCTCGATGATCCAGGGATTATCCAGATCCCCAATCCGGTAGAGAAATTCCCGGGGAATAGCATTGAGATCATGTTCCTGCCAGAACTTTTTATGACGATCAAGAACGGCAAGTGTCCGGCTCAGGGGAGAGAGATAATGTACGACCAGATAACCAATTTCAGTGAGAGAGTACTCCTTGTTTTCTTTCCGGATGAGCCCCTGTTCCTCAAGAATCTTTATCTGGGGAAGCATGCCGGATGCGGTGACATCCAGCCGGATCTTTATCTCATCCCACCCAAGAGGGCCATCACGCAATAATATCAGAAGATTTTTTCTTTTTTCCGAGAACGTGACAGTAGGAAGGAGAGTGGACATTTCACTGAATTCAGTATATAAAGGGGACTCATGATATACTTTGTTATTGAATCCTACGTTCCTGCTGAACCACCCCATGAAGTGGATAATGGTAGTCGATACATCCTTTATTCAGCGATATCCCATACGGATCGATAATACGGCGCCTGGAGATCAGGGGGTTAAGAGAATGAAGAGATCGGAGGTGTGCTCATGGTCCGTCGGACATACTCCCGGCCCCGGTCGGTCAGTTCAAACCGGGTATCGGGTGATGGCAGCCGTGATGAAGCACACCGGCAGGAGACGCAGGATGTCCCGGCCGGGCATGAGGAGCAGGAACAGGGGTGATCTTCTGATCCACTTCGTTCCAGGTACCCGGTGCAGCAGAGGAGATCAATCCATCCCTGGACGGCATTCACCGGGATACCCAGTTCCATCGCTATCTCTGACAGGGTACTGGTATTCCTCGTTCCGAGGCTTACCAGGAGATCAAATCCGTTGCTCATGCACTACATTCCCCCCGGGAACACTCGTTGACGATCTTCTGGATCCTCATCCATGCCGGAATGGCAAGAATCCCGGTCCATATGAATCCCGAACCTGCAAGGGGTGAGAGATCTGCCGCCTCTCCGCCAAGCAGCCGGGCAACCCCGAGGCCAAGTGCAATCACGAGGGTGCAGACAGCAAATATTCCTGCCAGGAGGGTGCCGATATACGCATACCGGATCCATTGGGCACGGTCTGTCCGGCCTTCCATGAGACCTGACCAGAGAATGGTCATGATAAGAAGGAGGATACAGCCTCCTGCGAAATCAGGGGTCACGACGGAGATAAACTGGACCCCGGCACCGGCAAATACCATGAGAAGACCGGATATTCCGGCAACAAGAGCAACGATTATGGTGAAGTGGTAGAGGGTGTTGTGTGGGTATACTGATCGGTTCATTATGCTCCTCCGATAAAGAACGGTCCTGCCAGGGTGACCAGGAGGGAGGCTACCCAGGCGACGATAAGTCCGTATCCGACCGCAATAGCGGTCCATGTCCAGCTTTCGGTTTCAGATCTGATGACGCCGAGAGCAGCAACGCAGGGAAGGTAGAGGAGGACAAAGACCATGTAGGCAAGAGCCGTTACCGGTCCGAGCAGGGGATCTGCTGCCAGGGTTTCGCCAAGCATCTCTTCCCCGCCATACAGGGTTCCAAGGGATCCGACGACCACTTCCTTGGCAATGAAACCGAAGAAGAGCCCGACGACGAGTTGCCAGGAGAAGTCCATCGGGGCAAAGATCGGCTGGAGGAGATGCCCGAGCATACCGGCAAGGCTGTCTGCCGATCCGTACTCAACCCCGAACGGGAGGGTGGCCAGTGCCCAGACGATGACAACCCCGAGGACGATGACCGTACCGGCTTTCTGCAGGTACGTCCTGCCCCGGTGCCACATATGCAGGAGCCCGGCAAAGATGGTCGGGCGGCGGTACGGTGGCAGTTCCATGATGAACGGGGAGGGTTCCCCGTGGAAGACAAAACGCCGGAAGATCAGGGCAGTAATGATGGCAACAAGGATACCCAGAAGATATAGTCCGAAGATAACCGTACCTGCCGCGGCCCCGAAGAAAGTGCCGGCAAAGAGGACGTAGACCGGGAGACGGGCGGCACAGGACATAAACGGGACGGTGATGATCGTGATCAGGCGGTCAGCCCTGCTCTGGAGGGTTCGTGCCGCCATAATCCCCGGTACATTACACCCGAACCCGATCAGGAGCGGGATAAACGATCTCCCGTGCAGGCCGATTGAGTGCATCAGGCGATCCATCACAAACGCAGCCCTGGCCAGGTATCCGGAGTCTTCCAGCAGGGCAAGCAGGAAGAAGAGGATGAAGATGCTCGGTACGAAACTGAAGACCGAACCAACACCTCCAATCACCCCGTCAACGAGGAACGATGAGATGTACGGATCCATGCTGACCCCCGATACCGCTTCCCCGATCGCTCCGAAGAAGATCTCAAGGAGAGCGGCAAAGGGTTCGGCAAGGCTGAAGGTGAGCTGAAAGGCAAACCACATGAACGAGAGGAAGATCGGGATCCCGAACCAGCGGTGGGTGAGCACCTGGTCGATGAGATCGGAAGGCTGCACCCGCCTGAGGCTGCACCTGACCGCACACGAGGTGACCTGTTCGGCGGTCCGATACCGTGCCAGGAGGATGTCCTCGACAAACCCGTCGAGGTCACCCGGTTCATGGCTGTCGATTACCGGGATATTCAGTCCTGCCTCGTGGAGGGTCTCAACGAGACGGGGATCCCCTTCAAGGAGCCTCGTTGCGGCATAGTTCGGGGATAGATTATTGAGAAGGTCCGTGTGATCCTCGAGAAAGGTGCTTATCTCCCCGATATGTTTCTGTACCGAGTGCGGGTAGCAGATTGCGACCGGTGAGACCTGATGTTTTCCCTCCGCTATCCGGACAACCATCTCCAGGAGTTCGGGGATTCCCTTGCCTGATGAGGCGACAATCGGGACAATCGGAAGCCCGAGGTGCTTTGAGAGGCATTCATGGTCAATCGCGATCCCTTCCTGCTCGGCGAGATCTGACATGTTCAGGGCAATGATTACCGGTGCCCCGATCTCCATGAGCTGGGTCGTCAGGAAGAGGTTCCGCTCGATATTGGTTGCATCGACCACCTGGAGCACGATATCAGGCTTCGTGGTGAGAAGAGCATCCCTGGCCACCTGCTCATCCGGGCTGAAGGCACTCAGGCTGTAGGTTCCCGGGAGGTCGGATATGGCAAGGGTGTACCCGGCATGATCCCGGGATCCTGCCTTTACGTCAACCGTTACCCCGGGATAGTTCCCGGTGTGCTGGTGTACCCCGCAGAGAATGTTGAAAAGGGTTGTTTTTCCGACATTAGGATTGCCGGCAAGTAATACGTTGATTTTTTTCATGATTATCATATCGGCTGAACGAGAACCATTCCTGCAGCCCCGGTTCCAAGGGCATATCTGGTTTCTTTCACCCGTACAATGACAGAATCCGTTGCTTTGTGCATGATTGTTACTTCTTCCCCGGCAATGATGCCCATATGACCGAGGGTCCTCGCAAGGTGCCCGGATCCCATGATCTGAACGACCTTAACCGTCTCCCCGATCTTCATCATGCAGAGCGGCACCAGGGGGCATCACACTCCCGGCGGGGGGGTAAGAGAGATCAGTGCTGCTTCAGATCGCCGCAACGAGAGTTTATAGCCGCGAACCTCGCATTCAGCGGGATCGCCGAGCGGGGCCCACCGGATCAGGGTAAGCGGATACCCGGGGAGAACACCCATCTCCATGAGTCTCCGTCGGATTGCCGGGTCACCCCTTATTTCTGTGATTACCCCGGTTGAACCAGGGGTGAGTTCTTCTATCGTGATAGATTTCATAGTCTTCCTAATGTTTTTTGTCTAATCTAAATTTTTTAGTTATTTTATATAAATGTAGTGAAGACTAATATTCAGGCAGCCCGTTCTGTGTCCGGGTGACTGAAGCGGAACAGAAGAGGCAGGAGAAGAAGGTATGAGACCGGATGCCGGGAAGGGCCATCCATTGGTTTAAATGAGTACAGACCAAGATATTCAGATACATGGGAGACGGGGATGCCGCACCTCCCGGGCAGGATAACCATGGCTGAAGAGAGGGTATCACGGAGACACGAGGATCTGCTGGAGGTGATCTATGAGATCTCCCGGAATAAGGGATATGCGAAATCGCGGGATGTCGCCGCGGCGCTTGCAATTACTCCTGCAACGGTTACTGACGGCTTCAAACGTCTCCAGGACGCCGGACTCGTGAATTATGAACCCTACGGAGGCGTCACCCTGACGGATACCGGCCGGGAGATTGCCATCCGGACACAGGGATCCCATGACTGCATCAGGCGGCTGCTTGAGATCGCCGGTGTTCCGTCAGATATTGCCGATCGGGATGCCTGTATCATGGAACATGGTCTCTCTGATACCTCACGGGAAGCCCTTACCCGGGTTGAATCATTCCTGGATATCTGCAGGAGGCATCCCCGGATACAGGAGAAATGGAACGATATTATCAATAATCCGGTGAAAAATACGGATGGGGATGAACCGTCTCTCCCCTGAGAGCAAACCGGTCAGTTGTCGGTTTTCGGACTTTTCACGAGGTCTATCAGGCGTTCGTACTGGGTCATGGTGACCCGTTTCGGGTTTCCCGCCGGTGAGATGATCCGCTTCAGCGTTCTTACGGGCATTGCGATGGCATCGGCGATCTGCTGAAGGGGAATCTCTTTTCGCCGGAGAATCTCCACCGCGTCAACCATCTGCTCACGCATCTCACGGGTCAGGATGATCCATCCGGCAGGGATCGGGTCAAGAGGCACGGGATCGGGCGAATCAGAAGAATCTATGAAAACCTCGATGGGAATCGGTGAGTTCTGCATCTCATGTTCAGAGACCAGCATCTCCAGGGTGCGGATTCGATCCTCGATCTCATCCTTCCACTGCTCGAGAGTGATCATCCGCCCGGCAAGATTACTATCCGGGGAAAGATCCGATCCTGCATCAGGAGGGTTTCCTTTTTCGCAGGACGCGACCAGCCGGGCGATCACCGAACCGATACTCTCCCCATCCCGGGCCAGTTCCTGCAGTTTTCCCTTGATCTCCCGGGGTATCCGGATATGCGTCGTCTCTGACATCAGAACCTGTCTAACTCCCATCGTTGCCCGGCATGCATCATAATGATGCCGAACGATACCACGAGGGTGCCATCCGGGTGACCTCTGTGGGCGGATTGCTCGTACAAAGCCATACCGATCCGGGTTCCGGGGCCGACACGGAAGGGATATGTCTCCGGCACCCAACCATATCCATCTATGGAACACGAACAGATCACTCTCCGGCCGATCGGATATGCCGGCAGGGACAAGGACGGGCCCATCATTGCGATCAGCGAGCCTTTCCGTTCCGGCCTGACCGGACTTGACGGATACAGCCATCTCATGGTGATATGGTATGCCAACCAGGCTGACGCGGACGAGGCTGCCGGGCTGATTCTGCAGAAACCCTATTCCCGGGGGCCTGAGAGGATCGGGGTCTTCGCCACCCGCTCCCCGGAACGGCCGAATCGGGTTGCCGTCAGCATCATTCCGGTTACCGCGATCGATTATTCCAGCGGAGTGATACAGACACCATACATCGATGCCGAGGAGGGAACCCCGATCATTGATATCAAGCCGTACCTTCCCTGTACCGAACGAATCAGGGATGTCAGGACACCGGACTGGGCTTCCCACTGGCCGGCATGGTACGAGGATAATGCCACTTTTGACTGGGGTGCCGAGTTCTCGTAAGGGAGAACCATATTCCTCCCAGATACTATCGATCTATTCTTCATTCGAGAGACAGAGCCTGAAATCGCATTTGTTACGATAGGGACCCTTACTAACGCCCGGGAATCGAAGGATTTCATGTATGTATGCATGAAATAGTATTCATTCAGCGCTGCAGGCCCGGTCCTTTCTGCCGAAATGCCGGGCACCACACCAGAATTTCCCGGATTATCGGCAGAACCGGAGCAGGCACCACAGTCAGCCTGTCCATGAGATGATGTCCATGAAGACCCTGTTCGATCAGACCCGTATCGGAACCCTCACCCTCCGGAACCGGATCATCCGTTCCGCCACATGGGAACGGATGGCAGATCCGTCAGGATATCCTACCCGACGGCTTATTGAACTCTATGATGAACTATCCCGGGGAGGAACCGGACTTATCATCACCAGTGCCACGGTGATCTCCCGGGATGCCACAACCATCCCGGGTATCCTGGCAATGTATGATGATTCGTTCATCGACAGGTACCGGGAACTGACCCGGCTGATTCACCGGAATCATGTACCCGTTATCATGCAGTTGTCACATGTCGGAACAGGAGGGGCAATGTGGACACCTGCAGAACCTGACAGGAATGACCTTGCCACAATGATCAGTGCCTTCGGTGATGCGGCATACCGTGCGCAGCAATCTGGATTTGATGGTGTTCAGATACATTTCGGACATGGATTCCTGTTAAGCAGGTTTATGAATACCAAAAAAAACCTCAGGACAGACGAATACGGCGGATCGGTCAGTAACAGAACCAGAATTTTCCTTGAAATCTACCGGATGATCCGTTCACGGGTGGGGAGTGAATTTCCCGTTCTGATCAAGATCAACTGTTCCGACTTCGAGGATGAAGAGGGCGGGGTTTTTGACGCCTGCCAGTATATATGCAGGGAACTTACACATGCCGACCTTGATGCAATCGAGATCACCGGCGGAACAGGAGCACTCCCGACACCTCCCAGAGTCAGGTACTCTGAATCTGTTTTCAGGGATTATGCAGCGCTCATCGCTGACCAGGTCTCGGTACCGGTTATTCTCGTTGGTATGAACAGGAATCCACAGGTCATGACCGCTATCCTGAATGAGACGGGTATTGAGTATTTCTCACTCGCCCGGCCTCTCCTCCGCCAGCCGGACCTGGTACAAATCTGGCAGGAAAATCCGGAGGCTGTCTCTGAATGTACCTCCTGTGATGCCTGCCGGCAACAACCGGAGGGAAATGTCTGCCCGTTCAGATGAGATACCATCGGGGGGGAAATGGAGAGGCATCAGGAAAAATGCTCATCTTCACGGAGTCCGTTCCTGTAGGTTTTCACCGGGCTGGTATCCGCGATTCACAGGGAACAGCCGTCTGGCAGAGTCCGCAGGCATACCCGTCAAATCCGTACCCTTTCAGGATATGCTCCCGTGCCGGGCCATAGAGATAGGCTGCACACCGCTCCTTGTCATGTCCCTCCGGGGTGATGGCCCCTGCCGGACACCGGTGCATACAGGCCATGCAGGAGCCATCGGCATAGAAACGGCAGTACTCGTGTCTCGACGCATATGGCCGGGGGGAGGCAGGAACGGGGAGGGTGGTGACCACCGAACCGCACCGCATTGCTTTCCCGACAGGCGTGATCAGGCCGTCACAGAGACCGAACGTGCCAAGCCCTGAAACGTAGGCAGCATGCCGTTCAGACCAGGTTGACGAGCACGGATACTGGCCCCCCATCCGGATCTTCCAGCCTTCAGCAGCAGCAGGATCAGCGGCATGGTATCCGTTCTGCCCAATCTCTGCAATGAGGAGACGTTTCAGCCCGGTGTTCATCTCATCGCCAAAGACCCGGGACCTCGCCCAGGATTCTGCCGGAAATTCCTTCTCCTTCCGGTTTGCACGTTTTGTATCCTCTGTCTGGGGGAGAATCCAGGAGATAACAGTGAGATCACCGGGCCGGAATGGCACATCCGGACATGCTGAGGCAAATATCTCTTCAGGGAGGAGGAAACCCTCACGATCGTGCAGTTCCCGGTACAGGGGATCGTCTCCCCGGGAGTATCCGGTCAGCGGATCACCCCAGGCCCGGTCATGAGCGGTATTACCGAGACTATTGAGGGGAGAAGTCCGGACGATCTCCACGATCCGGTCATGCACCCACCGGGAAGAATCCGCTATCCAGGGACCATCAGGCATATTCTCCGGTGGGCCCGGAGAGGTGATGAGGCTGATGGTTCGAGTATAGGGACGGCCGGGCCAGCAGGCAGATGTAGCATTGCCGCCATATCCTGAGGGAATGGAAGATCGGAACAGGCCGGATGGAGGGGAGCGGCCTATCCTGACCGATCCCCCGTTCTATCTGCCCGAGTTCGAAGAATCATACCGGTATATCATCGACGAGTACGAGGTGGAGCCGTGCGATCTCGCGATCTTCATCCCGTGTGCCATGCGCAAACCATACAGCACAAGCCCGAGTCACCGGATCATGCGGAAAATCATCGCAGAAGTGTTCGAGGAGTCCCGGTACCATATCGTCGTCTTCGGAACCTGTGGTATTGTTCCCGCCGAACTTGAGACGATGTACCCGTATGCCCATTACCGGTACATGCTCGGAAAATGCCGTGATGATGCGGTCAAATCAGATTTCCTCAGGATCGAGACTGAACGGGTTGCCGGGTACCTGACCAAGACACACAATTCCTACCGGATGCGGATGGGATACTGTATCGGGCTCTTCAGGCAGGCGCTCATTGATGGATCAGAACTGGCTGGTATTCCCATCGATCTCATTCTCCCCTCCCGGGATCTCATCAATTACCTGTCAGAAGAAGACTGCCCCTTCCAGGAGGGCAGTCTTTCCATGGAAGAGTACCTGCATGAGTTCCACAAAGGACTCATCCGGATGCGGGAAGAGATTGACCAGGGGAGATGAGCGGCTGCTCCGGGCAGCGTGGCCGGGAACATGTGGATCAGGACGGGATATCGGGCCGGAACGTGCCGGCATACCCGGATGACCGGAGAAAAAAAGAATTTCGGGAAATTTCAGGCGGTACGCTCATCCCCACGGCTGGTACTGCTGGTACGGGCCGGGGTTGTAGTACCCCTGATTCGGGTCGGTATAATATCCGGGATCCGTCGACGGGAAGGTTTCTGAGTAGGAGGACGAGTCTTCGTTCACCCAGGTAATCTGGGAGGCGTCGACCTGGCCGTTGCTCGTGACAAAGGTGTCACTGCTTCCCGATGAGCTGTCAGACATCGCAGACATCTCAATCGAGCCGTAGTACCGCCCGGTGTAGGAGTTGCAGGTCAGGTCAAAGTATCCGCTGCCACTCCGGCAGTAGACAACGACACTGAAATAGCTCCCGCTTGACGGGTTAGACCAGCCGACATAGGCATTACTTGATCCGGACGTGTCGTACCGGTCAGCCCGGCACGGAGAACAGGCATTACGGTTCTGGAAGACATACAGGTCAAAGTCAGACCCGTAATTTCCCTTAAGAATCCATTCGATGTAGGATCTGTACCCCCCGATCCGGTAGTTGTAAATCCGGTACTGCCCGGCTGAGAGGTATCCCTGCTGCCGGTTGGTCCGGTACGGGTAATACCCGCGGCGGTAATCAGCAGAAGCGCTGTTACTCTCATAGTATCCGGTCTGGCCGTACGGATCCTGGTAATACCCTGGCTGATATATCCCGGTCTGGGCACACGTGCCGTCAAAACAGGTCGACTGATCGAGATAGTATACAGATTCAGCACTCCCGGGCATGATTGCCACAAGGAGGAGAATCACCAGTGCTGTTAGAAACCAAAGGCTTCCATTCTTAATCATCAGTTCACCCCGCTATCATCTGACCGCATCAGATCAGATCACCGGTATTTCAATGCCGGGAGTGAAAAATATTTTTATATTCGTAGTTTTTTATCATTTGCTAAATATAATGTATCTTTTAGAGATATTTCCCAGGAGTGGAGCGTAAATTCCAAATTTTATCCTTAATAGATAATTACTCGCGAAATTTCCCTATTTGATTGTTCTGAAGAGAGATTTGAGGAATAAGGTCGCGAAATGAAGGTTTTCCACTTCTGATATCATCGGGGGGGATCCGGATTGATCCGTGATAGTTGCCATATTCATCGTTTTTTCTCTATTTATTCCTTAAAAGCCGCTTAATCTGCTATTTATCGGCTTTCCATCATCCACAGACAAGCCCCAGACCCGCTTTTTCACGCATCCCGGTTCAGGGAAAGGGGTGAAATGAATTCTGTCCGGGGATTTTTCCTGCCGTAACGGACAGATCAGACCACGAACCGTGCCATTTCACGAGAGACCGAATCAACAATAGTACTTACCTCGGCGATCATCCCGGAGATCTGGTCAATTGCAGCAGATGCTTCTTCTGTCGCCGCTGCCGCATCACTGGCATCCCTGGTGGTATTCTGGATCAACCCGGAAACCTCGTTTACGCTCGCGGTCACTTCTTCGACCGATGCTGCCTGTTCTTCCGAGGCAGAGGCGACGTCCATCGCATTGCGGGTGATATCCTCGATGGAGGAGGCAATCTGGGTGAAAGCACCGAGCGTCTCTTCGAGGGACTTGTTTCCTTCGATCACCGTCTGGCCTGCCGCGGTCATCGCTTCATTTGCCCGCCGTGTCTTGTCCTGGAGCCGTGCGATCATGTCCGCGATGTTTTCTGCAGACTGACGGGAATCCTGGGCAAGAGACTTTACCTCAGCCGCAACAACTGCAAATCCCCTGCCTGCTTCTCCCGCCCGGGCCGCTTCGATAGCAGCGTTGAGGGCAAGCAGGTTGGTCTGGCTCGCAATATCAGAGATCAGCCTGACGATCTTGCCGATATCATCCATCTGGAGGTTGATCTCCCTGACGATCTCTCCGACCTCGGTGGTAGACCGGGTGATCTCGGTCATCGAATTCTCAGATTGCCTGGCGAGGCTGATTCCCTGCTTGGAATAGTCGTTTGCCTTCATAGCAAACGAAGAGACCTGTTCAGCCCGCTGGGAGACCTCCCCGACCGTAATGTTGAGGTCCTCCATTGCCTTGAGAATCTGGCTTATCCCATCCCCACCGGCTTCGGAATTGATGCTTACGTCTCCGGCATTCTTTGCAATCTGTTGGGCTCCAGTGAGCACCTCACCGATACTGGCAGTCGCTTCCCCGGCATTCGATGACAGGGCGGCGAGTTGATCGGTGATCAGTTTCACGGTGGCCCCGATCTGTATCCCGATGTTGTTAAGGGCATCCCTGAACTCAAGCCAGTCACCGGCGATATCCAGTTTCGGATCCACCCGGGCAACAAAGTTGTAGGCTGCATACTCCTTGGATATGCGGAGGGCTTCCCTGACCGGAACGATTACGCTGTCAAGGGTATCATTTATTTCTTCAACGATTTTCCGGAATTCCCCCTGGTGACGGGAGCCATCGGCCCGGGTACCCAGTTTCCCGTTGGTGGCAGCCTGAGAGAGCAGTTCCACATCCTCGATCATCATTGATATCGCCCCAGTCGCCTCCTTCAGGCTTTCATTGATGGCGATGAAGAGGGATGCCACATCACGGGTATGCTCGTCTGACGGGGAAACCTGGTAATCACAGGAGATATCCCCTTTTGCAATCTTGTGAAGGTTATCTGCAAGCCGGTCCACTTCTTTGCGGAGGTACATACTCACCTTCGTTATCTCGGTGATGTCCCCGACAACCTCTACATGGCCGACGGTTTCTCCCCTTGAATCGGGGATATAGGCACAATCAACCTTGTAAAAACCACCATCCTGTTCAAAAGTAGTATTCGTGAATCCTTTCCGGAGTCGTTTGATCCCGCAGTTCTCGGTGTTACAGATGTTTGCTCCCCATTCCCTGCAGGGATGGCCAAGCAGTTCCTTGCGTGACCGGTTTAACATGTTCTCAACGGTCTTATTCACGAAAGTCCACTTTTCGTCGAGATCGGTGACGGTGATCCCCATCGGGACGGCGTCAAGGATGGATTCGTAATACGCGATCTGGTTGAGCTGTTCGGTAAGATCCTGGACCGTCTCCACATACCCGATCTGTTCGCCCCGGGCATTCATCACCGGTTTAGTGACCTGTTTCCCGTTCATTCCCTGCCATTCGAAATAACTCTCCGTAACCCCCCTGGTACGGAGCTGCTCGATACCGCAGTTACTGGTCTGGCAGATCGTCGCCCCGGCATTATGGCATGCAAGCCCGTACGCCGATTTCCGGTCGGTGATAACTTTGTTGTTCAGAAGGACTGCTTCGAATGCAAGGTTCATGTACGTCCATTTCATGTCCATGTCAGTGACATGGATCGGGAACGGAACCGCGTCAAGAATGGATTCATACCAGGCAACCCGGTCATTTACGAGATCAAGCAATCCGTTCATAGTGTTCACGAGTGGCAGAATCCCTTCCCCGAACTGTTCACCGGAAAGGCGGTCGGTAAATGAACCCCTCTGTGCCTCGGCTGCGAGGAGAGAGACCCTTTCCATGAGTAGTTGTTGTTCTGCCTCAAGATCCCTGACCCGCATGATCAGATCCTCCCGGGTCAACGATTCGGCGTTTTCCGCTTCTTTCGCTGATCGATTCATATAATTGCCCATATTCATTCCTTCACCCCTCAAAAATGCGTATGAGTAATCCATTATTGTACCGGATGCTTTTATGTATTGCCCCCATGCCGGAACGGGAAGGAATAGGGATTACTCACTCCCTTTCCGGTTCATCCGGAGAAATTCATCTCTAAAAATCCGGGTTTGCTGAAGTGAGTGAACCCACTGTTCGGGGAGGGTTAAAAAACTGCGGGATGGATTCCGGTTACCCAGGGGGAGGTCTGCAATCCTGCAATCCCCGTTCATGGCCTCGTGTACAGTGATACATCCGGCAGAGATCAGGCCTGGTTGCATGAACCGTGCAGGCAGCACCGTCTGGGGTGAACCGGAGGAACGGGCATGCAAGCGGGCGGATATCATGAATCGTCGTGCCGGTGAAGAGTTCCTGCTTGTCAGGATCAATCCTGACGATCTGTTGCACCCCGGTGATCAGGTACGCGATCCTGAACTCGCATGCTCCGGTCTGCTCAATAATTCCGAAGACATCGGCCATGTAACTGCAGCAGTATCCACATCTCAGGCAGGTTTCACTCATTATTCCTCCAGGGCATCAGAGATGCCCAGGCCCATAGAACTGTCTCATGGGAGGGCAGCATGCATCAAGGTTTTGCGAGCCGCTCGCCGGTCTGCCGGAGAGCAGATAAAAGAACCAGCATCTTTACTATTCTTTGCGAAAATGCTGATACATGGAAATCCGACTCCCCGTTATTTTCATCTTCATGTTGACCATCTGTCTTATCCCCGCCATCTGTGCAGGGGACAGTTCCATTCAGTCAGTATATCCGGCTGATCAGGCTGGCCTGAAAACACCTGCGGATGTAGCACGATATGTCAGTCAGGCGGTTGATTACGCAAGAGAGAGCACAAAGGAGGCGGCAATTGCCACCTTCAACGATCCTGACGGACCATACTCCTCTGAAAACCATTACATCTTCGCATATGACTATAACGGAACGGTCCTGGCTCTTCCGTATGAACCGGAAGAGATCGGAGCGAACCGGATGAACCTGACAGATCGGTACCACATCCCCATTGTGAAGGAGATGATCGATGCTGCAATGCACGGGGGCGGGATGGTGACCTATTTCTACCCGAATCCAGCCGATAACATGAATGAGTCCGAGAAAAACTCGGTTGTCCTCCCGGTGGATGACACCTGGTGGATCGGGGCCGGGATCGCCATACCGAGAACGATTGAGATCAAGAAGACGAATGAAACCATCCAGCCGATGAGTGCCGCTGACCTTGCCGCATTTGTCGATGAGGCAGCAGTATATGCCGGAGATGTCGGCAAAGACCGGGCAATTGAGACATTTTCCGATCCAAAGGGGTCCTTTGTCCGGGGAAATCAGTATATTTTCGCGTATGATTTCAACGGAATCTCTCTTGCCCATCCCATGAATCCCTGGGCAAAGAATCTCTCCCTCCGCTATTATCGTGACATCAACGGCGTGAGTACTGTCGGAAACGCCATGATAACTTCATCACAGGGGGGAGGATATACCCACAGCGTCAGGAAACTCGTCACCGATAATGGCACCATCTATATCCCGTCCCTCACCTATTCGCTCCCGGTGGATGATACCTGGTGGATCGGATCTTCGGTTCTCAATCCTGATTACCTCGCCCTGACGACCGGGGATCTAACCGGGATCAGGACACGGACAAATTCCCTGGCTGAAATGGCAGCGCTTGTCGATGACGCTATCGCGTATTCTCATGAAAAAGGACGGGATGCCCTGTTTGATGAGATCAATGCTCCGGAAGGGCAGTTCTCGCACGGGGATCTCTGGATCTGGGCAAGCGGTAATGACGGGGTTCTTCTTGCCGATCCCTACATGAAAGAGATGATCGGGGAGAATATCTGGGATTATACCGATTCATACGGGGCGATGACGACAATGCAGGCAATCGACCTGGCCAGGGAAGGCGGGGGATTCTTTTACGGGTCCTTCGTCGATACCCGTACCGATACCGGGAAAGAAGAGCCGAAACTCATGTATGTGAGGTCTGCAGGCCCGGACTGGTGGATCGGGACCGGGGCGTACGGGGTTTTAGTGGAATAACTCAGGTGGAATACCCCCCCCATTCCCGGCAGGGCCGATCAGCCCGATGATCCATTATCCTTGAATATTGCACCTGAAATACTGTTTCAACACCCGCTGCAGGGCTTCATTGAAGAAGAACCAGTCATGACTGCCAGCCCATTCTTCGAATGTTGCGGGGAGATCCAGCCCCTGTACGATCTCGTAAAACCGGTGGTTCATCGGATACAGGGGATCTTCTCTCCCGCATGCAAGGTAGATCTCCGGTTTGACCGGTTCACCGGCTGCTTTCGCAGCGAGATCAGTAAGTTCATATTCCGGACTCCACTCAAGCCGCTCACCAAAAATCCCCTGGAAATCCCGTACAATCTGTTCTCCCCAGGCGGTGATCACGTCCGTTCGTGTGGCCGGGGATCGCATCTCATTCAGGCCCTCCTCAAGGAAGAGACAGGGCGGTGAGAACGCAGCACAGAATCCGTACCTTTCTGGCAGGGAGAGTGCAGCACGGAGAGCCCCGAAACCGCCCATGGAAGCCCCGATAATCGCCGTTTCCTCTCGTTTATGAGATAGCTGAAAGAGAGCAGCACACCGGTCAGGGAGTTCGCCGGTCAGGTACGAGAAGTACTGCTGGCCATTCCTCATGTCGGCATAAAATGAACGTGCTCCTTCAGGCATGATGAACGTGAGCCGGTACTCTGCTGCAAAGACGGGGAGCATGGTGTAATTCACCCAGTCACTGCTTCTGCCGCACAGGCCGTGGAGGAGATAGACCACCGGGGACGGGACGGGCCCTCCCGGGTCGTCCGGTGCTACGACCGTTATTCCTGTTTCCATCCCGAGAATCCTGGAGAAGAATGAACCCTGTAAAAACATGATCATCACCGGAAAAGACCGATCAGTACATGAAACATACCAGTTTCTCCGGATCCGGAATAATCCCGTCGATCACCCGATCACGGCGTTCAGGCAGGGAGCGAGGGAGTACCGTACCGAGCGGCCCTCCCTTGCCGGGATGACAATCCCGTCATCAGCAAGCCGGGAGAGGTGCCAGCCGGCTGCCTGGGCGGATATCATAAGATGATTCCCGATTTCGGAACGGGTTAGACCGGGAGAGCCGTTCAACAGGCGGATTATCTCTTTACGAGAGGGAGAGGCGGTCAGACTGTAGAACTGTTTCTGTTCGGGAGAATACCCGGGAAGGTAGTAACGGGCGAATCCCCCTGAATGAACCTTGGAGACGAGCCGGTACCGTACCAGTTGATCCAGATGATGTCGTACGGTCCCTAGTTCCATCCCGAGCGATGCAGCGATCCCCCGGAGATGGATCCCCGGCTGATCTTCGATCAGGAGAAAGATATCCCGCCTGCATGCTGAATCGAGAAGCGAATCGCGGGATACCCGGCGGTACCCGAGGCTGACCATCCCCTTGAGAAGAAGGGCAAGGAAAGGATTGAGGAGGAGGAACTCTGTCAGGAAAAGCCACAGTGGAAGTGCCCATATCCCGACCCGGTCCGGGCAGGAAGAGACCGTTTCAGGGAGATCTTCATAGGCACTGCTGACCGTGTACCTGGCTGCCATCACCGGGGAAGCAAGACAGAGGAGGAAGAGAAGCAGCAGAAGAAGGTACTTCATTCATTCCTCCCAGGTCTCGATAGAGAACATTTCCGGATTCCCGTCTTTCGGGTTCTGTACCCGGTAGAACCAGCGGCCTGGTGAGATACCATCATCTCCGCCGATCTTCAGGAAGATAGTCCTATCCTCCCTCCCGTCAGAGGTATCCAGGAACGGTCCGAGCTCGCCATCCGGGGGGAAGACGGTGAGAGAGAGGGGGCTGCTCTCCTCCCACGAGACCCGGACGTACCGGGATGCATCCTTGTCACGGGTGGTATCTGAAAAGAACTTATCCTCGCCGGGAGCGATCACCTCTCCCGGTATCCGGATATCAGATCTTTCCAGAACCGAAACATTCGTGATCTGGACAACGACAACATTTTCGGTCCCAAAACCGAGAGCATTCGCATATCAGAATTTCACGTCTCCGGGATCCTCATTCGAGGTAATTAAGAACGTCGTGAGATTATCCGGATCCAATCCTTCCTCGCCGGTTGCGACGACCACCGTCCCGACCATTCCGGGGGTTCCCGTGGCAGAAACGGCTATTGAGACCGTGAACAGGAAAAGAACGAATACTACAATCCCTTTTCCCGCGATCATACCTGAAGGTAGGCCATGTGTCATATTGAAGCATTCCGGCACAGTTCTTTTCCGGTCATCAGCTGGTTAGTCCGGATCCTACGTGGTCTTTCTGCCGTACCCGGTCCCGACGACCTCTCCGGTCTCCCGGTCATACACGGTGATCATCCCGGATGCATCCGGTCCTGTTGAGTAGTACTTCTCATCAAGACGCTTTTTCTCGGCATCGAACTCTGCCGGGGTCATCGTCTCGAGGATTTTTCCCGTATCTGCGTTTTTAACGAGGTAATGCATCCCGTCAAACTCAACCGAGGTGTTCATGGTCATCTGGATGGTGTTCGTGGCCGCTCCCTGTTCTCCGGCAGCAACGGCCGGAATCGTGAGTATTGCGAAACCGGCCAGAAGGATACACAGGCCGGTTACGCCTGACATTGTGGTTATCTTCATACGCATCCGGGGATGGTCCGGATACCTCCGGTGTCATCCCCGGATCAGGGTCTGCATCTGATACAAACCCGTTTCTGGCACAGTCCTTTTCCGGTCCGTCCGTCACGGGGAGCATAAACGATGGAAAAAGAGAAGAGCCGGGGGGAAGACGATCTATGATCCGAAGCCGAGGAATGTTCCATCTTCCCGGTCATACACCCGGACCACACCTGATACGTCCGGACCGGTGAGCGTGAAGACATTTCCGGACCGGCTGTTGTACCGCTCGATATCGCTCAGGGAAACCCGATCAAGGATGGTCCCGGAGACCGCATCGCGGATAAGGTACCGGGAACCTGCCGAAGTCACCGTTACGGCTGCGGCAGAACCCTGAAGATATCTGTCTGATGGATCGCTGACCGATACCATAACCTCACCTGGCTGATATGATCGTTTCGCCATTGTATCAGAGACGACAATGGTTCCTTCGGTTCCAGTCATCCACCGGTTCCCCCGGTATCCGGGACGGGAGGAGACAGTTACCTCACCCTCGCCGACTCCCGGATATCCGGTAAGATCGGTCTGGTATCCCGTGGTTACGTACCCCGGGGAGACAGCGTAGCCTGCATCTGCTGATACAACCGGGATGAGAAGGAGTATTCCCATCAGGATCATGCAGAGGAGAGAAATTCCGAAACATGAGTGTTTGTTCATGATTGGTCCCGGGACAGCCCGGAAAATTCCGGTGCCATCCCCGGATCAGGGTCTGCTCCGGTGAAAAACCCGTTTCTGACACAGTCCTTTTCAGGTCCTCCGAACCTGTGATCGGCCCCGCCTGACCATACATCCGGAGATGGAACCATCCTAGCAGAAAAGAGATCATTATACCTGCTGAAGAGAAGCCACTTATCCAGGGGTAATACGACGATCTACGGCATCATCCAGAATCCGGGCTGCCTCATGACCGCGGGCGACGAGGATCACTTCCGTGATCGCCCGATCTCCGGCGAGAAACTCCCTCACTGCCCTGACCGCCACTGCTGACGCGAGCGGGAAGGGATACCCGAAGGCTCCCGTGCTGATCGCGGGAAAGGCAACCGTATTGCATCCCGCTTCAACCGCTCGCATGAGGGAATTTTGGTAACACGATGCGAGGAGTCGCTCCTCGTTGCCGGCCCCGTACACCGGGCCGACGGTATGGATGACAAAACGGGCAGGAAGTCTGAAACCGGGCGTTATCTTCGCCTCTCCAGTCCGGCACCCCCCGAGGGTCCGGCAGTATTCCCTCAGCTCCGGCCCGGCCGCCCGGTGAATCGCCCCGTCTACCCCGCCGCCGCCAAGCAGGGTCTCATTTGCTGCATTCACGATGGCATCGACCGCAAGGGTGGTAATATCAGCCTCGATGACTGACAATCTGCCTGGTGATCCGTCCATAGAGGGTATTTCTACCCAGGGGAGGTTTACCCGTTTCCATCCGGATCGATACTCCCGGATACCCGGCATGGTCCAGACAGAGAAGAGAACCGTTTCGATTGAACCTGACAAATTCTCGCGGAAACTAGTATTTCTGGTGCTCCGGAATGACGCCCCGCACCCCGCCGCGGGGATCGTCCATATCACCGGGGTTTCGCGGGATCAGGTGGATATGGAGATGAGGAATCGTCTGTCCTGCTGCGATACCGTCATTCACCCCGATATTATACCCTGCCGGGTGAAAATCCTCGTCGAGGAGGATCTTTGCACGGGTAATGAGGTCCCAGAGGTAGGCAACCTCCTCGTCGGTTGCCTCGAACAGGGAGGAGAAATGACGACGCGGAATGATCAGGAGATGGCCGGGCGAGACCGGGTAGCGGTCAAACCGGGCATAGGCAAGGGCGTTCTCAAGAACGATCACATCCGGGCCGGGTGAACAGAACGGGCATGTCTGACCGGTCATCGATTCTCCCTTTCCCGGTCAGCTGCAGCCTGACCAGCCGCAGTGCTTGCATATTCCCTGGTTACAGCCTTCACCGAAGTCAAGCGGCTGCTGGCATTCCGGGCAGAGCCTGACCTCGTCCTCTTTCGTGATCGACCAGTCCCGGAGCGTGGTGATGCTCTCGTTCTTTGAAGCGAGATCGATACACCGGCCGACGACATCAGCACAGGAGAGCCCCTCTGAAGAGGGGTTCTTGATGGCTGAGATACAGGTGACCTTGGAGAACTGCCTTACAAACTTCTGGTATGGCACCCCGTTCTGCAGACCGGTACTGATCGCCCGGCCGAGGGCACTGTTGTTCGCATCGCAGCCCCCGCTCCCGACCGTCCGGATAAAGACCTCCATCGGCCTGTTCTCCATGAGATTGACGGTTACGTACAGCCGGCAGCAGCCGGACGTGCAGAGGTAGGTCCGGCCGGCAAGTTCCCGGGGACGCTCGATACTGAGCGAGGGGAGCTTTTCAGGGAGCCGGCGCCCGTCATCTGCCTGGAGAACCGGTTCACTTTCCTTCGGTCCAGCCTCGTCCTTGAGGGAGAGTACCACGGATTCGCGGCTCCCGGTCCGGTACAGGGTGATTCCTTTCAGGTGGAGGCGCCAGGCCATGAGGAGGGCTTCTTCACAATCAGCCTTTGTCGCCCCGGCCGGCATGTTGATCGTTTTGCTGATCGAGGCATGCACGTATTTCTGGAATGACGCCTGCATGAGGATGTGATCCCGCCAGGAGATGTCAAGGGCGGTTTTGAAGAGCGACCGGAACTGCTCCGGGAGCCAGGAGAGGTCCCGGATTGATCCGGTTTTATGGACGTGGGTGATGACTTCTTCCATCCGGTTCTTGAGGACATCCCCGGAGAGGTGCATCCCGGTAAGAGTCTCACGGAGTGCTTCCTGAAAAACCGGGCTGACGATCACAAAGGTCTTCCCGACGGTGTTCTTCCGGGTATACGCATACGAAAAGACCGGTTCTATCCCGCTTGAACACCCGGCAAGGAGGGAAATGGTTCCTGTCGGGGCAACAGTGGTCATGGCCGCGTTCCGGACCGGGAATTCCTTCCAGATGCTCCCTTCCCAGGCAGGGAAGGTTCCGAGTCGTCCGGCAAGAATGCGGGATTCATCGACCGCGATCCGGGTGATCGTCTCCATGATCTCCTCGCACCAGGCCCGACCTTCCGCCGAATCGTAAGGACGTCCGATCCGGAGGAGGGCATCGTGCACTCCCATTACCCCGAGTCCTATCTTGCGGGTCTTTCGCGTCGCTTCCCCGATTTCTGGGATCGGGAAGACGTTCCGGTCCACAACAGTATCAAGGAACCTGACGGCCATCCGGACGGTTTCCTCGAGGAGGGACCGGTCGAGGCTGCCGCCCCTGATACAGGCATCCAGATTGATGCTCCCGAGCACGCAACTCTCGAAGGGGAGGAGCGGCTGTTCCCCGCATGGGTTGGTGATCTCGATGTCGCCAAGCAGGGGAGTCGGATTATGGCGGTTTATCTCGTCGTAAAACAGGACCCCCGGTTCGCCGTTCTTCCAGATGCCGTCAACGATCCCGTTCCAGATCTCCCCGACGGTCACCTCCCGTCCCGTGTTCGGATGTGTGAGCCAGACCGTATCAAAGGCCTTCTTCCCGACAAGGTCCATGAACTGGTCGTTCACCATCACGGAGATATTGAAGTTCGCAATGTCCCCTTCCTCTTTCTTCGCGGTGATGAATCCGAGGATGTCAGGGTGCCAGACGTTGAGGATCCCCATGTTTGCCCCCCGGCGCCGGCCTCCCTGTTTGATGACGTCGGTTGCTGCGTTAAATACCCGCATAAAAGAGACCGGACCTGAGGCAACCCCGTCCGTGGACCGGACCGGGGAGCCTTCCGGCCGGATCCGTGAGAAGTTATACCCGGTTCCCCCGCCGGTCTTGTGGATGATCGCTCCCTGCTTCATCGCATCGAATATACCGTCAATCGCGTCAGGTACGGGAAGGGTGAAACAGGCAGATAACTGACCAATTTCCGTTCCGGCGTTCATGAGTGTCGGGGAGTTCGGAAGGAACCGGAGCGAGATCATCGCCTCGTAATACCTGGCCCGCTCATCTGGATCATCTGCGAGGGCGGAGGATACCCGGCGACAGATATCCTCAAAGTTATTTTCTCCTTTCCTGAGATAACGGGCAGAAAGGATGCTGTCAACAACCGGGGAGGAACTCATTACATTCTATGGGGCAGGTGAGATATTCAATCTCATTGCCATGGGTATATACGGCCTGATGGCCAAATAGGCTGCCTTACACCCGAATTTTAAAGAGGGGTCATCGTCCTTCCATGAGGAAGCCGCGGCAGAGGTACGGCGTGATGAAATCATTTGCCTCCTTGCCGGTCACGCCGAGTGATTTCGGGCCTATGGACTCGACCATGGTAAGATGGCGCTCCATGAGATCGCATGGAAAATCGTCGCATAACCCACAGTGCCGGATGTTCTTTTCAAGAACGCAGGAGCGGATCACGCAGGGTCCGCCGATCTTGTGCGGATTCTCGTCATCAGGTTTCAGACAGCCATCGCAGCAGAGTTCTTCCACCGGCATGTCCATACCGTAGATCTTCTGCCAGAGATCGTGAACCCTGATCCGGTCAGCCCCGGCATGGATGTTGTCTTTGTAGGCCGGGCACCGGCTGCAATGGAATCCACATCTCGCCCTGATATCGTTATCATTCGCATCGGTCGCTGTTCCCTCGTGGTGTGAGGATCTGGTATCCATACAGAAACAAGGAAGTGTATAAAAAATATAACTTGAGGTAATTTCAGTATACCAACGGGTTTGCATGAAGAGAAATGAACTGGAAGAGCGAATTATCCGGATAGAACAGCGTCTTCGCGACATGGAACAGGTTCAGCGTGAGCAGGGGGAAACGATTATTGCGGAGCTGAACTCCTTTCAGCAGTTCTTTCTCGAGGAACGGATCGAGGCGATGCAGCAGCAGGTAATCCAGGGACATCAGCGACTTCTTCTCGATCTCTTCCTGGGGACGGTCCGCCGTGAATTCGACACGGTCTGTCCTGATCCCTGTTCCCTCATGGACCGGGGGGAATGTATTGATTTTTTTATCTCCCGGCTCCGTGAATCAGGTGAACGGGCTGATCCTGACAATGCATCATCATTCCGTGCAACCCAGGCCATGATGGACGGTGAACTTGCCCTCCGCTACCCTGAACTGCTCAGGGAGCCTTGCAAGGCCTGTTACACGGTCTACACCACGGAACGGGATCACCTGATGGATGCAATCGGAAGGCTGTCATCATTCAGATCTGCGGTAAGGCGGCAGGGAAGGATACCCCTGACCAGGGATCTCCCCGAGGAGGAGGCTTTTGCTTCGCTCATCGAACCGCTCTCCCACCCGGCACGGTTCAGGATGATCAAGGCACTGGCCGGGGGGTACATGAGTTACAAGGAACTGAGCGCCCTCTCCGGGTACCGGGGAGGCCATCTCCTCTTTCATGTAACCCGGCTTATCGAGGCAGGTCTCGTCGTAAAAAACGGTAATTCAGGCCAGTATTCCCTCACCTTAAAGGGGATCGGGCTCATGGACCTGATCAGGAAACTCTATGCCGGGATAGAGCCTCCTTCTCCCCCGGTATAACAGGCCGGTAACGGATCGGTTTGATCCTATCAGAGTTTGTCAAGGGCAGCACCGAGCGAAATCCCTTCTTCAGGCCGGCCCGCCGGAACCTCATCGAGAGTCTTCCCGTGTATCGCATCTGTTGTAGCCGGGGTCTCCCCGTCCGGAACCGGCCCGGTAAACGGTCCGGTGGCGACCGGGGGATCAGAGTAGGTCAGGTTCTGGTCATATGGCGGTAACCCGGCCACCCACCCAAGACAGGTGCAAAACCCGTACGTATCGGTACAATTCGTGTTGCAGGACTGGTGGCAGGGGCCGAACAGGTTCGTCTCACCTCTTTCTGCGACACACCGGTCGTAACAGGCATCATGATCGCGGCACCCGGCATGGCCACCACAGGAGGTGACATTGCGGTACGTGCAGGTGTAGTACTCATCTTCGCCGGAGGGGAAGGAGAGGGTAATATCAGGCAGTTTTCCACAGGATGGCGGACAGTCTGAACCACAGGCACCACGACAGAGTCCCCTGCTTGGGATATTCGGATCAATTGCAAGCGGGACCTGACCGCCAACCGGGCACCGGAAGGCGGACGGGGATGATGTCTCAGGGGAACCGGATTCAAGGAGGCGGATATACACGAGTTCTGCAAGCCTGATCGCTTCAGACCGGGCAAATTCTTCAGGATCTAACCCGGGTTTTTCGGAGCTGCCATCCAGTCGAACCTTCACATCCCCGTACAGGCCGGCAGACCGGAGAAAGAATGCCTGGTATTCACTCCCCCGTGCGGGTTCAGAGAAACTGAGGAGAATCCCCCCCTCCAATTCCCCGATATCTTCGGGGGATCCAAATTTCTCCCAGTATGAACGTATCGATTCCCGGTAGATAGAGGGATTGGTCATGAACTCCTGTGAGTTGTAGACCTCTTCCGGGTACCAGGTGACATGTACCATGACCATGCCTGTCCCGGTCTTCTTCTCTGCCGTGTCATAGCCGTGGTACAGGATCGTTGCTGAACCATAATCCCGGTTGAACGAACAGGACGGCCCATCGGTCTCCCAGTACAGCCCGGGGAAGAGATCTCCTGCAACCGGCAGGGCAGCACAGAGGGTTTTTTCAGTAACCAGGGCAGGGGAGGCAGAAACACCATGCACAACAAAGATCACAGCGGCCAGGAGGAATATCAGCATGGATCCGGGAAGATGGTTCCTGCAGGTGTCCAGGGATGTCATATTGCATCTGTGCGGAGTATTCACACGGGATCTGATAATGATTTGGCCTGCATGCCCGGTATGAATACAGAAGAACGTTCCCGGGGATGAACCGGTTTCATCCGAAGCCCGCCATTTCTGACCCGGGCCCCTCCGGGACGCAGGCAGGTTTTTCAGCACACCCCGTGGTGTCCGGTAGCACAGGACCGCATCCACGAGATAGTATTATGGTGTATTATGCTAACAATCCACTATTTCTCTTCGTCTCTCATATGACGGCCTGTAATGGCCGTACCCATCCGGGGTTGGAGGATACTATGAATTGGACGATACGCAACAAACTTCTTGTGGTTATGCTCGCCATCTCCCTCGTTCCCCTTGGGATCATCGGGATGATCTCATTCTGGGAGACCCAGAAACTCGGAACGCTGACAACCGAACAGACCCGGCTCGTCGGGGAGGGGGCCCTGCAGAGTTCTACTACTGCCCTCAACGGGCTTGGAGAGGAGATGATCAAAAGAATTGCCACCGATGTGAAGAAGCAGGTTGATATCTACCTCTCTGCCCATCCGGGCATGACCATTGCCGATCTCCAGAAGGATCCCAAATTCCAGGAAATTATTGTCCAGTCGGTCGGAACGACCGGGTACACGACTGCCATGGATAGTGCAACCCTGATCAACCGGTTCCATAAGAATGCCAAGAATGTGGGAACCGATTATCACACAATGGAGACGAGCAATCCCGAGTTTTACAGTATCATCGTGAAAGGAGGGAACAACCAGGATTCATCGGGGTATTACCCCTGGGAGGATGCCGACGGCGTAATGCGGGATAAATTCGGTTATTACACCTGTACGAGTGTAAAAACCGCTGACGGGATTACTCTGCGGATTGGGGCAACCACGTATATCGATGAATTTTCCGCCCCGGTCAAGACGACCGAACAACAGATCAATGATAATATCAACCAGACCACGACGGTAATCAGGGAACGGACCGCCATGGTCGAGACCCTGATCCTCGTCTGTTTCATTATAACGGCTCTTGTGGTATTCGGGACAGGATTCCTTTTCGCCCGTTCGATAAGCAACCCCATCCAGCGGATCACCGCGTTCGCAGGGCAGGTGAGCAGGGGGGAGACAATCAGGATAGAACCGGTACAGTCTGATGTCATCGAAATAAACGACCTGAACCAGGCATTCGGAGATATGCAGGAGTCCCTGTCAGGAAAAGCGGAAGCTGCATCCGAAATCGCGAGGGGGAACCTGACGGTTGACATCCCGGTGATGAGCGAGAGAGATATCCTCGGTAATGCGATGGTATCGATGCGGACCAGTATTGCCGAGATGACAAAGGATATCACCGACCTCACCTCGATGGCAACAGAAGGAAAACTCTCCGCGAGGGCTGATCCCGAACGATACCAGGGCGAATTCAGGAAGATCATCGTCCAGGTTAACGAGCTCCTCGATGCCATTGTATATCCGATCAACGAAGCAATCAGGCTCTCCGGGAAATTCGCAGATAACTCATTTGTATCCCGGTTCGATGAATCGTTTGCCGTAGAAGGAGAATTCGCCCGCCTGAAGGACTCACTGGACAATGTCGGGGAGCAGATATCACAGACAGTTCTGACCATCAAGCGGCATGTCGATGATCTCTCTTCCGGGGCCATGGAGGCAGATGCCAGTATCCGGGCCATCGCATCCGGCTCCGAAGAAGTCGCAGAGAACAGCCGTATCGTGGAGAAAAACTCGAAGACCGGGGAGCGGAGCGTTGCCGATGTACTCCGGACAGTCGAGGATTTCTCGGTTGCCGTCAGCGACATTTCGGTGAAGGCCGAGCAGGTATCCTCTCTTGCTATTGAAACAAATACCCTCTCTTCAAAAGGAGAAGAGCTCGCAAGAACGGCTGAGATGGGAATGGCCGGGATTAACCATTCAGCCGGGGACCTGAACCGGCTGATCCAGGTAATACGGGATCAGATGCGTGAGATTGGTAATATTGTCACGATCATAACCGATATTGCCGACCAGACCAACCTGCTCGCCCTGAACGCTGCCATCGAGGCAGCCCGGGCAGGGGATGCAGGACTTGGATTTGCGGTTGTTGCCGGAGAGGTCAAGGAACTTGCCGCCCAGTCACGGGTCTCGGCTGAGAACATCGGGGAGATGATCTCAGTCCTTGACAAGCAGTCGGAAAATGCGGCACAGGTGATGGATGAGGCAAACCGGCAGGTGAAGGGAGGTATCGAATCAGTCTCTGACACGCTCGCAGTGTTCAAAGAGATCGTCACCTCAGTTGAGGATATCAGCCGGAAGATTGCCGACGTGGCTGCATCTTCCGAAGAACAGGCAGCAGCCGTGGAGGAGATCACGGCAATTATCAACGAGATTCTCACCAGTATCCGCCAGACTACCGGACAGGCAGAGAGATCGGCAACGATCACTGCAGAGATGTCAGACTCGGTTTCGCAGGTTGTCAAGGTCATCTCTTCTGTCAGTTCGGTCGCCGGAGAACTCAACACAGAGATGAACCGGTTCCAGGTGAAGGAAGACCGGGGCGATGAGTGAGAAGACCCTGACATTCATCTTTTTTTGAGGTACCCCCGGTTTTCGATAATCCAGCCATACAGAGGAGAGGATGCTGGATCAGGCCATGTTAGTCAGCCGGCAGGTCTTGTGCCGGGAGCGGGAGTAATAACCGACCTGGCCGGCTTTCCTGAGGAGCCCCGGGTATTGGAGCTGAGGTTCTACTGTTCGCAGAGATGAACCCGGGTTTGTACACACCGTGATCCTTCCGGTCAGGACGCATGAAAATCCAGAGCGGGAGCGGATTTAGAGGAAGTTACATGAAGGGTGCATATTCCCCGGAAGTATCCATCAGCCTGATCTCTCCTTCATGTCAGAACACCATGGGTTTGGGTTCGCTATCTGAAAGGAGCATCCTGTATTTCTTGATCCCCGCTCCTCCGGATGTATCTCCACAAAAAAAGAGAATACAGAACCCGAATCCTTCCCGGCAGGGATTCATCCTCCTGCCGGAAAACGGATGAACCAGTGGTCCATCCAGGGATACCAGGATAAGTTTTCAGAGACCGGAACCGGTGATGATGGCATTGACCTCATCATCGGTCAGGTCGTAATGGATGAACTGCGAGTAAAACTCCCTGATATATGCTGCAAGATCAAGATCCTGAAACTTCTCCGGGTAGAGAACCTTTGCAAGCCAGGGAATGCCGATGATCCGGTTCACGCCCGGTGGCCGGTCGATCCATCCGAAGGGCTGGTTTGGAATGAGGTAGACCCTCTTGTTCTCTACTGCATCGATTCCCTGCCAGTTCGGATCTGAAAGAACAGAATTATAGAATGTACTGTCGCCACAGAGGATCAGTTCAGGGTTCCATGACGCAACCTGTTCCATCGTAACCGGGGCCATCCCCCCTCCACCTTTCTCCGTGATATCGGCCACGTTCTCCCCGCCGCAGATCGTGATCAGCTGGGCATGGGCAGAAGATTCAGGGTCGGTCGAAAGCCCGTCCGCACCTTCGGCATAGTAGACCCTGATCCGATCCCCGGTCGGGATGGTTGCAATGGTCGAATTCACTTTTGCGAAGACGTCATCATAATATCCGGTCAGCTCGGCGGCCTGCTCCTCCTCCCCGAAGAGTTCTCCGAGGAATTCGATCTCAGGGCCGTAGTTGAGGGCATTGGTCGAGTCTGCGATCGCGACGACCGGGATAGGAGCGAGTTTCGTTTCCATGGTCTCTATCGTCGTGGAGATATCATTTCCCGGAGTAAATCCAAGGAGAACGATATCAGGGTTCATAGCAAGGAAGGTCTCATAGTTCAGGGTGTTCCCCATCTGCTGTCCGCCAACGTTCGGGAGGGATTTGTACTTCTCAGGGAAGTATTTCGATCCGTTCACTGCGAAATTCAGTCCGATCAGGACATCCGGGGCGATCATGTAGGTTGCCTCGGTTGACGGCGGAGCGGTGCTCAGGACGGAGTCGATCTCGGCTGGGACCGTAACTTCCCGTCCGTACATGTCGGTAATCGTCTTTGTCTCTTCAGCAGAGACAAGACCCGGGCCGAACCCGGCCAGGATCAACAGAATTGCAAGCAATCCGGATAACCAGAATCTCTTCATGTCAGTACCTCTGTGAGAAATCAACCCAATGGTGTTGACTTCCTGATTCAGTCATAGAGGTAATGCATAATACGTGAATAATGCTTTGAAGTTGATCGGAGATCCATTCATGCCGCCCCCTGTTGTATCGCGAAGGAAACAATACCGGCCCGGGATAGATCTCATCCAGGTGATATTCTACAGGCAGCCAGGCGGTCTGCCTGCTTTACCAGGGATCCTTATATTGTTAAAGTGCTTACCAATATGGGACAATGAATACCTTTCCCCGGGACGGGTCCGGTCCGGCCCCTGACCTGATGCAGCTCTCTGATGCCTGGATCCGGATCATGACAAAAATGGCGACCCTGGATGGGACTCCCCGGGACTATGGTTCCGGTGATCTCCTCCATAACGCCGAGATCCATACCATCATGCAGATCGGACGGGATCCGGGACAGAACATCACCACCCTTGCAGCACACGAGGGGATCTCGAAGAGTGCCATCTCCCAGATGGTCTCGCGGCTCGAACAGAAGGGCCTCGTCAAACGGTACCGGAGCCCGGACAACGCAAAGGAGACTCTTCTGAAACTGACGGCCGTGGGCCGGATCGCACATCTCGGACATGAACAGCACCATGCTGTCATCTTCGCCCGGATGCAGGAGAAACTCGGAGATCTGAGCCCCGAACAGGTAGCCGGCCTGATGAATTTCTTCCAGGCGATTGAAGAGACCATAGAAGAGTTCATCCCGGAGTAATTTTTTTTCGGGGATTTTATTGTTAAGCATGTTTACCAAATGATACCATGACACCAGACAGACAGAACAACGGAATACGGATAGCCATCCTGACCTTCTCGGCCACCGGAAACACGGCGAAGATCTCCCGCGAAGTTGCCGGGACACTTACCCGTCCCGGGGCAGAGATCACGGAGATGGATATTACCCCGGCCACTGCCAGGCAGAAAGAAATCGATCCTGCCGGGTACGATGCCCTGATCATCGGCATGCCGGTCCACTCCTGGCGGGCCCCCCGGATCGTCAGGGAGTGGATCAGGCTCCTTGACGGGACCGGGAAGAAATGCGCCACGTTCTTCACATACGGGGGGTTCGGGATCCACCCGGCCCATCATTCGACCCGGAACCTCCTTGAACAGCAGGGATTTACCCTCGTCTCCTCTGCCGAGTTCCTGGCAGCCCATACCTTCAATCTCGGGGGATGGAAGGCGATGGAAAACCGGCCTGATGAATCAGATGCTGCCGTCGCCCGGGAGTTTGCAGAACTCACGTTCCGTCGGTTCAGCGGTGAAGACTCAGGTCTTCCCGGCCCGTTTGAAGCGACTGATTATCCGGAGGAACTTCTTGACCGAATCGAGGGATTCCGGTTCAGGATCCTGACCTCGCTTCCCGGCAGGCACGGGGCAGCATGCTGCATGTGCATGGCCTGCGAGGAGAACTGTCCTGCCCAAGCCTTTGATGCTACAACCGGCACAGCCTGTGGAGACCGGTGCATCGCCTGCCTTGGCTGCGTTGCCCGCTGCCCGGAAGAGGCCATCATCATCAACGACATGACCGGATCATGGGAGTTCAAACTGAAAGGGGAAGGGATCACGATCCCGGAGATGGAGGCAAAACAGAGCAGGATCTACCTCTGAACCGGGTGACGCCCGGACTCATAACCTTCATGGCTCCCGCCTCCCCTTACTCAGTAATGGATGCAGAGGAACTCTTCCTCCGGTTTATCAGGGTATACCACGAGGTTCTCCGGGAAGCGGACGAATCGGCGGTCAGGGAGAGCGGCCTGCCTGACGTTACCATCAACCAGTTCTTTTACCTCCAGGAGATCGAACGACAGGGGACCACGACGCTGACGGCTCTTGCAGAAACCCTCGGGGTGAGCAAGCCAACGGTGACTGTCGTGGTGACAAAACTCGTAAAAAACGGGTTTATTGTACGAACTCGTTCGGAGGAAGACCAGCGTATCTATCATTTAACGCTGAGTGATACCGGAGCTAGGATCATCCGGCTCAAACAGCAGACCTACCGGAACTTTATTAGGATCGTCTCCACCCGGGTTTCCCCGGCAGAGATGGAAACTATCGCGGAGGCGTTCCGGTTGATCATCAGGAGTTTTCCCGAGTATTACGGGAGGATATGAGTAATAAATGCCATTTATGCAGCATATCGTTCTGATCCAGCATACCCAGTCAATGCATCACACTAACGGCATGATCGGGGGATGGACTGACTGGGAACTGACCAGTACCGGCCTGGAACAGGCGGGTGCCATTGCCCGGGCGATCGGCAGGGAGTTCACGGGGAGATCAGTCAGGCTCTTCACCTCTGATCTCCTCCGTGCCCGACAGACCGCTGAACCAATTGCAGCATCACTTCATGTCAAACCGGAACCATGCCATGCACTCCGGGAGAGTCATCTTGGGAGTGCTACCGGCAAACCAGTCACCTGGCTGAGAGAACACCAGGCAGAACAGACAACAAATGTTTCGGTAATCGATTACCGGTGTCTACCTGATGCAGAATAGAAAAGGGACCATTTTAACCGGCTCAACCCGTTTCTCGAACAGATTAGTCTTATCCGGGATCACAATCTCATCATTGTCACCCACGGCGGTACGATCGGCCTGATCCTGTCGGTCCTTATCGGCGTTGGCATCGAATCGATGGACCGGATTAAGTTTATCGGCCTGCCGGGAGGAGTTTCTCTACTGGTCACCAGTCCAGGGGGAGCCGTGATCGTGAAGAAGATCAATGATCTCTCCTATCTTGCCGGATGATCTGGACGGGATGATCTGAAGCAGACTGGAGGCAATATCGCTGGAACCATCCCCTGTGACGGGACCGGCTGACTCCCGGTCATCCGGGAGCGAAAGCAATTAGTTAGATCTAACAAACTATTTACCCCTGAACACCTCATGCTGATCTATGCAGGAAGAATGTGATCGTTTCAGCATCGGCATGGAGAAACTGAAAGAGATAGATGGTGAGGCCGGGGAACAGGTGTATGAACGGCTGAACCGGATATCACCGTTCATGGCACGATACCTCGTCGAGAGTTATGGTGAGATCGGATCCCTGCCGGCTATCGATAACAAGACCCGGGAGGTTGCGGTCATCGCTGCCCTGACCGCCCTCGGGTATGCTATCCCCCAGCTCAAGGTGCATATCCATGCCGGCCTGCATGTCGGCCTGACTCCCGATGAGATCCTGACGGTGATCAACACGATGAGTGCCTATGCCGGGTTCCCGGCGACGCTGAATGCATTGTTTGCGGCAGACGAGGTCTTCCGGGAAACGGGACGGGTCAAGGTCTGATATCGAGGGGCATTTCTTAAAATAACTGGTAAAGGTACCCGGTCGTATGATAGACATGGTCCGGTTTGTTTCCGATGATGATGTCCTCGCAAGGAATTGTTGTGACAAATTGCATCGGGAATGACCGGGGAAGAATAACTAGTCTCTAAAAAGCCTTTGAATTTCTCCTTACACAGAAAGGAGAAATCCTATCCTTTTTTTGACAATTGGCTTAGTGGTTTTCGAGAAATGAGGAGAGTCCCTGCCGATGCGGACATACCACCCTGCATCTCCAGCAGAGAACCGTATCCTTCTCGTCCCGGACGAGGTAGGCATGGGAGAAACAGGTAAGCTGGTCTTTCATCCCGTCACCGATGGCATTCACCGGACAGGCATCAATGCAGGCAGAACAGAAATCCAGGCATACGGAATAGGAGGCCAGGGGATCAGGTTCAAGAGAAGCGGTGGTCAGGATGGCCGAGAGCCAGATCATGTTCCCGAACCGGTCATTGATGAGCAGGGTATTCTTCCCCATCGTTCCAAGACCGGCGAATACCCCGGCATGTTTCAGGGAGAGTGGTGCCCGGAACCGGCCATCCGGATCCCAGGACCCGGGTTCCAGCGGGGATATCGTCTTCACCGTCATCCCCCCGATGGTCATCTGTCCGGAGACTTTTTTCGTGATGTTGTCGAGGTATTCTGTTATTATATTTCTATTCTGGGTATATTCTTCCGGAGTCGTATCCGGGGAAGGGACCGGAAACCGGCAGGCGAGCACGATGACCGACCGGCAGTCAGGGAGGAGATCCGTCGGATGATGTCCGGCCGGGGCTCCGGAGAATCGTTCCACCGGGGCGATACCACAGAGATCTGCCCCGGCTGCCTGGCATGCCTGCCTGATCTCCTCAGCATTCATAGAAGATTATCATCAGGCGAAGAGGTAAACCAGGAGGGTTGATCCCTGACATGACCCAGAATGGAAAGACACAGAACCGACCGGACCCGGGGTCTTTTGTAAAAAGGGGAAGAGCTACTCCTGACTGATACCCACTGGTGGAGGAGATATACTGCTTGTGAAGGCGGTTCCCTAACCGAATCTAATGTAATCATTTCAGGGACGATTCACGGTATAATCAAAGAGACACTACCATTTTTCATATCACTATCTCCCAATTCATCCCGGATTGGGAGATATTATATACTCCTCGGATTACTAATATCTACCAATATGTCCCAAATTGGGAGATAATAGTTTATCATCTTTAATCAAATAACCATACGAGCCCAGATGAAAAAATTACCTGATAAAATCCCGAAAAAGATCGATCCGGCCAGGATGGCAGCACTCATCGAGCAGTACTACCGGGACGCGGATCTCCAGAAAACCGTCTCCGGTTACAACGAGGAGTATTACTACTGGGATGAACTGAAATACCGGATCAGAAACCGGGAGGAGAGGGAGAATACCTGGGCTCTCATGAAATTGTTCCGGAGTATGAGGCTGGATAACGTTCCATTCACGCTCCTCCCGATGAAATATCACCTCCTTCCGGAAATCCTGCATCGCATCCATGAATCGGATCGATACCTCTCCGGAACCATCCAGGTTCACAGCAGGGAAGTAAAGCCTGAGAAGCGGTACCTCATCCAATCATTAATGGAGGAAGCAATCGCGTCAAGCATCCTTGAAGGAGCGGTAACGACCCGGAGAGCTGCCAGGGAGATGCTTGAAAAGAGAAAGAAACCAAAAAATTCCGGGGAACGGATGGTATTCAATAATTATGAGACGATGCAACTCATCAAAAACCATCTCCATGAACCGCTCACCCCGGATCTGCTTCTTCTCATCCAGCAGCATATCACCAGGGATACTATCAGGGATGAAGATGTCGGGGCTTTCCGGGATAACAACGAGGTAACGGTGGTAGATCCGCTCTCCCACACCATCCATCACATCCCTCCGGATTATACAGAGCTGCCTGACCTTGTTCATGAACTCTGTCGGTTTGTGAATTCAGATGATGAGAAGCGATTCATCCACCCGATCATCAAAGGGATCATTATCCATTTTCTTATCGGGTATATTCACCCGTTTAATGATGGAAACGGGCGAACTGCCCGCAGTCTCTTCTACTGGTATACGCTCTCGAAGGGATACTGGCTGATGGAATATCTCTCCATTTCCAGGGTTATTTTAAGAACAAAAACGAATTACGCACGTGCATACCTCTACTCCGAGTATGATGAGAATGACCTGACCTATTTTATCCGGTATCATGTCAGGTGTATGAATACTGCCCTTGAAGACCTGACTGCCTATATCGAAACGGTCCAGGAGTCCCAGATCAAAGCCAGGGAGATAATCCGATCACAGAAGAAACTTACCCGACGGCAGGGAGAGATCCTGATCGAGCTGATCGAGAACCG
>CAZWTX010000024.1:1406-39751 GCA_964637135.1 uncultured Methanospirillum sp. | reverse complement strand
TGAATCCTTTCCATACCTACGAGAGTCCCGGGATATACAGTCCTTCTCTTCATGCCTGCGATGCTGCGGGATGTGAAGATGTGAAGAAACCGGATTTCATTGTTGCCATCCCCTCCTATTATGCGAACCTCTCTCTCAGATCCGGATGGAACCTTGTCTCTGTCCCGCTGACCCTTGCACCAGAACATGATACGGCATCAATCTTCAGCGGCGTGATGACTGCCGGCCACTCCCTGTATACCTGGAGCGGGGAGACTGGATCCTGGGTACGACTTAACGCCGGTGATCTGGTCACTCCATATGGAGCGATCTGGATATGGTCTGACGATCCGGTTGATATCCCACTTACGTATGCCACTGGTGTTCCCGAAGGGAATACGACCCTGATGCTTGCCCGGGGCTGGAACCTCATGGGGATACCCGGGATCTCCCCGGTACCCGCTCCCCAGGTGCTCTCACCGCTTGGTGGTTCGTGGCGGTATCTTGTCGGGTATGATGCTGTCAGGCAACAGTACACCGGGCCATACGAACAGGGAGCCATTGATGAACTGATGCTTGATCTCAGGCAGGGATACTGGATTTACCTCCAGGACCCCGTCGTCCTTACCCTCTCCAGGCTGTGAATTCTCCCCCGGGTATCCGGGGCATAATGACGATGATACCGGAAGTATCCGGCTTGTTAAGCGTGAGGTTCAGTTTTTTATCCCACAGGAATGGGTGATTTCCGGGAAGAAGAGGAAGGATACTCCCGGATCACGGGAGCTGACGCCAGACATGTATGAACCGCTGTACGGCGGTTATATGCCCGAGAATACCAAAGACGAGCAGCAGCCATGCAAAGATGGATAGTCCCCATACCTGGCCTGGCAGGAACAGCGAGCCGATCCCTGCCGCCATCAGGAGTACAAGCCGGTCGGCCCTGCCAAGAACTCCCCCGTAAAATCTGCCGACTCCGACCGCCTGAGCCTGTGTGCCGAGATAGGAGGACATCAGCACTCCGGTCAGCCCGAGCACCCCGATCTGCCATGGACAGAGAGTACCACCAAAGATGCCGCATATGATGAAAATGTCAGCATACCGGTCGAGAACATGATCCAGGAAATCACCCCTGACCCCCTCGACTCCCTTTGCCCTGGCTATGGCTCCGTCGATGGCATCGAAGAAGGCATTAAGGAATATTCCGATGGTTCCTGCGAGTACATGACCAGCATAGAACGCATACCCTGAGCCTGCGGCAGCTGCTAGAGCAAGAAGCGTACAGATATCCGGGGTGAGGCCGATCCTGATGCAGATACTGACCACCGGGTCTATTACCGGTTTTATCTGGCTTCGATAGGAGTCAAGTGTCATAAGAGATCCTGACAGACGCTGAGCCAGTCAACAGTTCCGTATACCGGTTTTTCCTCACCGGCTATGATATGCTCGATCCGGTCGGCAATGATGTTCAGGCTCATCCCGGTGGTATCGATCTCATAAATCCGGGTAGGATCGTGTTCTTCAAGGGCCTCTACGAGGATCACGTCCACGAGTTCTGCCTCCACGTTCTCACGGATCTTCTCTTCATGGTATCCCCGTGCACAAAGTCGCTCCCTGATGACATCAGGCCGGCACCTGAGCACCACAACCTGGTCTGCCCTGAGGAGGTGGCTGATCTGACCTTCAACGATCCCGTCTGTTGCAGGAAACTCATCTGCCCACCGGCCGGTGTCAATAACAAGGGTATCGCGTGTGGTATCTTCGCCGATGACATACGGAGTAATCGTCTCGGTTGCACGAATGACGTGCTTTCCACGCCGTTCCAGTTCTTCTGCCACCGAGCTCTTTCCGGTCCCGGGCGTTCCGGTTATCGCGGTCAGCATAGTGACTTCATCGCTGTGAGAAACCGTTCGTTTTCCCAGGGTTCTCCGACACAGACCCTGATGTACCGATCCTCAAGCCCGGGGAAACTCCGGCATGACCTGACGATCACCCCTTTTTCCGCCAGGAGGTCGGCACATGCATCCCCGGTCATGGGATGGGTATCTATCATCACGAAGTTAGCCCCGCCTGGAAGGACTGGCATCGGGCATTCCTCCTGGAACCGGGCTATCCATTCCCTGGTATAGGAGATCATGTGCTGAACATACTCATGATCGGCAAGGGCTCCGACGGCTGCCGCCGCAGAAAGGGTGTTCAGGGCAAAGGGTGTCGCTGCACGTTCGTATATCGGTTTCAGCCAGGAAGGAACGAATGCATACCCGACCCGGCACCCGGCAAGCCCGAAGACTTTTGACATGGTCCGCCCGATGACCAGGTTGTCAAACTCCTTCATGAGCGGCCGGTAATCGAGTTCAGAGAAGTCGACATACGCATTGTCAAGGAAGAGCATGCCACGAATCTTCCCGAGGATATACCTGATATCCTCAGGGGGAGTGAGCGTTCCGCTCGGGTTGTTCGGGGTGCAGAGGAATGAGATCTTGGCATCACCTGCCATCCGGATGAACTGATCAGGATCAACCCGGAAATCCGGCCCGCGGGGTATGGCAATAACCTCTGCTCCCTGAGCCCGGGCTGCGATCCCGTAGAACGAGAAGGTCGGGACTGCAACTGCCACTTTCTCCCCCGGTTCGACGAGGGCTCTGATACAGGTCTCTATGACCCCGTCCATCCCTACTCCGGCGACGAATGTGTATCCGTTCCCATTACCGTGGAACCTGGCCAGCGCCTCACAGAGCAGGGTATTCGTGGTATCCGGGTACCGGTTCATTCCTGCTGCAGCAGCAGATACGGCTTCTATTGCCTTTTGGGATGGCCCAAATGGGTTTTCGTTGCTTGCAAGGCGTGCTACCCGTTCATACCCGAATTGCCGTGCAATCTCTTCGGGGCTCCTCGCATAGACATACCCCTCTTTCCGGTAAAGTTCACGCTCCAGCTGCACGAATCGCCCCGTCAAGAACACTGCATGCCTGGTCGATCTCCTCATCCGTTATCACGAGCGGGGGCACGAGACGGAGGTTCCCGTCAGCGGCGCAGTTTACGAGGACTCCCGAGTCCTGGCACCGCTTCTGGACATCGGCACATGCATCTCCGACAGAGATCCCGATCATCAGTCCGCGGACCCGGGGTGCAAACTCTTTCAGCCGTGTCGCAAACTGTTCTCCTTTCCCGGTAACCGTTGGAAGAACCGCCTCGATCACCCCGATGGACGCGAGTGCTGCGGCAGAGGCGATCGGCCCGCCGGCAAAGGTGCTCCCGTGCTCGGAACGTCTGAACTCAAGTTCCTCCCGAGCGACAATGGCACCCATCGGAAATCCGCTTGCGATCCCCTTGGCGAGGGTCACGATATCGGGTGCAACCTTCTCCTGCTGGCAGGCGAGCCAGGTCCCGGTCCGACCCATCCCGGTCTGGATTTCATCCATAATGAGAAGGACGTCCTTTTCGTCACAGATCTCCCTGACTTCGCGGAGGTACCCTTCCGGTGGAATGATGACCCCTGCTTCTCCCTGTATCGGTTCAAGGATTACTCCTGCCGTCTCTGCCGTGATTGCAGAGCGGACAGCCCCGGCATCCCCGTACGGGACAAATCGGGTATGCGGTTCGAGCGGAAGGAACGGCTCGCGGATAGCCGGTTTATGGGTGCAGGCAAGTGATCCCATTGTCCGGCCATGGAATCCGTGTTCACAAGCGATGAACTGTTTTTTTCCGGTCCGGAGCCGGGCAAGTTTGAGGGCGGCCTCATTTGCCTCTGCCCCGGAGTTTGAGAAGAAAGCCTTGACCAATCCGGTTTTCCTGACGAGTACCTCGGCAAGGTTTGCCTGGTGAGGTACGTAATAGAGGTTCGAGCAATGGATCAATTCTGCTGCCTGCTTCTGTATAGCCTGCACAACAGCCGGATGACAGTGCCCGGTATTACAAACTGCGATACCGGCGACGAGATCGAGATAGTGTTTACCGGTATCGTCCCAGACAGTACACCCTGACCCCCGGGTAATCATCATATTCCGGCCAAAAGCAGGCATCATGTATTCCGCGTCAAGTTCGCGGTAATTTATCGGGCTCATTTTTTCTGAATCCGTGATTATTCGTATTCTATGGTCGCAGGTGGCTTTGGGGTGAAATCGTAGACCACCCGTGCCACACTCGGGATGGTTGAGGTGATGCGCGATTCGATCTCACGAAGATCCTCGTATGCGATCTCTATCGGATCTGCGGTCATCCCGTCACGGGAGTTGACCGCTCGCACGGCAACGATCCAGCCATGAAGCCGGTTGTCTCCTTTCACCCCGGTCCCAAGACCAACGAGCGCCCCGAGACATTGCCATGGGCGGTATTTCTCAACGAGAACATCTTCGATGATCGCATTTGCTTCCCGTACCACCCCGATTGCATCCCGTGTCACCTTTCCGACGACCCTCACCGAGAGGCCTGGTCCTGGGAACGGCATCCGGTGAGCGATCTCCCTGGGGAGATCCAGTGCTTCTGCCACTTCCCTGACCTCGTCCTTGTAAAGCTCCCTGAGTGGTTCAATAATTTTGGAGAACTCCATCGCAAGAGGCATCCCACCGACGTTATGATGACTCTTGATCCCGCCCTCACTCTCGATACAATCCGGGTAGATCGTTCCCTGGAGGAGGTATTTCGCACCCGTCGCTTTTGCCTCCCGTTCAAAGACCCGGATGAAGCGTTCGCCGACGATCTTCCGTTTCTTTTCGGGATCTGCCTCACCTTCAAGGGCGTCAAGGAACTCGTCCGAGGCATCGATCACCCTCACCCCGATATGAGAGAATATCTCGCGTATACGCGTTGTCTCTCCTTTCCGCATCAGTCCGGTATCCACGTAAATTGGAACCAGGCGGTCGCCAATGGCCCGCGAAGCAAGTTCGGCACAGACTGAACTGTCAACTCCGCCGGAAAGGGCGATAACGACCTTTTCTCCTGCTGCTTCCGTTTTAATCTTTTTTATGGCGTCCTGAATGAATTTGTCTGCCTTCACCATGGTCATGCACCCCCTGTGCCTCTCCGTTTTCGACAGGCCTCCACGAATCCGAGGAATGGCGGTGACGGGCGGGTCGGCCGGGATCTGAACTCCGGGTGGAACTGGGTGGAGAGGAAGAACGGGTGATCGGGAAGTTCCATGATCTCCATCCGGTTCCTGTTCACCCCAGAGAAGATGAGACCGGCTTGTTCCATCTCCGCGATGTATGCAGGTTCCACTTCGTACCGGTGCCGGTGACGTTCAATGATCTCTGTCTTGCCATACAGCTCCATCGCCCGGGTTCCCGGTTTAATCGTGACCGGCCAGTCTCCAAGCCGCATGGTTCCGCCGAGATTTGACACTCCTTCCTGTTCCGGAAGAATGGTGATTACCGCCTTTTCATCGCCCCATTCACTGCTGCAGGCATCATTCCACCCGAGCACGTTCCTGCAGAACTCCACCACCGAGAGTTGGAATCCGAGACAGAGACCGAGGAGGGGAATTTTGTCTTCCCTGGCTATCCTGATTGCCGTGATCTTCCCTTCAATTCCCCTGAACCCGAATCCTCCCGGAATGAGGATCCCGTCGCACTCCTTCAGATCGACGGGATCGTACCGCTCGGCATCAAACCATCTGATAGACACCTCGGTGGAGAGAGCACGACCTGCATGCTTGAGAGCTTCCTTGATAGAGAGATAGACATCCTCTTTTCCGTACTTGCTCACGATTCCGATGGTGATGCGGTGGGTGTATTCCCGTGATACAATCCGGTACCATTCCTTCTCTGTGACGGTGCTGTGGAGCTGAAGTGCCTGGCAGAGTACCTCTGACAGCCCCTCCTTCTCCAGTTCCATTGGAACCTGGTAGATATCGGGAACGGTTGCCATGCTGATGACCGCATGCTGGGGAAGATCACAGAGGGATGAGAGTTTCTTCTTGGTATGGGTGGATATCGTCCGGTCACTCCTCCCGACGATGATATCGGCAATCAGACCCAGCTCACGGAGCGCTTTGACCGAATGCTGGGTTGGTTTTGTCTTCAGATCCCCCATCGAGTCTGATGGCATCAGGGTGACGTGGACGAGGACACGATCTCTCTGGGGCAGCTCGCTGCGCATCTGTCTGACCGCGTCGAGGAATGGCATGCTCTCGATGTCACCCACGGTTCCCCCGACTTCAACGATACAGATATCTGCTTCCTTTCCGTCAAACACCTTTTCAGACGCAGCAAGGGTGATGCACTCCTTGATCTGATCAGTGATATGGGGAATGATCTGGACGGTCTGCCCGAGGTAATCGCCTCGTCGTTCCTTGTCAATAACCCGCCGGTATACCTTCCCGGTAGTGATATTGTGGGAAGATGTGAGATCGATGTCGAGAAACCGTTCGTAATTACCGAGATCGAGATCGACTTCCCCTCCGTCCTGGAGTACGAATACTTCTCCATGCTGAGCCGGGTTCATTGTGCCGGCATCGATATTGAGATAGGGATCGATCTTGACCGCAGTTACCTGGTATCCCCTGTTCTTGAGGAGCCGTCCTATTGAGGCAGCAGTGATCCCTTTTCCAAGGCCACTCATCACCCCGCCGGTGATAAAAATATACTTCACGCCGTCACCTGAACCAATGGAGGAAGGTTGGGTCTGAAACCACATTAGCATTCGTCAGGATGACCGTATCATGAAGGTGGCAGAGCACCGGGCAAGTTCATTTCCGCCGGTTTGGGCGGTAACAACCGCTTCAACCACGATTATCTGACGCCCTTTCCTGATAACGAACGCCCCGGCCTCGATGACTCCGTCCCTGACCCCGCGTATGAAGGTTGTTGTGCATGATATCGTGGCAATCTGCTCACCTTCCGCAAGGAGGGTGTAAATCGCAAGGGCCATGGCTTCATCTGCCAGTGCGGTATACATTCCCCCCTGGAGCCATCCTTCGCCGTTCAGCATATCCGGTCGCACCGCCATGCTGAGCCGGGCCCTCCCCTCGTTCCAGGAAACCGGTTCAATGCCCATGAGAGAGAAGAACGGGTTTGCATCTCTCCCGCGACGGGAGATCTCATCAAGGTATGACATACCAGGTTATCTGGCTGAAACGGCATGAGCCTGCCTGGTGATGAACGAAGACGTTATTTTCGCATTATCCCAACGATATACAAGCAGAGGTATCGGAGGCTTCTGATAGATCTGGCAAAATGAGGCTTTCATAGTATCATGGTTCAACTTCTCCGTAGCATTGTTATTCCGGCCTACAATGAAGCCGGCCGGATCGGCCGACTGCTTGATACCCTCTCCGATACCGGGGCAGAATTCATCTTCGTCTGTGATGGAACCGATCAGACGGCTGATATCATCGACCGGTTTGCATCAGAACATCCTGATTTGACCATCCGCTGTCTCAGGTTCAGTTCCCGCATGGGAAAGGGAGGAGGAGTGTTAACCGGATTCAGGGCAGCAACTTCCCCGGTTGTCTGTTTCATCGATGCAGATAATTCAACAGAATATTCTGCCCTCCTTGGCCTCATCCGGAAGATGGAAGAAGGATGGGACGGGGTTATCGGTTCACGGTACCTTGCTTCCTCGGCAATCGAGAAGTCCCAGCCTTTTTTACGCCGCATCCAGAGCAGGGGATTCAACCTCATCGTCAGGATCCTCTTCCGCCTGCCATATGCCGATACCCAGTGCGGTGCGAAGGTCTTTCGAAGAGATGCCATTGAAGCCGTGCTCCCCCGGATGCGGACCCGGGCGTTTGAATTTGATGTCGAACTGCTCTGGCGCCTGAGACAGGCCGGGTACCGGATTTGCGAAGGATCGGTGATCTGGAATGATACCGATGACTCCCGACTCAGGGCCGGTGATACGGCATCCATGTTAACGACGCTTCTGAAACTCAGGTTTGGATTGCTATAGGTACCATTGTCATGACAGATGGGGATGAACTTCACAAGCCGGCATTCCGGTTGTTTGAGCAGGGTTCGTATGACGCTTGTCTTGATCTAATAAAGAAAGCCGGCCCGGTGAGGGATTCCTCCCTTCGTGTTCTTGAAGCGCTCTGCCTGATATCTGTCTCCCGGATAGACGAGGCAGAAGTCTGTCTCCGCGACCTGAGGCGGATTCTTCCTGATTCTGCCGAGGTATGCCTGTATCTTGGACGTGTACTCGAGGAGAAAGGGGATGAATCTGCCCGTGCAGAGTTCTGCGAGGCGGTTCGTCTTGATCCAAACGGACTGGCGGCACTCCGACGGTATGCAGCGTACCTGGTGGCAGAAGGTGACGATGAGGGTGCTTACCCGGTCATTGCTCTCCTCTGTGAACGATTTCAGGATCCGCAGGATGTGGCACTGCTCCTCGATCTCCTGGTCAGATCGGGCAGATATACAGAAGCAGCCGGACTATTTACTCCGGAATCCATCCCGGCCGGATCCCTGCCACAGTATCTTCATGCACTCAATGCACTGGGAAGAGATGAAGAGGTTCTCTCCATTGTTCAGGATACGGGGTTTTCAGATGACAAAATACTGGTCTGGTACATCCGGTCTCTCTCTAGAACCGATCCTGGTGCAGCGGAACGATTCCTGCTTGCCGATCCGGTCCGGCTGAAAAAACCCCCTGTGGCAGGTGAATTTCTCTTCTTTCTCCTGTCGGCAGGGCGGTACCAGGAAGCAGCCGGTGTGTATCACTCCTACCTTTCTGACACTGCTGATCCCCGGGATATCTGGAACGGTGCAGTCGCCTGCTTTGAAGCAGGAGATCATGAACGGGCAGAATCCCTCTGCAGGCGCGTGCTCTTTGAACAATCCTCCCCGACAGACTGGGATATCCATGCCGGTATCACCTCTCTCTATTCGCGTATCATGGAGATGCGCTCCCCGGGAGAAGGCTGGCGGCTGCTGCTGAACCAGCTGGTGATGGCAGCCGATACGGTATCCCTCGTCTCCGCAGCAGATATCGCTGCTGATAACGGAGATGATACTATGGCACGGGATCTCTACTTCCGGGCGTTCCGTTCTGATCTTATCCTCGGGGGTTCGGCGTATGCAGGATACCTCCGGAAAAAGGGGGATATCCATGAGTACCGGAAGATCCTGATGTACATGATCCGAACCGTGAGAAAGATACGTGATCTCGAGATGATCACCGGGATGATCCTGGATCATCAGCCAGATCCGGATATCCTTGAGCTGCTTGCAGAACGCTTCCGGTCCATGTCTCATCTTCTCTCGACCCGGGGGCGGACGTATTATGGACGAATCCTTCTCTCGCTCTCGGTTCATGCCAGGGAGACCGGATCCGGACAGGCTGGTGAGTTACTCTGCATTGAAGCGCTCTCTGTGCTTCCTGCCGATGTGGGTGAAGTTGGTGATGCGCTCTTTCATGAACTGATGCTGTGTAAAAAATCCTGTTTTTCTCTCCCGGTACGACGAAGTACCTCCCCGGGAGAGAGCCTTCCCCGGAGATCCATGGAGAACCTGATCCCGTCAGGACTTGATCCCGTCGAGGAATCAGTTCTCCTCTACCTTGCCCGTCATCAGATCTGCTCTGAAACTGAACTGCGCAAGGTTGCCGGAACAAACCGTGTTGCCGGCCTGATCAACCGCATCATCAGGAAACTTTCTGATCAGGGGATCAGGCTCATCGAGAAGGATGGATTTGGTGAGTCAGGGGAGGTGTACCGGTATGCCGGCTGAACGATCAGATCCTGCTTCCCTGGAGAGTATCGGCATCATCAATGCCCTGCGGAGGGGAACCGTGCCGGCATCGGGATTATGGCGGTTCGCGGTCGGACTGGATGCCGAGGAGGAGACGATCACCGATCAACTCCGGCTTGTCAGAAAGAGCGGTGCAGACATCAGGTTCATCCGGGGAGAATACGGGAGCGGAAAGACCTTTCTGATTGCCCGAGCACTTGAAATTGCCCGCAGGGAGGGGTTTGTCACGGCACGAATCTCCCTTTCGCCGACAACCCCGCTCCACAAACTGCGAACCATTTACAGCAGCATCGTGCATTCACTTACAGCAGGAGGAGAAGAAAACGCCTTCCGTTCAGTACTTGATGCCTGGTTGTATACCCTCGAGGAGCGTTCCGGAGAATCTGCCGAATACGGGGAGAAAGGCCGGTTTCGCGAGACCGAACGAGCCCTTGAAGAGATAAGCCGGATGAGCCCGGGAGTTGCTGCCGTGATCCGGACCTATGCCAGGGCTTCTGCAGAGGGTGATTTCGGGACTGCACAGGCCGCCATCGGATGGCTTTCCGGGGATCCGAACATCGGCCGCGATATCAGGCAGAAGGCTGGGATCAGAGGGGATATCGATGAATCCATAATTCTCTCCCTGTTCCGCCTGCTGCCTGTGATAGTATGCGGGGCAGGCTACTCAGGAGTCGCAGTAGCGATTGACGAACTTGAAGTGACCCAGACTTTTCCGCGTAATCTCAGGGAGAAAGGATTTCAGAATTTAGTCAGGCTCATAGATGCTGTCGATTCCGGCCAGCTTCCCCACTGGTTCCTGATCTGTGCCGGAACCCCGATGCTGTATGATGGCCAGCGGGGGATGCGGATGGTCCAGCCCCTGTATGATCGGATCGGGAACCAGCCGGTAGATAACCGGTTTCCGAATCCACGGCAGATACAAATCCCGTTGCGTCCTTTTGACGAAAAGCGGCTTGAAGAAGTGGCCCTACGGGTTATTGAGGTGTATGTTCAGGCATATGGGGAGATTGACCGGGACCGGATATCTCACCGCTTTATCAGGATAATGGTCTCACGGGTCTGCGAGGCATTTGGCGGAAGAATCGATGTTATACCCCGGGTATTTCTCCGGGAATTCGTTGATATCCTCGATCGTGCTGATATATATCCTGATTTTGATCCCATGGACGGGTACCGGCCTGCCCCAGAACAGGCCGGGCTTACCGAAGAAGAGCGGGCTGTTGTCAGGATATCCTGGTGACCGGATCAGTTCCCCCGCCGGATTCTGACAGATTCTGCGTGGGCATGCAGCCCTTCGGCATCAGCAATCCGCTCAACAATATCGCCGATCTCGTTCAGCCCCTCCCGGGTTACGATTTGAACGGTCGAGGTCTTGGTGAAATGGGCAACATTCAGACCAGAGTAGAGGCGGGCGTTTCCGGCAGTCGGAAGAACGTGGTTTGTCCCGGATGCATAATCCCCACAGGCAACCGGGGCATACGGACCGACGAAGATGGATCCGGCATGATGGATCCTTGTCAGAAGCCCGAGCGGATCGGCAACCTGGATGGAGAGGTGTTCAGGCGCGATACGGTCTGATGCTTCCACTGCTTCCACGAGGTCCGGAACGATGAGATACCCCGATCGTTCCAGTGATTGTGCGATGATCTCCTTTCGCGGAGCGTTCTCCATGAGACGGATGATCCATTGCCCGACATTATCCGCGATGGCGGCATCAGTGGTGATGAGCAGAGATGCAGCATTCGGATCATGCTCTGACTGGGCGAGGATATCTGCCGCGATAAAGTCAGGCCGTGCGGTGTGATCGGCAATGATAGCGATCTCAGACGGCCCTGCCGGGAAATCAATCTCAACCCGGTCGCGAAGCAGCATCTTTGCAGTCGTGACAAATGCATTTCCCGGCCCGACGATCTTCTCAACCGGCCGGATTGTCTCGGTACCAAGTGCCATTGCGGCAATTGCCTGTGCCCCTCCTATCTGGTAGATCTCCGTGATACCAGCAATATCCAGGGCTATCAGGGTAAGCGGGCTGACAGGAGGGGGGGTGCAGCAGATCATCTCGGCAACACCGGCCACCGCTGCCGGAACGGCACACATGAGAACCGTCGAGGGATAGGTGGCCCTGCCGCCGGGAACGTAGATCCCAATCCGTGAGAGGGGGGTTGTCCTGACACCCAGCGTGATCCCGGGTCCCGCTTCGGTCAGCCAGAGTTCTTCCCGTTTCTGGAGTTCATGAAAACTGCTTATCCGCGCATATGCCTCGATGAGCGCTTCTACTACTTCGGGATCGATCCCGTCATATGCCGCGTCGACTTCTTCTTCGGTTACCCTGAGTGAATCCGGCCTGATATGGTCAAAACGCATGCAGAGGTCGAATAATGCCTGGTCTCCTCCCGAAGCAACAGTGCCGATAATCTCCTGTGTCGCTGCGGAGACATCGGATAAGGCTCCTTTCTGCCTGCAAAGCCAGTCATCAAGGCTGACCGGATTCCATGTCATACCAGATACGTTGTATGGCAGAGGAAAAAAGAACGATGCAGCACTATCTCACAAGAAGGATCCGTTCTCCTTCCCGCTCTGGTTGTCATCCCAGCGCCATATGTAAAAATCCGGTGCAGGTCGGGCGATCTTTCCCCTGAGCAGTTCCTGGAGCATCTTATGAAGGTTCAGATAGAGCAGTACGAGTTCTTCTTCTTTCCCATCCTCGCGGAAAACCTGCCTGATCAGCCCTTTCACATAGTTTTCGATCCCTTTGCATGCTGAAATATCAGCCGGCATGATCTCTTTTGGCGGGATCCGTCGTACCATGTACACCTCATCTACAGAAACTGCCATGGCAGTCTCGGCTATCATGCCTTTCCTGATGATCAGCGTTCGTTTCTTTCCAGTATCCGCCCGTTCCATCCCAAGCAGCGGGGCGACGTTGATCGACGGAATCATCTCCTCTTTCCAGGGAGATATCCCTTCGATGTATGAAGGAGCATCATAGACTACCTTCGCCTCCAGTGGCGGGATGAATTTTTCAATGATATCCCCGTCGATGAGGTAATGATCCCGGCCAAGACCTATCTCGACAAGGGTGAGGAACGCTTCCATGATTCGGTGGTTCTTCCTTCTTTCATCTCTCATGCCGAACCATTTCATATCTTCGGTCAGGATGAGGGAGATCCATAAGTCCTATCCTTATGGATGGCATACAATAGGTATCAGCCGGGGGGCTGGATATTCGGTGCAGATCGGATGGGGAGAGTGAAGACGATGTCACCTGAAGAGAACCATATCCATGGGTTACTGCTTTTCTCGCTTGGAAGCGGCATTTATGCATCAAAGGTCTCATTCATCCGTGAGGTCGTGAGTGATCAGGTTAAAATTCCCCTCCCGGGGGCCCCGGATTACATTCCTGGTGTCATCACGATTCGCTCTGACGTGGTGAAGGTGATAGACATCAGGAGGATCATACCGCTTGACCGCGATTCTGAAAAAAAGCGGGTTATTGTCTTTCTCCCTCACGGGAAGGATGGAACCCGGTTCGGAATGGTCGTGGATGATGTGTATGGGATCATCGAAGTTCCCGGGGATGCAATTACGTTTCTTGACCAGTCAGACAACCACATTCAGACGAATTTCATGATTGGATTCTTCAAAACATCTCTCGATGGCTTTCTCAGTCAGAGCGGCAGGAAGTATATGGCCGGCACTGATGATGTCGTATGGATCGATTTTGAGGATCTGATTCAGACTATTACCAATGATGACAAGGCTGATGACATCGTCTTCAGGCTGACCGCACTCTTCAACCCCGGGTTGCTGCTCTCCGGTGAATGGAAGGGAAAAGAAAAGACCGGGATGGTCTGATCAGGCAGCGAGCCTGAGCCGGTTATCCTTTCCCCTGAGCAGGCCGGATCGCCTGAGGTCATCGATTGTATCCCTGATGAATGCCGGGGAGAGGTGTGTAACGACAAAGAGGTCTCCGGTGTTATCAGGAGGTGGTATCTCACATTCCCCAAAATGGATGGAGATTTTTTCTGTGGTGATATGATCTTCTTCTTCGATCAACCTGAGGATCTCTGATACGATCACCTGTTTTACCTGTATCCGGGAGAGGAGATCGACATCCTCTTCCTGTGGGTACTCGGTGAAAAATGCCGTTATCGGGGTGAGGTCTTCGAGAAGTACGATCTCGGGGCCGATGGATACCGTTGCACTCTCCCAGTCAGAAGCACTGAGTGATGTTCTGATCTTATACGAGGTGAGCATCTCATCAGGGATCAGGGGGATCTCCCCGGCATGAATGGTGAGTAATGCCTTTTCAGGATCAATTTTACCCGTGAGGATAATCGCATCCTCCTCGTATTGTACGAGATCGTTCAGATGGAGCAGGCGGACGCGATAGATATCATCCAGGAGTTCTTTCGCGGACTCATCGTCAGCACCTTCGATCAGGGATTCGGTCCCGGTGATGAGGTCAAGTACTGATGAGCCAACCGGATCCCCGATATCATATTCCCGGAAGGTATCAACGAGAATCTGCTGCTGCAGGTTCAGTTTTTCAATAGCCTCCTCAAGGGCGAGGAGTTCTTTCTGATCGGTCATGTTATCCGCGGTGAGCAGGGAACAGATATCCCTGCATAATGAGATCAGGGCGGCACTCTCTCCGGTGAGTACCACCTCTGAGTTCAGTACCTTTTTTGTTCTCACGTGCGCGGATACTCCCAGTTTTTTCAGAAGCGAGGCGAACATACGCGCCTGTTCGACATCCTGGAATACAGTCTCCTCTTCGAGTACCATGAAACCGGATACTGGTTGACCTCCTGAATGATAATGGTGTGGAATACCGGGGGTGGCACTCCCGTTCAGGAGGTATTCGAGAATCCGGATATCCTCTGCAGGGAGGAGATAAGATGCCGGGTTTTCACGTTGAGGAGATCTGTACCTGGGTTCCGCCCCGTTTCCCGATATTCCGTATTCCCCTGATAAAAAAAATTACAGGTAATAGAGGGATCCGAAAAGAACCCCGAAGGCAACCAGGGCTACCCCGGCGAAAATCCCCTGGTTCCAGCTGAGGATCTTTGCCCCGTCAAGGGGACCGATGGGGAGGAGGTTGAATGCGGCGATCATGGCATTTACCTTGATCCCGACGAGTCCGAGGATCGCAACAAGACCGGTTCCCGAAGCGATCCCTGCACCGTACAGGGCGGCAAAGGGGACCAGAAGAATGAGATTGCTCACCGGGCCGGCGAGGGATATCTTTCCGTTCTCCTCACGGGAGATGGCGTTTCCGTATATCATCGTCGCTCCCGGTGCGGCGAAGACGACACCGGCGAGTGCTGCCATTGCAACGGCTACCACAAGCATGGAACTGTTCATCTGGAACTCTGCCCAGTATCCATACCGCATCGCAGTGAACTTATGAGCCATTTCGTGTAACAGGAAGGCAATTCCTGCGGTGAACATGGAGAGGATGAAGTATGTTATGATACTGACAATATCGAACCGGTGCCCCCACATCATGGCCAGGGTAAATGCCGCTGAAAGGGCTATCCAGGCTACCAGGAGGTCTCGTCGCTCCCGGTGAGGGATCTGATCCCAGATCTGCATACATATCAGTTGGATCCGGAGGCTCTAAATCCTCCCGATGACTGGCAGTCCGATCATCGATGTGATAAACAGATGAAGGAATATTCGGGGTTTTTATGGAGAGGTATCCTGATGATGTAATAGATATCGGTCCCGGTGGCATTCCGGCTGGTCGGGCAGGTGCAGGGGGATATCCGATGGGAACCAGGCTCATTACACATCCGGGCTGATATATGTGAAGATGTCCCTGAAGGAACTGCGGGAGGAGATCGAGGAGGTTGATACCGAGATCATCCGTATTATCCATAAAAGGATGGAGGTTGCAGCACGGATAGCGGGAGAAAAGGAGAAGACCGGGATTCCGGTCAGGGACCCTTCACGGCGAAACGAGGTACTTGACCGGACGGACCGGCTTGCCCGGGATCTCGGGCTGGACCCCGCTGCGGTCAGGGAGATCTTTTCAATCCTGATCCGGATGAGCGAGCATCTTCAGGATCAGCGGAGAGGATAGTTCCCTCCGCTGCGTTACAGTATTTCGAGAAATATCAGGACTGCGCAGCCGATCAATATGAGACCGATAATCAGGCGGAGGGCTTTGCGCTGTTCAACACGCCATTCATTCACCTTCTCCGGGGCCATCCCGAAGTAAACAAGGGCAATGATGATCAGGAGCGGGAGGATGAAGGCCAGGTTGTATATCACGAGGTACAGCAGTCCCTCTGTCATCTCTACCCTGAGTGATATCATCGATATGATGGCAAGGTAGATTCCCCCGGTACAGGGTAGTTCGAACATTCCAACAAGCAACCCGAGAATAAATGCCGCCGGGATTGTCGTCTTTTCGATATACCGGTTTATGACCTCTTTTCTGGATTCAGGGATTCCAAGGGTGGGTCCGGCCCCCGGTATCAGGGCATCCTTTATCATGATCATTCCGGCAAGAAGGGCCACACAACCGGCAAAGACAGAGAACGCGGTCACTACCCCGGTAGTCTGAATGATCGTAAAAAGGCCGACCCCGGAGAGGTAGTAAAAGAAGAATACTGCAGTGGTATATACCAGTCCTGCAAGGAGCATTCTTCTCTTGTTCGAGATGGACAACAGGTAGATCAGCAGGAAAACCAGGACTGAAAACGCACATGGATTAATCCCATCGAGGAGCCCGGCACCGATGATCAGAGGGATACTGATTGAACTCCCGGCCCCTTCTCCTCCCGTGAGCTGTTCCGGGAGACCGAAGAGTGGATCGAGGAGGGATTCTCCCCCTGACCCGGGCGACGCCTTTACCAGCCGGTCGAAATACTCCCTGATGGCATACTGACCCTCAAGCCCGACATTTCTCGTGAAAACCACCGGGGTTGATACGTACGGCCGGTTGAAGGCAAGTTTATACTCCTCGAAGAGGCGCCGGTTCTCCGTGTTGTCAAAGAGGTCATGTACCTCCACCCTGATCTCAGGGTGGGCAGCTGAGTAATTAGTAAGGAATTCTGCAGCCCCATGGCAGGCGCCACAGTGGGTGTTTGTAAAGAACTGTATCGATTGGTTTGCATCCCGGAATGCAGGGTCCGCAAAAATGACCGGGAAGGGATCATCTGACCCGATTTCTGATCCGTTTTTTAGAAAGACTGTGGCTGATGTGGTTCCGGCAAGGAAGAAGATGGTGAGAAGGATGACCATCCCTATCAGGGTTTTTCGTCTTTTGCCGGTCATACGTTTTCCCGGTCGCTGATCATGGTACCGACTCCTTCAGCAGTGAAAAGTTCGAGGATAAGGTTGTGGGCAAGGTTTCCGTTGATGATATGGGAGTACTCGACCCCGCCTTCCAGTGCCCGCAGGACTGCCTGAACCTTGGGAATCATTCCCTCTGATACCGTCCCGTCACGGATCAACTTTTCCGCCTCTTTTGAGGTTATCCGCCGGTATACCCGTGTTCGTGCCGTGTCCATGATCCCGTCCACGTCGGTCATGCTCAGTAGTTTACAGGCTTTCAGGGCGATTGCAATTTCCCCTGCTGCAGTATCGGCGTTGATGTTGAGATCGTTCCCATGCCGGTCGATAGCAAGGGGAGAGATGACCGGAATGAAGTTGTTGTCAAGAAGCGTGTTCAGCACATCAGGCCTGATCTCTTCGATCTCACCGACATGACCGAGATCCACCTCCTCGACATGATCCTCGACGGTAACCTTCTGCCGGTTCATCTTCCTGGCGATGATGAGGTTCGCGTCATTTCCTGAGATTCCCACTGCTCTTCCGCCTGCCTTGGAGACCAGCGAGACAATCTTCGAGTTGATCTTTCCGACGAGAACCATCTGGGCAACTTCAAGTGTCTCATCATCGGTTATCCGGAGGCCGCCCACGAACTTCGGTTCTTTTCCGAGAGCCTTCATCTTCTCGGTGATCTCGGGACCGCCCCCGTGGACCATGACAACGCGGATCCCGATGAGCTGGAGGAGCACCACATCTCTGACCACGGTGTCCATGATGCCGGTGTCGACCATGGCGTGACCCCCGAGCTTGATCACCATCGTTTTTCCATGGAATTTCTGTATGTAGGGAAGCGCCTCCATGAGGACATCTTCCCGTTTCATGTGGTGTACCTCCCGTTGATCTCGACATACTTCTCTGTCAGGTCACATCCCCATGCAACCGCTTTCTCTTTTCCGCAGGCAAGATCGAGTTCTATCCTGACCTCGTTTCCCTGGAGTGCCGCCTTCGCCTTAGTGAGATCTTCAGTGATGATCCCCTGTTCACACACCAGTGCCCTGATATCTGCGTTTGCTATCCAGCAGGAGATCGCTTCGGGATCAATCACCGCTCCCGATCTGCCGGCTGCCGCAACGATCCGGCCCCAGTTTGGATCCTCTCCATACACCGCCGTTTTCACGAGCGGTGATCCGATGATGGTCCGTGCAACCATCTCGGCCTCATCCTCGGTCCGGGCATTCCTGACAAGTACCTCGATCAGCTTGGTGGCACCTTCGCCGTCCTTGGCGATCTGCCGTCCGAGTTTCACGCAGCACTCTTCCAGTGCAGCCGAGAACTCTGCCATACTGACCTTTCCTGCTGTTCCGGTGGCAGTACAGAAGACGACATCATTGGTACTCGTGTCACCATCTACGACAACCCGGTTGAAACTCCGTTTCACGGCGCTCTTCAGGGCGACCCTGAGATCGGATGCACTGATCTCCGCATCGGTATAGACATACCCGAGCATTGTGCCCATATTTGGGGCAATCATTCCGGATCCCTTGCATATCCCACCGATTACGAACTCTTCCCGTTCAACAAGGGCATGTTTCTCGATAAGATCGGTAGTCATGATGGCTTTCGCCGCAGCGATCTCTGCCTCGGGGCTTCTTTCAAGGAGTGGTGCGATCCGGTTGCACTGATCCCTGATGAGCGGGAGGTTGAGGTACCGGCTGATAACACCGGTGCTTGCAACACCAACCGATTCAGGATCAAGGTTGAGATATTCTCCGGCAATCGTTGCCATTTCCCGGGCATCGGCTATTCCCCGCTGTCCGGTGAGCGCATTGGCACAACCACTGTTCGTGATGATGGCTGAGAGGGATCCCCGCTTAATCTGTTCTTCCATGAGGATGATTGGTGCAGCACGGGCCAGATTTTTCGTGAAAGCTGCCGCAGCGGTCCCTTCTGCCCGGATCAGCGCCAGTCCGTATTTCTTCTCCTTTATTCCTGCTGCACTGACACCATCAACGGCACATATTGACTGCATCCTATTCACCCGCCGTTCCCCCGGCAACACCCCATACGATGTCCTGCCGGGTCACGATACCGATGAGGGATCCGTTTCTGACTACACAGAGCCGGTTGATCTTCTTATCAAGCATCAGTCTTGCTGCATCCTCCACGTCTTCATCAGGGCCGATGGTGATGACCGGCTGAGACATGATCTCGCTGATTGGCCTGCTTCCGATGTCTGTCAGGGCTTCGCGAGTGTGTTCCCAGCTGATCAGTTCCCGAATCGGAAGTTCGATGAACTCAAGGGGAGAGGGAAGCCAGAGATCATCCGAGGGTCCCTTGGTCATGAGGAGACGAAGGATATCTGTCTCGGTTACCATTCCGGCAATTTTTGATCCATCCATCACCGGAATCCCTCCAACCCTGCTCTTTCTCATGATACCGGCGACGCTGGAGATGGTATCCGAGACACGGCAGGTGATCGGGTCACTGCTCATTGCTTCCTGAATCTTCATTTATTTCTCCTACGGGAGTATCCCGGGACTGTACAGGCCCTCTGTCTCAGGGTACCCGTACATCAGGTTCATGTTCTGGATTGCCTGTCCGCTGGCCCCTTTTACCAGGTTGTCTATCGCCGAGACCGCAACGAGCCGGTCCTCGAAGACTTCTACCATGACATCGCAGAAGTTCGATCCCCTCACGGTGTTCAGGGAGGGACGCTGGTACCTGATGAACGGCTCATTCCGGTAATATTCCCGGTATAATGCCTCTGCCTCCTCCTGGTCCATGGGCTCGTCAAGGAGGATGTGGGCAGTGGTGAGAATCCCCCGGTTGACCGGCAGAAGATGCGGGGTAAAATGGCATCGTGCCGGTGAACCAAGAAAGGCCATCTCCTGCCGCATCTCTGCGAGGTGACGGTGGCGGGTCCATTTATACGCGGTCAGGTTATCACCGACATTCGGATAATGGGTAGTGTCTGACGGATTGTCGCCTGCTCCCGAGACGCCGGTCTTTGAATCATAGATGATCGTCCGGGCACGCCGTGCAACCGGAGCAGCTGCCAGGGTGGCTCCGGTCGGGAAACATCCCGGATTTGATATGAATGAAGCCTTTTTGCATGCTTCCCGGTGGAGTTCGCACAGGCCGTACGGAACCTCCATCCATGCCGTGTGGTCAGTCCCATAGACCTCCTCGAAGACTGGTTTCGGGAGCCGGTAATCTGCTGAGAGATCCACAACCCTGATACCGCGCCCGATCAATTCAGGGGCATATGACATTGCCGCGGTATGGGGAACCGCGAGGAAGGCGATATCCACGTCGAGGGAAGATATTTCAGGATTTTCGAAGGTGAGATCGCAGAATCCGGTCAGATGGGGATGCCGGCTGGTCACCGGTTTTCCCGCGAACTGCCGGGATGTTGCGATAACGGCAGCGCTACGGGGATGGGCTGCGAGCAGCCGGAGCAGCTCGCCTCCTGCATACCCGGATGCTCCGATGATGGCAGCTTTCATAAAAAGATGTCTGGTCTGATGGTGTTTATATCTTTCACAAATCCGCGGATATTCTTTGGTTTAAGTGAAATCCTGCCGGTCGTTCTGCGTTGCAACAGGCAGGTCAGACCTTTTTTTGGGAGTCGTGATCAACCTCCTTGGTATCATGAGTCAGGATCCCCCCCAGGAAGAGATTACCATGGCACCGGAGAAATCCGGACGGGTGACCCCGGCAATGAAACAGTTCTATGATGCAAAGCGTCAGTACCCGGACTGCGTCATCTTCTTCCGGATGGGAGACTTCTACGAGACATTCTGTGGAGATGCCGAGATTTGCGCACGCGAACTTGACATCACCCTGACCTCCCGCGGCAGGATGCCTGACGGACAGGATATCCCCCTTGCCGGTATTCCATACCATGCCCTTGACGGGTACCTCTCCCGGATGATCACGAAGGGATACAAGGTGGCTATCTGTGAACAGGTTGAGGACCCGAAGAAAGCGAAAGGAATCGTGAAGAGGGAGGTTATCAGGGTGGTGACGCCCGGAACGGTGATAGATGCCGCCCTTCTTCCGACGGAAGGGGCCCGGTACCTCATGGCAGCCTGCCTGGATCCGGATGGAACGTCAGCCGGGCTTGCATTCCTTGAGATCTCAACGGGGGACTTCCAGGTCATGGCAGTCCCGGTAACTGACGGGCCGGAGGCGATCCGGTCGGCGGTTGCCAGGTTCAGGCCTGCGGAATGCGTCGTCCCGGACGGGTCGGCCGGGGATATTCCCGGCTATCTCTCCCGCCTGGTCCCCCTGATATCGCCTGGGGATCCGGCGACCTTCGACGCCGTTCAGGCGAAAAACCTACTTATCTCCCAGTTTGGCGGTAACCGGGATGATACCGGTCTTGATGGCCTTGCACCGGTTGCGATCGGTGCCGCAGGTGCAGCCCTCTCCTATGCCCAGAAAACCCAGTTTGATCCCCTCACCCACATCAGCGGGTTTTCATCCCCGACATCAGAACTGATGGCTCTTGATGCGGTAACCCTCCGTAACCTGGAGATCGTTCAGAACATCAGGGATCGCTCCGAAGAGGGTACCCTGGTCAGGACACTCGATCTCACCAGGACACCTATGGGAAGAAGGCTCATCAGGCATCGAATTTCCGCCCCGCTCAGGGATCCGGCGGCGATAGACGGGCGGCTTGATGTCGTCTCCTTCTTTTCCGGGTCCGCGGAGATACGGATGAAGGTACTCTCGGCTCTCCACCGGTTCCCGGATCTTGAGCGTATCGCCGGGAGAATCAGTTACCGTAATGCCAGTCCCCGCGATCTCATCACTCTCTGCGATGCGATCGATGCCGCCACCATTCTCAAGAAGAATCTTTTTTCAGGGTGTATGCTCCCTGCAGAACTCTTCGCTGCAGGGGAAATGATTGGTGATCTCGATGCGTTGGAAGCCCGGATCCGGCTGGCGATCGTGGAAGATCCTCCGGCACTTATCAGGAAAGGGGGGGTCATCAGGGAAGGGTACCATGCCGAACTCGATCAACTCAGGGTTGTTGCCCGGGACGGCAGGCAGTGGATTGCAGATCTCGAGCAGAAAGAGAAGGAGAAGACCGGGATAAAATCGCTCAAGATCCGGTATAATGCCGTCTTCGGCTACTACATTGAGGTCACCCGGGCCAACCTGGGACTTGTTCCCTCTGAATATGAGCGGCGTCAGACAACCGCGAATGCGGAACGGTTCACGATCCCTGTCCTTCGGGAGGTTGAATCCCAGATCGCCACTGCTGATGAACGACTCCAGACGCTTGAGGAAGAGCTGTATTCTGAACTGCTCACCTCTCTTCAATCCTCCGTGCCGGTTCTTCAGGAGACGGCGCGTGCGATCGGGGAGATCGATCTCTACGCCGCACTTGCAGAGGTGGCTCTTAAACACGGATATGTCAGGCCGGTCCTGACAAAAAGCCCCGGAATTCTCATCAGGGAAGGACGTCACCCGGTCGTGGAAACATCGGTTCAGGGAGGTTTTGTCCCGAACGACGCCGAACTATCCGCAGACCACGACCAGATCCTGATCATCACCGGTGCCAACATGGCCGGTAAGTCAACGTACATGCGCAGTGTGGCACTGATCATCGTGATGGCACAGATGGGTTCCTTTGTACCGGCTACCTACGCTAAGATCGGGGTGGTGGATCGCATCTTTACCCGGGTCGGGGCATTTGATGACCTCGCCTCAGGGCAGAGCACGTTCATGGTCGAGATGACCGAGCTTGCGACGATCCTGAACCACGCGACCGAACAGAGCCTGGTTATTCTTGACGAAATTGGCCGTGGAACCAGCACCCTTGACGGGTACTGCATTGCAAAAGCCTGCCTGGAGGAGTTGCATGGAAAACGGACGAAAGGGCCGCGTACCCTTTTTGCTACCCATTTTCATGAGATTGTCGGGATAGAAAATGAACTGAAACGGGTGAAAAACTGCCATTTCGCGGTCAGTGAATCAGACAGGGATGTCGTGTTCCTTCGCAGGCTGGTACCAGGCGCAACCGACCGGAGTTACGGAATCCATGTGGCACGGCTGGCAGGTGTACCTGATGCTGTCGTGAAACGGGCCGGTGACCTGATGAAGCGGATCCTGACCGGTGAGGAGACTCCCGGCGGGGGGGTGAAACGGTACACCCAGATGATTCTTCTTGACAGTACGGGTTCCTCTGATCCTGATCCCCTTCTTACCGAGATAGCGTCACTGGACACCGACGCGATGACACCACTTCAGGCCCTTACGATCCTGAGCGATCTCAAAAAAAGGGCTGGTGAGCGAAATGCCTGATGAACACTCCTTCATCAGGGTTCTTGCCGAGGAAACCGTCAACCAGATCGCCGCAGGAGAGGTTGTGGAACGACCTGCATCGATCCTCAAGGAACTCGTGGAAAATGCCATCGATGCCGGGGCTGACCGGATTTCCATCGAGGTCGCCACAGGAAAGAAAGAGATCGACCTGATACGGGTGACCGATAACGGGTCTGGTATCCCTGCCGGCCAGGTCCCGACGGCCTTTCTTCCTCATGCGACAAGTAAGATCCGGACTGTCGGGGATCTCGACGATTGCCTGACGCTCGGGTTCAGGGGAGAGGCGCTTTCCAGTATTGCCGCGATAGCACAGGTCACGATGGTCACCCGGCCGGAAGATCAGCCGGCGGCGTACCGGATCGTCATCAGCGGGGGGATGATCCTTGAAGAAGGAGAGACCGGTGCTCCGGAAGGGACCGCGATCACTGTTGCCGATATCTTTCATACCACGCCAGCGAGGCGGAAATTCCTCAAGAGCCTCCAGACCGAACTCTCCCACCTTATCAGGATGGTTGAAATATTCTCTCTCACGCATCCGGGCATCACCTTTCGCTATCTCCTCAACGGGCAGGAGAAACTCTCCACCCATGGTTCGTCTGATCTCGCCGGGGTTATCCGGATCCTGTATGGAGATGAGACCGGATCGATGCTCGCGGTGGATCATTCATCCTCAGGGGTGACGGTGAGGGGGTATATCTCCGGGCCAGCCCTTACCCGGCAGAATCCACAGCGGATACTCCTGTCGGTGAACGGGAGGGTTATCACCTCGGCGAGGATCGGGTATGCGATCAGGAGGGGATATGGAACCCTCCTTCCGGCTTCCCTGTATCCTGTAGTGGTGATCGGTATCAGCCTTGACCCGGCAAAGATTGATGCCAATATTCACCCGACAAAACGTGAGGTCCGGTTCTCTGATGAAAACCTGGTATTCAATACGGTGACCGAGGCGGTCAGAGAGACTCTGAGGGCACATGAAACGGTTTTCCCGGCCACTGATGAAATGCATACCCGGACAATCACTGATTATACCGATAACCATGGATCAGGCCCTGCCGGTGACAGGGTCCCCGCTCCCGGCAGGTATGCCCTCACTACATCGACATCACGACAGGTCTGCGAAGCGACGCTTTCCGGATACCGGGCAACCACGAGGCAGCTCCAGCAGACCCGCCTCACGGGTGACCAGGCCGTACCGTCAATCCACGAAGGGCTGGACGGACTGTCCTATGTCGGCCAGATTGCTGCCATGTATCTCGTCTTCGAGAATGAAGGGGGTGACCTGCTCCTGGTTGATCAGCATGCCGCCCATGAACGGATACGGTATGACCAGCTGAAACAGGATCATGAGACCGGAGTCAGAACCCAGGAACTGATCGTACCGGTGGTACTCTCTCTCTCCCCTTCGGAAACTGCCCGGATGCCTGAAGTTCTCCCCGTTCTTTCCGGTGAAGGATTCATGATAGAACCGTTCGGGAAGGAGACCTGGTGTGTGAGGGGTGTTCCCGTGGTGCTCGGGAGGAACGAGGATCCTGCTGCAGTCAGGGAGATCCTCGCTGCTTCCCTGACAGGGAATGATCCCGAACGGCTTGGTGAGATGGTCATGAAGATGGTCTCCTGCCGGGGTGCGGTTAAGGCAGGAACTCACCTGACAGCTGACCAGGCAGAAGAGTTGATACACCAGCTGGCTATCACTGCTGAACCATTCACCTGCCCGCACGGGAGGCCGACGGTACTGACCTTCTCCCGTGAGCATCTCGAAAAACTCTTCCGGAGAACCTGATGATCCATCCGGCACGGATAACAGGGGCCGGGGATGGTTCTGCCCGTGAGGGCTCGGCTGGGACAGGCTCATACGTTCTGTACTGGATGCAGGCGGCAGTCAGGACCCGGGAAAATCATGCCCTGGCGTACGCGATTTCAGCGGCAAACCAGGCAAAAAAGCCCCTTATTGTTGTTTTCTCCCTGACCGGCTCCTGGCCGTCGCCGACGATCCGTGCGTACCGGTTTCTGGTTGAGGGGATCGCCGAATGTTCGCGCTCCCTTGAGGAGATGGGAATCAGGATGATCGTGGAATATGGAAGTCCGGTTGACATCATCCCGTCATATGCCGGGGATGCCATCCTTCTCGTGACTGATATGGCCTACCTTACCGTGTCACGGGAATGGCAGCGGGAGGTCTTTTCACGGATCTCCTGCCCGGTTGCAACCGTGGAATCCAACCTGGTTGTTCCGATCAGGTCGGCCTCGCCGAAAGAGGAGTGGTCTGCAGCAACCTTCCGCCGGAAAATATCCGGCCAGATTTTGGAATTCCTGGCCCCGGTGGAAATCCCGGGTGTACTGGTTTCCTCTCTTGGATATGCACCGGGAGCGGTTCCTCTTGATCTTCCCGATGAGGCACTGGCCCCGCTGTCTCTTGACCAAACCGTGCCTGCATGTACCATTCACGGGGGAACAGCCGAGGCAGAGTCCCGGTTTCGTGAATTCATGGCAAACGGGCTTGAGCGATATGAGAGTGCACGTAATGACCCTGCAGCACGGGCGATATCAGGATTGAGCCCTTATCTTCATTTCGGGCACATATCTCCATCATGGCTCGCGAGGGAAGTGATTGCTGCCCGGTCACCCGGAGGTCATGCATTTCTGGAACAACTGATCGTCAGGAGGGAACTTGCCTTCAATTACTGTCACTATAATCCACACTATGATCGGTTTGAAGGACTACCTGCCTGGTGTAAAAAAACCCTCCTTGCACATGGGGAGGATGAGCGGGAGTACGTCTACTCCATCGCGGAGTTTGATCAAGCCGGTACACATGATCCGGCCTGGAATGCCATGCAGACTGAATTGAAACTCACCGGGAACCTGCACGGGTACCTCAGGATGTACTGGGGAAAGAAGATCCTTGAGTGGAGCAGAACACCTGAAGAGGGATACGGGATTGCCGTCAGTCTGAATGACCGGTATCAATGTGACGGTCGCGATCCGAACGGATATACCGGGGTTGCCTGGTGTTTTGGAAAGCATGACCGCCCCTGGAAGGAACAGCCGGTGTATGGGATGATCCGGTATATGAATGACGCCGGTCTCCGGCGGAAATTTCGTCTTGATGCATATATCGGGCGTATCTGGATACTTGCCGATCAGATTGTCCCGGAACAGCCCTCAACCCGGTGAAGACCTGCCCGGTATGCAGATCTACATGCTTCTTTCCATTCCCCCATCGTTATCCGTCGTTTTAGCGGTGATGAAGAATCCAGGTCTGCCAGAACCCTCCCGGCAGGGTGGTACTGGTCCATGAGATGGACCCAGGTCTCCGGGGATAGTTCCCTGGCGATGAATCTGCAGATCTCTGCTGAATCCTCAAGGAAGCCAGGTATGAGAAGATGGCGTATGAGAAGACCGTGTACTGCTATCCCGTTCCTGATCACGAGTTCACCGGTCTGCCGGTGCATCTCCCGGATCGCCTCCTGCATGATACCCGGATAATCCGGCACCCCTGCGAGGGTAGTTGCCGTTTCCGCCCTGAAGAACTTGGCATCTGGCATGTAGATGTCGATAACCCCGTCCAGGAGCCGGAGAACTTCCGGGTTGTCATACCCTCCTGTGTTATAGACGATCGGAAGAGTAAGTCCCCGCTCAGCGGCCATGCAGAGGGCATCCATGATAGCGGCAACCTGGTGGGTCGGCGTGACGAGGTTGATATTATGGCAGCCCTGGTTCTGTAAGTGGAGAAAGGTCTCTGCAAGTTCATCTCCGGTGATCTCCTGTCCGCGGCATCTATGACTGATCTCATCGTTCTGACAGAAGATACACCCAAGGGAACACCCAGTAAAGAACACCGTTCCTGAACCATGTATCCCCGAAATGACCCGCTCTTCCCCATGGTGGGGACCGAACGAGGATATCCAGGGGAGGATGCCTGCCTGGCAGAATCCCCGCTCACCCCTGTCCCGCATGATCATGCATTTCCGGGGACAAATCCGGCAGGGTGAAGAGAGACTCCTCAGTAGATCAGCGCGTCTGTGGAGTTCTCCCTGCCCCAATGATGCATACGCCGGCACCCGGGTTGCCATACACGATCATCTGCGGTATGACTATCTTCTTTTTTCTCCCATGCGGTACCGCCGGATGTCAGGACAGCAACCGCTTTTCCCGGAGGATGCTCCCTTTACCCCAGGGAATCCTGAAGATATCATTGCGTTCAGGGAGATGATCCGCTCGTTTTATGCACAGCATCGCAGGCCGATGCCATGGCGTGATGATATCTCCCCGTACCGGGTTGTCGTATCTGAACTGATGCTCCAGCAGACGCAGGTTCCCCGGGTCATGGAAAAATTTCCCGCATTCGTTGCCCGTTTTCCCGGTTTTGGCCCGCTTGCCTCCGCACCATTCGGGGATGTCCTCCGTGCATGGCAGGGCCTCGGGTATAACCGCCGGGCCCGGTATCTCCAGCAGATTGCAATGATTGTCATTGAGCAGTATAGTGGAGTCCTCCCCCGTGATCCTGTAGAACTGGTCAAGCTGCCCGGTATCGGCCCCGCTACTGCCGGTTCCATTGCGGCGTTTGCATTCAACCATGAATCGGTCTTTATTGAGACAAACATCCGTCGCGTGTTTATCCACCATTTCTTCCCGGCCGGGACGACCGTTCATGATGATGATCTTCTCCCCCTTGTCAGTGCAGCGCTCGATTGGAGGAACCCCCGTGAATGGTATTATGCCCTGATGGATTATGGTACCTGGCTTGCGACAACGGTAGCAAACCCGAACCGGAGAAGTTCCCATTACTCCCGGCAGGCCCCGTTCCAGGGGTCAGACCGGGAAATCCGGGGCAAAATTCTCAAAATTCTGCTGGAAACGGATTCATTGCCTGCCGGAGAAATTTCACATTACCTGGGATCGGATCCTGACCGGATCATGCGCATTCTCGATGATCTGATCCGGGAAGGGCTGGTTGAACGAGTGGAGAAAAACCAGGTTCGTATTAACGACAATTCGAAGAGAATTGCCGAAAATAGTGGTAAATAAGCGACATTCCGGCAAATAGTATATAGGCTGCAACTACCGGTTTTTTTACATCATCATGCCCATTAGGCAACATACCTCGGCCTTATGCGGGAAGCTCTGCCTGCCATTTGAGTGTGCTCAGGATCTCCTGTTGCTTGGAGGTCAGGCCGGTAATGATGGTCCGGTCATTGCCAAGCCCGATCAGCCTGATCTTGCTCAGTTCCAGCATAATCTTCTGTGGTGTGGAGACGTTGAGGAGTCCGCTTGTTGCCATGTGGTTTCCGGCCCATCGTTCCATCATGAGGGAGATAAACGCGATACAGAGTGCTCCGTGACGGATGGCTTCACTATCAACAGAGAGCGGGAAGACATGGAACCGCTGGACGATGTCCATGAGCAGTTTTTCATCGTTTTTCCGCTCTTCAAGCCATTCAAGACAGTTATCCCAGGCAAATTCTCCTCCCGAGGAGATGATGACGGAGAGCCCGGCTTCCCTGAGATGTTTTCCAAGAGCCTTGCGCTTCAGATCAACCTCCATCCGGTTTTCCTGCACTTTCCACTGGATAAATGGCTCATATCTGCCGGCAATATCTGAAACTGCCTCGCCCGGGTTCATCCACCGGTAAACCGGCACATGTTGGAGGCTTTCGATAATGAGATCCAGGTCTTCTGCATATTCTTCCCTGATCTCCTCTTCTTTCCGTGGGCTATAGATGATGTATGCATGTACCTGTGCAGATTCGACAGTCAGGGTTATCGGAACGACGAACAGGGTCTCTCCCCTGAATATCTTCAGGTTCTTCGGATGCATGAGTTCTGTCCGGTGGCGCTTTAATTCATCCCTGATAATCTCGTGTTCGGCATTAACCGGGAGAATAAACGGGACCCCGCTGAAGACGAGGCTGTATAGGTTCATGGATGATTTGAACTGCCTGCCGGTGATGAGGGTGACATGCCTCCCGTTGAACAGGTGCATACCAGCTGTCGAACTCTTGATCAGATCCGATGCTGTCATGTTCTTCAGGTGGGGCATATAGGCAACAGGTATGTTCTTTGCCCTGTCATAGTACAGGAGAACCTGATCATTGAATTGCGGTTCATTTCTCTCCTGGTCATCCACCTGGTTCATGATGGGCAGGGTAAGATCATAAGTACGCATCTCCCCTGACGTCAGTTCCCCGATGCAGGATCTGCAGACCTCAAGAGGAAGCGAGCCCTCACCAAGTTTTTTCAGAAGTTTGACTACCGTCTGGGAGGTTACTTTCAGTCCGGGATTGATCCTGCAGAGGGCAGTTCCATCATACCATGCACCCAGGTTGTGGATTGCATTCGGGCAGGTCAGTCCTGCCAGTGAAAGTGCCAGGAAGAGTTTTACTTCGTGTTCGGTGAGATGATTCGAGAGAATCTGCTGGAGACCGAGATGGTTTATTGCATTGATATATGGGATGAGTTCTCCGTATGAATAGACCCGTTCAGGACTTTTTGCCTTCTCCCTGACCCGGACCGGTTTCCCATCAACATATTTCCCGAGGTACTTGCTTTTCTGGCGAGTCCTCCGGGCTTCTTTATCGTAATAATACGTGATTTCGTAGAGATACTCATGCCCGTTGATCTTTTTGACCCGGGTTGTCGTTTTCACATTAGATAATAGGCATTACCATGGATTTAAAAATTATTATTGGTATCTTCTATAACGCGCATATTGGGATTTATTTTGGGTTGCCTAAAGACAATTCTTCAAAATCCTGTCCTTTTACTTATGTATCAGCATATAATGACTAAATTTAATATATCTCAACGATAATCTATGATCACCTCTCTGCAACAGTTCAACGCATGACAACACCCCCCATCCAAGCATAACACCTGACGCATACATGTGAAATGCCTCATTTCACACCCCCCCATCAATGTGGTTATCATGGTATGTTGTTGTTGTAGGAGGGCAATGTTCGATGAAGACCCCAAACTGAACCCTCTGAAAGCCCAACCACTGGTTGACTGCCCACGGGCTTTCAGAGGCTATCAGGTATGAGTCTGTTCTGTTTTTTCGCCCGCTCTAATGAAGAGAATATACATCCCAGAATCTGACTGAGGAGGATTGGCCGGTGTTCCATGCCGGATCTGTTCTGTCGGGTATCCAAGATCCTCGCAGAGAATAATCCTGTTCGTGAACGGGAGGTCTTGTAAAGAAAGGGCCAGGGTTTCTATTGAAAAATCAGGGTCTGTTATGACACATGCTGTCCACCCGAGCGTGAGAACGGCTACCACTTCGGAGATAGCAGGCTCGGTATCTCTGCCGTGAGCGGTTATGATGACGGTCTCTGTCAGGGGGATATGGAGCTGTGCAGCTGCATACTGGACCGATGATATCCCCGGTATCACCTCCCCGGGAAGGTACCCGAGACCGGAAAGCATAGGATCGCCGGTCGACAGGAGAACGGCATGATCAGGAAGTTCTCTCAGGGAACGGTAATCGGTGATGATCCTCGTTTCGGCCGTCTTGGAGATATATTCCCTGGCAAGGTCAATTGCACGCTCGGATCCAACGACCAGGATCGCTCCGGCGATCACCCTGATTGCTGCCGTGGTCAACATCCCCGGGCCGCATCCGGTTCCCACGATCTTCATGGTGTCTCTCCGAGCACCCTGCCTTCCCGGTCAAGGACAACGATCCTGACAGTCGGATGGCTATGGGCATAGGAATCGAGCGTAACTTTCATGCGTCTGAAAAAATCAGGAGTTCCAATCATTTCTTCCACGGTCTGGTATCCGCTTCCACGGAGGAAATCAGGATTTGCATACTTCAGGATCAGGGCAGGCAGTCCGCAGATGATCACTTCTCCCGAAAGACGGGGAAGAATTGATTTTATCTTCGATCCGGCAAGGATAACCTCCCTGTCGGGGAAGAGGAGCCGCGAGAAACGAAGCCCGGATCTGCCGGTTGTGAGAACCACCTTTTTTGCCTTCAATGCCCGTTCAAGAGTAGTCTCCTCCAGGTGGTCATCCCATGGTTCGACAAACCCGGTAGATCCGAGGAGGGAAATACCGCCATCCACCCCGATCTTATGGTTCAGTGTTCTCTCTGCGATCTTCATTCCCTCAGGAATGGTAAGGAGGATAGATCCTGAAAAGCCGGTCTCCCGCAATCCTTCATTGAATGCGTCCCTGATCTGCGTTGCAGCTGTCGGGCTGACTGCAGGATCCCCGGACCTGAAACGGGGGGTATCACGGCTCCATCTTCCAATTCCTTCCCCAAAAATGATCTCTTCCATATCAGAGGAGATGAGCCGAGCAACCATCCGGATACCGGCAGTGACATCACCGGGATAATCCCCGCTGAATTTCAATGCTGATACCTCACCGTCTTCGACATTCACTGGGACCGAGATCCGGATCCCTGATGGGGTTGGGATCTCAACGGTGTTCACCGACCCTTCCCTGGCAAGGATAACGGCCTTTACCACTGCCGATGCTGTGCTTCCGGTGGTAAATCCTCTCCGGAGAATGGAACCGTCAGCGGTGAGGACCGCAAGGCCCTTCTGAACCAGATCACGTGCCGCTGGATCCTGTATCGCATCGATCCATTCCCGGGGATACCGGTACCCGGTGATAGGATCGAAGATCTGGTCAGGAGTGTTGTTCGGCATACATGGTGATGATCTCGTTTATCGCAGCAACGGCGACCGGGGTACCTCCCCTGGTACCTTCATTGGATATCGACGGGATATCGAGTCTCCTCAGGAGTTCTTTTGACTCCGAAGCGTTCACAAATCCGACCGGTGTTCCGATGATCAGGGCCGGCCTGATGCCCCGCTGAACCATTTCACAGATCACGAGCAGGGCGGAGGGGGCATTTCCGATTACCAGGATTGCATCTGCTATCTCGGTCTCAAGGGCGAGAAATGCTGAAGAGGTCCGTGTCTTTCCTGACTCGCTCCCGGCGGTATCGACCTTGTCGAGCACACAGGCGACCTGGCTTTGATGGCCCCGTTTCTGAATACCGGTCTGTACCATCCTGATATCGGTAAATACCGTTGCCCTGGCAGCAAGTGCGGCAAGACCTGCCTGGACGGGATCGCCTGAGAATCGCATCAGGTCAGCCATCGCGAAGTCGCCCACCGCGATTGAGCATCGCTGGCGTATGCGATCCTCGGGGCTCTGGTCTCCGATTGCCTCACGGGCCATCTGCCGGGAGCGGGATGATATCTCAAATCCCTCCGGTGTGTCTGCTCCGAGATCAGTATACATATTTCCGGTGGTATCCCCGAGGGGTGATAATACATTTTTCATGGTTGCTCCGTTCAAATATTCTGGTTTCACTCCCCCCGATGAAAACCACAGAATGCATATCCACGAAGTCTTCATGATCGGGGGCATTTCCAAGCGTGGTAATGAGGATTTCTTCACCCGGGCGGTCGGCGTTCTTGACGATACCCACCGGAGTGGTACCGGGGAGATATTGCTCTGCGATGGCGAGTGCCTCGTCAAACTGGCAGGTTCTTGTGCGGCTTTTCGGATTGTAGAGAACAACCGGGATCCCGATTGAGAAGAGTGCATTGAGACGGGTAACAATCACCTCCCAGGGAGTCAGGAGATCGGAGAGGCTGACCACCGCAAAATCTGATGAAAGGGGTGATCCAAGGAGCGATGCACCCATGCTCGCAGCGGTTATCCCCGGGATCACCTGTACCTTAACCGGCGATCCCGAATGCACGACAACTTCAAGGACGATACTTGCCATGCCATATATCCCGGGATCTCCCCCGGAGACCATGACAACCGTGCCCTCACCAGTCAGCCTGACCGCTTCCTGTGCCCGTTCAACCTCTTTTCCCATCCTGCTCCGGATCACCCGTTTTCCCGCGATTATACTGGCGATCTGGTCCAGGTAGAAGTCGTTTCCAATGATAATATCAGCGGCTCCGAGGATTTCCCCTGCCCGTCGGGTCAGCATCTCCGGTGAACCCGGGCCGATGCCGAGAATGTAGAGCTCCGGTTCTTTACCGGGCGATGGCGATGGTGATATTTCCATAGATTTGTTTTCCTTTGATGAGTTCTTTCTTCGCAGATGCTGCCAGGGCCGCCGGTTCGGCAACCCCTGAAAGGCCGAACCGGGAGGCAGCTGAGGGTGAAGGCGGGGTGATGGCGTTTAGTTCATCGTCTGATAAGAAGATGAGCGGGAGTGAAAGTTCCCTTATCGCATCGACCAACCCGGTTTCATGTGATTTCATACGGGAACTTGCAACGATCCCGATTTCGCTGATCCTGATGCCAGCCTCGTCAAGGGCACTCGTGATTGCTGTACTGATATCGCCGGCCGGGGTTCCGAGCCGGCAGCCGATGCCAAGGGCATAGGGCCGGTCAGCGACGAGGAATGAAACCCCGGATCCGCCGATTACAATTCCTGGACCGGGAATGCGGTATATTCCTGCCGTACCGGTAAGGATCGCGGTGTTTGATTGTCTGGTCGAACCGGTGTTGATAACCCGGAGCCCCTCCCGTTCCGCTATTACCTCTGCGGCCTCCTTTCCGAGGGCTTCCGTTGCCGTGGTGATAACAGGAATAAGCCCTTTCTTCTCGGCAAGTTCCCCTGCAAGAGCATTTCCCCCGTGATGACCACCAAGCACCGGGATGGCAAACCTGAGATCCGGACTGACAACGACCACGGCAGGATCCTTCCATTTATCGGTGATACAGCCGGATATTCCGCGTACCACGATTCCGATTGCCATGATGGCGATGATCCGGTCATACCGGTGGAAGATATCACTGAAGAGTCCGGACTGGTAAGGAATGAATTCGCCTCCGATTGCAGTTGCAAACTCTTCTCCTGCCTTACTGAAGTATGGCAGAGTTGTCACCGCGGTTTTCATGAGTACAGGAACGATCTAATATGTCCGGCAGGATTACAGGCAAATACTTCTCCAATGAGAAGAAGAGCAGATTTCGTTATCCCTGCATCGCGGGCTTTCTGCGCAATATCTGACACCGTTCCCTGCACGATCTTCTGGTCAGGCCAGGTCGCATGGTAGATGACGATGGCCGTGCGATTCGGCGGACAGGAGAGGCGTGACGTGATATCTTCCAGTTTGTCAGTTCCAAGGAAGATGGCCATGGTATCGCCTGTCTGTGAGTACTCGGCGATCCTGTCTTTTTCCAGGGTTTTTCCCGCCGGCCTGGTTATGATCACCGATTCTGACACCCCGCGAAGGGTCAGCTGGACCTGTAGTGCGGCAGCGGCACCGAAGAGCGATGAAACCCCTGGAACCACCTTTATCTCCATTCCTTCTTTCACAAGAAGTTCGATCTGCTCGACAATCGCTCCATAGAGTGCCGGATCGCCGGAATGGAGGCGCACTACGGTCTTTCCCTCCCGGATACCGGTGATCATGATCGGAACCATCTCCTCAAGGCTCATGCCGTTGCTGTCATAACGTTCCGGTGCCGGTGAACTGGCAACCAGATCCGGATTCACGAGAGATCCCGCGTAGATCAGGATGTCGGCATCATCTAGGAGACGACGCCCCTTCACTGTGATAAGATCGGGATCTCCAGGTCCTGCCCCGACAAACCAGACCGGGTTCATGGGTCATGCTCCGCGTAGAGGAGGGAGAAATAACTGCTCTCCTCAGGGAGTTCCCCGGTATAGACATTCATACCATCCATGTACATCCGCTCGACAAGGGCGAAACGAGTATATCCTTCTTTTCTCAATTCTTCGGCGATATCCCTCGGTTTCCTAACCTTCATCTGGATCCGTGAACGGATCGGACTGCCATCGGTGACACAAAACCCGCCGCTTATCGGCATACCGGTTTCAGACATGAGGGCGGTGATGGAGGATATCCCCGGAACAGTCCTGACCTGGATCGTGCGATCCCGTTCCCGAAGAATGGAGACCAGGCGGGTGAACGTGGAGAATATATTCGGATCGCCGATTATTCCGAATATGATGTGTTTATCTCCTGCATGTTCTCCGATGATCATAGCATTCTCTTCTATCTGCCTGCGGATCTCGTGCTCGTCATGGCTCATCGGAAAAAGAAGTTCCACAGGCGTGCAGTAAGGTTCTACAAGTTTCTTCGCGATGCCCCCGGGGACATATACGATATCAGCCTCGCCAAGCAGCCTGACCGCTTTCAGGGTCAGCAGTTCGGGATCCCCCGGGCCAAGCCCGAGACCAGTCAGCATTTGTTTATTCCTCCATGAATGATGAAGATCGGATCAAGTGGTTTAAGCATGATACCCCCGGCAATCGGGACACTTTTTGAGATCTGGACCTGGATGACTTCGTGGATTAGATTATATCGGCGTAATGATTCGATCGCGGTATGCAGCGTCTCAAGCATCACGGCATTGATCACGAGAGACCTGACCCTGAGCCGGGAGAGCTCCCTGATGATCTCCTCCAGTCGTTGCGATCCTCCGATAAAAGCAGTGTCGAGATGATCGAGAGATGTCAGCATGTCAACTGCATCTCCATAGTACAATGTGATATTTTCTGCCTGGTTCTTTTCGATTTCAGATTTTGTCCAGAGGTACGCAGATTCTCTCATGTCCACCGCATGAACATGCCTGACCCGCCGGGCTGCATGAAGGGTTACTTTTCCGGTACCGCATCCGATATCTGCAAAGATATCATCAGATTCAAGGCCGAGCTTTTGAAGGGATATCGCAAGAATCTCGTCCTTCGTCGGTCCCCCGGTAGGGGGTGTCTCCGGTCTGGTCATGGCATCAGTTCCATACAGGTTTGTCTGTCTGATTCAAAAGTTATCGGAATGGGTATCCCTTTCCGTGATTTCCTGCCCGTGAACTACTTGAATAGACCGGTTGTTCTCCTGGTTAAACCCGGAAACGCGATCGAAAACGCGGTTGACCATCCCGCCACTTGTAAGGATGAGAGAGGATTTTCCATTCATGGCACCAAGGATGCATTTGTCAATCACCGCATAGGTAAAATCAGGCATGATTCCCCAGTGGCGGGCGGTGATCTTTGCCTTGCTTCCCATTGCCCCGATTGTCCGGATCCCTGATCCGGCAAGGAGCCGGGTGATCCCATCGGAGGAGATACGATCTACGTCAATGAGATGGATGGTTCCGCAGCCGCTCGTTGAGAGACGCATTACCCCGTGGTGATCCTGTTCAATGAGGCGGATCATGTCAAGAACAGTCCGGGGCAGGCGGGAGCATTCAGCCATGCCTCTTGCCTGCATCTCACGGTAGAGATCCAGGATAACCGGCGATCTGAGTCGTGCCTGTCGTACGAGTTCACGGTCAGAAAAAGCCTTTTCTGGCGTCCCTTCAGCAATGATTTTTCCCTTATTCATCAGAATAATCCGGTCTGCCCAGGGATAGGCAAGTTCCACGTCATGGGTGGAGATAATGATCGTCTTTCCCTGGTTGTTCAGTTCGTCGAGGAGATCCATGATATCCTCTGATCCTGCCGGATCCAGCATGCTGGTCGGTTCGTCGAAGATCAGAATATCCGGATTCATCGCGAGTATACCGGCAATAGCGACCCGTTTCTTCTCACCCCCAGAAAGATGGTAGGGGGGCCGGCGGTCAAACCCTTCAAGGCCCACGTGCCGGAGAGCATCGCGCACAATTTCAGCGACCTGGTCATCGGGAATCTCAAGGTTGACCGGACCGAAGGCCACGTCCTGCCATACCGTCGGGGCGATGATCTGGGTGTCGGGATTCTGAAAAACAAAACCCACCTTCTGACGGATCATCCGGAGCGTCTTTTTATCATAAGAGAGGGGTATTCCCTGATACCGGATCGTTCCGGATTCCGGTATGAGCGTTGCGTTGAGCGTCAGGAGAAGAGTCGATTTTCCTGCCCCGTTGGGCCCTACGATTGCTATTTTCTCGCCGTTTCGGGCAGAAAAATAAATGTCTGAAATGGCCTGCTTCGAGTATGGGTACGAATAGGTGACATCCTGTAATTCGATGAGGTATTCCGTGTATGACATGTTAGTATATTCCGGGAAGGTATCCGGGAGATGCCAAGATAAGCGTTGAAAATAACGCAAGATAACAGAGAACGGGAACTATCGTTCCCGGTGAGACGGGGTGATATGTGCTTAGTTTTGGATGCCTGCCTGTGTAACAGCGGGCATCCATGGCCCTGACAAGATGCTCCCCGTCATCCCATGAAGTGATGAACAGGCTCCCGATAAGCATTCCAAGAGACCGGATGCTCTCTTTCGGTTTCGTATAACTTCCCCGCATGATTTGAGCCTGGTATATCTCCGTGGAACGGTCCATGAAGATGAAGATAAACCGGTAGATGAGCATTGCTATGTCAATGAAGAGGTCAGGAATGCGAAGCCGTTTCATCACTCCGAAGAGATCGGTCATCGGAGTCGTCAGGGATATGAAGAAGAGGGCGCACATTCCGCCGATGATACGGCAGAAGGCCATGATCCCTTTGTGGAGGCTCTCCGGCGTAATCGAGATAACCACCCAGGAAGTAAGAGGAAAATTCCAGAGGGGTTCGTTTCCTCCTGCGGTTAGCACGATGACCATAACGCTCATAACGGCAAAACCGAGTGGAATCGCTAAAACCCGGAGGTAAAAATGCGGGTGAATCCGTGCCAGAGTTAGAAGAACCAGGGAAAGAATACCTGCTATGGCGAGCGGAATGAAATAATTGGGTGAAAAAAGCACAAGAATGATGGATCCAAGACCCATCAGGAGTTTCGTGTACGGGTTAACCTGCACGAGGGCATTATGCTGGGCAACTTCCTCGAGGAGATCGTGACCGGGCATTTATACACTGTTTCTTCTCTGTCCAAGCAGGTATCCAAAACAGAGCCCGAGGATGATACCTCCAAATGCAGACTGCAGGGCAAATATACCTGCTTCGATTTCTCCGCTCGGGGGCGCCCACTGGGGAATCAGGGGAGTAATATCATCCTCCGGGATGCCAGTCATTTCTGATACCACTGCGGATCCGACACCGTCTGACCCCCCGAATTCTGCATCCGGGTTAACAGAGACTGTCCAGAGGAATATGCCGATAAACGCGAGGATTATTACCAGTACAACGAG
>CAZWTX010000024.1:0-1396 GCA_964637135.1 uncultured Methanospirillum sp. | reverse complement strand
ATTTCATACGTTCTCACTCCTTGCCGCGGCAATCTTCACTCCCGAGAAGATGTTCATCTTCTCCAGGATATCCGGTTTGATATCAACGATGTACTTGAATACCAGGGAGAGAACGGCTCCTTCTACAATTGCCAGGGGGATCTGGGTAACGGCAAATATCCCGAGGAACATCACGAAGGATCCGAGGAATCCTCCGGTCTCTGCCGGATAAGCAAGCGCTAGCTCAAGCGAGGTTATTACATAGGTGAAAAGATCGGCAAGGGCTACAGCGACAAAGACAGTGACGTACATGTTTACCTTTGTATCCCGAAGCAGGCGGTAAGCATAGTACCCAAGCACAGGTCCGCAGATAGCCATCGAGAAGGTGTTAGCCCCCAGGGTGGAGAGGCCGCCGTGGGCTAGGAATAGGGATTGGAAAAGGAGGACGATGAACCCGATAACTGAAGTTATGAAGGGACCGAACATGATGGCTGAGAGTCCGGTACCGGTCGGGTGGGAACAGCTTCCCGTAACTGAGGGGAGCTTGAGGGCGGAGAGAATGAAGATAAGCGCTCCGCATATCCCAAGCAGGGGAAGAGCATCCCGGTTCTCCTCGACGGTCTTCTTCAGCTGGATAAACCCGTAAATGATGAATGGGAGTGAGATAATCCACCATACTGCCGCCCATTCCGGCGGTAAAAAACCTTCCATGACATGCATGTGATCAGCTTCCAAACAAATTTTGCATTACCTCTAATTAAGTTGATCAATATCTCCATGCCGAAGCAGTAACGCGGATATAAAAAGATTAAAGATATTGGTTCCTCTTCAAACAGTTAACCTGGGGCTTCGTATACCGGTAGATGATGTCTGCCTTGTCATCCTGAAAATCCCAGGGGATCACAATAAGAATATCTCCCTCCCGAATCCAGATTTTTCCTTTATTTTTCCTTTAATTCGCCCCATTCGCGTTATCCCATCGAAGCATTTAACGTGGATGTGGTTAGCCCCCATCATTAATTCAGCATACCCGAACATTTCCCGGTTTCGTTCATTTGGAAGCCGTACTCGGATTATTTCATCTGATCCGTCTTCGTTTTCAGCAAATGAAAAATCTTCAGTCATTGAGACCAACTTCCGCAGGTCCTCTTGTCTGAATCCAGACTCATCCAATATCTTGGGAAAGAATGGGAAAAAAAGAATTAGTGTTATACTGGGGATCTTCTCCGGTACCCATTCCGCGCAATTGAATTGATTCTCTTTTTTCTGCAAAAAAAGTCCTGAATCATGATAATTGAAGAATTCTGGATCAACCCGCATACCTGGCAGGGAAATCCAAGTCTGACCTGGTCTTCGTTTTCTAGGGACAGATCATCATCGTTAAATACCGAGTAATGCGACCTTGTTATCCCACACG
>CAZWTX010000023.1:0-41387 GCA_964637135.1 uncultured Methanospirillum sp. | reverse complement strand
CTCTTTCACCTGACCAGCCTTGAGCCGATGATCAATCCAATGCCGCAGCAGGCCTATTCGTTCATCGGGATTCAACTCTTTCTGATCCTCTCCTCCCTGTTCCAGGCGTGGTCTCTCTATGCAAACCGCCCCCTCCAGCCATTGCACCATGTTCATATCCTCTTCACCTTCATTGGTATCATCATCCTCATAACGGTCAGAAGTCCTGTTTTTGGACCGTTTTCCCTGACCCTCCTTGCAATAACCACGCTATACATTCCCGGAGCGGTTTTATCCCTTTTCTGCGGATATGTTACCCGCATGGATCACCCGGGTACTGATTCACCCGGTGTCATCACCCTGAACCGCCCGGTATCTGACGGTATTGAGATCCCGTTGTCATTTCCCGGGAAACTGCTTGGAAAGTACCGCGATATCAGGGTGATCGGGAGCGGGGGAATGGCAATTGTGTACCGGGCCATGAGGGTTGACGATGATCGTGAGGTGGCAGTGAAGATTCCATTCTCCGCTGATGAAGAGAGTGGGAGAACCTTTCTGAATGAAATCCTTCTCTGGCGTGATCTCGATCACCCGAATATTGCACAAATCCTGGATCATAACATTTTTCCGGTTCCATATGTCGAGATCGAGTATATCCCGAGAACCCTTCGCGACATGACCCGGCCGGTCTCTCCGGGGCGTGCTGTGAGTATCATCAGGGATATAGCCTCTGCTCTTGCGTATGCCCATGAAAAGGGGGTCATTCACCGGGATATAAAGCCGGGAAACGTGCTGGTAACGAATGAAGGAACCTGTAAACTCACTGACTGGGGATTATCCCGTTCCCTCTCAAAGAGAGACGAGACCAGGAACCTGAGTTTTTCCCTCCAGTATGCCACCCCGGAACAACTTGCACCTGCCAGGTATGGCGCCGGTGACGAGCGGATCGATCTCTACCAGCTCGGAGTTCTTTTCTATGAACTCCTGTGTGGCAGACCCCCCTATGATACTGACAGTATCGGTGATATGTTTCAGAACATCCAGGAGAACCGGTTTTCCCTCCCATCGGAGTTTTCGTCCCGTCTCGCCGGGTATGACCTGGTGATCATCAGAGCATTAAAAGCAGATCCCTCCGAACGATTCAGTAATATCCGGGAATTTCTCGATGCTATCGAATCTGTGAATATCACGAAGTGATCTCCCGTATCCTGCAATTTTTCCGGATTATCCTGGTTTTCCTCAGGGAATAGTGTACCCCCCGGTTGGATGTTCAACCAGTGAGATGGTATTTTTTTATCCCTACTTCATGATGACGTAGATACTGTACCCCCTGGTCTTCTCCGGACATCCTCATACGGAATCCGGCAGCACGGAGATTCGTTTCCGGATAGACCGGCTCCGATGCGGAGAGTATCCTTCATAATTATGATGTCATGGCAGAACCGATCCTACGGGGCATGGCCGGGCTTGCCGGTCTCCCATCCTGACCAAACAATGTACGGTGATACTAACCCGTTCATCCAGAATATTATTCTCTCTTCAATCTGAAATGAAAGGCTATATTATGCACAATTCGCGAAAAAACATGACGAATAAGGAACGAACGAGCATAACTCACTGTTCTATACCCGTCAACAAAGAAAAAAGAGGATGGTTCCGGGGATTTACCCCGGGTTTTCTCATCCTGGTAGCCGTGCTGCTTCTTTTCTCGATGCCCGGCCCCGTTTCCGCTGATGATGATGGTTCGGGGAATGTTGCCGTGACAACATACTCGGTTGACCCCGACATCCTCATACGGGGTGATACTGCCCTTGTGACGATCACCGTTACCAACAACGGAAATTCAAGTGTTGAGATCACCGACGGACAACTGATCTCGAAAGAGATCACGGTATTGAACCATGACACGTACAATACCATGCGCCGGATTGCTCCCGGTTCGTCCATAGATTTTACCTTTACCATCGTGGCTGACCGGCCGGATGGAATCTATTATCCGGTTTTCTACCTGAATTTCCCAAATGGATCCCTGAAATATACCATACCGGTCAGGGTAGAAGAAGCCCAGCTCTCTCTTTCAGCGGTTAACATTCCTGATCCGTTTGTACAGGGAAGAAGCGATGACATTACCCTCCTCATCGGCAATCCAAAGAATGTTCCGATAACCGGTGTCCAGATCACTCCCGCTGGTGAGGGAATGGTATTCAACCAGTCTTCTTACTTCGTCGGACAGATAAACGCACATAATTCTACCCGTGTCCAGTTCAGGGTGACTCCTGCAATGGCGGGTGATATCGTCTTCAATATTACGTACTGGAGCGGGATCAATTCCCACGTAACCAGCCTGACGATTCCGGTCTTATTCGGGGAAGATAAACGTGCAGCTGATCCGGTCATCAGTAATGTCGAGATAACCCAAAATGGCGGATCCGGCATGATTAGTGGAGATATCTCCAATGCCGGGATTGAATATGCCTATGCCCTGATCGTCTCCCTTGCCACTCCGGACGCTGATGAAAATCCAAACAGCAGGTATGTCATCGGAACCCTCGAACCGGATGATTTCTCAAGTTTCGAACTGGCCCTTCCCTCGGGAACCGGTCGGGAAGTACCCCTCAGGATCTCCTTCAAGGATGAAGACGGGAATGTGTACCTGAAAAATACCACCATTAACCAGGCAGTATTGTCCCAGGGGACAGGTATGCCCGGAACTGGAAGCGGAGGGCCGGGTGAGATGGCTTCCCGGGGCTCCCGCGGTCCCGGCTTTATGGGTAATTTCGGAGCCGGTATAGGCCGGATTCCGGTTTATGAGATCGGTGCCGGTATCCTGGTTCTGGTTATTCTCATTCTCGGGTACCGGTATATCAGGTCCCGGCGGAAAAACGGTGGTTTCAAAATAAGAATTAAGACAAACCGGGATTGATGATGAAACCTGTCGTGGAACTTGAAGAGGTGACAAAAATCTATCACCTCCCTTCAGGTGACGTCCTTGCCCTTGACAGGGTCTCTCTCCTGGTGAACGAAGGTGAGTTCGTCGCGATAATGGGGCCTTCAGGATCCGGAAAATCAACCCTGCTCAACCAGCTTGGCTGCCTTGATGTCCCGACAAGAGGGGATCTAAAAATCGCCGGGGTGAGTATCACCGAGATGACTGACTATGAACTGACCGATCTCAGGCTGAATTCCATCGGAAATATCTTCCAGAAATTCAACCTCATCCCGCTCCTGACGGCATACGAGAATGTCGAATATCCCTACATTCTGAAGCACCGGACACCGGATTTTACCGGAAAAGTGACCCGGCTTCTTGACAGTGTCGGGATCAATGAGGAACTTGCCCGGCATAAACCCGTTGAACTCTCCGGCGGGCAGCAGCAACGGGTGGCAATTGCACGGGCCCTCGTGAATGATCCTCACATCCTCCTTTGTGATGAGCCGACCGGCAACCTTGATTCAAAGACAAGTGTTCAGGTGATGGACATGCTGAGCCGGCTGCACCAGGAGGGAAGAACTCTTATCATGGTCACCCATGATGATCACATCGCGGCATATGCCGAGCGGACCATCATTCTCAAAGACGGGAGAATTGTTTCATGATCCATGATATCATCTTCCGGCTGTCACTGCGGAATATCCGGATCAACCTTCTCCGTTCAATCCTTGCGGCCCTTGGTATCACGATCGGGGTTATCGCCATCGCCTCCATGGGAATGATGGGGGTGAATATGACCCTCTCCGTGACTGCGGAGCTCTCAAAATCGAACAATATCCTTGTTGTCAGTCCGTATTCTGGAGGAGGGGGAGGCCCTCCCATGATGGGTGGTGGTTCTGACGACGAGGATTACCTCACCGAAAAAGAGGTGAATAATATTGAGAAGGCCGTGGCGAAATACGGGGTATCGTATCCGCTCTATTCAACCCGGGATAAGTTCTCCATCGGGCAGGATGAGTATTCATCTTCGATGTACGGGGTTGATGAATCTACCCTGAAGAGTGTCCTGACCCTGACCGAAGGTGCGTATCCCTCCGGAACACACAGCGTGATCGTAGGCCCGGATTTTGCCGCTGATTACGGAGTAACCATCGGGTCGCGGCTGAAGATCGGTGATCCTGATGATCCTCCCCAGACTTCGGTAAGGGTGAGCGGGATCATTGAGGAACGGGGAAACACGATGGATATGAATACGGATCGGGGGATGGTGATGACCGAGGATTTGTATACGTCCATCTTCGGTGGCGAAGGAGAGTATACTTCGGTGGTGATTGTTCTCAACGATATCTCTGATTCAGATGCCGCAAAGGAGGCTGTTGATGCCCAGTTAAACCGCCGTGAGGACGTTGTCAGCATACAGGATAACAGCAGGATGATATCCAGCATCACCTCGACGATAGGAACCCTGACCACCTTTGTCACGGCCATCGCCGGTATTTCCCTGCTTGTTGCAGCCGTATCCATATTTAACGTGATGATGATGTCGGTAACCGAGCGGTACCGGGAGATCGGTATTCTTAGGAGTATCGGCACGCAGAAAGGAGAAATCAGAAGGATGTTCCTGTATGAAGCCGGGATAATCGGCCTGGTGGGTTCTGGTATCGGAACGTTCCTGAGTCTCATCCTCGGGTACCTCTTTGTGGACATCATGGTGGGGAATACTGCCTATTTCTTCACTCTGGAGAGCCTCGTGTACCTCCCCTCGGCGATGGTAATCGGTATTCTGATCTGTGTTCTTTCCGGTGTTTTTCCGGCCTGGCGGGCAGCAGATCTGGATCCCATCGAGGCCATCAGATCAGAATAATTTTTTGATAGATGGATTCTGAACGGTGATTGGTCTGATGCAGATATCACACTGATGTGTTGGTTATTCAACCTGCATGATCAGGGTATCTTATCCCTCTGATCGATGATTTTCTGATTGTACCTTCGTGGTACATCCCGGGGATAACAGGATACAACCATCAGCCAGAGAATGCGATTTCTGTATTATCCCCGCCCGGAAGAGATCCGGAGATATCCGGATTGTCACCGGTTGTCAGTAATCCAGCAGAGGTCTGCTATCCGATACCGCAATCAGGAGTATTGTTCTCTCCATATTGATCCACCGGAAGGAAACACCCCGGCAAAGGCATCTCCCGCGTATGAGTGCATTGAAATGCGACCAGAGACCCCGATGGTGGATCAGGCAGCAGAAGGACCACCCTTCTGTTTGTGAACGCCCCTTTCAATCCGTTTTTACCTGTCGGCATGATGCTTCATCATGACATAGAGAGATCAAACCATTCGGTTGTATCATACAACCGGAGAGATCGTTCCATGTTTTATAGGGATAGTCCTAACAAACGGATGTACTTTGTTTGGTACCAGACTGTTGGTCACCGGTGAGGAATTTGTTCCCCGCTCATCCTCATCCCGGTGTTCCACCTGTTTGCAGCGTTTTTAGGTGAATCCACATGAAAAGTCCCTTAGTATGCATAATTACGGTGATCCTGGTTATAACTGTCCAGTCCGGTGTGCTGGCTGATCAGGTCCCCCCGGGTGCAATTCCTCCGGCAGGGCCCGGACCTCATGATGGCAATTTCTCTCCCGGACATGGGAACCCGGAGAGAACCATGAACGGTTCCATAACTACAGAAATGGGAGAACATCTGGTTGCCCTCTTTGAAAAGAACGGAATAGATACATTAAACCTGAAAGAAGCAATCGAAAACGATGATCGTGATCGGATCCGGGCAATCATGGAAGAGCACCGGGAACTGATGCCTGCGCCGGATTTGAACCGGACAGGCCCCCAGGAAAGACCGGGAGAGATGGGATCAGGTTTTCCCCGTGACGGGATGACCGGGGAGCCTCCCGAGCAGATATCATCTGAATCCCTGCCTCCCGCTGAAACAGTTCCTGCCGGGCAACAATCGCCGGTCTCTCCGCTCACCGCACTCTTCGGGATGGCTGGAGCAGTAACCGGTCTCCTTTGCCTTCGTCACCGCTGAACCGGCAATCATCGCTAAAACAAAAATATCCCCCGGTTCTCCTTTTTCTCCGGATTCCATGTTCCATGACCTGATGCCTACATCGTGATGAATTTTTTTATGAACCGTAAAGATACATGATCCAGAGGTGATTCCCGGATATCTGGGAAAGTGATCGAAAGGTTAATTCATATGGTTGTTAATTATAATTATCATCGTATATAATCGATCATAATGGGGGGATAAGATGGGTGTTCAGCGTACCGGTTTTATTTTTTCCGAGAAAGACGAGGAAATCGCGACAATATTTAAAGCCGTTGGCTTGAAAACGAACACATCGCGTGTTCTTGTCATGTTCCTGAAGGGATTTGATCTGACTTCACGGGAGGTCGAACGGTGTACTGATCTCAGGCAACCGGAAGTCAGCATTGCAATAAATGATCTCATAAAGCGGCAATGGGTACGGGTTACCCGCCATATTACTGAAAATAAGGGTCGTCCCATAAAAATATACGCTCTCTCCCTCACCACCGACGAGATTATCGATCAGATCGAGGAAGAGATCAGAACCGATTACTCACGGCAGATTGAATCAATTGAACGGGTCCGTGTCCTGGTGAAGGAACAATATGAACGGGTCAGGGAATAACCAGGCTTATAACATCATTTTGTATCATCTGGTTCTTATATAAGAACGTCCATTCCTTTTTTATGTTCAGGATAAAAACCGTCTTTTTTCTCGCAACTTTAATAGTACTTTGTAGTTGTTCTGCTGGTGACCCGGTTGATCAGGAAATTCCAGCATCTGATAATCTGGTCATCTCGATGCTGAATGAGCAGTTGGAATATTACGATGATTTCCCGGTCAGGTTACAAACCCTCCGGGAGGGGGGAAACGATCCGCGGAGAGATTCGGGGAAAGAAGAGATTGCGTATGGAAATGCATGTCTCTACCGGGCTGAATGGGCATGTGCTAAACGGTATTTCAGACAGGCTGTCTTTTTAGATCATTATTCGGTACCGGCATGGAGAGGTCTTATGACCGCTCTTGCAGCAGATGATGATTTATCCGGACTTATTATCGAAGCAAAGCGGTTCAACCAGTTCCTTCCCAACCACTCCCTCGGGTGGCTCTTTTTAGTATATGCATATGATCGCCTGAATCTCACTGAAGAGGCAGATAAGGCATATGCCCGGTACCACCGGGTTGATATCCCTGAACCTGTTGATGAAACCGGCCAGTCAGGTCTCTTCGGAGAGGGTTCAGGTGACAGCCCTGATCAGGCCAGTTATGATAACGGAACCCTTCCTTCCTCCCTGGTGATTGGTAATGATGATCTATTCCCTGTCATATCTGACCCGGCCATGATGGAGGAATTCGAACAAACCACCGGTTATTCATCAGAAGAATATCTGAATACCCTTCTTGACGGGGTTTCCCGTTATATCGAAGGGGATTATGAAGGCGCAGAAGAAGTATTTAACCAGATTGGGAATGATCCGGGAATCCAAAAGTACATCTCAGAGATTCTTCTCCCCCTCCTGATGGAAGGCAATAATTCGGATATCATATCAATGACATCCATAGAGTCACCTGGTGATGATTCTCCTGACCAGTTTTTAATCGGGTACTGAAGAGAGAAATAGAGGAATCCGCTGACCGGTCCCCGTCAGCAGAATTGGATCAGGTATTTTTTTTCTTTTTCCTGCTGGTTTCAAGTGGCCAGAACCGTTTTGGTTTTTCCTGGTTTTTTCTCTTTTCACCAGTCCCGGATGGTTTGTTTCCATACCTCCGCTCTCCTCCGCCACTCTTTCCCTCTCTCTCTCCGGAAGGTGAGCGGTGGGGAGACTTTGGTCTATGTGCCCGCTCTCTTCGTTCAGGGGAAGTTCTCTCGCGGTTACTCCTGGTACTGCCCCGTGCCGTGTTCTTCTCACGTTCTCTCAGCGAGTCTGATTCGCTTTTCTGATGGCTCCAGGTGGTTGCGGGGGTGGTATTACTTCCCGTTCTGCCTTTTCCGTGTTCGCCGGGTTTATTTTTCCATGAACCCTTCTGCCCCGGACCGTTCTGCTTTTTCCGTTTCGCTGTAGCACGCCGTTCCGATGGAATGAAGGGAATAACCCCGTCTATGAGAAGTTTTCTTCCGAAAAACTCCTTTTCACTGAGCGCCTCCCTCGCTTTCTGAGCCGACTCGATGGTCGTCATCTCAACAAACCCGTATCCTCGCTGCTCGAGGACATTCACACTGACGACTTCACCAAACCGGGAGAAGAGCTCAAGCAGATCTTTCTCCCTGACAGAGTACGTCAGATTACCGACAAATAATTTCCGTTTGCTCATCGCGTTCTCACACGTCCCTGATAATCCCTTTGCCAAAACCGGTGCGGGGTTTACCGTTCAGGTCCGAAGGGAAGGTTCTGGATAACCTGTGTTTCCCCACCATATCAGGTTATGGGAGATTAGTTATACTCCCACGTCCATGGCACGTTCAGGTTTTTATTCCGGATCGTGAGATCTTTTTGGTTATCCTGATAGGGCCCGGTCTGCCGGTATGCGGCCCGCGGGCTTCCTCGTGTGGATGGCAGTGGGGAGTGTGTTTTGGTGGAAGTGTGGCTTTTCTCTGGGAGACATGGGGACGATCCGGTCTGAGGATGGTCATCTGGTGGTGATGGATTGTCTCGATCTGCCTCCAACGATCCGGTCCGGCCTGTTTTCCGTGGACCGGGATCTTCACCTGGCGTTCGAGCCTCGAATGTCTCGGGGACATATGCTATACCCTGCATCACAGCTCATAAATTTTCCTCAGCGCATCTGGTTAGCCAAAATATATGGCCGGTTTTGGTGGGTCCGGTTATTCCTCTTCTCCAGCCAGACAGAGCCGGGAATGTACCCCTGAAAAGGTCAGGAGGGTATGATACAGATCGGTCTCTCCCAAACCTGCTGCACGTGCTGCCCGGAGCAGCGCCTCTGTGCTCTCCCTGACATCATCCATCTCCCGGTATACCGAACAGAAGGGGTTCTCCTCACTGAGATTTGCAACACGATCCGCCATTTTAAGGAGAATTGCATCCGGATTGCCGAATATTCGTTCGACTGCCCGCAGGCGATGTCCTTCTTCCCTGTCAGGATCGGTCACCAGCAAAACGAGGTTTCGGACATCCTCAGGGAAGGATTCAATTATTTCATCAGTATCTTCGAGAATATCGTGAAGAAGGGCCGCAACAATGAGCTGCGGGGTGACGGGGTATTCAGTTTCCTCAGCGATACACCGTGCAGCAGTGATCGGATGGGTAACATAGGGAAAATCGGTTCCTTCCCTTTTCTGACCGCGATGAGCGATGACTGCATGATTCAGGGCACGGAAGAAGAGAGTTGTTTCGGATTGAGAGAAGAGGAGGCCTGACATTCATGTATATATTCCCCGGGTCGCATGTCATGGTTTCGAGGGGTCAGTGCAATGTCGCATTCATCGGGAGGTATAATGCCTTCCCATAGACGGTAACCACTCAAGCGGGGTTGGTTGTATGGTCCCCGGGATGAACCGGAACCAGATTCTGCGAATACCGGTGTAATTCGCATCGAACGTCCTGATCGGTGATACGGGTTTCATTCATTTAAAACGGGGTATCCGGGGCGGGGGCTGGATTTCAAACAGGGTAACGGTTCTTTCCGGGGATTTCTCCCTCTCCCGGACCGTTAATCTCATATCTATCAGGTTCATACAGATATGCAGTGATGGACAACCATGACTGATCGTTTTGTTCGCCCGAAAGGGCATTGTTTCACAATCCTTTCCGGTTGCATGTAACCTGAAAGCATCTGTATCGCAGTATCGACTGTCTTCTTTTCATTTAAACCCGGGTGTTCTGTTGTATCCTCAGATCCCGGATAGTGAATGCCGGGAGATGGTTCCATGATCACCGGTGCGGCTCTTCTTCTTCGCAGGCTTGGCATGCAGGGGGTATCAACGATCTTCGGGTATCCGGGCTCCAATGTCCTGGACCTCTATGATGAACTTCCTGGTTCCGGAATCAGGCATATTCTGGTACGGCACGAACAGGCAGCAGCCCATGCCGCTGACGGATATGCCCGGGCTACCGGCTCACCTGGTGTCTGCATGGCGACATCGGGACCGGGAGCATGTAACCTGGTTTGTGGGATTGCAACCGCTTTCATGGATTCTATTCCCCTGGTTGCGCTGACCGGGCAGGTTCCGACTGATCTCATTGGGACAATGGCATTCCAAGAAGCTGATACCCCGGAAATTGTCCGGACCGTTACCAAGTATGCCGCCAGGATCACCGCTCCCGGTGATATCTGCTCCATGATTGACAAAGCCTTTTTCCTCTGCCGGTCAGGAAGACCAGGACCCGTTCTTCTGGATCTTCCCAGTGACATTCTTGCGGCAGATATCCTGAATGATCTTTCGGACCGGCCGGTTGCGGCATATGCTTCCTCTCCTCCAGTATCTCCGGTTTACCAAACCAATATTCTGAAGGCCGCTGCAATGATCCTGCAGGCAGAAAAACCGGTTATCTATACGGGAGGAGGCACAATCCTCTCGGGTGCATCTGCTGAGCTCGTAACTCTCGCAGAACTCCTCGGGATACCGGTCGTAGCATCCCTCCTTGGAATCAGTTCCATTCCGTCTGATCATCCATGTTATCTTGGTATGGCCGGCATGTTCGGTTCTGTTGCAGCAAATCTTGCTGTACACGAGACGGATCTTCTCATTGCCGTAGGGGTAAGGTTTTCAGACCGTATCTGTGCAACCGGGAATCCCATTGCTCCACAGGCACAGGTGATCCACATTGATATTGATCCTGGTGAGATCGGGAAGAACCGTGCTGTTGACCTTCCAGTTATAGGAGATGCCAAAGATACCCTGTCACGAATTATCAGGGAGATCCAAGAGAAGGTTCCTTCTCCTGCCAGGGTCAGGGTTTCCGGTAAAAATCCCCATGCAACATCTGTCCCGGGTTCTTCCGGCGGGATACACCCCCATGCGGTCATTACCGCTCTTTCATCCATGATGGATGATGATGCTATTATCGTTTCAGAAGTCGGGCAAAACCAGATGTGGACGGCACAACAGTTCATGTTCAAAAAAACTGGATCATATCTTACCTCAGGCGGGTTCGGGACCATGGGATATGGCCTGCCGGCAGCCCTTGGTGCTTCAACAGGCTGCCCTTCCCGGCAGGTGGTTCTCATCGCCGGGGATGGTTCATTTCAGATGAATATCCAGGAACTTGCAACGATCGCTGCGTACCATGTACCGGTCAAGATCGTGATCCTGAACAATAATTCGCTTGGTATGATTCGTCAATGGCAGGAACAGTATTATGATCGCCGGTACTCGTTTTCTGATCTGCCATCCCCGGATTTTGTAAGAATAGGATCCGGGTTTGGAATCGATGGGATGCAGATAGAGGATCCTGCTGATCTGCATGATGGAATAACGACGGTACTCTCTTCAGAAGGGCCGTTCCTTCTTGATGCGAGGATCGACCCGGAGGTAAATGTATACCCGGTAATTCCACGGGGAAAAACGGTGCACGGTATGATCACCGGGGATTAAGTCCCGGATCATGCTCTATGCCGGAGGTGATGTCCGTTATCTGCTGTTTACAGATAGCCAGGCATTCCACCTTGTCAATAAAGACACCGAAGATATACTTCGGGTTATCCTCTCCGGCAGAAACAACCGACTTTTCGATCCATGTCTCCCCCCGTTTTCCATCCGGTTTCCAGAACTCAACACTTCTCCCGACATGGATGTGAGTATGATCAGAAACGAGTTCCCGATCTCCCCGGGTAAGGTTTTCTGCCATATCCCCGGGAAGGACATCCCTGATATCTCTGCCATTCATTTCGTCACCCGGGTGTCCTATCAGGTTGCAGAAGGAGTTATTTGCCATCAGGAAAATGCCATTCGCATCGATGATATAGAATGGATGAGGGAAGTTTTCCATCAGCCGGTCCATAATCGTACGCTGCAGGTTCTTCTGCTCTTCTTCGATCTTCCATGCCGTCATATCGGTAAAGAGGATGTATTCACGAATCCTGTCTCCGAACGGGATCTGTGATAACCTGATATAGAGATAAACCGGTGTTTTATCTTTCTTATACGCCCAGAATCGGATCTCCTTGATCTTTCCGGTATTCTTTGATGCTTCTTCAATGGTCCGGATAAACCGGTCCCGCTCCTCGGGAACCGGAAGGCAAAAAGGATCGAGCATTTCGAGATCTTCTGCCTGATACCCGGTTATCTCGAAAAACCGGTCATTCACAAAGATAAGGTCATCCCCCTCTGTTACGATGAGACCATCGGTAAGGTGATCTGACAGACTCCTGAAAAATTCCTCACTCTCACGAAGGGAACGCAGAGCCTCCTGTTCACCGGTGGCATCCTCAAGGATAAGGGTTATTCCATTTGTCCCATCTTCAAATACCGTTGGTATTGTCCTTGCCCTGAAATATCGCGGTGGTTCGGTCGCAAGAATGAGTTCCACATGCTCCCGGGATGCATGGATGAGATCCCTGAGGTGGGTGAGAAGGTCCTGTACGGGTTCATATGGAGAAGGGACCTGGTCGATGACCTGGTACATCACCCTGTCCTGTTCAAGGCCGGTCAGGGAGAAAAACGGTTCGTTTGCCTGCCTTATCCGCATGTCACGGTCAAGCACGAGAACAATGTCTGAAGTATAGGAGAGGAGTGCCTGGAGGGGAACCCGCGAAGAGAGCGTGAACACCTTTGCCATGCCAAAGGTACGGAGATCCACATGTCCTGATGCATGAAGGATATCGAGGTACCGCCCTACAGAATGCTTGTTTTTCCCGAGTGATGAGGCAATCTCGGTGATACTCATTCCCTGTGGCCGGGTTCTGAGCAGGTCCTTTATCTGGGCGAGTTCTTCACCGAGGTGACGCATGTATATCTGTGGGATGCTGTATCAGATATACATTACCCATAGCAGCATCACACATTACCAACCCGTATTTGTAACAAATAAGCAACAACTATTTATTCAAGTGATCCTAATCATCTGAGCATCAACATTTTCATGGAAGAGAGAAATGTTCAGAACTGAAACTGCTCATGCAAGAACCCTGATTCCTGTTATTGGTCTGCTTATTATCGGACTCTGTCTGGTATCCCTCATTGCAACACCGGTCATGGCAGGGGTCAAATACCTGTCAGGAGAACCAAACCTGTCAGCAACGATATCCGGGAGCAACGAGTTTGTTCCGGGAGATTCCACCGAACTCACCATTCTTATCCAGAATACCGGTCTGAATAACATGAAGATGGTGCAGTCAGGGATCGTGGATCGGGATGATCTCCCCTCGACTGCGAAGATGGTTCACGCAACCCTTCTTCCAGATGGTGCCCCCATCCTGATCAAATCAGATTCACAGATGATCGGTGATATCAAGGGCTCTGAATCGGTTCCGGTCACGTTCCAGATCCGCGTTCAGGATGACGGAAAGGCTGGCAGTTATGCCCTTCCGCTGATGCTTGAGTATATCTATCTTGCAGATGCAGAACAGATGGGAACAGACAGTGTCGTAAACCGGTACTCCTCGAAAACGGTGACAATTGAGGTTCCTTTCGTGGTAAAATCGGCAATAAACCTTGATGTTCTCTCGGTTACCCCGTCTGATATCAATGCCGGCGGTGAAGGGTATGTCACCCTCCTTCTCAAAAATGGCGGGACCGCAACCGGGTATAAAGCAATTGCAAAACTGAACCGTTCAGGTTCATCACCGGTTGTCCCGGTCGACGGTACCGTATATGTCGGGGAGTTTACACCCGGCCAGGAAGTTGAAGCAAATTTTAAGGTCTCCGTAACCCGTGATGCAGAACCCCAGGTATACCCGATGGAGGTTCTCGTCAGTTATGAGAATATCGACGGTGAGAAACTTGACACCCCGGTTGAGAGTTTTGGTATCCCTGTCGGGGGGAAGATAGAATTTACCATAACCGGTGAGAATCCCCGTGTAACTCCCGGTGGAAAGCAGGTTATCGATGTCACTTACCGCAATGACGGCGGTGCCACGGCATACAGTGCAGAAGCACGGTTAAGTGCCGTGGATCCCTTCTCTAGCAATGATGATCTCGCCTATCTCGGTGACATTGCACCAGGCGAGTCAGCGGTGGCACGGTATGAACTCTCTACCGGAAGCGATGCGGTTGATAAGACCTACGGGCTTGATTCTGAGGTGCGGTATAGAGATGCCCTTGGAAACAGCCAGATATCAGACACTGTCAAGGTCCAGCTCGAGGTTGTTCCCCCTGATGGACTGGCAGCATTACTGAAAAATCCACTGGTGATTGCTGTTGTCCTGATCCTCATCATTGGCGGCGCGTATTACACATTCAACCAGCGGAAAAAGAGTGTCTGCTAACAGGGGGGATTTTCCATGCGTTCACTCTTTGAGAGTATCGCGGAGATTATCGTCAGCCACCCCCGCTACGTGGCGTTCGTGGTGGGAACTCTTATTCTCCTTTCTTTTCTCGGCATGTCTATGCTTCACATGCAGACTGGATCGGAAACCTATCTTGATAAAAATTCTCCAAAGGGGGTCACGTATTCGCATTACACGGATACATTCAGCCAGGACACCCTCATACTCCTAATCGAGAGTAATGATCCGCTCAGTCCCGATGTTCTCTCGTACCTCGCATATATCGACAGACCGCTTGGCAATCTCCAGTATGTAGCATCGGTATCGAGTATTGCCGACCTGGTTTCACAGGCAAACGGTGGGAATCTCCCCCGTTCAACGGGAGAGATCAGCCTGCTGAAGGAAAAAATCCCGCCTGAAGTTCTCAACCGGTATATCCCCTCCAATCTCCTGACCATGGTCATGATCGAGCTGGAGCCGGGAATGAGTGAAGACCGTCGCAAAAGCGTGATGAACAATATCCGCTCCTTTGTCGAGGAAACCGCAATTCCTCCCGGCGTGACGGTAACTCTTACCGGATCTCCTGTCTTTGATCAGGAGATGGAAGAAGAACTGAGTTCTTCGATGGGAACCCTCATCATGGGGGCCATGGTTCTGATGGTCATCGTCATGGGTCTCCTCTTCGGGTACGTAAGTTACCGGTTTCTCCCGGTTCTTATCGTATCCATCGGGCTTGTGATCACCTTCGGAGTCATGGGCCTGTCCGGGATATCGGTTAACACCGCGGTCATTGCGGCATTTCCCGTGCTCATCGGTCTTGGAATAGATTATGCAATTCAATTCCATGCCCGCCTAGAAGAGGAATCCCGGGTGAGATCTCTTCCTGATGCTATCCGAAGGACGATCACCCGGACCGGTCCTGCCGTTTTTTTTGCAATGGCAGCAACCACGATGGGGTTCATCGCGATGTTCATATCACCGGTTCCGATGATCCGGTCGTTCGGACTCGTTTCCATCATCGGGGTCGCAACCTGTTATGCCACGTCACTGATTTGCATCCCGCTCTTTGCCAGGCTCACCTCATATTCCCCGAAAAGAAATACGGGAGCAGAACAGACGACAGCAGATGTGATTCTCTCAAAAACCGCGGTGAAGATCGCGAAGAATCCCATCCCGGTTCTTCTTCTTGCCGTCCTTATTGCCGTTGTCGGACTCCAGGTGGATCCCCATATCCCAATCTCAACCAACGAAAAGACCTTTGTCCCGTCTGATATGCCAGCAAAGGTCACGCTTGACAAGGTTACCCGGACGGTCGGCTCGACTGATCCCGCCCCGGTTCTTGTGACCGGGAATAACATTCTCTCTCCTGAGGTTCTTTTGTGGATGCAGGAATATCAGGAGAATGAAGAGAGAACACGGATCCAGATCACCGGTTCCACGAGCATTGCAGACTATCTCGTTCAATACAATAACGGCCAACTCCCTATTACCCAGTCAGAAATTGAACGGGTTCTGGATCTGATTCCGGTTGGCATCAGAAATCAGTTTGTGAACGGCAGAACAGAGGCTGTTATCGAATTTTCCACGAAACAACTCGAGATGCCGCAACGGCAGGAGCTCAAGGAACAACTCATGGGCGATCTTCATATCGTGGTTCCGCCCCCTGGAATCCATGCTGCGATCACCGGAGAATTTGACCTCTTTACATCATTAATCGCGGATATTGGGGAGAGCAAAGAGACAATGACCCTGCTGGGTTTCATTCTTATTGTTGCTTTCCTGGCCCTTGTTTACCGTAAAATAAATGCTGTTACGCCGATTGTTCCAATCGTCTGCATCGTGGGATGGAATGCGGTGGCAATGACCATCCTCGGCATAGAGTATACGCCGATGACGGCATGCCTCGGGTCAATGACTATCGGGGTGGCTGCAGAATATACCATCCTCATCATGGAACGGTATCTTGAAGAACGGGAACATACGACGGATACCCTGGCAGCGATCCGTGAGAGCGTCCGGAAGATCGGATCAGCCATCATGGTCTCCGGGTTTGCGACATTCTTCGGGTTTTCTGCCCTCATGCTCTCAAATTTCAATATGATCAGCAACTTCGGTCTCACAACGGTGATTGCCGTATTCTTCTCCCTCGTGGGTGCCGTGGTGGTGATGCCGGCTGTCCTGATGATACTTGATACCCTCGTTCATGGTGTTCAGGAAGCGGTTCACCATGGAGAGAAGCAGGAACATCTGCCCGGCCAGTAACCTTCTTTTTTGCCGGTCCACCGGAGAACCTGGGAAGATGGAAATGGCATTCTGACCAATATATAAGCATGGATGAACTGGCAGGCGAACCATCGCGGGAACGCATCTCGGTTCTGGTTGAGATCATTACCCGTATCATCCATCGTGCGGTGAGAATTGAGGGAGAACCTGTGAATATCGGGTACGGGGATCTCCTGTATTCTTCAGAGATACACCTGATTGCGATGGCAGGAATGTATCCGGGAAGTAACCTTTCAACGATCGCATCCCAGCTCGGGGTAACAAAAGGTGCAGTTTCTCAAATCGTCTCCAGGCTTGAACAGAAAGGCTATATCACCCGTTCACGGGAGGAAGGAGATAGCAGGAACTTCTCGCTCGTTCTTACGGAAAAGGGTAATAATGCATTATTATGGCACCAGGGCCTTCATGAATGCATTCTCCATCACCTGATCTCCGGTCTGAACCGGGACGATCCGGCTCTCCTCGATGCAGTCTGCTCGGTCTGTCTGTCCTTTGAATCGATGATGGAGGAATCGATGAAGATCCGCAGTGAGTATACCCGCAGGTTTATTGAATCAAAGAAAGAGCGTTCCGTATCCGTGTTTGACATATCCTGATAAATAGTATAGGCACTAAACCATTTTCCGGGACCTGCCTGGTGAACAGGAGGAAGATGTATGAAATCAGAAGGAATTGTCCGCATCAGCGAGATGACCGCTGAAGACTATGCCCCGGTTGCAGAAATCTTTAATTATTACATTCAGCACAGCGATGCGGCATTCCTGGAGAATCCCGTTGGTGAGGATTTTTTCTCCCATGCAGCCACGGTACTGAACGGATACCCTCTTGTTACCCTGAAAAATGATGCCGGTATCCTGGTTGGATTTGGGATGCTTCGCCCGCATAATCCTCTTCCGGCTTTTCGCCATACTGCAGAGGTGGGATATTTCATCAGGAATGACCTGACTGGTTCAGGTCATGGAACACGTATCCTTGACCATCTGGCTCGTGAGGCGGGACGACGGGGAATATCCAGTATTCTGGCTCCGGTTTCCTCCAGGAATGAGGGAAGCCTGCGCTTTCATCAGAGACGGGGATTTCGTGAAGTCGGGCGGTTTTCGGCGTCGGGATAAAAAACGGACACGTCTTCGATCTTGTCTGGATGCAGCTCACTCTTGCATCGTGTCCGGCACCTGTCAGACCTGAACGGTAAAGGTGCAGTTTGTCGAGAAGGAGATTGAATCTCCCCCCGCTATTTCATACCAGATATCCGGGTTAATCTTTTTTCCCCCGATATATGTTCCGTTGGTTGAATTTTCATCTTTTACCAGCCACTTACCATTAAAAAACTTGAATGTGGCATGTTGACGGGAGACCGTGTTATACTCATGGAGAACCTGCGATCCGATCATCTCCCTGCCGACCGTGTCACCATGACGGACCGTGATCTTCTTTCCCGGATCCTGAATGAGCTCAAGGGGGTGTATCTCCCGGATGGTTTTTTCTCCATCAAGATCGATGATGGGTATCTTATGAACAGGCGGTTGTTTATGCGACTCCGGAGATGTCGGCAATCGTATGGTTTTCCGCTCAATCGGTTGAATTGCGGAGAGATCAGAGAAACATCTCTGGCATGTCTTCTCGGTCGCCGGATTGGCCAGTCCACAGGTTTGGCAGATCTTCTCAAGAACCATATTCCAGAACCGGATATCTGATCTTCACGCAGAATCCAGGATAAGAACGGGTAGACACCAGGTCATATCACCCGTAAGGATTTCCCTCTTTTTACTTTATTCATATCATTATTGAGGGTTTCGGCAGGATGATGATGATTTGTTATTATGGCATTATCCTCCCGGTGGTTTGTCCGGCAAGCAGGGCCTCTTTCACCTTAATTGACCAGGGATCATCAGGTTCCAGCCTGATCACCTTGTTGATATGATCAAGAGCCTCTTTTGTATTTCCCAATTTAATGCAAACGTATGCCTTTAAACGAATAATCTGGGGATTATTACTGTTTTTTGGCATCATCCTGGTAAGAACCGTATCTGCTTCGGAATACATCCTTTTCTGGAGCAGATGGCGGGTATACTTCAGGCATGCATCGGTATTGTCCGGGTTTTTAAAGCATACCTGCTGATACCGTTCTCCTGACTCATCCTCGTGTCCGGTCAACTGCAGGATGTCTGCCTGAAGGGTCAGGATCAGGCCATTGGCGGGTTCAGATGATAATATCTCATCACATCGGTCACTCGCAACACGATATTGTTTTTTCCTGATGAGAAATCGGATCTCATTGTATTGTCCCCGCTTCAACGAGAGATCCCTCTCAAGGGCCCTCCCGTTCAACTCTTCAGCATTCCCGAAATTTCCTTCGTTTTCCTCATATTCAGCAATTAGAACCCAGACTGCCGGATCATCAGATCCCCTGACCCTTCCTGACGAGAAAAAAAAAGCTGCCTCCTGTTTTCTTCGCATGGCAGAGAGAACCGACCCCCGCATCGCCCAGCCGATCCCCCCCGATTGATCCAGTTCGATTACCCTTTCTGCAGATGCGAGGGCAAGCGGGAGATCCCATTCCTCAAATGACCGGTAAAAACAGGACTTCCAGAACTCTGTGGATTGGTTCCAGGGATCCGGTTCCTGTTCTCCAATCAACCGGTAATATTCGCTTTTCATCTCAGTATATGCCCTGAACCGGTTGATCCCGGTTTTTCGGGAGAATATCAGGCTGGTTACCCTGGCATCTGATGGAAAGGCTTTTTTCAGACATTGATCCCTGACATCGTTCTTTCCCATTGCTTCCATAATTGATGCACAGGCAACGAGAAGTTCGGGATCCGGCTCCTGTGCAGTAATCGCAGCGTCATATGCCCTGATCAGGTCTTTTTGGCACAATCCGGCCTCGACCCGTGCGCCAAGTTCATCAAACCGCTTTGCTAGCTCGTATACCCGGATAACGGTGTATCCATTCCATTCCATAAGCGGACCGGTCCCGATCCATTCACTGAGTGCCTTTGCGTATTCGTAGAGTCTTTTTTTCTCACTTGTTCCCCTGAGGCTGACCCTGAGCCAGTCAAAAATCCGTTTCACCGGATCGGTCTCTTCCCGTTTTCCTGAAACCCTGAGGTATTCTCTCCATATCCGCTCAATTTCTCCGGAGAAAAGCATGGATAAGATCCGGTCCTCTGCTCCGTCATGCTCCCGCCGGAGAAACCTGCCAAGATACCATATCAGCCCGGGAAGATCGATTACTTTTCCCAGAAAAGTAAATGGAACATCCGGGTTATAGCGCGATGCAAGGAAGATGAGACGTTCATCCCCGTCCTGGTATTCTTCCAAAAACCGTTCTACTTCTACGGCCTTTGAGTACTGATCGTTTGATTCGAGCCACCGGGTGAGGTACCCCCTGCCGATATGCCTTTTTGCTTCTTCCCATGAGGCGGGATCGGTGACAAATCCCTGGAGTAAATCTTCAAGAGAAAAAAACCATTGTCCCCTGAATTCGTATCCCTTGTATCCGGTCTGGTGATTTTTCTGTTCTTCCTCATAATACACGGGAATTGTTCTCTCCCCGTTCAGCCACCTGGTAACTTCAGAATATCCCCAGCGTTTTTTTGGATTGCGGGTGAGAAGACCCTTCAGGAGGACCTGATAATGATGCGGGAGGGTATCCGGAACTGGTATTCCACGGGAGGAAAGGGTTGAAAGGATGAGGTTATGATTCAGCCCTTCGAGGGGATGTTTCCCCGTGACTATCTCAAGAGCGATCACCCCAAGTGCCCAGAAATCAGCCTCCTTTCCTACGAAATTCCCGAGTTGTTCAGGGGCCCAGTACATGGGTGTTCCCTTGGTGTCCGTGATCTGCCGTGAGATATCACTGTCAAGAAGGGTGGAAATTCCAAAATCCGTCAGGATCAGATTGAGGGGATGGAGAGATCTCACGAGAATATTCGAGGGTTTAAGATCGAGATGCAGGATGTGGGATGTGTGCAGGGCCCAGAGCGCTTCTGAAATATCATGAATAATGACCTGGAAAGAGGTATCCGGTATTTTTTCATCCCGAATGAGATCCTTGAGGGAGCCATACCTGACATACTCGAGAATTTCATACCACCGGTTCGTTTCATTATCAAACCCGAATTCATTTATCCATATGAGGTGCCCGGGATTATGCGAACTAATCTCTCTGACCTGTTCTAGAACATGTAGTTTAGGTTCGATTCCCAACCGGTATAATTTCAGAATTACCTCTTGATTCTTTTTCCTGACCAGCCAGATGTCGGCCTCTCCTCCGGTTGCAGGAAACTGCCTGACATATCGGTATGGACCAAAGGATGGGGATGGGGGACTCTTCTCGTCTCCCGGCGCGATCTCCTGGTTATGATCACGATGCGTGTGACGCCATTCCTTTTCATCGCTTTCCCATCCTCTTTTCGTCTGTTGTTCACCCATCTCTATGCTTTCCGGCCGGTGTAGTTCCAGGTACAGAGAATATACTCTTCATTCATCTTGATAGATCTCTTCCCTAATGGTTCCTTCTGGATGGATCCCTCATTCTTCGGAAAAACCTGTTCTGATGATGAATAGTCATCAACTGACGAGTACGGATATTATCACAAATATCTTCTCACCAGAAATCCTGATTTTTCCCCCATCCTGTCCGGAATTATAAGTGCAATGAATATTATCCCGGGAGGTATACCGGTCAGTACCTGATACCTGACCGGTTATGGAAAGCAGTCCCTGAATGTTGCCGGTCTCATGATATCAAACAGAGTGATTTATGATAAAACGAATCTGGATTCCCGGAGTTCGCTGAAGATGTGATATATGGCATAATTGTTCGAGCCTGATCCAGCGGCAGAGTCACCTGGCCACCAATCTGCTTATATCCACCAATTGCTATCACCCATTACCCGGGCCAGGACCGGAGCCGGTCTTCTTTCTCCTCTTCCGATATCAACCGATTATCAATATCAGACAGTACCCGTCATGGCCCGGGTATCAGGCTGGGATAATGCACCAGGATTACAGAGATATTGTCTGAAGCCCGACGTGCGAGGGCAGCGATGAGGAGACGGCTGCAGAATTCAATTCCCTGGTACCGTTCGTATATCATCTCAAGGTCATCATGAGAAAAACATGACCATATGCCGTCTGAACAGATAAAAAAGCGGTCATCTTCCCGTAATGGCAGGGTTTTCACGTTGATTTTCAAGGAATATGGGGACCCGTCTCCTGATAATGAGGAGGTGACAACATTTTTCCGGGGGTGGTGTCGCATCTCTTCCTCAGTGATTGTTCCATTTTCATACAGGCTCTGGACTATCGAGTGATCCCGTGTAATCCGCTCAAAATAGTGATCCCTGATCCGGTACACCCTGCAATCCCCTGCATTAAATACCACCACGGATTGCCTTACGATTAGGATTCCTGCAATAGTACACCCAAGGTTAAACGATTCAGGATTTTCTTCTGCATACCGGTCAAGTTCTATCTTTGCTGTTGTAAGGACTGAAATTGCAGATTCCTCGTCTGAAATCTCGCTATAATGGGAATCGAGATGTGACAACACGATTTTACTGGCAATTTCTCCTTTGTCAGATCCTCCGATTCCGTCAGCTACGCAAAAAATTGTCTTTTGGGTATTCGGAATACAGAATTCTGCAGAATCCATGGATTTCTCGCAGATGATACGGTTCGATATCAGGAGACCATCCTCATTATTCGGCCTGACACCCCCGGCATGAGTAAAATAAAAGACCTCTCCGCCGGTTCCCATCCGTCCCTGCATATACTACCGAGAATTATCCCTGATAGCACAATAAGTACCTAGTTTTCCTGACCAACCACGAGAAAAAAGTATGTTTTTGGCTCAGTTGACATCCTCTACAAAATATCCTGATCAATAATAATAATGACGTAAATGCCTTCACTATCAAAATCAACCGGAAGGATGTCAATTGAGCCAGGTTTACCATTTACTCTGATATCATACCATCGTCCAGGAAAATGGATACTGATCGAATGCGGATTCGATTCCTTCCCATGGGAGACCTTGATCTGGTAATCCTGTGGTGGCATACCTCCTCTATTTTGTTTCAGGAGATAGTCCGTCCAGGGTTTTTCCGTGAAATGAAATTCAGTCCGGTAAGCGTTGTGTTGGTTGTGAAAAATGGTGTATGGGGGCATCCATTTATATGTGGTAGAAAAGAACTTCTATGAAATTGTCTGATCCGTATAGCAGGTTCTCATATGGCATTCAATACTGTTGACACTGCATTTGTGCTCATCTGTACGACTCTTGTTATTTTCATGACATTCGGAGTCGGTTTCTTCTACGCAGGCCTTGTTCACCGGAAAAACATCATCTCCATGGTTACCCTGTCGTTCATCTCATTTGCCCTGGTCTCACTCCAGTGGGTCTTTCTAGGGTATTCACTTTCATTCGGTGCTGATATTGCCGGAATAATCGGTTCACCCGATAAAATCTGCCTGAATGGGGTTGGGTACGAAGGGGACGGCCTGCCAGAAATGGTCTTCATGATCTTTCAGATGTCTTTTTCTGCCATTACCCTCGCTATTGTAACATCCGCAGTTGCAGAACGGATAAAACTCTCCTCGTTCCTTGTTTTCGGGATTGTCTGGACGACTCTGATTTACAACCCGGTTGCACACTGGGTTTGGGGAGGGGGGTGGGCACAACAGATGGGAGCGGTCGATTTTGCCGGAGGGATCGTGGTTCACATATGTGCAGGTTTTTCAGCTCTCGCCCTTGCCTTCGTTATTGGGAAAAGACGGGGTTTCGGTGAGTATACCCTCTCTCCCTACAATATCCCGATAACGCTCCTGGGTGGAGCAATTCTCTGGTTCGGATGGTTTGGATTCAATGCCGGGTCTGCACTGGGCGTCAATGCAACGGCGATTAATGCTTTCGTTGTGACCAATATTTCTGCCGCAGCTGGTACGTTCTCATACCTTGCCATTTCATGGTTTTATGGGAAACCAAGTTCTCTCTCCATGATATCGGGAACTATAGCCGGGCTTGGAGCGATAACACCTGCTGCCGGTTTTGTCGGACCGATGGAAGCAGTTATTATCGGACTGGTTTCTGGCATTCTCTGTTATTATGCATTGGTGTTCCGTCTCTCCCAGGCATGGGATGAGAGCTTAGATGCCTGGGCGATCCATGGGACGGCAGGTCTTTTTGGAACCATCTCTGTGGGAATATTTGCTTCGGCCACCGTTGGGGGTATTAATGGTCTTCTCCATGGCTCTTTCCAGCAACTGATCTGGCAGGCAGGAGCCGCATTCACAATTCTTGCTTATTCTTTCATTGGAACCTGGATAATTGCCCTTATCGTTGACCATATCATGGGTTTGAGAGTATCAGAAGAGGAGGAATACGTCGGACTCGATATATCCCAGCATGGGGAGACGATGCGGATATAGTGCCGGCTCAAATGACCGGAAAACATCTCTCCTGTGCCCTGGAATCCGGGAGTTCACCGTTACCCTGTCCATGAGATTCCTTTACAGGCGAAGTGAATGTGTATAATCGTTTCAGGAGTTTTCATGAATTACCTGAACGGTATCTTCCTGATGTTCCCGCAATTTCTGGACAAACTCCCGCTCTTCCTCAGCCGTGATGACTCCTTTTTCACGGAGGGAATGGATCCGCTCCAACAGGGTAATCTTCGCGACCACCTCTTTAACTGAGGATGATTGTTGATCCCGTCTTGCGGTCTCCTTTTTTGTCCGCTCCTCAATGAATCCCGATGCGAGGATTGCAGAGGGAAGAGCCAGGATCATGACCCCGGCGACGGTGAATAGACTTCCGATAATACGGCCAAGTGGCGTTACCGGGATGATATCTCCATATCCGACAGTCGTTACAGTCATGATGGCCCACCACATGGCATCCGGTATAGAGCTGAATTTATCCGGCTGTGCATGGTTTTCAATGACATACATGATCGTTGAGGAAAAGAGGAGGATGTACACAAGGAAAAAAACCATTATTGCGAAAATCTCCTGTTTTCTGACCAGTATTCTCCTTAATTGATTCAGGGATTCTGCATGGCGTGCATATCTCATGAACTTGAACACTGAAAGAAGCCTGACCAGCCTGATAATGGTGATATCTGCCGGAAAGATGAACGGGAGAAAGACCGGGAGAATAGCTATCAGGTCAATAATCGCATATGGCTCGATCATAAATCTCAGTCGTTCCCTGGTTCGTTCGAACAGGGTATCTCCGGAAGCACATGACCAGAGCCTGAGCAGGTACTCTATGGCAAACACGAGGAGGGTCACTGAAATGATATCATTGATCACCAGACCGGCACTGTCGCGGATCGAGGGAACGGTGATGAGGATAACCATGAGGGAATTGAGGAGGATAACGAGAAAGATGGCCAGCTGGATCCTGACGACCACCGGCCCGCCGAATGGGACATCGACAAGAAGCCGGCGTGTTGTCGTACGGAGATTATGATACCGGTTCTTGTGAAGCTGGACCGTTTTCCCGATACCAGAAACCTCCGAAGCCTCTTTACCGTTTCCTTGTATCTCCTCTCCCCTTTTGGTCATACAATCCTGGTACCCGTTCTGCCTGATCAAATAAGATGGCACCGGTGAGAGACCTGATCAGGGCTGTCCCCGGGGGATCCACATTTCCAATTATTTCTTCGGTAAAAGATCGGGTATAATAGTATCCGGATGAGATATGGGTATGGACAAAAAATATCTGCTTGCCGGTCTGATTCTCACCCTGGTTCTGATCGCAGGCTGGCAGGCCACTCTGCAGCCCGGTATAGCACTCAAAGATGTTTCCTTCTCTGATCTCTCCCTTGCTGCTATCAATGCCGATCTCGTCTTCGACGTGACAAATCCGTATCTCCTTGGTGGTATACTTTCAAGCCTGGATCTCTCAGTGTACGGCGGAACGGGAGAAAACCGGTTTCTTATTGCCGATGTCCACCGTGATTCTTTATCCCTGCCGGCAATGCAAACAACACCTGTAACCATCCCAGTTTCAATCAGGACCACCGGGATCGGAAGATCAACTCTTGCCCTGCTCATTGATCAGAAACTCCCGGTACAGGTCACTGGTACAGCCCTGGTGAACATACTCGGTATCCAGGTACCCGTTCCGGTGAATGAGACGAGGGTCGTTGAACGCGATGGGTTTAATGTCACTCTTCAATAAAGTAAGATACGGTACCGGATGCGGGGTCATAACCTGACCCCGAAAAATCCTATCTGAGACTCTGCCAGATCGCAAAGACGAACTCAAGGGCGATCAGGATGATGATGATCCATTCAAGGAAGTTTGAGTGCTGAATGTTCACTTCATCACTTAACATAGCGTAATTGCGTTGTATCACCTCTATCCGCCGGTCAACGCTTTCGGTCCACTGACCGCTTCTGAGTACTTTCAGGGCAACGGCATACACCCTGGCATAATAGATATCCTCGGTAATCTTGATCAGGTTGTTGATCTTCTCGGTAACCTCCGATATCTCGGCGTATGACTCCATGAGGCTCGCCATAATCAGGTGATACTTCTGCATTCTCAGGATCCGGCTGAGCCGATCTGCCGATTCGATGTCGATATACATCTTTTCCATGAGCCGGGAGAGTTCCCGGTCATAGTATCTGAGCTCAAACACTTCCACGTTGGCAAATTCGATGAGATCGATGATGTCATGCGGGATATCCGGGCTGATGAGAAGGGCACTGTCCCAGCTGAGGACAGAACGATCGTCAATTGCATAGCTGAGAGCATTTTTCAGCACCTCATCTCTTGTCTGCTGGCTGAAATGCACCTTCTCACCGGTGAGAAGAACCACCGGATCATAGGGACCTTCCATCCGGTCTGTGGTGTAGATGGTGTAATCCTCAAAAAAATCCGGATCAATTGCAAGGTTTGGATTCTGGGTACTGAGAATGCCCTTCAGGTATTCCAGTGCTGCAAGGAAATGATCGGATAATCCCTCCTGTCCGGCAAAGAGCAGTGCGGTTTCTTCGATATCATCGTCAGAATCCCTGTTTTCAAAGGCAAAACAGATGCTGATTGCACCGATATCGTACAACTTGGCAAAGGAATTGAATGTGAATTCCCTGCCACTTTTCTCAAGGTATATCGGATCAAGCCTGAGCAGGACCGGTGGAACCTCCATTGACATGGATTTAGGATCAACCCTGACGAATCCTGCCCTGGCAGTATTCAGGCTTGCAGCTAGTGTCTCTTCAAGTCTGACCAGATCAATCTCTTTTCCGGTATCAAAGATCCGGTACCACCTGATGGTATACATCTCCACCCCCTACATGACCAGAACATATTCCGGTCATATATACAGGTGTATGCGATCACTGATGATGGTGCGGGTTATCGCTCCCCGGTCTTTTCCGCCGCCGGTCAAATCCCGCCGGGTATTGGATCCGAGCGGCAGAAACGCTCAATGATCCATTCGTTTCTGACTTCCGGGTGGAAAAGGATGCCATACCACGGATTTTCCAGTGAACGGACTATTTGTATGGATGAATCTGAACTGGCCAGGACCTCCCATCCATCAGGAAGTTTCACGCTGAAAGAGTGTAGGGCATACCCTGAAAATTCCTGCCTTCCTGACAGAAGGGGATCTCCGGTCCTGCATCGGATCGGAATCATCCCGATTTCTGCTGAAGGAATAACCTGACCGCCGCACGCTTTGAGGAGGAGGTGCATTCCTGCACAGATTCCAAGGATCCTGATATGCGCCGAAAGAAGCGACTCCGGAAGACATTGATCGAGATACCAGTTGTCTGCAAGGGCTGTTCCACAGATGATGCATGCCGTGATTCCTGCAGGGACCGGTTCCTCTATACGCCTGCAAACCGGTTGGTATCCTGCTTCCCGGATGATCTCTGTCACCGGCCTGACGAACTCACTGACCAGGAGCGGATGATTGGGCGAAGTCAGGTCGAGAACGAGTATCATGGTACTGGTCCCTCCAGACAGGCCTCGTGGATCGTGTATATCCCGCTATCGCGGTGAAATGATCCCTCCCCGCGGGTGATGACGATCCGACGGCGGAAGAACGGAGCGGCCATGACGAACGATTCATACTCGCCCCCCTCACCGGCTACCGATACACCGAACCGGTTCCTCATATCGAGTAACCGGTTGATGGCCGGATCATCGATCTGTTTCCCGAGCCATTCCTCGGTGAGCGGTCCGGCAAAAACCCCGACGATGAGTATCTCAAAACCCGCCTGCACCAGCTCATGAAGGTAATCTTCTTCATTACAGAGCCAGAGTGGGGAGAAACACCACAATCCCTGTGCATGGCAGATTCGCTCAATTCGTGCTGCCTGGTATACCGATCTGATCGCACCGGTGATCACCCCCTCAATCCCAAAACGTTGCCGTGCACTGGCAATAGCATTCCCGAGATCGAGGAGTTCATCTTCGGCAATGCCCTTTGTTTCATATTCAATGAGGGGGATACCTGCTGCCTGTGCCTGAAGCCTTGTCAGCAGGATATTCGGCGTATGAAACATGTAACTCTCCGGGTTCTCCGATCTGATCGTGATGAAACAGGATATCTCCTCACCGGCCTGCAGGGCTTTCCAGGATGCGGCAACTGAGTCCTTTCCCCCGGAAAGGAGGGCTGCACACCGCATCAGGACTTCCTCCAGGCGAGGAGATGGAGAAGAGAAAAAAAAGGATTCATATCACGTGAAGAGCCCGGTTATCGCGTGCCACATATTGGTAAATCCGTCCACAAGCAGAACTGATGGATCGATGCCGAGAATGGGGAAGATGAAGATGAAATAGGCGAATGTCCCGATACTGCTTCCGACATTTGCAAGAGCTGCAACAAATACCACCTTGAAGAGCGGCACAGCCCGCATCTCATTGAAAGATTCTGCGTTCATGATCTTTTTTATGTCGGAAGGCTTCGGATTGCGGATTTTTGCTTCTACGATTGCCGAGAACCATCCTGCAGCAACCAGTGGATGCAGCGATGAAAGCGGAGAGATAGCAAACCCGACAAGCCCGGAGAGTGGATGACCGCCGGCAAGAATGGTAAAGACAAAGGTCAGGACCCCGTGGATGAGAACCCAGTATATCAGGGCCATGAGCAGTACCTCGGTCCCGACCCCGGAGAATATGATCGCGGCAATTAGCAGGACAAAGATGGCCATCACGAAGATTCCGATGATCAGGCCCCATGGCCTCGTTTTAATCTGGCTGACCAGATTCTCCATGGGGGGGAGAGTGGACGGATTGGCGAGGTACCCTTCTATCCCTTTCCGGTGACCGGCCCCGACTACGGCAAGTGTCCGTTCGTGGGTAGATCTGAGCCGTACGAGGTGATGGGCCATGTACGCATCGCGCTCTGATATCAGTGCGTATGCGCCGCGAGGTGAGAACCGGTGAAACTCGTCCATTGCGGCCGTAACCATGTCCTCTTTCTTCAGTTCCTCGATATCGATCATGTCAGCTGCCTTGTCTGCCATGATCAGGGAACCGGAGAGTGAGTAGATCATCTTCAGTTTCTCGAAGATTGACATCGAGTGCCAGAACCGGTGAAGGGTCATCCTGATGTCCCGGTCGATGAGGGCTACCTGAATTCCTTTCTCTTCTGCAACGGCGATTGCAGCCTTCATCTCGGCGCCCGGTTCAACCCCCACATCCATCCCGATACGACGCTGGATATAGGCAAGAATCCACTGTATCAGCATCTGGGTGAAGTTCTTCGATTCGAGGATCTCCTCGATCTCGGGATTTTTCAACTGCTTTTTCAGCCCGAGGTACCGGCCCTGATCAAGCTCAATGGCCACCACGTCAGGCTGCCACTCTTCAATCGCGACTGTTACTTCGTCGACGCTCTCCTGAGAGACGTGGGCCGTCCCGATGATCCTGACCTCACCCATTGATCTCAACCATTCCTTCGCTGTCGATAACCACAGATTTTCCGCTTGGAATTTGTATTTTCTGCATTATTTCCTCTATTTTATCCTCTTCTTCTGCTTCTGCAAGAGCCCTGGCAATGAGATCGGCAGCGATATCTTCTGCTCCTGGCGTAGGAACGACTGTTCCTGCCCCCTGGCATTCAGAGAGTACCACTGTTGCCCCGCTGATCATGAAAGGGTATGTCCTGCAGATCCACGGGCGGCTTTCATAGATTGCACACCTGTTCCCGTGTAAAAAGATGCATCTCCCTTCCGCACGCCGTATCGCCCACCCGAAGGTGAATGTCTGCTCCCCGCAGGTGATCCGTCCTGGGTAGGGTTCAGCGATCTCATCATGCATCATTCCTGTTGTTCTGGTGATCTCCCTGATCTCCTGGCGGTTGACCATTACAATGTTTGATCCCGGTTCAATTTCAGTACAACAACAGGCACAGCCGGTACAGCTGAATCCTACCCTGGCCACTGATTCCGTAACTATCCGGATGTCAGGAATGATCATTGTCTGCAGAATGCGAAGAAATTTTCAAATACCCGGTATCCCTCAAAGGTATGACTGACTTCCGGGTGCCACTGGATCCCGAAGATCGGGAGCGTTTCATGTCTGATTGCTTCGTTTTCACAGATTTCAGACGTTGCAAGCCTGATAAACCCCCCGGGAAGCCGGTTCACCTCATCTGCATGTGAGGCCCAGACATCCATCTCGTCTGGGTACCCCGCAAGGATCTCACCCGGTTCAGTGACCCGTACCTGTACTGCCCCGTATCCTCCTTTCTTTCCCGGTCCAACCTCGCCGCCGAATGCAGATGCAATGATATGAAGACCGAGACAGATTCCGAGAACCGGTTTTCCGAGATTAAGGTACTCGGCACATCGCCCTGCCCGGCTGATATCCGGGCCGCCGCCAAGAATGATTCCATCTGCGGTATCGCGTATCTCCTCTGGAGCGGTGGTATTCGGAATCAGTTTCGCTTCGATATCCAGATCCCGCATGGCCCGCAGGATGAGATGGTTGAACTGACCATGGTTATTGATCACATAGATGGGGAGCATCTGCCTCAACCGTTATACGCATAAGATGATATGCATTCAGGGACAGTACCCAGTAACGAATGAAAGAATGGCGGTACGGATCTCTTCGGGGGTATACCCGAGCCGGTTCGCAAGGAACATCGCCCCCCCGCATCCCATTCCCTCTTTTACCTCTCCGATGCAGTACCTGACCAGCCCTGAATGTGCTATCTCCCCGAATCCCGGATCCACGAAGGTTACCGGAACACCAATCTCTGCTGCCAGTTCCTCACTGTTCGCGGCAGGATCATCCCGCACATAGACGGTAGTGACAACCTCGCAGACGTTCCCGGAGAGTTTTTTTATTAGTGCAGCAACTGCAAGCATCTGTGTGCCTCCGGCGAGGAATATCGTACCAGGGTATGCCGAGGCTATCCCGGCAACCGCTGCCATCATTGGATCTCCGGTCTCTGAGAGGATTTCCATTGCATCAGTCCCTTTTTTTGGTGCGAGCCGTGCCAATACCGTTTCGACAATTTCTTCCTTCAACTGAACCGGACTGTGAATCGCCGCACTGCTCACCCGTGCATGGTACCCAAATGCCCGGAGGAGACAGAGGGCGGTTGTCGTTCCCCCGGGGACGCATTCACCGATGACAAGAGTCTTACTAAAGCTGCCCAGTGTTTTTCCTATCCCGGCACCCTGGAGATAGATATTTCCGGCGTCAGGGACGGCAGGACCGTCACGGGGATCCTGGCCCGGCCGGGTGTAGAGATCGATCATGGGAACGGTCGGCTTATGTACGAGACCGGCATTCATGAAGAGTACGGGAATACCGGAAAGTCCGAGAACAGCCCGTGTTATCGAGGCGGGAGTGGGACACCCGCTCGGTGTGTTCGGGGTGGCCTCACAACTGGTGATCCTGCCATTCGTGATCAGCTCCGCATCTAGAACCGGGACAAGGAGGGAGCCCTCCGGGTTCGGCCCGGCCCCGGAAAGACCGGGAACAGTAGAGAGCATGGTATTGGCGAGGACTCCGAGGAAGAGCGGGGAATCAATGGAGGATGTATATACACGGGAAAGAAATGGCATGATACTCAGGTTTCCCGCTGGCTGCCATGAACCTGCTGTTATCAGAGATGATAAACCGGCACATCTCCAACAGGTACATACGGATGATCTCTTCCATCATCGCCCTCCTCCAGTTTACCACGATCCTGCCGCTCGGGAAAACCGTCCCATTTGAGGCGTTTGCACGCCGGACCTGGCTGTATCCGGTTGCCGGGTATGTAACCGGGGGGTGTGGTGCGGTATTCCTGGCCCTGTTCCCTGCCCCTCCCCTAGTCTCTGCCGTGATGGCTCTCGGGGTGGTTCTCCTGATGGGAGGATGCAACCATCTTGACGGATTATTCGATCTTGGAGACGGACTGATGGCTCATGGTTCGAAGGAGAAGCGGATTCATGCTCTCTGTGATCGTTCCATCGGAACAGGTGGGATTGCCCTCGGGGGATTCATCTTGCTCCTGTCGGTTTCTGCCCTGAGTGCGATCCCGCAGGCAGCCCTGGCTCTCCTGTTCGCTGAAGTCGGAGGAAAATGGACAATGTCTCTCCTGACCGCTGTTGGCAGGCCGTTCCACGATGGTCTGCATGCAACCCTTCATGCCGGAGCGAGGCCGTGGTTCCCCGTAATTTCAGGAGTATTCCTCATCCCGGTGTTCCTGCTTCCCATTCCTGAGGCCGGGCGGATTGCTGCCATTGCTCTCATGGTGATTACCCCCCTTGTCCTTCTGGCTGGTGCATACCGGTTATTTGGCGGGCTGAACGGGGATCTTGTCGGGGCTTCGGGTGAGATAACCCGTGCAGCCATGCTTGCTGCCATGGTCTGCGCGATCTGAACCTGCCGGAATCAGAGACGGGATCTGAATCTGGGAGAATATCCCTCTCCGTTTTCATCATCACACGAGACTGCTGTACCATCGCGGACCAGGGAATTGAAATGCATAGCGGCCTCCATGAGAACTTCAGGGGGAGCACCGGTTGTTCGTATCTGGGATGATGCCTGCTCATACGGAGATGGCATTATCCGCGCTCCAACCAGAATTCCTTTGCAATGAAGGCAATATGAACACCGGGTATGGACGGGAAGACGGCCCGAGGCGCATTCGACGTATGCCTTGTCTGTACCGGATTCTTTGATGATCGGAAGAGATCTCATGTCTGTTCAGATCTATTTCCGGTATCGGTATTTAGTTGTTCGATCTCCGGACCGCATTGGAAAAAACACGCCAGACGGGAGGGATAATTGATTATGAAAACTATTAAAAGGCTATCTATCAAATATGATATACTCGCATAATTGGACTGTGTAAGGCAGATCTGAGCAATTGCGGAGGTATTGGAGGAATATTATTTATGGCAGCTGAGAAGCCCCACATTAACCTCGCGGTCATTGGACATATTGACCATGGGAAGTCGACTACCGTCGGCCGTCTGATGTATGAAGCCGGAGCAGTCCCTGCTCACATCATCGAACAGTACAAGAAGGAAGCAGAATCCAAGGGTAAGGGATCCTTTGCATTTGCATGGGTCATGGATAACCTGAAGGAAGAGCGTGAGCGTGGTATCACCATCGATATCGCCCACAAGCGGTTCGACACGCCAAAGTACTACTTCACTGTCGTGGACTGTCCCGGACACAGGGATTTCGTCAAGAACATGATCACCGGTGCTTCCCAGGCAGATGCAGCCATTATCATTGTTGCAGCACCTGACGGAATCATGGAGCAGACCAAGGAGCACGTCTTCCTCTCCAAGACCCTCGGTATCAAGCAGATCATCATCGGTGTCAACAAGATGGACGCGGTCAACTATGATGAGGCCCGTTTTAACCAGGTCAAGGCTGACATGGGCAACCTCCTCAAGATGGTCGGTACCAACCCTGACACCGTTAAGTTCGTTCCGTTCAGTGCGTTCGAGGGTGACAACATCACCAAGAACAGCGACAAGACTCCCTGGTACAAGGGCAAGCCGCTCTTTGCTCTCCTCGACGAGCTCGAGGTTCCCGACAAGCCGACTGACAAGGCACTCCGTATCCCGATCCAGGATGCATACTCCATCTCTGGTATCGGAACCGTTCCGGTCGGCCGTGTTGAGACCGGCATTCTCAAGAAAGGAATGAACGTTACCTTCATGCCGGCCAACAAGACCGGTGAATGCAAGTCTATCGAGATGCACCACGAGGAAATCCCTGAGGCTGTTCCTGGTGACAACATCGGATTCAACGTCCGTGGAATCGGAAAGGACGATGTCCGTCGCGGTGATGTCTGTGGTTCAGCTGACAATCCGCCGGCAGTTGCAGATGACTTCTCTGCCCAGATCGTCGTGCTCCAGCACCCGAGTGCCATAACAATCGGGTACACCCCGGTCTTCCACTGCCACACTGCACAGACTGCATGCACGTTCACCGAACTCGTCAAGAAACTTGACCCGAGAACCGGTCAGACCCTTGAGGAGAACCCGACCTTCCTGAAGGCCGGCGATGCTGCAATCATCAAGTGCGTCCCGACCAAACCGATGTGTGTCGAGAGTGCCAAGGAGTTCCCGCAGCTCGGCCGGTTTGCAATCCGTGATATGGGCCAGACCATTGCCGCAGGCATGTGTGTTGACGTGACCAAAAAGCAGATGCGGTAACCCCCTTTTTTTGGTGTTACTATGCAAAAAGCAAGAATCCGCCTGACTGGCACCGACTATCAGAAGGTCGAAGAGGTCTGTGACAAGATTAGAGAGATTGCCGAACGCACAGGTGTTAACCTGGCCGGCCCCATTCCGCTCCCGACAAGGAAGCTGGTTGTTCCTATCCGGAAGAGTCCTGACGGGGAAGGAACTGCAACCTGGGACCGCTGGCAGATGCGGGTTCATAAGCGCCTCATTGACATTGATGCCGATGAGCGTGCGCTCCGTCAACTCATGAGAACCCAGGTACCAAAAGATATTGGTATCGAGATCGTTCTCGAGAGCTGAACAGGTGGTGGCGGCGGACGAAATTGCCGCACATATTCCAATATCTATCGCCATGCCTCCATAAGGAGGCTCTTTCTTTTTATGTTGGCGCTGGATTCACTTTCAGGGTAATCCGCCCTCCTATCACACTTCTTCCATGATGGTTTGTGTCAACCTGAAACCGGGTTTATGTTTCTGTAACACCCGGGTAATCATTTCGCTAATAATTCCCTTTGCATTGGTACATGATTCTCTCTACACCATGTAAGGTGAAAATCAGGTTTCTGTTATTAGAGTCCATCAACCGGAGGGTAACGAACAGCAGGCTGTCTGGTCCAGAGAGCCGGTACAATCCGGAAATCTGTCCTCTTGATATTCTATCAAACCCTACCTACTGGGTAATCTGAATAGTATGATCTGCGAGCGTTGTCAGTCTCTGATGAAAAGGATATCCAGCAGGTATGATCTTCTTTTCCTCCTGGTCTTTGGGCTCGGTCTTTTCCTGCGGATAGTGGTTCCTACTTTCAAACTTCTTCACCATGACGAGGCAATCCATGCCTGGTTTTCGTATGAACTGATCACGAAGGGAACCTATCTCTACGATCCGATGTACCATGGGCCGCTTCTGTATTACCTGACCGGTGCTGCGTTTTCCCTATTTGGAGATTCGGATCTGGTGGTCCGGCTTCTCCCTGGTGTGTTTGGGGCCTGTATCATTCCGTTGATATATGGTATCTACCGGCTTGGATGGCTTGATCGAAACCACGCCATTTGGGCTGTTTTCTTCGTTGCTATCTCCCCTGATCTGGTGTATTTCTCCCGGTTTCTCAGGCATGACATCTTCCAGCTCTTCTTCACCGTGCTCCTGGTCTTTGCGGTTCTGGCGTATTTGAAGTACGGGCGGTTTCGGTATGCAGCTCTTGCTGGTGTTGCTGCTGCCTGCGGGCTCTGCCTGAAAGAGGATATGCCCTTTACCCTCTTCATTTTCGGCTCATTCTTTCTGGTTCTTCTTTTTTCCAGGCGGATCAGGCTGCCGGTTACCTGGATTCGTGATCTGGCTGCCGTTCTTCTCATCGGTGCTGCGATCGGATTTACCCTCTACTCATCGCTCTGGACGCATCCGGAGATGTTTTTCGAAGCACCATTCAAGGCTATCGCACACTGGACCGCGATGCACGACGAATGCCGGCTGTGTGGCCCTCCATACTGGTATCTCCTTATCCTTGGGCTCTATGAGATTCCCCTTGTAGTCCTAGCCCTCTATAATGTATTCCAGTGGGGAATCCGTGACCGCGGGTTTTCACAGATTCGAACCCTTTTCAGGCCGGATTCTGACCGAACAACCCTGGAGACCGGGGTCACTCACCCTTCCTGGCGTAATGAAATCCTGATGATGTTTGCCATCTGGTGGGCCTTCCTGAGCCTTTGCTTTTATGGATATATCGGTGAGAAGGTCCCCTGGCTCATTATCCATCAGCTTCCCCCGCTCATCCTGTTAGCCACTTACCGGATGGATGGAAAAAAGGTAATTGCCGGTCTTTTTACCGGTCTGTTCCTCGTGATCATGATGATCCATGTCTGCTTTACCCCGGGGGACATTAATGAACCGATTGTTCAGGTACAGAATTCAGAAGATCTCAGGACAATAATGGCTCTTATTGATGCCTCTGATCATGTCGTGGTTGCATCTGAATCATACTGGCCGCTTCCCTGGTATTACCGTGGAGAACAGTGGAAAAAGATCAGTTTTTACGGCGGAAAAGTCGATCCTTCAACGTTCCGGGAAAAAGAACCTGATCTCGTCATGCTTCACGATTCCAGCAGTTATGATCATCTTGAGGGATATGAGAAGCAGACATACAAGTTGAGTTACTGGTTTTCCTGGTTTGATAACCAGAACCGGATTTTGGAATGGTATCTGCTGAGGGATGGAAAAACAGGTAGTGTGAACCTTGATCTGTTTATAACCCCCGGACTGGAAAACCTGACTGGCATCCGGCAGTCATAACAGGGATCATATTGGGATTCAGAAAAAACTCCTGAATTCCTCATTCCCGTTCATCTCCTGCCTGAGGAACATTATCCGTTCCTCGTAATCTCGAATTGCATTTTCAAGGATTTTCCTACGGATCTCTACGAGCCTTTCATCCTCTGACACGATCTCCACACCTCCGGTTGGTCCGGATAAGGGAGTTTTTTTCCATGCATAAAATGGTATGCAAGGCAGTGACAGATATCGGATACTGATGAAGAACCGTATTCGGATTCCTCTGTATTCGGGTATCTGGCACAGGATCCTGAATCCAGGTTTGAAACGAGACCGGCAGCAGGTACCGGCAACAACGGGCCGGGAAAAAAAATTAGAAAAGTTCGTCGTACTGATGAATCTTTTTCTTCGGTTTTACTTTCTGTTTTGATCCAAAGCTGCCGCCACCACCCGATCCACCCTTTCCTCCACGGTTCCTGATGAACAACAGTACGAAACCGACGATAATGATCAGGATGATCGCAATGACCACGTATATCAGGATTCCACCGATACCAGAGAGATCAATCCCGGCAGGTTGCGATTCAATCTTTGTCTGGAGATCCTGTGTTGCATCAAACACTTCGGTGGCCTTGTTTAAGGCCTCTTCTGCCTTTGAACGTGCTTCTGAGTATTTTCCCGCATCGAAGAGTTCTTTTGCATCAGAGATATCTTCCGAGGCAAATTCTCTCTTCGTGATGATGGGTGCCAGGCGGGGATCCGAAGCGAGGTTCTTCTCATCCCTGAAGTAGGTAATCCATTCATCGCTCCGATCAATTGCTTCTTTTGCATCATTGATGGATTTCTGGGCGACTCCCATGTCGAGGAACCCGTATGCATCCTGGATGAAGGTATCAGCATTCTTGATATAGACCTGTGCATTCGAGTATGATGCTGATTCTGCCTTTTTCAGAGAATCTGTTGCTTCCTGGAGTTTTTTCTCTGCTTTAGAGGTGTCTATCCCGTCTTTTTTAAATTTTGCAATCTCTGATTTGAGTTTATCAACACCAGAATCAGCTGATGAGATCTCGGTTTTCAACTCCCCGGGATTAGTAACAAAAGCAGTAACGTTCTTTACTGCATCCTTGACCCGGCCGTTGCCACTGGTGACGGCAACCCCGACAACCTGGATCTCCTTTGATTTATCGGTTTTCGGTGCAGTGCCTTTCAGGGCAACCTTGACGCTCTCTTCCACATCCTTGTACGAGAGTTCCCACCCGGTGAGTTCCAGTGATTTCTTACTGGATGAGGGTCTTGCATTCTCCACACCATCAAGCACGATCGAGTATGACCAGACCGGATTATCAAGATCGGTCGTCAGGAGAATATTCTCGTCCATCGGAATCGTTTCGCCCCCGACTGCCGTGAAATCTATCTGGAAATCAGCGGAGACATTTGACTTACCCCCCTCCAGGTCTCCGGAAGGTTTGACCACGACGTTTCCGACATCAGCACTCCCGAGAACGGGAGAAATCAGCAGACAACAAGAAATAATCAGGGAAATTAATAGAATTCCTCGCTTCATATCAGTCCTCACTCAAAGAGCGGCTCAATACTGTCATCAAGTTTCAGCACGTTCTCTTCGTCGATCCGTTCGGATGTTGCCTTTGTTTCCTTGGCGATTTCAAGCAGATGGGTAACCCGCGGAGCATCTGCAATGGAAGCCAGGAGGACAACTGCGGCAACGAACCGGCTTTGGGCCGGGAAATCCCCGCCACGAACCTCCACGCCGGCAATATTCTCCTCTACCCAGCTTTTAGCCTTCTCGATACCTTTCCGGTCGAGTTCTTCAGGCGGTCCGGCTACCAGAACGATAGCCCTGCTGGATGTCGTATATTCACAGGGGAGGGTCAGTCGTCCCAGCATGGCCCGCCTGACTAAAGATAGGATGCGGGTGGTTTTATCTTCACCGAGTAGTTTCTCCTCAGGCCGGGGTTCTTCGGTTGGTTTCCTTCCCATCACCCGGTCAATAAACCCGCGTTCCTTCTCCATCGGCTGCTCAGCCACTTCACTGATGGCATACCCGACCGAACTGATACCTCCTCCGCGGAGGGTATTGATGATCTCGCTCGAATCAACGACCATCTCACCGATCCCCATGGAACCGACCTCTCCTGCCCGGAATAATAATCCGAACCGGCGGACGATCTCTTCGTTCAACCGGTCAAAAGCGCCTTTTATGCTTTCTCCTTCCGTCTTCCAGGCACTGTTATCAAACAGGATGACATTATCTGCCTCCTTTACCAGAGTAGCTAGGCTACGTGCGGCATTATAGGAATAGAGGCGCCCTTCTTCAGGAGCAGGAAGGATTCCCAGAACATACACTGGATCCTTGTATATTTTTTTCAGGTGACGGGCAAGAACTGGTGATCCCCCGGATCCGGTTCCTCCTCCGAGACCGGCGACGATGATGAATGCCTCCATCTCACCGACCCCTTTCCGGTCGATGGCATTCATGATTATGTCAATCTCGTCAAAGGTGATCTGGGCGCCGGTGTCGTTATCTGTTCCCACACCGTGGCCCTTTACCATTGTCTGACCAATAAGCACACGATCCTCGAATTCGAGGTGTTGCAATCCCATGAGATCAGTACGGGCGGTGTTGACGGCAATCGCACGGAAGCTGTTCCCTCCGGTGCGTTGGTCAAATTCTATAAATTTATCTACTATCTTTCCGCCTGCCTGACCAAAGCCGATAAAAAATACTTTCATGAAGGTACACCAGTCCGCATCGTAACGCAGATCAAATGATTTGGTATTATGTACGTTTGTAGATTCAAAAAGCTTCTTCAGGAAGCAGAAAGGCATAATCTAAGGAAATAGCATCGTTATGCAGATCGCGATCATCGGTGGCGGATTGTGCGGGCTGGTCGCAGGGTACCGCCTTTGCAGGGCACATTCGGTCACAATCTTCGAAAAAGAGTCAATCTCTGGCGGGCTTCTCTCTTCTTACCGCAGGGAGCGGTACTCTGTTGAACGATTTTATCATCATTTTTTCTCCGGAGATCATGCCTTTCTTACCCTCCTTTCCGATCTCGATCTTGACTCCTCGGTGCTCTGGCTGCAGGGTTCCACCGGTACCTACAATAACGGGTCCATATATCCGCTGACAACCCCCTGGGAGATCCTGAAGTACCCATGGCTGACCTGTGGGGAAAAAGTCCGGCTTGGTCTGTTTATGATGAAAGCACGAAAATATGATCTGAATCGCCTTGATCTGATCACGGCCCGTGATTTCATCATCGAAGAGATGGGCGAGGAATTATACCGGAAATTTTTCCTTCCCCTGCTCAGGTCCAAATTCGGCCAGGCTTCCGATTCGATCTCGGCAGCCTGGCTCGTAAGCCGGGTTGCCATCCGGTCAGACCGGGGTTCCGGCGGTGAACGGCTGGGGTACCTGGATCATGGATTTGACCGGTTTATACAGAAATTAACCGATGAGATAACAACATCCGGTACAATTCGGTACAATACCGGCTTGAAACGCCTTTCCCGGTCTGGATCAGGCTGGGAGGTGAACGGTGAGCCGTATGACCTCGTGATCATCACGATTCCTCCCGTAGGACTTCAGGAATATGGCATTCATCTCCCCGATATCCTGTACCAGGGAGCTGCATGTGTCACCCTTGCCCTTCCCCGTGAGGTGACGAATGGTATATACTGGATAAATCTCTATGATCCTGCTCCCTACGGGGCAGTTGTCGCCCATACCAATTTTGCCCCGTATTCCTGGTATAGCGAGCATCTGGTCTACCTGGCATCGTATTTCACCGGAACCATCCCCCCGGGATTAAAAGAGGACATGATACGTGATTTTTGTCTGAAATTTAACGTTCAGCCGGAAGAGATCAGGTGGTCAGAGATTGCGGTCGATCCCTATGCTGGTCCCCTCTATACAACCGGGTATGCCCGTCGCATGAAAGAGATCGCTCATGAGGGGTTGTTGTTCGCCGGCATGTTCTCTCCGGAAAACTACCCAGAACGAAGCATTGAGGGTTCTGTCAGGGCAGCAAACCGGATTGCCGAGGTAATTACCGGGGTGATCTGATGCTTTCCTCATCTGTCACCGTGGTCATTCCGGTGTATAACGACATCTCCGCCCTTAGGAGGGCTATGGATGAGACATTCAGGATCATGGAACCGATCACTCCCTATTTCGAAGTGATCATCGCTGAAGATGCCAGTACCGATGGTTCGGCCGAATTTGCTGCAGAAATTGCACAAAAGGATTCCCGTGTCAGACACCTGCACCGCGACACCCGGATGGGACGTGGTTCTGCCCTGACCGCAGCAGCGATGGCAGCCAGGGGTGACATATTCTGTTACTTTGACGTTGATATGGCAACGGACATGGCATATCTCCTCCCCCTCCTCTCGGCCATAGAAGCTGGTTTTGATGTGGCAACCGGATCACGTCTTCTCCCGGATAGTTCAATCACCAGAAGTCCTGGCCGTGAACTGAAAAGCCAGGGATACAACCTCCTCGTACGACTTGTCCTGCGGAGCAGGCTGCGGGATCATCAGTGCGGTTTCAAGGCATTCAATACCCGTTCGCTCCGTGCGATTCTCGGTGACGTCAGGGATACACATTGGTTCTGGGACACTGAAATCCTCGTTCGCTCCCAGAGAATGGGGATGAGGGTCACCGAGATCCCGGTACTCTGGATTGAAGGTGGTGGGACAACGGTTAAAACAAGTGATATCTGGAAGATGGGGCGTTCAATCCTGAAACTCTGGTGGCAACTGTATGTTTCGTAACATTTTTGCCCT
>CAZWTX010000022.1:0-43411 GCA_964637135.1 uncultured Methanospirillum sp. | reverse complement strand
GAACATCCCGGTCGTCGATGAAGACAACCGCTTTTGTTGCCGAGAGCATCTCAACACTGATCTCGCCGTTGGTGTACCTCCCGATCTCCCGCTGGATATCCCGTTCGGTAATTGCCCAGGCCGAGGTCTCTTCCTCTTCCTCCTCTTCTCCGTCGCTCTCTTCTTCCTCAACGGTCCGCTCCGGAGGCATCGGGCGGTTTGGTTCTGCTGCCTTTCCTGCCTCTGCAGGTGGCACAAACTCATCAGGAGTTTCCTCTTCAGCGATTCCTTCTTCCACGGGAAGCACAATCGTCTCGTACTCGTGTTTGAAAATTTCGAAGATTGCCCGGCCGGTAGTCTGATCGGTCAGTGTGGTGACCGGCCTGATATGCATGTCATCCTCAAGCCCCTCCGGACTTTTCATTGCAAAACTGGTCGAGCAGATCTGTTTGATCTTCCCGTCCCTGACATAAATGAGGCTCCCGAATATCTGGGCGAGAGCAGAGAACTCAACCCGGTCGGCAAACCGCTGAATGGCCTCGTGTGGGGATACCGCATGGATGATCCCGATCATGCCAATCCCGGCGAGCCGCATATCTGCAAAGACCGAGAAGTCCTCATTTTTCCGGAGTTCATCGAATATGACAAAATCCGGCCTGACCAGGAGAAGGACATCCCCGGTATTGACCATGCTTCCGTCGAGAGCAGTATACTGGGTGATCTGGTCGGGAACGAGCATTTCCCGCGGCTGTTCCATGGTTTTGACGATACACCCGGCATCGGAGAGGTAGGTGGCGATTGCCTGCGCAAGGGTGGTCTTGCCACAGCCCGGTGTTCCGGTAATGAGAATACCCGGTTTATCTGCCTTCAGGAGTTTCTTGATCTCCCCGGCCTGTTCGTAATCATCAAGGGAGAGATCGACGATCGGCCTGACTGCCGTGATCTCCATTCCATCGGAGAATGGCCGGCGGGTAATCGAGATCCGCATCGAGCCAATCTGTACAACGGTGACACCCCGCTTTTCAATCTCGATAAATCCATCAGGATCCCGTTTTGCCCGTTCCAGCACTTCCTGTGCGATCGACCGGAGTTCATACTCAGTACAGAGATTCTCCCGGATCACCATGGTCTCGGTCTTCTGGATGGTGCCCTTCCTGGCGATCGGTTTTGCCCGCTCCTTGAGGTATATCGCGATGGTATACTCGTCAAAGAACTGGTCTATCGCGAGCGGGGTGAAGTCTTCGACCTGCGGTTTGAGGTACAGGACATCAAGACCCTTTGCCCGGGCAACCTCTGACTGGACCACGTCGCTGGTGATGAACTTGGCCTTGTGTTCGATGGCGACCTGTCTGATGAGGGCATCGATCTCCCCGCCGCTCGCCAGTTTCACTTGCTCAAGGGTAGGGCGTTCGCCAACGAATTCTATCGTTATAATACCCTGTTCAGCCAGCTTGCAGAGTTCCTGAAGTTCGGTGAGACCTGAAAAACCGATCTCACGCCCCTGGTTTGCCTGCGATTCAAGCTCGGCAACAACTGCTTCCGGTATTATTATTTGGGCCCCGTTATATTCTCCAGTATCTATTAATGTGGTGATGCGTCCGTCAATGACGACGCTCGTATCTGGAACCAATTTCAAAAATATTTCACCTTCTATAAAGTGGTCACTCATTCTTTTTATTATATGCTTCTTCAGGCTCAAATACGCGGTCTCCAATTATTTTACCGTCAATTGTCCGGTAAAAACACGACCGGTGACCGGTATGGCAGGCCGCAACTTTCTGCGACACGATATAGAGGAGGGTGTCTGCATCGCAGTCGACCCTGATCTCATGAACCGCCTGGGTATGTCCTGACTCTTCTCCTTTCTTCCAGATCCTCTTCCTGCTCCGGCTGAAATAATGGGCAAAACCGGTTTGTATGGTCATATGGATTGCCTCTTCATCAGCCCAGGCAAGCATCAGCACGTCCCCGGTCTCCGTATCCTGGACGATCACCGGGACGAGTCCGTCTCCATTGAATTCCGGTGTGATCATATAAGGCTCCGGATGAGGATCGTAAAGATGTCACCAACGAGAATGGCGGATACGAGCCCGAGCGTTATCGGGACGAGGAACGGAACACCGTAACTGATCCAGACTGTTCCGGCCTGACGGTAGATGGCACGTTCTGCCGTGTATTGTTCCGGGTTTTCCTTGAGATCTTTCGTGTACACCCGTTTTCCTCCGGCCACAAGATCACGAATCGCCGGCCCGATCCCGATGAACCGGCGGGATAATGCTCCTTCTTTCAGTTCGAATTCTTCCATCACGATCCCGAACGAGTGTTCAATCATATCTCCCCTGACCGGGTATCCGAGGAAGAGGTATGGGAGCGGGGCCCGGTTCCCGTTCAGGATGTTGTACAGGAACAGTCCCATCGGGAGGAGGAGGTTGAAGATGACCGCGTTGAAGAGGACACTAAACGGGAGAAAGACAAACGGGGCAGATCCGAATGGCGGGTACCCGAAGAGCGGTACTATCGGGAAACAGGGAATGAGCAGGGTAATGAAGATGAGGGCTTTTGCATCAGCCATCCCGACGAGATTGAAGTACGTGAAGAGGAAGAACGAGATGACGAAGAAGAGGATCATCGGAATGAAGGGCATGAGGTACGGGAGGTACCCGGCGGTGATGGCGGTATACCAGAACCAGATCGTAAGCGGCCCGGCAATGACAAGCATCGGGTACCACATGACCACGGGAACCGCACGTTCCCTGATGTCCTCGATGCATCCGTAGATAAGGGTGATACCGAGAAGGATCGCGTTCACGAGAAGCGGGAGCATGAACGGCGATAGTGAGAGGGGATCCATGGAGAAAGGTTGGTATCGGGTTATGATGGATGTAGCGGAGAAGTCAGAAGAATACCATGAGGATCACTTCTTGCAGATGGGAGTGTATATTCCTGGTATACCGGTTCCGGGTTTTTTGTATAACACAATTATATGGCGCCGTCCCTGTTCAGAATAGTCCTCAGGTTTTTCCATCCTGCTCTACCTGGTGAGAATTCCCATCTCTGCAAGTCGTGCCGGGAGGTACTCATCGGTGACGAAATCAAGGCCCCGGGATGCAAATGCCTGCTGTTCAGTCTTCAGACCGAGAGCGAGCTGGAGGTTGATCTGTTCCTCCCAGTAGGCCGATCCAAACCGGGGGTCGGACAGTTCTGCCTTGAGGGCAGCGATGTCCTGTTCGGTCAGCTTGTCAGAGGGGAGATCGTAATCCCTGATATCGCTCGGCTGAACGCCGATAAACCTGGCTGACGGGGTTGCAAGGATCTCTGAAATATGGGCACTTTTGATCGCCCCGTACGCAACACTTGCAAAGATCCGGTATGACCACGGGTCACCATCGGTAAAGACCGTCACCGGAAGTTCAAACTCGGAAGCGAGCCGGTTTAATACCCGGCGGGTTGACCGGGCCGGTTGTCCTTTCAGGTGGACGAGAATTGCCTGGTATTTCTCGTCAAACCCGTTCTCGATCAGCCGGGCATACATACCGCCGGTCTCTATGGCAATGACCATCTTCGCATCATGGTCGAGAAATTCGAGTGACCCGGTGTTCGTCGGGATCTGGTACCCTGCCTCCCCGACATCTTCCTGGCAGTGGATGTCCTTGGTTCCCCGCCGTGTCTCTTCCCGGATCCGGATCGGTCCGAAGAGCGATGCCCCGTCCTCTTCCGGACGGAGGTTGAAGTTCTCCCGCTGGCACTCGGTAAGGATCTCGAGATCCTCAATGAGAAGATTTGAATCGTTCTGTGCGGCGAATTTTGCCTTGTTCCAGCCTTCTGAGATGTAATAGAGTTCTCTTAAGGTCGAAGATCGGCTTGTCATGATCTGGTGCTTGATGAACCAGACGACATACGCCATTTTCAGGATATGCAGGGCACTTTTTTCACTCCCTGCTTCCCTGAGCCGTTCCCGGTCGCCGTACTTCCAGACCTCGGTGGCCTCGTCGTACTCGATATTCCGCTTGGTCCGGGTCGGCATCGTGATGGACGGGATCTCACCCGCTGTCATCTGCCCGTACCACTGTTTCGGAATGGACAGGAGCCGTTCCAGGGTGTGTTCGCGTCTCTCTTCCTTATCTATCAAGATCGATCACCACCTTCTTCTTCTCGTCCACGCCGCGAATATCGATCATTCCCCGCCCTGCACCGGGGAACGAGGTTTCGAAGCGTTCTCCCGGCATGATCGTCACCTGCCAGACCGCCGAGAAATCCGTTCCGATTGCCTCGACAAAACCGGGTGCCGGATCTGCCTTTGACGGGTCATCCTGCCCGATCCAGTAGATCATGATCGCCTGTGCTTTTGCCATGTAATTGGTAACAATGATGGAGACAACATTCTTCTCCGTCTTTTTTTTCCCGACAAGCCGGCGCATTATCTGCCCTTCGATCGGAGAGATATCGGGAACGGGCATCTCTATCGTCTCGGCTACCTTGGCTGCTATCTCAGGAATAATCGCACAGATTGCCCGTGCCCGCTCCTCGGTGAGCCGGCTTTTGTCCCTACGCGAGATGAATGTTTTCAGATCCCGTCCGAGATCCTGGAGAGCGAGGGTGATTTCTTTCTCGATCTCCGGGATCGGAGCGACGGCATCTTTCGACTCGCTGGTGAAGGGAACATTCGTCGAAGCGACATGGACGAGAATGATCACCGGACCGGTCGGGAGGCCCTGCTGGCTGATACCGTAGGTACGCCAGTTTACATTCATGATACTCCCGGTGACGGCACAGGCTCCCTGCTGGTACATGAGCGGAACACGGTTGGCAAATCGCATGATCCGGGCATTTCCCTCAGTCTCGAGTTTTCCTCCCCAGCCGAGGGCTGCCTCGACGATGAATGGGTGACCGTGAAAGACTGCCGGCGGTCTTGTTCTCGCCCCGATATAGTCCAGTTGGAATTCCTTTTCGAGTCCCTGCCTGATGAGATCCTCTCCGATCGGGGAGAGACACTGATTCGCCGGCGGTGGCGGAACCTTTGCCTGTTGCATCGCCGTATGAAGGGCGGAGAGTGTCTCCGGAGTGAGCCGTGAGGTTGGCAGGGCAGCATCGAGTCCGGCAGCAGCAAGGATCTCTTTTGCGGTCTTTGCCCCGATACGTGAGAACCGGTTTACGAGAAAGTCGCCGAGCCCTTCATCAACGGCTGCTGCCATCCGTTTCAGTTCCCCGAGTTCCACTCCATGCGGGTGGGGCTGGATCGCCTTCGGGGGAATGATCGGCTCGTCACTGGCCCGGTCAAAGAGGAGTGATTCTCCATCGAGATCCACGCGGATCCGGGCATGGGGATTGACGACTGAAGTGTACCGGAGGTACTCGATCAGGCGTTTCTTCGCCGAAAGGCTGCTTTTAAATTCAATCTCGATCCTCGTTCCATGGGTCCGGTCCCATGAATACTCCTCTTTCTCAAGGACCTCTGGTTCATTTGTCTCGGTCCTGATCTGGATCTTAAGCCGCCATGCTGCCCGGTCAGCCCCGCACCGGGAGATGATCAGGGAAGGACGGCCGGTTGTCAGCTGGGCGTAGAGGACTGCCGCGGAGATTCCGATCCCCTGCTGTCCGCGTGACTGCCTGATCTGGTGAAACCGGGAACCATAGAGGAGTTTTCCAAAGACATAGGGAATGTTCTCAGGCACAATTCCCGGCCCGTTATCCTCGACAATGACCCTGAGGACATCATCATCCATCCGGTAGATCCCGAGGTATATATCGGGAAGGACGCCTGCTTCTTCACAGGCATCGAGGGCGTTATCCACTGCTTCCTTGACGGTGGTGATGATTCCGCGGGTTGGGGAGTCAAATCCGAGAAGGTGCTTGTTTTTCTCGAAGAATTCTGCTACGCTGATACTCCGCTGCTGTTTTGCCAGTTCTTCTGCGAGACTTGACATGTGCCTCCGTATTCGGAAAAAAAGGTCAGGGCGTTCCGGTCAGCCGGGATATGACCGTGGCCAGCGGAACGGTCTCCTGGGTGCCGGCAGAGAGATCCCGGAACGTGACCGAGCCTGACGCAATCTCCTCGTGTCCGATGATGGCCGCATAGGCCGCGGTCTTTCCGGCATTCTTCATCTGTGCCGAGAAACTCCGGCCGAGGAGATCGATTGCGGTGTTGATCCCGATACTGCGCAGTTCCTTTGCGACGGCCAGCCCGCGGTCCCGTGCCTCAGGCGTGAAGATAACCACCACTTCAGGAGTATCAGCACGCCAGATCTTCTCGCCGAGTGCCACGAGTACCCGGTCAAACCCGATTGCAAATCCGACCGAAGGGGTATCCTCTCCCCCGAAGAGGTGGGCAAGTCGGTACGCTCCGCCACCAAGAATCTGGTTCTCTGCCCCGAGTCCCTCGGCAAAACATTCGAAGACGATCCCGGTGTAATAGTCAAGCCCCCGGGCGATTGCCGGATTGATCTCGTACGGGATATGAAGGGCATCGAGGATGGCAAAGGTCTCCTCGATACGTGCCCTCTCCGGGATATCCCCGATAACGGTGAAGACCGCTTCGAGGCTCCGGGCAGCAACCAGCCTCAGGAGGGGATCCCTGAGATCCCCTCTCCCGATCCCGTCGAGGAATGCCGCTGCCCCTTCCTCGTCACGCTTGTCAAGGTGTGCCCGCACCCGTTTCTGGTCTGCCGGGTTAAGATCACAAAGAAGTGTCCGCATGAAGGAGAGATGCCCGATCTTCAGGGTGAAGGTGACTCCTGACGCACGAAGGACATCGTCTGCAACGGCGATCACCTCGGCATCTGCCATCGCAGAGTCAGCGCCGATGAGTTCAATCCCAAACTGCCAGAACTGTCGGTACCTGCCTTTTTGGGGGCGTTCATACCGGAAACAGTCGGCAAAATAACACCATTTTACCGGTTTGGTAAGGGATCTCCCTTCGTTGACATAGGTCCGGAGCACCGGTGCGGTTAGTTCAGGGCGGAGGGCCATCGACCTGCCCCCCTTGTCCTCGAAGACGTACATCTCGTCGATGATCCCCTCTCCCGACCGGATGGTGAAGAGTTCCAGTTCCTCAAATACGGGAGTTGAAACCTCACGATACCCGAATGTCCGTGCCCGTGCCCGCATTCGTGCCTCGATCTCCCTGCGTTTCTCCATCTCGTCAGGGAGCATGTCCCTGGTACCCCGGGGTTTACTGAGCATCTGTTCTGTCTCCTTTATCGTCGCGGTGCCGTACCCAGCAACCGGTCACGGGTCGGTTCATTCGTCCATATTTTCTCCCGCTCTTCCTTCCCCTGCAGGAACAGACCGAGAAGCATGATCCCGGTTCCCATGATATCAATCCCTGGATAGATAGCAATGAGTCCGGCTCCGAAGATGGAAAGCGCCGTGTAAAGCACTCCCCGGTATGCTGCTCTCCGGAATCCGGGCAGCCCGGTTCTGACAAAGATACGCACGTCGCGGAGCCAGAGGAAGAAAACAACAAGCACCCCGAAGAGGGCGATATAGAAGAGATAACTCATCCCGATGAACCTATTATGTAATCTTTGGACATTGTACTTATTCATATGAGCTCTCAGGACCATATCCTGGATATGATGAAAGCGGTCCTGGATAAGGAGATTACGCCTGAAGAGGCTGCGAGGCGGGTACGGGATCTCAGGATCGGACTGGTCGGTGATGTTGCCCGGCTTGATCTCTCCCGTTCTGACCGGTGTGGCATTCCCGAGGTTATCCTGGCGGAAGGGAAGGATCCTGTCCACCTGATGCGGATCGCGGAATCATATGCCGAGCAGGCAGGACGTGCAATCATCACGCGGTTGACAGCCGAGATGGCTGCCCCCCTCCTTGCATGGGGAGCAGAGAAGAACGTGACCATCTCCTACAATCCAGATGGCCGGGTGATGGTGATCGGAGACCGGCAGGTTCATCCGACCGGCGGGGTGATCGGGATCATCACGGCGGGAACCTCTGATATCAGGGTTGCCGAGGAGGCACGGGTGATCGCCGGGGAGATGGGATGTTTCGTGTATACTGCGTACGATGTCGGGGTTGCCGGTATCCACCGTCTCTTCCCGGTCATTGAAGAGATGAAGGATGCCCATGCCTTCGTGGTTGCGGCAGGCCGCGAGGGAACCCTCCCTGCGGTTGTTGCCGGGCTGGTTGACCGCCCTGTTATCGGGGTTCCGGTCTCGACCGGGTACGGGTACATGGGGAACGGAGAGGCCGCCCTAGCCAGTATGCTTCAGTCCTGTTCGGTCCTGACGGTGGTGAATATCGATGCCGGGTTTGTTGCCGGCGCATTTGCGGCACGTATCGCGAACATGGTGGCAGAAGAATGAAACGGGTATTCTACATTGGACGGTTCCAGCCGTACCATTACGGGCACCAGTCCGTGATCACCCGGATATCAGAAGAAGCAGATGAGGTGATCATCGGGATCGGCAGTGCCCAGCTTAGCCATGAAACCGACAATCCGTTTACCGCAGGGGAACGGGTACTCATGATCACGCAGGCGCTCTCAGATCTCGGCAGACCGTACTATGTCATCCCAATCGAAGATATCCGGAGGAATGCCCTCTGGGTATCCCATATCAGGGCCATGACCCCCCCGTTCGAGAAAGTCTATGCCGGAAACCCGCTGGTATACCGGCTCTTCTCGGAGGCAGGGGTGCAAGTGAGCCTTCCGGTGATGTACGAGCGTGATTCCCATTCCGGAACCGAGATACGCCGGCGGATCCGGGCTGGAGAGCCCTGGGAACACCTTGTTCCCGAAGCAGTGGTCAGGGTGATTCGCGAGATCGGCGGGGTCGAGCGGATGCAGGATCTTGACCGGGATGACGGGGAAGGAGACTGGCTTGAAAAGGGCGGGATGCATGTTTGAGAAATTGAAAAACCTCTTCGGAGGGCAGAAGGAATCGGTACAGGCCCGGGAGATGACCCTTGCAGAAGTCGGACCCTGGCTCGATGACCTTGAACGCTGGTGTACCGAACGGCGGACGCAGGCAATGAACACATCGCGGGATACGATTATCTCACACCGGGATACGATGATGACCCTCATCCATGAATTCGGGGTTGAATCGTCAGATGACCAGCCCCATCACCATAAGGTTGAACAGGTAAACCGCCTAGCCCTTCCCCAGTTTTGCAAGCGGATGGAGTCAGAACTGGAGATCACCTTCTCTGCAGATGACGAGGTCTTTTACCAGGAGGTTGCAGGGATGGTACAGGGATGCTTCAAGGCATACCGGGGTCCGGGACGGTATCTTCACCACCTCTATCCGGATGAAGTCCGCGTGTTCCGCGAAACCCTGGATGCCATCGGCAGAGAACTAAACCGGCTTACCGCGATTGTCCGCTCCTCGCGTGAACGGCTGGGTGAGATTGCGAAGATCAGGGATGAACTGACAGCCTACACGAACGAGGATGGGGAATGGTCACGGCTTGCCGGGGAGGCTGAGGAAATCCGCTCCCGCATCGCCGGACGGGATGAGGAGCGTTCTCATCTCCAGGCCGCACGGGAGAGTCTTCTCTCATCTCCTGCGTATGAGTCACTTCTTGCGCTCAGAAACGATCATGCCCGCGCAATGGATCTCGTCCATACCCGCAAAGAGACTCTTGACGCCTTCTTCCGGACGGCTCTCCCGGTCTGGCGCAAGGGAGAGCGGATATTCCATGACACCGGGAACGATACCGGAATGAAAGAGATGGAGGAACTGATCCGCTTGTCCAGCCATCACGAGTATGGGAATGAAGATCTTCCTGTCCTCATCAGAAAGACGGCAGATCCGCTCTTTGACGAGATTGCTTCAGGAGCCATCCCGGTCAAGAATACCTTTGAGAAGGGTTTGTTCACCACCGCAGGGGAGTACACCTCCCGGCTTGAGACAGCGGTTACAGTGCTCCTGGATGCCGGAGCAGAGGTTGAACGTCTTGCAAACCTCATCGCTGCCGATCCTGCGGGGAAACAGATCACAGACCTCGACCGGCAGATCGAGGATGTTTCCCGCGATATCGTGTTCCTTACCGGGGAGGCTGACCGCATCAGTGAGCGTTCCACACACCTGAAGAACAACCTGGAGGCGACAGATAAACGGATCAGGGAACTGGTGTCCGGCATATCGGAGGAGCCAGTTGTCTTACAACTCATGAATCAGGCCAGGGAATCATCATGAGCATGCCCCTGCGCACCCTTCCGGCCAGGAACGGAACTGTCGGTTGTCTGCCGAAAAGAGATGAGTCTCTGGATAAATGCCGGTTTTGTGCCCATTCTGTACGATTTGTGGTTGGGGGAAAAGAGGTAGCCTCTCCGGCACGAGCCTTCTGCACGCTCTCGCGGTCCACGACCGAGGTTGACCTGAAAAAAGGTGAAGCAGTCATCTGCGATGACAGCCGTGGGGAAGGATTCAGGAGTATCATGAACGTGATCAGCTGACTGGCTGATTGTGGTCAGGCGGTACCGGTTTTGAATATCGAGAGAAGGAGACCGGTATCAACATGCCCTGCCACGTGGTCGGCAAGGAGATCGAAGGGATCTTCGTCCTTGTGCTCCTCAACCATTGCCGGAATCCCCCGTCGTTCGGCGAGATAACCGACGAGACCGGAAACGGCGCTTTTATTCTGGAACAGACCGTGCATGTAGGTTCCTATCACGAGTCCGTCGTCGCTGACAATGCCTTCGCCTGAAAATGCCTCCCGCATTCCGGCCCGGTCGGTCTCTCCCATGTGGATCTCATATCCTTCAACCTCGCTGATCCGTGAGAGGATCGGCCCATACCCGGTTGAGATCCGTTTCACCTGCACCGTTGTCTTTTCATAATCTCCAAATGAGGTAGTCGCCGGGATCAGGCCAATCCCCGGGTAGGTTCCGGCAGATGATTCGATCCCTGAGTCGGTGATAGCTGAGCAGAGCATCTGGTATCCGCCGCATATTCCGATGATAACGGCTCCCATGCTCCTGGCGTTCCGGATGGCATCAGCAGTTCCGGCACGGATCACCTCGTCAAGGTCTTCTATCGTATTCTTCGTGCCCGGGATGATGATCGCGTCATACCCGGTGAGTGGTTCACCAGGGATTACGTACCTGACCGAGGCATACCGCTCGAGAAGCTCAAAATCGGTGAAGTTCGATATCCGCGAGAGCCTGATGACTGCTATCCGGATCGGGGATTCGTTTATTTTTTTATCGCCAATAGAGAGCGAATCCTCGCTTGGTATTGCGATATCGGTCATCGGAACCAGTCCAAGGATCGGAACATGGCAGATATCCCTGAGGATCTCCATCCCGTCTGCAAAGAGGGACGGATCTCCCCTGAACTTGTTGACGATGATCCCCTTCACAAGGGGCCTGATATCCTCAGGGAGGAGCGCAATGGTGCCATATACCTGGGCAAATATCCCGCCCCGTTCGATGTCACCCACCAGGATGATCGGAAATCTGAGCGCTCTTGCCAGCCTGATGTTGGCGATGTCGCGATCATACAGGTTCATCTCGGCGGCGCCGCCGGCTCCCTCGACGACGAGGGATCCATACCGCCGGATGAGTGTTTCTGCCGATGTAAGAGCAGTCTTCAGGAGTTCGTCGGTTTCCCGGTAATACTCCCCGGCCCTGACATCGCGGTACGGCCTGCCGAGAAGTACAATCTGGGAGGTCATGTCCCCCTTCGGCTTGAGGAGGATCGGGTTCATCTCGATCTCCGGCTCAAGCCCGGCAGCGAACGCCTGCATTGCCTGGGCAATTCCGATTTCTCCGCCGCTTTTCGTGACGTACGAGTTCAGGCTCATGTTCTGGGACTTGAACGGGGCAGAGGTGATCCCTTCCCGTTTCAGGATCCGACAGATGGCAGCGACCATTGTACTCTTTCCCACGTGGGAAGATGTCCCGAGGACCATGAGCGACATTTATCTGAGGTTGGATCTCTCCCCTATTTGGCTCCAGCGACAGGCAGTACACTGAGGTATATAGAAACGGGAGGCCATGAGCGGCTCAAGTGTACTAAGTCTTTAATAGTAAAACCTGAGATGGTATAAGTAATGAATGGTGGTATTTGCTCCATCTGTGGGCTACCAAAGGAGCTCTGCATCTGTGAAGAAGTTGCCAAGGAACAGCAGCGAATTAATGTAAAGGTCAATAAACGTCGGTACGGGAAAGAAGTCACCGTTATTGAAGGCCTTGACCCGACCGATATTGATCTTGAAGACCTCTCCAAGTTCATGAAAGGGAAACTTGCCTGTGGAGGCACCGTTAAAGGAAACTCCATTGAACTGCAGGGGAATCACAGAGAGCGGGTTATCGGCCTGCTCAGCAACAAAGGGTATGCGGTGGATAATATCTCGTAAATAGACCTGTGTACCCGGCCATCACTTCTTTTTCTTTTTCCGCATCATCGAGTGGAGATCAAGCCGGTAGTTCTCCTCGTCGCCGACTTTTACAACCCGGTCATCGGACGTGGCAAGGCGCAGGAGGTTTACATCATACCTTCCGGGCTCGATGATCCGGATACTCTCCGGGGCATCCGGGTCTGCCCGGTACGGGATTGGTGCGGACGGGGATCCGGCAGGTTGTCCTGCCTTCTCATTGTTATCCTGATTTTCTGCCGGCTCCTCACTCACCGGGCCGGGTTCCCGCCGTCCCCGGCCCGAGACGTATTCAAATCTGCCACACCCGCATGCCGGACAGCCGTTGCGCAGTTCAGCGACATCGTCATACCGTTTTTTGCATTGTGAGCAGATGTGAGGCATAGCTACCCTGACGAGATCCAGGCACTGATCAGATCCTTGTCTTTCCGGATCATCTTGAGCTGGTTTGCCGGCCCGATGACCGTCATCCGGCGGTGTTCCTCTTCCCCCCGCATGAACCGTGCCAGCACTCCGGCCGGCCGCTGTTTTCCTGGATATGTCTCTATCTCGATACCTGAGAATCCGTCCGGAAGAATCTCCTGCATGGTCATCTCGATGAGGGCACTCTGTTCATCGGGAGAAAGCCCGGTCTCGAGGATCACGATGGTACCTCCCCTGACGTTGTCGAGGATGAGCCTCACTTTCTCCATCGAGGTCATCCGGGAGAGGCGTTCTTCGGAGATGAGATCTACCCTGACACCCTGCATCGTCATCACCTGAACGTCCTGATCATCTCTTCATAGAGATCTTCAATCTTCTGGCCGGTCAGGCAGGATACCGGAACTACCGGATGCTGGGGAAAGGCACTCCTGATCCGCTGGGGTGCGGCATCCGGGAGATCGGTTTTATTCGCCGCTATGACAACCGGCAGTTTCCTGCTCTCGATGATCCCGACCATCATGATATTCACCTGTGCGAACGGGTCGGCAGTAGCATCGATCATGTATATGACCCCGTCAATGTCTTCCCTGAGCCAGTGCATCGCTTCTGCGACCCCTTCGGTCGCTTCCCTGGCACGATCTATTGCCTCTTCACGCCCGAGCCCGAACTCAAGGAATTCCTTGTAGTCGATCTTCGTGGTGACGCCAGGGGTGTCAACGATATCGATCGTGATAGAACGGCCGTCATTTCCGGATATGGTCAGATTTTCAGCCCTTCGTGCCCGTCTTGTCTCGTGTGGGATCTCGCTGACCGTTCCTGAGATCCCTCCTGACCAGTCTTCCGCGATCCTGTTCGCAAGGGTTGTTTTTCCCGCATTCGGTGGCCCGTAAATTCCGATCCTGGATGTTTTCTTCTGAAACAGTCCGGAAAGGATACGTGATAGGGTCTGGCTTATTCCCATTGGTTATCGTTCCTGTTATGGCTGAAGAGGTCGTTTCACGTGAAACGGGGAGGCCTCTACAGGGATATGATCAGGAGTATTATTATCCTTGTCATACTTCATCATTCGGGTTTTTAAAAAAACGCAAAATGTCTTTTGACCGATGGATTAATACAGAATACCGATAATTATCTGACTGGAGCATCTGCCCGGGTACTGCGAGGTGAGATTTCAATGACCTATACCAACGAGAGTATGACACTCGAGACAAAGGTCCCCGTACGGGAGATCATGCGCACAAACCCAAAGAGCATTGATTATCATGCAACGGTGGCGGATGCAGCCCGGAAGATGTGTAGCAGGGACACCTCAGGCAGTTGTATCGTTCTCCGCGAGCATGTTGCCGTGGGGATCGTGACAGAGCAGGATATCAACTGTAAGGTCGTAGCCAAGGACCTGAAACCAAGTGAAGTCTCTGTCCACGAGATCATGACCGCTCCGCTTATCACCCTTCATGCAGACAAGACGGTTGAGGATGCAGCCCACCTGATGATCAAGAACCGGGTCAGACGGCTCCCGATCGTGAACGAGAAAGGGGTTGTGATCGGAATCGTGAGCGTCAGGGATATCGTCGCAGTTGCAACCGAAATCAATGAGATGATGTCCGAACTCGCCATGATAAACCGGCAGGATGAGATAAGCGGCACCTGCAGCAGGTGCGGAAAGATGTCGGATGATCTGCAGTGCATCGACGGCTCGCTTATCTGCAGTTCCTGCCTTGAGGAAGACCGGTTGTGAACCCTCTCCATCCGGTCAGTTCCCCATCCGCCTTTTCACAGATGACTATTCTGAAGTCTCCGCTGCCGCAACAAGCGGCATGATCGGAGAAAAACCGGTATATCCGGATCCGATTATCCGGATGATAGCATGAACGCAAAGAAAGACAACGATAATGGCACCGTCTTCTCAATAGGAACTCATAAGGTAATATCAGCACCCCAGACCATGCGAATATACGGGGCGATCGAGACGCTCACGCAATGGAGGGTCAGAAGACTCCCCATCGTTGATCCGGGCACCCACCGGCTGAAGGGAATCCTTACTGCACGTGACGTGGTAGATTTCCTCGGGGGTGGCGAGAAGTTCAACCTGATCAATGTCAAGCATGACGGAAACTTTCTTGCTGCAATAAACGAGAGCGTCAGCAAGATCATGAAGAGCGAGGTGAGAACGCTCTTTCCTGAATCGCTCATATCAGACGCTCTCGGGATAATCCTGAGCGATCGTATCGGCGGGATCCCGATAGTAAATAATGATGGTGTGCTCTGCGGTATCGTCACCGAGCGGGATGTCCTCAAAGTACTCTGCAGGATTTATTCATCCATCAGGGTCAGCGATATCATGACGAAATCGCTCCTCGTGGGCCGTCCTGATGCCCCCATGTCTGAGATCACGAAGGTGATGACCAGTCACAAGTTCAGGAGACTTCCGATTGTCATGAATGATGTCCTCTTCGGGATCATCACCGCAACAGACATTGTCCGGTACATCGGTTCAGGTAAGGTCTTTGAGAAACTGATCACCGGTGATGTACAGGAGGTGATGGATGTACCGGTGCGGGATCTCATCAGTGGTAATCTCTTCACGACTGAGCCGTCTGCAACCGTCACCGACGCGGCACGGATCATGATCACGAAGAAGGTCGGAGCCCTTCCTGTCATCGAGAACAGCCAGATGGTCGGCCTGGTCACCGAGTTTGATCTAGTACGGGCCCTTGCTGAAGAACAGAACGATCGGCGGTGAACGAATGCTCGTATCTGACCTGATGAGCTCACCGGTGTATGCGGTCAGGCCGCAGGATCCGGTTGCGAGTGCGAGAAACCTGATGCTCAGGCACCGGATCTCCCGGCTGTTAGTCATGGAACAGGGGAATCTGGCCGGTATCGTTACCCGCCGGGATATCGGGTTTCTCCATGAACGATCCGGGCCGCTCTGGAAACGACGGGTACCTGACGGGGAGGCAGTCTCCTCGGTGATGACGGAGGATGCCGTATGGATCTCTCCCGATGCCGGTGTCAGGGATGCCATGTTCCTGATGCATACGCATGGTGTTTCAGGATTCCCGGTGATGGATCAGGGTCGTGTACTCGGAATCATCACGAAATCGGACCTTATCCGGTCAGATGTGGTCAGCCTGCTCGATCGTGATGTCCTCTCCCTGGTCGGACCGGTTCCGGTTATCACCGGGGAAGAGTCACTTGACAGTGTGATCGACCTGATCCGGACCGGATGTGGCAAGGTGGTCGTGGCTGACCAGGCTGCGCTGCCGATCGGGATCATATCCGAGAGCGACCTTGCATTCTATGAGGAACGGGTAGATATGTCAGAACCGGCCTGTGCTGCAGACCTGATGCGAAGGCCGGTCATAACCCTCGGGAGGGATGCGCATGTCAGAGATGTATTGATCCAGATTCGTGAAAAACGCATAACAAGCGTTGTTATCACAGATGAGCGTGAGATAAAAGGAATAATTACCAGAGATGATATAATTCGGGAAGTGGTTCTATGACCAATACGATACTAGTACGTGACGTCATGTCAAAGCCGGTCACGATCGCAAAATCTGCACCGGTTACTGATGCTCTTGACAAGATGCTTGACGTCGGGATTGACCCTTTGATCGTGTTACACAACGACGAGGTGGTTGGTACCGTCTCCCGGTTCAAGATTGCCGAGAAGATGGGAGCCAGACACAGTTCAGAGGTTGCCCCGACGGCCATACACGTCTCCAATACGATTGATACCAAGTTCACCATGGTATACGAAGACCAGGAACTAGATGTCCTGATCCCGCTGCTCCAGAACGAAGCGAAAATGGCAGTGGTCTACAACACCGACAACAAACTTGTCGGCCAGGTGACGTATGGCGATCTCCTTTCGAAGATCCAGCCTGAAGGAGGCGCTGTGCAGGTCATGGAGTCGTTGTCCAGCATTGACGCCGGAGAACGTCTTGTTCATCTCCGCCGCAGGATGATGGATGAGAACATCTCCCGGTTCGTGGTTATGAATGACGGGAAGATGGCAGGTATCGTCTCTGAAACCGATGTAGCCATCGCCGTCACGAAGTTCCGTGAAGTGGTCGATGACCGTCACCAGGAACACCAGATTCGCAATATCCTGATCAAGGATATCATGACCCCGTCTGTGCTGAGCGTTACGAAGTCGGCATCAGTGAGCGATGTCATCTCCCTGATGCAACAGAAGAAGATCAGCGGTGTACCGGTGACTGATGGCGGAAAAGTCCTCGGAATGGTCACCCGGCACTCCCTGATCCAGGCCCTTTAACCTTTTTTATCAGGGCATTTATTCCCGGAAGGTGAGATCTACAGGGATGATGCATCCTACAGAACCAGTCCGGCCGACCCTCCGGATCGATGAGCTCCTTGATGGGATGAGTAAAACCGGGTTTCAGGGACGAAAACTTGGAGAATCGTTCCAGGTCTGGTCTTCCATGCTCAGCGAAGATGACCTGGTCATCCTTCTCGGGCTTTCGGGTGCCATGGTTCCGGCAGGGATGCAGCAATGTCTCATTGAACTGGTAAAACGCCGGTACGTGGACGTTATCGTTTCAACCGGGGCGAACATCTTCCACGATATCTGCGAGCACTGCGGGGTGCACCACTACATCGGGCATCACCATGTTGATGATGCCGACCTCTTTGACCGGGGGATTGATCGGATTTACGATGTTTTTGCCTATGAACAGGAGTTCAGGGGTGTTGATGCGATAATCGCTGCGTTTGCCGCAGAACATCCGGACTTTTCCGGTTCATCCGCGACATTCATCAGGATGCTCGGGACATGGCTGATGGAGAAGTATCCTCAGGGACAGTCCCTTCTCGCGATCGCAGTAAAAGAGGGCGTTCCCATCTTTATTCCAGCATTGTGTGATTCTTCAATCGGGATCGGGCTCGTGATGGCACGGCGCAGCGGTATCCGGATCTTTGTTGACCAGGTAGCCGATGCCGATGAGATCACCCGGATAGTTGAAGCGAGAAGCAGATCCGGTGTCGTCTACATCGGCGGGGGGGTTCCGAAAAATTTCATTCAGCAGACCCAGGTTATTGCGTCCATCCATGAGAACCGGGCTGAAGGCCATGCCTATGCGATCCAGTACACGACCGATACACCGCACTTTGGCGGTCTTTCCGGGTGTACCTTCGAGGAAGCAATATCCTGGGGAAAAGAATCGGTAACCTGCACCACCGCCCAGTGCTTCTGTGATGCCACGATTGCCCTCCCCCTTGTTACATCGGCTTTGATCGCCTCGGGGAGAGTCAGGCAGTCTCCGCCCCGGCTCACCGATCTGGTCCCCGGAACGGCCGGAAAATCATAACTCTTATATTCCGGTCAGGACCACATAAGTAAGCACAATTCCTGTAGCAGCAGTCATCTGTTGCGAGTGTCTGAAAAGATGCGAGTTTGTATGTTGAGGTAGCCAAGCCAGGTATGGCGCAGGGTTGCTAACCCTGTGTCCCTTGGGACTCGGGGGTTCAAATCCCTCCCTCAACGCTTACGCGCAGGCAATTCTCAGGTAAGAGGTATTGCATGGTTCAGGAAGACCAAGAGATTAATTACTTTGTCAGGGTTCAAAACACCGACCTCGACGGTACCCGGCCAGTGCTGATCGCGCTCACCGGGATCAAGGGTGTTGGCAGGCATTCTGCCAAGATCATCGCCGAGGAAGCGGCAGTACCCAAACATGAACTGATGGGGAAGCTGGACGAAGCTTCCGTTGACCGGATTCGCGAGGTTGTAGGCTCATATCTCGGGCGCATCCCGGTCTGGATGACCAACCGCCCGAAGGATATCTACACCGGCGAAGCACGCCATCTCCTCGGGACCGACCTCACCATGATGAACGACGACGACGTCAACCGCATGAGAAAGATGCGGAGCTACCGCGGCATAAGGCACGAGACGGGGCAGAAGGTCCGCGGCCAGCGCACCAAGTCCACCGGAAGAACCGGCACGACCGTCGGCGTCAAGAGAAAGAAGGACTGAACGGTGATTGAATGGGATATCCGGGAAAGAACCACAAACAGTACCAGACGCCCAAACGGCCGTTTGAGCTCTCCCGTATCGAGGAAGAGACCCGTCTGGTGATTGAGTATGGTCTTCGGAACAAGCGTGAGGTCTGGATCGCAAAGAGTGCCCTTCGCCGCTACCGCAAGGCAGCCCGTGAAATCATTGCACTCCAGTCTGCCAATGCAGACCTGGCCAAGATCGATCGCAAGCGGGAGGAACTTATCGGCTCTCTCCAGCGGGTCGGGATGCTCAGTGAGCATGCCACGATCGACGACGTCCTTTCCCTCCGTGTTGAGCAGCAGCTTGACCGCCGGCTCCAGACGATCGTCTACCGCAGCGGCTTTGCCCGTTCCCCGAAACAGGCCCGGCAGTTCATCACTCATGGTCACATTGCCCTCAACGGGCGCAAGATCACGATCCCGGGCTACACGGTCAATGCACGGGAACAGGAATCACTCAGTTACTACGGGGCATCCCCGCTGGTCAGTGACATCCACTCCGAGCGCCAGAGAATAGCCAAGGTAGGTCGGCAAGCATGAGTGAATCCAAAGAGAAATGGGGTGTTGCACACATCTACGCCTCTTTCAACAATACTATCATCACGGTTACTGATGTGACCGGCTCTGAGACGATCACCAAGAGTTCTGGTGGAATGGTCGTCAAGCAGGCACGCAACGAGAGTTCTCCGTATGCCGCCATGCAGATGGCAGTCAATGTCGCCCAGGCGGTCAGGGAGAAGGGTCTCAGCGGTCTCCATGTGAAGGTCCGGGCACCCGGCCGCGGGAAACAGCGTTCTCCGGGTCCGGGCGCACAGGCCGCTATCCGTGCGCTTGCACGTGCAGGAATCCGCATCGGGCTCATCGAGGATGTTACCCCGGTGCCACACGACTCGATACGGGCGAAAGGCGGGAAGAGGGGTCGTCGGGTCTGATGAGGATCGAATTCAGCAGCCTTGAGGATAACGCCGCGTCATTTATCCTGAGTGACTCGTACATCGCGTTTGCAAATGCCCTTCGCAGGGCCATGGTCAGCGAAGTGACTGCATTTGCCATTGAAGATGTCAAAATCTATGATAATACGAGTGCACTCTTCGATGAGATCCTTGCCCACCGTCTGGGATTAATTCCACTTACTACTCCGGAGACCGGATTTGTTCCCCGGAGCAGGTGTTCCTGTGACGGCAAGGGATGTCCGGGCTGTACCGTAACGCTCACCATGAGCGTTGAGGGCCCGAGGATCGTCCTTTCAGAGGATCTCATATCCCAGGATCCGTCAGTTCAGCCGGCAGAGACTGCCATCCCCATCGTCAAACTCGAGAAGAACCAGAAGGTTGTGATCGAGGCCCAGGCGTATATGAATCGCGGGGTTGAGCATTCAAAGTGGCAGGCAACGACGATCTGCGGGTACAAGAACTACCCGATCATCACATCCGACAACCGCTGTGACGGTTGCGCAATGTGCGTGGATATCTGTCCGAAAAGCATCCTTGAGGTGAAGGGCGGAAAAATCTCGGTCATCGAGAACGGGGAGAAGGATTGTTCGCTTTGCCGGCTCTGTGAGCAGGCATGTCTGAACAGTGGCATCGGCGAGGATCCGGCAATCCATGTGAACATGGATACAAACCGGTTTATCTTCACCGTTGAGGGTTCCGGGGCTATCCCGGCATATACCATCATCGAAAAGGGGCTGCTGTTCCTCAAAACCCAATCAGACGAACTTCTCGAGGCCTTGAGCGAAATCAGGGGGTAACGGACTATGAGCAACAGAAACGATAAATCGAATCCGCGCCTCAACGAGCTCATCAGGCTCCTGAAGAAGGCTTCCAATGAGCAGGAGGTTCCGGTCTGGAGGGACATTGCATCCAGGCTTGAGAAACCGCGGAATAACTATGCAGAAGTGAATGTGAGCAAGATCAACCGGTATGCAAAGAACGGGGAGACCCTGATCATACCGGGCAAAGTACTCGGCAGCGGTGCTCTTGAGAGCGCCGTAACCGTCGCAGCCCTGAGTTTCTCTGAAGTTGCAGAGAGCAAAATTACCGGGGCAAAGGGCCAGTGCATGAGTATCGAAGATCTGATGGCAAAGAACCCGAAGGGGAGCCAGATACGGATCCTGAGGTGAGGAGACAGCAATGGTAACAGTAATCGACGGTGACAGTCTGCTGGTTGGCAGGCTCTCGAGTGTTGTCGCCAAACGCGCTCTGGCCGGTGAGGAGATCGCAATCGTGAACGCCGAGAAGGCAGTGATCTCCGGAAGCCGTGCCCGTGTCTTTGGTATCTACCAACACAAGAGAGAGCGGGGTTCCCGTGAGGGTGGCCCGTTTTTCCCGCGCAGACCTGATCATATTCTGAAGAGAACGATCCGCGGGATGGTCCCGTACAAGCGGGAACGTGGAATCGAGGCCATGAAGCGGATTAAGGTCTATGTCGGCATCCCGGAGGAACTTGCCGGGGCACCGATTGAGACGATCACAGAGGTTCACAAGAACCGGCTGAACAGCCCGGCCTATGTAACGCTCGGAACCATCAGTACGCTCCTTGGAGCAAAATACTAGGGGATAACGCATGTCTAAAATTATCAACACCAGCGGTAAACGCAAGACTGCGATCGCCCGTGCAACCCTCCGGCCGGGAAAGGGTGTCGTCAGGGTTAACTCCATGCGGCTCGATTACTTTTCAACCGAGCTTGCACGGATGAAGATCCTTGAACCGCTCGATCTCATGCCGACTGCCCTTGAGGGCGTTGATGTTTCAATCAATGTCCGCGGTGGCGGTATCATGGGGCAGGCAGATGCGGCCAGGACCGCACTTGCACGTGGCATTGTAAAATGGCATAATGACCCGAGGATTAAGGACGTATACACAACGTACGACCGTACTCTTCTCGTCAACGATTCACGTCAGAAAGAGGCCAAAAAGCCGCATGGACGTGGGGCACGGAAGAAATTCCAGAAGTCATACCGGTGAAGTTTATAACAATGAACGCATACGTTAGTGGTGCAACTCAATGATACCGGTTCGCTGTTTCACCTGCGGAAAGGTAATCTCCACTGCATACGAGGAATATAAACGCCGTCGAGATGAGGGCGAGGATCCAGCACGGATCCTCGACGATCTCGGTATGAACCGGTACTGTTGCCGGCGTATGTTGCTCACGCACAAGGAGATTATTGATGATTTGAATCCTTATCAGTGAGGGGTCGTAGGGTAGCCTGGACCATCCTAGGGCGTTCGGGACGCTCTGACCTGAGTTCGAATCTCAGCGACCCCATTCTTGTGCAGATAATTTTTGAGGAGTGACGCATGCAGAACTATACTCGCTATGAGAGGGCCCGGATCATCGGAGCCCGTGCGCTCCAGATCTCAATGGGTGCTCCGGTTCTCATCTCAAGTGCAAGCATTGATCCGCTTGAACTTGCGATGGAGGAGTTCGATCGCGGAGTCATCCCCATCACGGTCAAACGGAGATAAACGACGGATATGACTACCATCTGTGCCATCGGGCTGAGATGCATCCTGGACTCCCGGGGAAGGGAGACGATTGAGGCAGAGGTCAGGACCGAATATGGATCCGGCCGGGCTGCTGCTCCGGGAGGTGCGAGCACCGGTTTACACGAGGCGGCTGTCAGGCCTGCACGGGACGCGGTCCGTGAAGCCACGGCACAGGTGGTCCCACACCTTATCGGTCTTGATGCCTGTTCCCAGAGCCGGTTTGATACCCTGCTCAGGGAGATCGACGGGACCGGTAATTTCGCCCAGATCGGTGCAAATCTTGCGGTTGCCCTTTCCCTTGCAAATGCAAAGGCGGCAGCAGCATCCCTTGGCATACCGCTCTGGCAACACCTTGGCGGAATCGGAGCAGATACGATCCCGCTGCCGCTCGGCAATGTCATTGGCGGGGGGGCACATGCTTCCCATGCAACCGAGATCCAGGAGTTCCTGGTCGTCCCGACCGGGGCCCCGACGGTTGCAGCCGGTGTCTTTGCCAATGCCCAGGTACATGCAAGGATAAAAAAGATCCTCGGTGATCGCGGACATGCCTGCGGAAAGGGAGACGAAGGGGCATGGGCCCCGGCGATCACCGATCAGGAGGCATTTGAAATCGCCTCAGAAGCGGTCCAGGTCGTCTCTGATGAGACCGGGTTTGAGATCAACATGGGCATTGATCTCGCCGCAAGCCAGTTCTATGATGAACCGGCCGGGTTATACCGCTACCGGGACGGAACTGCCCGTGCACCTGAAGAACAGGTAAGTTACATTGCCGATCTCATTGACGAGTTCGGGCTCGTGTACGTGGAAGATCCCCTCTACGAAGAAGATTTCGAGACCTTTGCCGATCTCACCCAGGAAGTCGGTAACCGGGCCCTGATCTGCGGAGACGATCTCTTCGTCACCAATCCCGGACGGATCGAAGAGGGGGCAGCACATGGTTCTGCAAACTGCGTGCTTATCAAACCAAACCAGATCGGAACCCTGACTGATACCGTCCAGGCCATCAGGACGGCATATGCCCACGGGATGGAGACAGTTATCAGTCACCGGTCAGGTGAGACTGAAGATTCAACCATTGCCCATATCGGGTGTGCTTTCGGCTGTGTCTTTATTAAAACCGGCGTGGTCGGTGGGGAGCGTACAGCCAAACTGAATGAACTGATTCGAATAGAGGAGATTATGCATGAACGGAAATGAAATGGAGATTGAACTGAACGAACCACTTGTATCGGTTGAAGAATACCTTGCCGCCGGTGTCCATATCGGAACCCAGCAGAAGAGCAGTGATATGAAGGACTTCATCTACCGCGTCCGCGGTGATGGCCTGTATATCCTTGACATCCGCGAGACTGACGAGCGGATCAAGATCGCTGCCAAGTTCCTGTCCCAGTTTGACCCGGCAAAGATCCTTATTGTGACCTCACGCCAGTACGGACAGTACCCGGCCAGACGGTTTGCCGAGTCTATCGGTGCAATCTCAAAGACCGGCCGGTACATCCCGGGTAGCCTGACAAACCCTCTGCTCTCCAAATACATGGAGCCCGATGTCGTCGTCGTTACCGATCCGGTAAGTGACTCCCAGGCAATCCGCGAGGCAGTTCAGGTCAGCATCCCGGTCGTCGGGCTCTGTGACACGAACAACATGACGAGTCTCGTCGATGTTGTCGTGCCGACCAACAACAAGGGTCGCAAGGCGCTCTCGATGATCTACTACCTCCTGACCCGTGAGTTCCTCCGGCACAAGGGGTACACCACTTCCCTGACCCCGGAAGACTTCGAGACCGAACTCTGATCATCCGGGAACTTCTCTCATATCTGCAGGGCATCCGATATCCTGATGCACCTGCAGGTTGATCAAGGACCGATGAAGATCAGAACAGGTACCGTGGCCGGAATATTCTATCCGGCAGAACCGGCACGGCTCAATGTGATGCTGGAGGTGTTCTTCAGCACTGTCCTGCCTGGTGGAGATGCAATGGGTATTGTCTCTCCCCATGCGGGGTACGTCTACTCGGGGGCAACAGCTTCACAGGCATTCGGGGCCATAAAACCCGGGTTTTCGGGAACATTTATCGTGATCGGACCCAGTCACAGGGGATTTGCCTCCTGTGTATCGGCAACAGACTGGGATACACCGATCGGTCCGGTACGGGCAGATCCGGATCTTGCCGCTCTCACCGGTCTTCCGGTAGACGAGGCAGCGATGAACTTTGGGAACGAGAACTCCCTTGAAGTGCAGATGCCCTTCATCAGGTACCGGTTTCCCTGTGCCCGGGTTGTGCCGGTCATGATGGGACACCAGACCACCGGCGAGATAATCCGGCTGACACAGGCCCTGTCCACTGCTGTACGGGAATACGGGGAAGACGTGAAGATCGTGGCATCAAGCGACTTCTCCCATTATGTGCCTCACGAGAAGGCAGTCAGCGACGACGGATATGCGATATCGGCACTCACGGATTCCTTTGATACAAAGGAATTTTACTCGCGGATAACCACCCGCAGGATAACCGCCTGCGGGTACGGACCAATATGTACCATGATTGAGACACTCAGGACACGTGGGGCGACCCGCTGCGATCTGCTCTCATACACCACGTCAGGGGAGACGAGTGGTGATTGGGGGCAGGTCGTCGGGTACGCGGCACTGGCGGTGAACTAAGGTGGCAACCTGGAGTGCACCCGGGAAGGTTTTCCTCTTTGGAGAGCATGCGGTGGTCTTTGGCAAACCCGGGATTGCACTCGCGATACGGCCTCGTGTCTATGTAACGGTCAGAAAGGCAAATAATCCTCATCACGCAAAATCTCCATATATTGACCAGTGTTTCCGGGAACTTGGCGTAAAGGGAAGTGTATACATCAACAGCCAGCTCCCGAGTTCATCTGGTCTCGGGTCATCTGCAGCCGTGACCGTGGCAACCCTGGCTGCGATCAACGACGAGTTCGGTCTGGGAAAAGAAAAAGATCAGATCGCCGAAATCGCCTACAAGATCGAGAAACGGGTTCAGAAAGGCCGTGCAAGCCCGACTGACACCACCGTTTCGACCTATGGCGGGATGTTCCTCATCAAGGAAGGAAACCGCAAACGACTTGCCCCGCAGAATTACCACCTCGTGGTCGGGAATTCACAGATCTCTCACTCCACCTCACGGATGGTTGAGAAGGTCGCTGACTTCAGGCAGAAGAACCCGGCGATATGCACGCCCCTCGTGGATGCGATCGAGGCAATCACGCTCGATGCGATGAAACACCTGGACGAACCGGCATACCTGGGCAGGCTCATGGATATGAACCATTCGCTTCTTGAAGCGATCGGAGTCGGCCACCCGCAGCTCTCCCGCCTGGTGCTCGCCTGCAGGGCTACGGGAGCATTCGGGGCCAAGATAACCGGTGCAGGAGGAGGCGGATGTATGGTTGCCCTTGCACCAAAAAACCTCCGTGCACGGATTGCCGGTGCCATTGAGGTCTTTGACGGCCGGGCGATCATCACCTGCATGGATACCGAGGGACTGCGGAAAGAGAAGGATGCATAACAGGATAGTGCTCAAGCTGGGCGGAAGCGTCATCACCGATAAGGCGGCCAGCAAAACAGAGATCCGGTATGATGTCCTCGCGGGTATCGCCCGGGAGATCGCACGCTACCCGAATCTCCCGCTTCTCATCGTACACGGTGCCGGATCATGCGGTCATCCGCAGGCAAAGCAATATCATCTTGATGTCGGTGTCACGATGGAAAACCGGACCGGAATCTTTGAGACCCATGATGCGGTGGCATCCCTGAACCGGGAAGTGGTATCGGCCCTTCGCAGGGCCGGGCTGGAGGCCGTTCCGATTCACCCACTCCACGGATGCCTGGCAGAAGACGGAAGACTCATCTCCTACGAGACCGGTCACCTGGACCGGATGCTCTCAATTGGGGTGATTCCGGTGATGCATGGTGATGTCGTGATGGATACTGTACGGGGAGCATGCATTGTTTCCGGTGATCAGCTGATCAGGGTGTTTGCAAAAGAACTCGGGATGAACCGGGTCGGGCTTGCAACCGATGTTGCCGGTCTGCTTGATGCGAACGGATCAGTTGTGAGGGAGCTGCGTCGCTCCATGGCGCATACCGTTGAGATTGGACAATCCGGTCACGTGGATGTGACCGGGGGTATGGAAGGAAAGATCGCCGAGTTGCTCAGTCTTGCTGATATCGGCATTACATCAGAGATATTTCACATCAGTGAAGTTCCGGCATTTCTTGCCGGGACAGATCATCATGGGACACGGGTCCTTGCGGAGCAGGCATGATAAAGAAAGAATTCACCTCTTCGCGGAAACTTGATCATCTTCGGATCTGCCGCGATGAAGATATTGAATCAGGATTTACCGGGTTTGAAGATATCCGGCTGGTTCATAATGCCCTGCCTGATACCGACATGGATCGGCTGGACCTTGGGACAGTGTTCCTCGGACGAAGACTCGGCTCCCCGCTCTTCATCTCTGCGATGACCGGTGGTCATCCGGAGACCCGGCAGGTGAATGCCGTGCTTGCCGAGGCAGCACAGGAATTTTCCCTCGGAATCGGGGTAGGATCCCAGCGGGCAGGAATTGAGCATCCGGAGCTTGCAGATACGTTCTCGATCGTGAGAGATACCGCACCGGATGCCTTCATCGTGGGAAACCTCGGGATCATTCAGGTCAGGGATCACGGAATCGGGTGGGTGGAGGAGGCAGTCAGCATGATCGATGCTGATGCCATAGCAATCCACCTGAACTTTCTCCAGGAGGCTATCCAGCCGGAAGGTGACCATGATGCGACCGGATGTCTTGATGCCCTCAGGGAGATCTGCCGTGAGCTACCGGTTCCGGTGATTGTCAAGGAAACCGGGTGTGGAATATCATACGAGACGGCCCGTGATTGTTTCGGAGCCGGAGCTGCTGCGATAGATATCGGTGGCTTTGGCGGCTCTTCATGGGCAGTCATCGAGAGTCACCGGGCAAAAAACGGCAATGAACCAGCCGGGAACCGGCTCTCCGATCTCGGGAAACTCTTCGGAGAATGGGGAATTCCGACGGCAGTCAGCCTGCACGAGGTTGCATCCTGTGGCGGCCCGGTCATCGCGAGCGGTGGCCTGCGGACAGGAATCGATATCGCCAAGTCACTTGCGATGGGTGCATCTCTCGGCGGCATGGCACTTCCCCTGCTCAAGCCCGCGTGCGAGGGAATTGATACCCTTTGCGAGACGATCCGTACCATTCACCACCAGCTCAGGGTTGCACTCTTCCTGACGGGGAGATCCCGGGTATCGGAACTGAAGGATACCCGCTGGTATGCGACCGGCAGGATACGAGAGATGCTTATGCAGAAAGAATAAGGAGGAATATAATTGGACATAGAAGTCCTTGCAGTCGGTGGCTATAGCGAATTCGGTCGAAACATGACCGCCATCCGCTGCGGAAAAGAAATTGTCATCTTTGATATGGGAATCAGGCTTGATTCCCTGATGATGAACCCGGATGTCGAGATGGAGAACACCCATTCACTGGACCTGATCCAGATGGGGGTTATTCCAGATGATACGGTAATGAACCAGTTGGAAGGGACGGTCAAGGCGATTGTCCTCTCCCACGGTCACCTTGACCACATCGGTGCGATCCCAAAACTTGCCCACCGGTATAATGCCCCGATCGTCGGAACGCCATATACCATTGAACTAGTCAAGCAGCAGATTGAAGGCGAGAAGAAGTTCGGGGTCAACAACAAGCTCTTCCCGATCAAGTACGGCCAGCGGTACAATATCTCGAATACTCTCTCGGTCGAGATGGTGCGGACCCAGCACAGTATCATCGATACGGCAACGGTTGTGCTACATACCCCGAAGGGAGCGATCGTCTATGCTCTTGACTTCAAGCTGGACAGAAACCCGGTGATCGGCGAACCTCCGGACTTTGCCAGACTCGCAAAAATCGGTAAGGAAGGTGTTCTCTGCCTGATTGCCGAGGTGACGAATGTTGGCCGGAGAGGCAGGTGCCCGAGCGAACAGATCGCAAAGAACATGGTCAGGGACGTGATGACCAGCTATGAGGATGACAAGAGTGCCCTCATCGTGAGCACGTTTGCATCCCATATCGCCCGTGTCAAGACGATCGCTGAATGCGCCCATGAAATCGGGAGAAAACCGCTTCTCCTCGGAAGGTCGATGGAACGCTACTGTGTTACGGCCGAACAGATGAAATATGTCCGGTTCCCGGAGACAACAAGCGTCTTTGGAAACCGACGGGTGGTCGAGCGGACATTGCGCCGGCTGATCAAGACCGGGAAGGAACAGTACGTACCGATCGTGACCGGTCACCAGGGAGAACCCGGATCGATCCTGACCAGGATCGCACAGAATGACACGCCGTACAAGATTGAACGGGGTGACAAGGTGATGATCAGTGCCAACCTGATCCCGAACGATATGAACCGTGCACAGCGGTACCGGATGTTTACTATGCTCAAAAGCCAGGGAGCACGGATATTCGATGACCTGCATGTGAGCGGTCACGCCTACTGCGAGGATCATTACGAGTTCCTGCATCTCCTGACCCCGCAGTTCGTGATTGCAGCCCACGGTGGTATTGACATCACTTCCGAGTACCTGGATCTCTCCCGGGAATGCGGGTACGAGCTCAATAAAGACTTCTTCCTGATGACGAACGGACAACGCCAGAAACTAGCGTGATGGGATATTATGGACCTGGAGACCTATCTGAAATCGACGGCAGCGGAAGTGAACGCACTTCTTGATCGCCACTACGGCAGCCCGAAGACTGAACTTTCGAAGGCGGCAAATCACCTCCTCTTTGCCGGGGGAAAACGGCTTCGGCCGGTCCTCTTCAAGCTTGCCGCAGATGCCGTCACTCCGGGCTCTTCATCCCGGATTCTCTCAGCCGGCCTCTCCCTGGAGGTAACCCACAATTTTACCCTCATCCACGATGATATCATGGACCAGGACGAGTACAGGCGGGGTAAACCGACTGTCCATACACTCTGGGGGGAGCCGGCAGCCATTCTTGCCGGAGATGTCCTATATGCGAGGGCATTCTCCCTGATCTGCAATGTCGATGCAGATCCGGAGGCGAAGGTGCGGGCAACGAGCATGCTTGCAATCACCTGCGAGGAGATTTGTGAAGGTCAGAATCTGGATATGTCGTTTGAGCAGCGACAGGATGTTTCCAGGGAAGAGTACCTGGACATGGTCACGAAGAAGACCGGTGTCCTGTATGGGGCAGCCGCTGCTATCGGTGCTATGCTTGCCGGTGCCGATCCGATGGTTACCGATGCATTCTATGCATATGGGTGCCGGATCGGGGCAGCGTTTCAGATCCAGGACGACCTGATTGATCTCACGGCACCGGCCGATCAGTCAGGGAAAGACCAGGCATCTGATATCAGGGAAGGAAAACAGACCCTGATCGCCATCACGGCAAAGGAAAAGGGGATCGATCTCTCTCCGTACCGCCGTGCCCTTTCTCCGGATGAGATAGCAGCCCTGATTGCCCTGCTTGAGAACAAGGGCGTCATCCCCGATGTCCGGGCCTATGCGGAAAAGATGGTTACTGATGCCGTTTCCGGGCTTTTCATGCTCAGAGATTCAACCGAGAAGCAGCTTCTCGCCGATCTCGCCTATTACTTCATCCGCAGGGGATACTGATGGGTGACGAGATCCGGGAAAGTCTCCTTGTTGCTGCTCTCCAGAACGCGGTAAAACACAGGAGCGTCCCGTCAGCCGGGGCGGTAATGGGTTTTGTCCTTGGGAGCAGCCCACACCTGCGGTCGCGTGCCGGAGAGATCAAGAACCGGCTTTCAGAGGTGCTCGCCGAGGTCGAATCCCTCTCCCACGAGGAGCGGGAGATTCGGCTCGAAGAGATCGCTCCTGACGTCTACGCCGGACTCTTTGAGAAGAAGGAGAAGAAGAAACACGGTCTTCCCGATCTCCCCCGGGCCGAGTCCGGGGTTGTGATGCGGTTTGCCCCGAATCCTTCCGGTCCGCTCCACCTTGGTCATGCCCGGGCTGCCTACCTGAACGACGAATATGTCCGCAGGTACGGGGGGAAATACATTCTCCGGATCGAGGATACCGATCCGAAGCGGGTTGACCCGGAAGCCTACCGGATGGTTCCGGAAGATATCGGGTGGATGAGCCTTGGGATTACCGATACCATCTACCAGTCTGACCGGTTCCCGATCTATTACGATATCGGCAGACAGCTGATCGAACAGGGAGCGGCATATGTCTGCCGGTGCGACAATGAGCACTTCAGGGATCTGAAGATGCACAAGACTGCCTGTCCCTGCCGGTCCCAGACCGTGGAGGAGGCAGCTGAACTCTTCGACCAGATGCTTGACGGGAAGTTCGCCGAGGGAGAGGTCGGTGTCAGGCTTAAGACCGATCTTGACCATCCGGACCCGGCAATGCGTGATTACCCCCTCTTCCGGGTACTGACCTCGACGAAACATTTGCGAAAACCGGAGACGATCGTCTACCCGCTCATGAACCTCTCGGTCACGGTGGATGATCACCTTCTCGGGATGACCCATGTGATCCGGGGCAAGGATCATATCGCCAACACGAAACGCCAGGAGTACATCTACCGGCACATGGGCTGGGAGATGCCGGTGTTCCGGCATTACGGCCGGATGGGGATCGACGGGGTTGTCCTCTCCACCTCCGAGATGCGGGCCGGTATCCAGGCCGGAACATACACCGGCTGGGACGACGTCCACCTCGGCACCCTCCGGGCGATGGCCAGACGGGGTATCCAGCCGGAAGCGGTCCGTAATGCCGTGATTGATATCGGAATCGGCGAGACGGATATCCAGTTCTCTTGGGAGAACCTCTACGCAAAGAACAAGGAGATCGTGGATCCACAGGCAGACCGGTTCTTCTTCGTGCCGGACCCGGTCTCCGTGAAGATCGAGGGTGCTGAGCCGCTCGTGGCACAGGCCATGCGGTACCCGGGTGACGAATCCCGTGGTTTTCGTGCGATCCCGTTCACCGGTGAGGTCGTCCTCCCGGCATCAGAGATCACCGGTGCCTCGATGGTCAGGCTGAAGGATCTCTTTAACATCAGTCTGTCCCGTGAGGGTTCATCCCTGAAGGCCACCTATGCGGGGGACGATCTCCAGCAGGCCAGGGAGGCAAAAGCCCCTATTATCCAGTGGCTTCCGGCAGGATACGGGAAATCCTGTGTGATCCGGAAGGCTGACGGGGATATGATCGGCGTCTGTGAACCCGAGGCAGCAGAATGGATCGGACGGGTGCTCCAGTTCGAGCGGGTCGGGTTTGTCAGGATAGACTCGGCAGATGACGGAATCGGTGCGTATTTCACTCACCGGTAACCTTTTTTTTTGGGATTCCCATATTCTCCCACGGGTATGATACCCTGCGGACAGGATCTCTTCAGGGAGATCGTGTTCCCGTAGAAAAATCAGTTACGAGTCCTTCGAATACAACTGCCTGATGAGATCCATTACGCCGATTCCCTTCTCCGTAATGGTATATCTCTTCCCACCATCGGTTTTCATCACGAGACCGGCATCGAGAAGTTTTGTGAGATGATAAAGGAGGTGACCCCCCTTTGATCCGATCAGCGTTCCCAGCTCTTTGAAACTCAGACTGCCGGTTGAGAGCGCCTGCAGCATGGTGAACCGGTGTTTGTGGGAGAGCGGTTCAACCAGCGAGGAGATAACAAAATCACCGGGGAGATCAGAGATGAACGGTTTTACCCTGGCAGGTATCAGTGATTCCCTGCTCTCCCTGATGAGTCCGAGAGTCTGGGTAATCTGTTTTTTTTCATTGAGATAGGCGGAGAAGCAGGTATTACATGGTTCTTCGACGAGAAACGGGGCTTTTTGTACGAGTGTGCGGTCACTTATCGTCTCGCGGCCGGGAGGAAGGTGGAGATCCGGATCCTGTTCCTTTAGGGCTGCCACTTTCAGCCTGGCAAGCAGGAACTCTTTGCATTCATCCCGTCTGTTGCGTGAACAGGGATCACGGCACTGTGCATCAAGATTGTGCTGTGCATTTTTGAGCATCAGATCCATGAAGATCTTCTCGTATCCGTCAATGATCCGTTCGCGAAGAACCTCTATCCGCTCTTCGATAATGGAACCCTGCATCTTCTGCATCTCGAGCAGGATAGTATCGACACCGTCCCGGTGATCGGCTTTCAGGATCCTGACCTCCTGTTCGAGCTGTACGATCCGCTCCTCTATCTCATCCTTGCGCATGGTAGTATAGAATCGTACCCCTGTGGCGTATAAAAAAATTACCTGAATGTATATTATTTTATATCGTGATACCTATGTATCGCATGAAGTACCAGGAAATCCGGGTACCTCGTGTAATGAGGATACAACGATGGAAAAAGTCTCGATTGGAACCAATGCCACCATTTGTCCCATGCCGGTAACCCTGATTGGAACCATGGTGAACAACCGCCCGAATTTTATGACCGTTGCTTTCATCTCCCGGGTGAACATGGACCCCCCGCTCATCAGTATGGCTCTGAACAAAAGAAGTGCAACACGGGAGGCCGTGCTTGCATCTGGTGTCTTCAGTGTCAATTTTCCGTCAGCTGCCATGGTGGAGAAGGCAGACTACTGTGGAATGGTATCAGGACATCATGTTGACAAATCCCCTCTCTTCGGGATCTTTTACGGCAGCATTCCCGGTGCACCGCTGATCCGTGAATGCCCGCTCTCGTTCGAGTGCCGGGTCGTGGAATCGCACGAATTCAAGACCCATACCGGCGTAATCGGGGAGATCGTAGGAACCCATCTTGATGAGAATTGCCTGACTGACAACAAACCGGACCCGAAAAAGATAAATCCGCTCCTCCTTACGATGCCTGATAACATGTACTGGACCATCGGGGATCCGGTCGGGAAGGCATGGAATGCCGGCCGGGCATTGATGGAGAAGAACTGATTACTTCGGCCTGAAGAGAGGAGATCCCGAAGATGAATGATGCAAGTCCGATGGATACGTTCCTGAAAGGATATGCAGACAAGTATGGGGAATGGAGAAAGGATGGAAGTTTCACGGTCTCCTCCCGGGTTATTCCGGTGCAGAAATCGTTCACACCCGGGCAGTGGGTACTCCCGGAGGAACAGGTTCTGAAGATCCTACGGGATGCCCGATCCTTTGCCCTGACTGACTGTACCTGCAGAACTCATTACCAGCGGTGCGATAAACCCAGGGATGTCTGTCTCCTGGTTGATGACCTGGCTGACAAGGCGGTATCCCATGGAAAAGCCCGCAGAATCTCTCTATCAGAGGCCTCTGACCGGCTGAGGGCTGCTGACGAGAGTGGTCTTGTCCATCTTACCCTCTACATGCCCGGACAGAAGATATACGCAGTATGCAGTTGCTGTGCCTGCTGCTGCCATGATCTCCAGTTACTGCTCAGGTACAGCCGTACTGATCTTGTTGCCCGGTCAGATTACATTACAGAAACTGATGTTGACCGGTGCACTTCCTGTGGCCTCTGCATCGATAGATGTGTATTTGGTGCCCGGAGGTTTCAGGATGATGCATTCGTTTACGATCCGGCCTCCTGCCTTGGATGTGGGCTCTGTGTCCCGGTCTGCCCGGAACATGCAACGGTGATGCGGCTGCGTGTGTGAAAAAAAGGAGTTCCCTGGTACCCGTTTGTGAACCTGTATCAACCGGTAGCGTTTTTGGTTTTTATTCACAGGATCATAAGAATTCCGATGACCACCATGACTCCCGCAAAGATCTGCCGGAGCACGACCGCCGGACAACGGTGGGCAAATCGTACCCCTACCTGTGATAACGGGACCGTTGTTGCCGTAAGGGTGATCCACTGGAGCAGGTCGAGATACCCGATGGAATATGGCGGAAGCCCGGACACTCCGGCCCCGCTGATGAGATAAGTGGTCACCGCTGCGGCTGAGGTGAATATCATACATGCAGCGGAGGTTCCGATTGCACGGTGAACCGGATAGCCAAGGAGGAAGATGAGGATTGGAACGAGGATGATCCCTCCTCCGATTCCGCCGATCCCGGAGAGAATCCCGATTCCGCATCCGATAAGAACGGAGAGGAGAAGGGACTGCCTGAACCGGCAGGTTTCACATTCCCTGACGTTCCATAACATCCTGGCAGCGGAGAGGAGAACAAGTACGGCGAAAACAAGCCTGAGGATCTCTCCGGGCAGATGGGATCCGAGCGTGGCCCCGGCAGCGGCTCCGGCAATCCCACCCATCCCCATCGGCAGGGCTGCATGCCAGTTCACGGCATTCTTTCGTGAATGCCCCCATGCCCCGCTGATGACGGTGGGAAGCGTGACGGCAAGACCAGTGCAGAAGGCGACTCTCGTTGCTATGGTCGGTTCGATCCCCTGCAGGGTGAGAAGCCAGTACTGGACCGGTACCATGATGAAACACCCCCCGACGCCGAGCATTCCTGAAGAGAGACCGGCAATGATGCCGGTGACCACGAGGGCAAGGACGAGGAGGATGAGATCCATACCTGAGATTCTCTTCCTGGTAAAGAAGAGGTTGCCGTCCGGTACGGTTCGGCAACAGGGTCATGTGCCTGTGAAGAGAACAGGTATCTGATGTCAGCGATACGACCGGCCCTCCTTATCATCGATATGCAGAACGATTTCGTCAGACCGGGTGCCCCGCTCCGGGTTGCCGGTGCAGAAGCGGCGATTCCGGCGATGCAGCAGGTTCTCGGGGTGTTCAGGTCCCTATCCCTCCCGGTTATCCACATCGTCAGGGTTCACCGTCCGGACGGGACAGACGTCGAGATCATCCGGAAGGAGATCTTCCGGGAGAACCCGTTTGCGGTAGACGGGACACCGGGAGCCGCCATTGTCTCTGACCTTGCCCCGCTGCCGGGCGAGACGATCCTGAAAAAGGTCCGGATGAGTGCCTTTATCGGGACCGAACTGGATCTCATCCTTGATTCCCGTGATGTGAATACCGTGGTGGTAACCGGGATCCAGACCCCGAACTGTATCAGGGCCACCGTTTATGATGCGATTGCGTATAATTACCGGGTGATCCTGGTCAGGGATGCAGTGGCTGCCCAGTCTGATGAAATTCATGCTGCAAATCTCCGGGATATGCAGAATATCGGAACGCGTCTTATCCATTCATCTGAACTCGAACCGGTTCTTGCGGACGGACCCTGATGGATTTTCCCGGAGAGAGTACTCAGGGATTCCTTGAAACCGGCGAATCCAGGATTGCATACCGGATCATCGGTGCCGGACCGCCGATCGTGCTGACCATGGGTCTTGGCGGTTCGATGCATGACTGGGATCCGGTATTTCTCGCGGCCCTGTCACGGTCACGACAGGTGATCATGTATGACAACCGGGGATCAGGAGCGTCTCTGCCGGGAAGCGGGGAGATCACGATCCCGGCAATGGCAACCGACCTCTCCTGTCTTATCCGGTCGCTGGGGCTGACCGCAGTATCCCTCTTCGGCTATTCCATGGGGACCGCGGTGTCGGTCGAGTATGCTGCCCGGGAACCGGATCGGGTCCGGGATATTGTTCTGTATGCTCCGTTCCTTGACGGCTCTGCTGTTTTTAAAAATCTGGAACCGTATGTTGACTGGAATCTCCCCGAGATCATCAGGATGGAGGCCCTCTTCCCCGGGGAATTTCTTGCCCGGACACCAGACATCTTCAGTATTTTTCCTCCGCCGGCATACCCGATCAACCCGGAATTGATCCGCTCCCAGATCGATGCCATCCGGAAGTACACCTATGAGCCCGGTTTACCCGGATTCATACCGGCCCCGGTTCTTCTCCTTGGAGGCAGGGAAGACCTGCTCATTCCTCCCCAGATGGTAATGGCTCTTGCCAGGACATTTCCAGACGGACAGGCGATCATCATCCCTGAAGGAGGTCATGGCATGCTGTACCAGGTTCCGGACCATATTGCAGCCCTGACCCTGGAGTTTCTCTCCCGGAATGGACGGGAAGACGGGTCCTGTTAACCCGGAGACCGGGTAGGAGAATAATCCCCCGGAGTTTAATATTCTGCAATGAGGAGTTCCTGCTCGAGTTCGCTTATCTTTGCGAGAAGATTTTCCCTGCTCTGGTCAAAGAGTTTGAATGACCGCTCTTTCTGTTTAGCGACCTCTTCTTTGGTATTGTATTTTTTGAACGACGTGAAATCGCTCACCCGGTCGGCAGCATTCAGCCAGTAGTTGTATGATTCGGCGGTTTTTCCGGCGGTAGATGCCACAAGAAGTGCTTTTTCCTTCGCAGACTCCATGGTCGGGGAGACCGCGAAGGAATTGATGACCTGGTGATAATTTGTGGCATTCTGTTTCATGTCGAGGGCATGCTGGGACTCAGCCTCCATTTCGCGGGTATTCGGGTTGCCATCCGCGAATACCTGGATCTCCCCGGTCCAGTTGCGCAAACCGGTGATCATATCGGTTGTATACGCGGTAAACTGGGAATCCTGTCCTCCTGCTCCTGTTACCGTGCCTACGGAAAGAACTCCGGCGATCAGGGCGAGAACGAAGAGAGCGTACAATTCAGTCTTCATATGGGGCTATTAACCTGGTATGGGAAAAAGGTTGTGAAAAATCTTCAGACCGGCTGTGGACCGGCGGGGCATGTTCTGATTGTCAGAACCGGAAGCTGGTTCCGACCGTGCTGAGGAGGAACCGGCCCGGCATTCGGTTCTCCGCAGCGGTCATGGCTTCCCATCCCGAACAGTGCATCGGGACAAGATACCCGGGATCGATCTCGTCCATGGCGTTCAGGGTCGGAGCGATCAAGGGCCGGAAAAAGGATCCGGAGAGGTGGAATCCTCCGATGACGGCATGCACCCGGGTGATCCCGGTCAACCGGGAAGCATACCGGATCGTGTTGATAACCCCGGAGTGGGCACAGCCGGTGATCACGACAAGCCCTTTTCCTGCCAGGTTGATGATGACCGCCTGGTCATCCCGGAACGGATCATGAGTCCATGTCCCGTCGTCTTCAATATAGTATTGGGGAGGAATCTGTTCAAACGCGGTCGTCCGTTCTACCTCACCGGTGACAAGAATCCGTTCCGAGGCAAGGAGGATCGGCCTGGTTGTCAGGTAAAACCGTGCCCCGGCATTGATGAGCTGATTGCGGTCAGGAGGAGTTACCGGGATGCTTGTTCCGTCAGGGAACCATTTTTCCCGCTGGGAGAATGCGACCGGGTGGATATAGACCGGGAGCGGACCGGTGACATTCCTGAGCAGATCCTCGAGACCGCCGAGGTGATCATCATGGCCGTGGCTGATGATCACCGCAGAGATGGTGTCGAGGTTCCGGTTCAGCCGGGCTGCATTGTGCCGGAGGGCAATATCTGATCCCCCGGTATCGAGCAGGACCGTTGTTTTCTCTTCCCCTGACCGGATTGTTACCAGGAGGGCGAGCCCGTGTTCTGCGAGAAGAATGACCCGTTCGGGAAGATCTGGTCGTTCAATGACCGGAGAGTTGTCTCTCCTGAGCAGGTCGGTGTAATTATCGACAAGGACGGTTATCCTGATCCCGTCTACGGGAGAGAGTATCACTTCCCGGGGTGGATTCCCTGGTGAATGGGTTGGACTGCTCATCCGATGATCCCGATCAGGCGGGTAACAATCTCGTTTATCGCGGTCCAGGTTTTTGAATCAGAGACCTTGCTGATGAACGGCGTTCCCTCGTCGCCTGAAACCCGCATCTGCGGGTCAAGCGGTATCTTCCCGAGAAACTGAACTCCATGCTGTTTTGCGATTGTTTCACCGCCCCCTTCCCCGAAGAGGTCTATCGGTCCGTGACAGTGGGGGCATTCAAATCCGCTCATATTTTCAATCACCCCGAGAACCGGGATGTTCAGGAGTTCAACAAAGCTGATGGCCTTCGTGGAATCTATCGTGGAGACATCCTGCGGGGTGGTGACAATCACGGCTCCCCGCAGGTTTGGTGCCACCTGGGCAATGGAGAGTGCTTCGTCCCCGGTTCCAGGCGGTAGATCCACGATCAGGAAATCAAGTGATCCCCAGTCTGTATCTTCGAGAAACTGCCGGATCACCGCGGTCTTCATCGGACCCCGCCAGACAACCGGGGCATCCTTCCGCGGAAGGAGGAAGGCCATGGAGATTGCATGGAGGTTTTGTGTCACCCGGATGGGGATGATCTTTTCGTTCTCAGAGAGAAGCTGGTGGTCCTCGATTCCCAGCATCTTGGGTACATTCGGGCCATGGATATCCAGGTCAAGGATTCCGACCCTGAAATTGCGGACAGAGAGGGCGTAGGCGAGATTCACGGCCACTGTGGTTTTCCCAACCCCCCCTTTCCCGGAAAGGACAAGGATGACGTGCCTGACATCCATCTTCACCCGCTCAGGGAGTTTGTGTGTTCCTGTATCAGAAGGTGATTCGCTCTCTGCAGCATCGGGGTAATTTCTGATCGGTGTCATGGTACCGCTCTATTACCGATGAAAAGGTATCAGCAACATGATGGTCATACTTGTCCGGCGTTAATAGTCACCTGGATATCCGCATCGACCAGGAGATCAAACCGTATACGATCAAGCCAGCCTGCTTTTTCAAACATCCGCATGAAACAGATTCCAATTCGCCGGGCATCCGGGTGTGATCGCTGGACCGATTCTATCTGATCCACCGTTACCGGCATGCCCGGCATGGCCAGCCCGCCCATGGTGACGATGACAGCCGGATTTTTAATCTGGCAGGATTCTGCTGCCTGATATCCGATCCCTTCCACGAGTTCAAGTCTCCGGGCCCGGTCCTCCTCGAGATAGGGAACAAAGATGAAGGTACAGGGGAGCGATCGTGCTGCATAACAGAGGAGCTCAATGAATGGGGTACAGGTCGCAGGAACCCCGTAAAAAACGACCTGGTCGCCGGTTTTCAGGGATTGCGATTCAAGAAATTCTTTAAACGGACGAAGAATTCCCGGGACTCCCGTTGCAGTTGTTGTGGCCATGATGCAAACTCCGTGTCTGGTGCAGATCGCCACGGGTCATTCTTTTCAGGGTGAAAGACTGAACCGGGCTTAATGTACCAGATATCACCCGGAAAAAAGATATCTGTTTCTTCTCGCATGTGAAGAAAAATCCGCCGGGATCATGTTAAAATGAGGAAACCTGATCCTCCCTGACCGGCACATGATGGACACAGGATAGTGTTGCATGTTACCGGGTCGAGGATCCACCGGGACTAATTAAGTCCCATGATACTGGCATCTCGATCACCTGTCTGCCCGGCGATCATGGGGTATTACAGGGCAAAGATCGTTGCTGTGACCTCTGCAAATCCGGTTGCATCCTGGTGTGCTGTATTCGGAGTGACTTGTTGTTCTAAATGATCCATGATAATCCTCAACCGGTTCTGTCCTTCTCCGTAACTTTGATGAAAGGGAGTATATGACGAACTCTTGTCATCTCTGGTGAATTATCAGGTGAAAAAGATGAACCCTCTGATGAATGGAATCCCTGCTCTTCATGAACCAGAGAGAACCGCGGTGACGAATTCCTTTGGCATCATCGTTTTCGTGACGATTTCGTCTGTGGAAAGCCCTGCTGATCCATGTCGGCGAATGACCGATTCCATTGATTCGCCCATCTCGATAAGGTGTCCGTCAGGATCAAAGAACCGGATCACCCGCTGGGTCCATGGGGCTTCCTGTATCGGATGGAGCAGCCTGATCGTTCTCTCCTCCAGGATCTGTACAAAGGATGCTATGTCGTCAGTCTCAAAGTAGAGTTCCTGCCGTGGTTTTTCCTGTGGCAGATCGGGTTCGCTCCCCCCGTAGAGGAGGTTTTTTGCATAATCGATCTCCCAGATTGAGAGACCACCGGAAAAGCAGACGTTTTTTCCGAGATCAAGTTCGACTGAGAGCCCGAAGAGTTCCTGGTAAAATTTTGTTGAAACACTGATATCCCTGCAAAGAAGGACGATGGATCGGTACTGAATCATGATTTCACTTCCGGCAGGTGACCGTATTATTGGTCAGTCCGCTGCCAGAAGATGAGGCCCTGCCCGGATATAAATCCTTGATAAACAGGGTGAAAGTGTCCTGGTATGAATGGATTTTGTGCCCGTTTCCTGATCCCATCCGGGTAATGGGGCCTAATACTGATTCCGGCAGGGGAAATTGTTCTCCTGATCCCTGGAACAGGGCTTTGGATGCAGCACGGCGGTGGGAAAAAAAGAAAGAGACCTCATCCGAGGAGAAGGTTCTTGTTATAGGTGAGAACGTCCGGAATGGACTCAACACCGTCGACTGATCGGGGGAAATTGGTAAAGATGACCCGCTTTGGTACGACGGCAATATCTGCCAGGGCCTCTTCGATTCCTTTTGCCAGTTCTCCTGACTGCATGTTCTCTATTACATACATCTTCCCGCCGCCGGAGACGAGATCGAAGGTATAGATATTCTCCTTGTCTGCCTTGAGGGCATCAACGACCTTTGCCGGGGTTTTATTCCCGCCATACGCGAACTCCGGGGCAAAGATGTCGTAGATATTCACCCCGAGCCAGTTTTTCACGGGGTTCTGCTGCCATGCCATCACGATGGCATATTTCTTCGAGAGTTGGGCTTTCTCGTCATCGGTCAGGCTGCCTGCCCTGGCGATCTCGTCCTTGTACTCTGTGGCACGCTCGGTAAATGCAGTGGCATTCCTGGCGTCGGCTGATTTCAGCCAGCCGAGGACCGTGTCGGCAAGGGCTTCGGCGGATTCCGGCGTGTTCCACTCGGTATCAGGCTTGAGAATCATCCAGTTGGTCTTTCCAAATCCGTTTGCATCCCGGAATTTCTCAATCGCAGCCATGGTGGCCAGATCCATGGTGCTGTTATGGGCCAGGAAGAGATCGGCATCCTCAAGGGAGGAGGCTTTCTTCTGGATCAGGCCGGGAAGGATGTCTCCCTGCAGGTGCGGACAGACGGTCGGGTCAGCAATGTAGACCACGTTCACGTCATCGCCCCCGATCTGACTGACCGGATCCCAGAGGACGCTCGTGGTCGTGACGACATCAAGGGCACTGACCAGGGGAATCCCGGTCAGGAAAGTACAAAGAATGATGAGGCAGGTGAGGCGCTTCATGTAATACGATATTCCGTTTTGTGTTAATATGTCTGACGGATTATTCTTCGTTTTGGAGATATTGCCACAGCGATGACAAACGCTGCCGTGAAGAGAACACCCGTGAGCGGACCGACCGGAAGATCATAGGCAACCCCGGTGAAAGCACCGGCCAGGCTGATGACTGCCGCAACTCCCGGGGCGAGAAGAAACATCTGCCTGATGGTCGGACAGAACTGGTACGCGATGGCAGCCGGGGTTACCAGCCAGACATACAGCAACAATCCTCCGACAATCGGCAGGCAGAGGGCCACCATCACGGCAATGAGAATGAGGAAGAGGTAATAGACCGGCTGGACGCGGATTCCGCTGATCTCTGCCATCTTCCGGTGGAAGGTGATTGCCGTTATCTCCTTGAGGAAAAGGAAGACCAGTATAATGATCATGATGGTGATCAGGGCGAGGGCGTAGATCTCCTCCCGGTAGAGGGAGATTACGTTCCCGTACAGGAGTGCTCCTGCCTCAAAGCCATGCCCTGATGACTGCATCAGGGCGATGAAGAAGATCGCGACTGCCATCATGGTTCCGAAGAGCACCCCGAGTGTCGTGTCAACGTGCATCCGGGACCGGTAACTGAGCGGTCCCATTACGAGCGCCGTGAACAGGCTGAGCAGGATCGCCGTGATCATCATCGGGAATCCAAAGAATACACCCACTGCTCCCCCGGCGAAGGCTGCATGCGACATCGTGAATCCAATGGAGGAGATGTTCATCTGGGTGATGAGCACGCTCAGGATGGCACACCCGACCGAAGCAAAGAACATTGCCTCCACCGCGTGGCAGAGGACGTTGTTTGGGATCAGGATCTCGAGCATCAGCCGGCCACCGGGAGGGTCCGGATGAGATCGGCTACTTTTACCGCCGGGGAGATGGTATTCATGACCATCTTCCCGTCCTGCATGACGATCACCCGGATATCGCGGGCCGGGAGGCAGTCGAAGGCATGCGAAACGAGAATCACCGGGATCTCGGCATCGCAGATCTCGCAGAGCAGGGAGGATACCTCGTCCCTGGTCCGGATATCCAGGTTGCTGAATGGTTCGTCAAGGAGGAGCACGGATGGTTCCTTTGCAAGGTTCTGGGCGATCAGGACCTTTTGTTGCTGGCCACCGGAGAGTTTTCCGATCAGTTCGCCGCGGAGGTGAGAGATTCCGAGCTGATGGATCGCCTGCTCGACGGCACGATGATCCTGGTCTGATTCACGCCTGAACCAGCCAATCTGGCCGTACCGGCCCATCCGAACCACTTCCTCGACGGTGTACGGGGTGAACGGGTGAAAATCAAAATTCTGGATGACGTATCCCACCCGGCACCTGATATCAGTCGCATCTGCCGGGATTGAACGGCCGCAGACAGAGACGGACCCCCTGACCACCGGAAGCAGGCCGGTTATCGCTTCAAGGAGGGTTGTTTTCCCCGCTCCGTTCGGACCGCCTACCACGACGAATTCACCCGGCCTGATATCGAACGATATTCCTCTGATAACCGGGAAGGAGGCTCCTTCGTAGGTCGTCCAGACATCTTTCAGCTCAACGAGGGGAAAAGACGGATCCGAGGTCACACGACATCAACCCGGAAGAGATCTTCGTCAGGCAGGTGATACAGGGATTCGGCATACCGTTCGATGAGGAGCTCATAGTCAGGATCATTCATGTCCATTGTCCGCAGGGGAAGCGGTGCCATCCGGAGCTCCTTCTGCCCGGCTGTGAATGAACAGGAGATGGTATTCGAGCGGATGATCTCGATGTTTCCTTTGCCAAGGGTACATCCGCTTCCAAGCTGTATTCCGTCAGCAAGGCATGACTGGGGGGTCATTCCGGAACAACAGACCGTTGCTTTCAGGGCAAAGGGATCGCCACCGAGTTCCCTGAGCGCACGGGTACCCATCCGGTATCCGAGAACGATGAACGGACCAAGATGTCCGTGGAAGCGGGCGAGGTCGGTTATGGAATATTCACGCGGTATTTCCATGTACTGGCAGTGATCATGCCACTTCATAGT
>CAZWTX010000021.1:0-44753 GCA_964637135.1 uncultured Methanospirillum sp. | reverse complement strand
GGGGATCCGAGGAGACCTGGCTCGGGGACAAGCGGTACTCGGGCGACCGGGAACTTGAAAAACCCCTCGCAGCCGTGCAGATGGGCCTGATCTACGTCAACCCGGAAGGACCGAACGGCAAGCCAGACCCGGTTGCGGCCGCAAAGGATATCCGTGAGGTATTCGCCCGGATGGCCATGAACGACGAAGAGACCGTCGCCCTCATCGCCGGCGGGCATGCCTTTGGCAAAACCCATGGAGCCGGCCCGGCATCCCACGTGGGGCCTGAACCTGAAGCGGCCGGCATCGAAGAGCAGGGCCTTGGCTGGAAGAGCAGTTTCGGGACCGGCAAGGGCAATGACACGATCACGAGCGGGATCGAGATCACGTGGACCCAGACCCCGACGCGGTGGAGCAATCTCTTCTTTAAAAACCTCTTCAGCTTTGAGTGGGAACTGACAAAGAGCCCGGCAGGGGCATACCAGTGGAAACCGAAAGGAGAAGCGGGGGCCGGTTCGGTGCCTGATCCCCATGACCCGAAGAAACGTCATGCACCGGGCATGCTCACCACCGACCTTTCCCTCCGGTTTGATCCGGTGTATGAAAAGATTTCCCGGCGATTCTACGAGAACCCGGATCTCCTCGCCGATGCCTTTGCACGGGCCTGGTTCAAACTGACACACCGCGACATGGGTCCCCGGATACGCTATCTCGGGCCGGAGGTTCCGGACGAAGAACTCATCTGGCAGGATCCCATCCCGGCCGTCGACCACCCGCTGGTTACGGATCAGGACATCGCATCTCTCAAGGAACAGCTCCGGAAGTCCGGGCTCTCCATATCACAACTCGTCTCGACCGCCTGGGCGTCAGCCTCCACATTCCGGGGATCTGACAAACGTGGCGGTGCGAACGGTGCACGAATCCGCCTTGCACCGCAGAAGAACTGGGAAGTCAACCAGCCGGCCGAACTGGCGAAAGTCCTTTCTGTTCTCGAAGGCATCCGGGATGAATTCAACCGGACGGCACCGGGCGGCAGGAAGATCTCGCTTGCCGACCTGATCGTTCTCGGGGGATGTGCCGGGATCGAGATGGCTGCGAAGAAAGCAGGTCATGATGTGAGCGTTCCCTTCTCGCCCGGCCGGATGGACGCCCGTGAGGATCAGACCGATGCGAACTCCTTTGCCGTACTCGAACCTGCTGCAGACGGGTTCCGCAACTATCTCAGGGGCCGCTCTTCGGTGAGAGCCGAGGCTCTCCTGGTTGACAAGGCACAATTACTGACGCTGACCGCCCCTGAGATGACCGTCCTCGTGGGCGGTCTGCGGGTGCTGAACATCTCCTTCGGGCAGACCGGGTATGGTGTTTTCACGAAGACGCCGGAAGTGCTGACCAATGATTTCTTCACAACCCTTCTCGACCCGGGGACCGAGTGGAAGGCGGTATCTGATGCAGGGGACCTGTTTGAAGGGTACGATCGCCGGTCAGGCGATCTGAAATGGAAGGGCACCCGCGTTGACCTCATCTTCGGTTCGAATGCCCAGCTCCGGGCACTTGCGGAGGTATACGGAAGTTCGGACGGCCAGGAGAAGTTTATCAGGGATTTCATTGCAGCCTGGAACAAGGTGATGAACCTTGACCGGTTCGATCTCATCGCCGCCTAGACGGGATCAGGTACGGGATTTCTCCGTCCCCACGGGTGTTGTATTGATCCTTCCTGGCAGGATTGGGGTTCAGGGGTACTGATACCATCCTGCCAGGGTGCCCCTTTTTTTCTTTGAAATGGCAGGAATTGATTTTCCCGGGGCCGGGACAATCAGCACAGAACACTGATTTCCGTATGTTTATTTCAGCCGCATCATTCTATCAGCCGTCCTCGGGATTTGAAGACAATTCATTTCAAAATCGGGAATCGCTTCAGGATCCCGGTTGTTGTTCTGTCATTGAATTGGCTTGTGGCTGGTTTTACCACCACTTTCTGAATCATCACGTGAAACGATCATAATCTCAAAACTTCCTCCGTGTCCCCGCGAATAAAGAATCCATTTACAATCCCGTTGAAGGTCAGACGGTTCAGAGACTTCACCGTGCCATCTCTGTTCCAGGTGGATATTATCCCGGTTGTCTGGAATTTTCCCATCGAATTCGTGCAGTAATTATCCATGGAAAGAAATTTATTCAATTGTTCACCCGTATTTTTGGTAATAAAATATCCAATACCATGGTGAAAGATGTAGGCGGTGTCATTGTCCATGGCTACAGCGATATTATCACTAGGTACATCAATGCTCCACAGGATGTCCCCCTCATTTTTCTGTATCAAAAGGACCGTACCGGGATGCTGGTAACTAACAGTATCGATAATGGCTACAACCGCCGTATTCGTATCCTCTTTCACCAGGATCCCCCTGGCCCCTCCCGGGATGGTATAGATGGTATCGGGAGGCAAATTCTCGATCTGGTAGGTTTCGTTGGACATTCCCGGGAGATTAATGGTATTGATAAGAAAGACGATACCGATTGCATATACCAGTATGAAAAAAATGAGGGCTGTTCCCAGTACCAGTATTACTGAAATTCCGAATCCACGGATCTTATTGTCATTTAACCGACTCATCGTTATAAATCCCGCTACGAGCGGACCGATGATAAAAAAGAATAATGCAAACCAATAGAATAGCGTTCCGGCACCCTGAAAGATAGTCAGGTACACAAGAAGTGAAACGAGACAAAATGCAAAACCGATACCAACCCCTTTCATCGTTGGAGTAAAACCAGTATTGATAAAAGACATATCCTTTCTATCTCAATTTTTACATAATAATACCAATCCAGGACATAAAAACTTAAGGAAACATGTGGATCTGGATTAGATTTGTACTATTTGACGCCGTAACGCCGCTTTTTCATCCGGTACAGGAGATCCTTTCCTATAAAAAAGCGGGGGGATCATCCCCTGGTATCCGGCTCCTCTTCCGTCACCTTAACCCGAACCTCCCCATCCGGTACCGTAATCTCAAAGCAGATCCCTGTCCCCGCCGTTCCGGTTTCATCCAGGGATATATCAGTGATCGAGAGGATTTCCCTGGCGAGGAAGAGACTGGTGCCTCCTTTCCCTGCGTGTTCACGGGTAAAGAGTTTTTCTTTCTCCTCCGGAGGAATTCCGGTGCCGTCCGCTTCAATTATGATGGTAATACTCCCGTCATTCTTCCGACAACGAAGGGTGATAGTGGATACGCCGGCGTCAGGTGAGATGATCTTTTCCATGAGGGCAAGAAAGACATCCTCCAGCAACGGGTCGGCGTAAATCTCGATGTCAGGCATAGTTACTTTTCGCGAGATCCCTGAAAAGTCCAGGTGAGAGACAGCACTCACGAGAACGTAGACGACATCCTGCCACCGGGGCTGGCTGATCCCGAGGTTCTGGTATTTCTCTGCAAAGGAAAGGGCACCTTCCACTGATTGCAGGACATTTTCTCCTTTTTTCAGATGTTTCTGTGCCTCCTCGATGCACCCTGCAGCTTCCTTTGAGAGCTGGATATACCCGGCAAGGATGAAAAACGCGTTCTGAATATCCTGGAACGTAAGGGTGTTGAGCAGGTTCAGTTTTTTCCGTGCCTGGATCAGAGCTTTCTCGCTTCTCATGAGTTCCTGGTAATTTTCCCCGAGTTCCCGGTCCTTGCCTTTCAGTTGTTCGTAGGCAGCCTGCAGTTCCTCGTTTTTCTGAACAAGTTCTGCTTCCGCATGGGTACGGCTTGCAACCTCTGCCTGCAGTTCCTCGTTCTGGCTGGCCAGCTCTGCGGTCTTGCGGCGGACTTCCCGCCGGAGGAGGAAACTCATGGCTAAAAAGAGACAGGCAAACCCGCCAATCCCTCCAAGGCCCCACCAGAGCCAGGAGGGAATTATATCACCCGCCTGTACCCCGAACCACTTCTGCATGGACCGGCTGTATGTCGAAGACGGGCTGGTTTTTCCTTTTGCAATATACCGATCGATGATCTTCAGGAGATCCTGATTCTTCCCTTTCGGAACAGCAAACACGAACTGGGAAGGATTGAACATCACGGGTGTCTCGACAAGACCGTATGTCTTTGCATCCTCATGCCCTGCAGTATTATACACAACCAGGGCATCCGCCTCACCCCCTGCCACGGCGGCAAAGGTTTCGATGGGGGTATCCTGGGGAAGATACGTGGCATTGACCCCGAACTTGTGGGCATAATCCCGAAAGCCGGTGTCGCTTGACGAACCGCTCACCGTCGCGATGGTTTTTCCGTCGAGATCCAGGATCGTGTTAATACCTGCGCCGGGACGTGCGTATACCTGTAACCAGACGGAAAATGCTGATTCATTACTGAAGTCATATACCGCAAGACGCTCCTGGGTAACGGTGACCCCGGGCATGAGATCGATCTCCCCGTCAGCCAGCCGCTTCCAGCTCTCGGTAAGTGTCCCCCTGACCCAGGTGACATGCCAGTCTTCCTGACCGGCCATATCCTCGATCAGGTCAACGAAAAAACCGGTAGGTTTTCCCTGCGTATCAGTGAAGAGCGAGGGTTTGAGATCGGTGACGGCCACGTTCACGTCCCTCGCGCCGGCAACCGGGGAACTGAGTACCACGATGATTGTCAGAACAACCGCCAGGGTCAGCAGATGTTTGCGAAAACCGGTATTGTTGTTGATCAGGGGAATAGAGAACATGACTCCTCGCATCGTCGGTCCGGTCTGGGAGGTACCCGGAGTGTTATTGAGATGTTTCTAATCGTATCTCCGGTATATAGTAGTTTGTTCTGTGGGATACCTGTACCACTTTTAGCCGGAATTACGAACCCCTCCTTCCCGTCACAGATACGAAAAACATGCTCCTGAAACAGGGTAAACAGAGATCGTTTGTCCTTCTCGTCGGCAGGAGGAACCAATGAATTACGGCATTCCGTGAGATTGTCCATATCCGGTCAGCAGGTTATGGTGATAGAGCAAAAACCACACCGAAAAGAGAAAAAGGGGCCGGTCAGGATTCAGAATAGTGAATTCTCATCGGCCCGGCGAACGAATTGAATAGCAGTTCGTTGTTTTCCAGGTACTGGAGGATTGCATAGGCCCCGTTCCCGAAGTTGACATCCCCAAAGATGGTCTGGTGGATGATCTCACCGGTTTCCCAGTCAAGACCAACTATCTCCCAGCCTTCCGGTTCACGCCATCCGTTGATGATAGCCATGTTCCCGGACTGGCTGTGGATGGGAACCATGCTTGTCGAAGAGACATCAGGCCGTGCCCAGACCGAACCCCAGGTGTTTATAGCCGGATCCCATTCAAAGCGTTCCACGCCGTACGAGGTCTCGTATGCAGGTCCCATCAGTGAAACCTGGAGGATCTTGTTCTGATTGATGAGATCATCGCTCACATTCTCCGGCATGTTATTCACGACGAACGCCCCGTATCCTGAAACAACCAAGGACTGTTCTGACTGGATCCACTCAGGAAGGGTCTCAAACCCACAGGTTACCGGTATCTGACCGGCTATCCGCTCAGATCCGTTGGGGATCTCATCCCGCCAGAATGCAACCAGGTTCATCTGTTCTGCACCATCGGTGATGACCACGAGCTTGTCCTCATCATCACCAAATCCCATGAGGGTCGGGGAAGAGCCGGTTCCTACCCCGACCTTGATGATCGGCGGCTGCTCCGAATAGGTGTATGGACAAGACCAGGCTCCCGTTGCTTCATCGGCGGAGAGGGTGGTCCCGTTCCAGATGAGTTTTCTCATGATCCGATCTGATGCCACGTAGATGGCATTATCTTCATCAACGCACGGCGAGTTGGAGAGGAATTCATCGTCTCCGAACCGGTACAGGGACGCGGTGTCAGGATCGAGGTTTTTGTCGATGACCGCGATTCCATCGCTGAACGTGATGATGAGATGATCGTCATAAGTCATTGAAAGACCGAATAACTTGGTTCCTTCCGGATAATCCTCCCCCTGGAGCGTGGTGATGACATCCTGGATCTCGTACCGCTTCTCAATACCGGCAGCCGGATTATCCGGATCTACCAGTGCAAACGCATAGAGATCGCCGCCGAAATCGGAGTATAATACATTCTCATGGTCAACTACGTTGTAAAATCCGTTTTTAAACCGGTAATCGTAATTTTGTCCGAACAATTCAGTGAGGGATTCGTTCATCGAAACGGTATCCATTCCTACTGCGGTTGATTCCCCGAAAGTTCTGAAGTTTTCTTCAGGAATGGCAGCAAGAAGATTATTGGTAGCCTCGGCAAGGGCTTCATATGAAGCCAGCTCGGTCATGTTTCCGTCCTTCATCTCCACGTACGCAACCCGGTTGGTACCAATCGCCCACATGTAGTCCTTCTCTGGAGATGCAAAGGTCATGATGTTGATCGGACCGCCATACACTATTGGCTGGTCAGCGGGATCAACCGTGAAGACCCCCTCCGGGGGTCCATATGGTGTTGAATCACTCTGCGAGGAATCAAAATGGGTGATGGCGTAGAGCGGGGATGCCAGGGACGGATTTGGCACCGGACCGCTGTCCGTGTTGCCGGAACCAGCGGAAGCTGCAGCGACCGGCACCACAGCACCCGTCACTGCGACGATACACACAAAAACAGCCAGCAAGGATCCAACAATGGATCCCCGGTTCGTCAGATCAGATCTCCTTGACATATTTACACAATAGGGAAACGTAACCGACGAATAAAAAAATTTATATTGGATATCGGAGATAGATGGGGGGGCATCCTCCCTGAGAATAAACCGGTATGCCTCAGACAGTTCAATCGGCCGTTAATCCTGGTGAGGATCTCCCATCCGGATCACGTTCTGGACCCGGGTTCCTCTCTCCCGCCCGGTCAGACAGGAACCTCCGGTTCCTGCCCGGACAGCCGTCCTCTGAATACCCCGGATTCTGAATGAGCAAGCGATCCGGACACCGGTTCCGGACTTTAGAACCTGTATGGGTGATGAAAGAACCTGACTGGTATCAAAAAAACAGAAAAAGAAAAAATGTCCGGTGGCGGATAATAGAGATAATTTCCGTGCCAAAATCCGGATATCGTGTTCCAGTGCGCCGACCGGGACTCGAACCCGGGTTTAGGCGTTGGCAACGCCTAGTGATAACCACTACACTATCGACGCATACATCATCGCTGCTGCGAGGTGCTCTATATCGTCAGCTCTGGAAGAATAAAAATTTGACGATATAGTATATCCCCATGTGAGGTACCACGTTTTTTCAGGATAATTGGACAGATTGATATTTTTTTCAGACAAAATGAATACGATGATCCCCCTCATGATCGATGGTACCGGAAAGCGAATCGTGATCATCGGTGGTGGTGAAGTGGGGGCACGAAAAGCACGCTTCTTTGCAGGTGAAGGTGACGTGATGGTATACAGCCGTTCGTTTCACCCGTCCTTCCCCGCAATCCCGGTCACCTGTGTCACGACTGAACTCAGCGCTGACCGTGACTCTCTCCTTCCCCTCATTGAAGGAGCGTTCCTCGTGATCACGACCACCCCGGATGTGATCCTGAACAATACCCTTACCGGTCTCTGCCGGGAGCGAGGCATCCTCTGCAACAATGCATCCGGTGAGCGTGGTGATGTTCTCCTTCCGGCAAAGATCACCGGTGAACGGTACTGTATTGCATTCAGTACCTCCGGGTCAGGCCCGGCGATCTCCCGCCTGCTCAGGGAGACCATCGAGGAATCGTTTCCCGGGCTCGATGCCATGATCGGCCTTATGGACAGTATCAGGCCGATCCTGAAGAGCCGGATCGAAACCCAGGAGGAACGGGAAGCGGTAATTTCCCGGATTCTCAGGGATTCAGAGGTATGGTCTGCCGCAGGTCAATCCGTTGATTCCGCCATAACCCTGGTCAGGGAGAGGTACGCCGTATGAACCGGCTCTTTGCCCCCTTTTCCATTGCGGGAATATCCCATCATACCGCATCCATCCCGGTCATGGAAAAATTCCGGTTTCCTGACGAAGCAGCGTTCCTTAAGGAGGCCGGTGAGTGGTTCAAGGGGGTTCTCCTCCTTCAGACCTGTAACCGGGTCGAGATCATCATCCACGGAGAAGAGGATCTCCTCATAGAATTTCTCAGGCAGCATGACCGGGACGGTTTTGTCACCTGGAAAGACACCGCCGCACTTGCCCATCTCCTTGATCTTGCATCCGGAATAGACTCGATGGTGATTGGAGAAGATCAGATCCTCGGCCAGCTCAGGCGGGCCCTTGCGCTATCAGAGGAGATCGGCGTGGCGGATCCGATCCTCACCCGGTGCATCAACAAGGCGATCCACACCGGTTCAGAAGCCCGGCGGATGACCGGCATCAATCGTGGCGCGGTATCTATCGGATCTGCCGCCGTCCTTCTCGCCGAAGAACGGCTCGGATCCCTTGAAGGAAAACGAATCCTCGTGCTTGGATCCGGGGAGATGGGCGTCCTCGTCACCCAGGCCCTCTCAGCAAAACAGCTCTCTGCTATCTATGTGGCCAACCGCACCATTGACCGGGCTTACCGGCTTGCAGAAAAGATTCACGGTACCGCGGTTCTGATGACCGATCTCTACCGGTATCTCTCGTTATCTGATGTTGTCATCTGCTGCACCGCAGCCCCCCATCCGGTCATCCGTCGCGATGAACTTGAACAGGCATTGAAGGGCCGTATCTGGCCGCTTGAAGGTTCCATCCGGCCGTTAATCATCGTTGATATCGCCCAGCCGCGTGACGTGGAGGAAGAGGTCAGAGATGTTCAGGGGGTATGTCTCTTTACTATTGATGATCTCAGGGAAGTGAGTGATGCTACCGCAAAGAACCGGCAGGATGCCATCGTCAGGGTCAGGGACTATCTCAGCGCTGAATGTGATCAGTTTATCCGGTTATTTAACCGGAAAGCAGCCGACGAGATACTTGCCGGGCTTCACACCTGGGCAGAGACCATCCGTCTCCGCGAACGGGATCGGGCCCTGACCCGGTTCATCGATCCCGATGACCGGACCCGGGAGATCATCGACGATCTCTCCCGGGCATTAACTAGAAAACTCCTGGCAGACGCAACGATACAGATACGCCGTTGTGCCGAGCATGGCGAAATTCAGATGGCAGAAGACCTTGTCTCCGCCATCATCCGAGGTGAAGGATTATGTTCCCGCAAAACCGAATGAGAAGACTTCGAAGGCGGTTAATCCGTCCGCTCCTGTGCGAGACAAAAATCCACACAGAGCACCTGGTAATGCCCCTTTTCTTTGATGAACAACTGGATATGCCCGCCCCGATATCCTCAATGCCAGGCCAGTTCCGGTGGCCGATCGGCCAGGCAGAACCATTAGCAAAACGGCTCCACGAGACCGGGATCAGATCGGTCCTTCTCTTCGGGATTCCCCGGGACAAGGATGCATCAGCTACCGGGGCCTGGGCCCAGGACGGGGTGATCCAACAGGTGGTCAGGCTCATGAAGCGGGCTGTTCCCGATCTCGTGATCATCACCGATGTCTGTGCCTGCGAATACACCGATCACGGGCATTGCGGATATATCGGTGACTGCCGGGATGGTCCTGACCTCCTGAATGACCAGTCACTTGACCTGATGCAGCAGATAGCACTCTCCCATGCAGAGGCCGGTGCCGATATCGTTGCCCCGTCAAGTATGCTGGACGGGGTATGCGGGGCAATTCGGGAGGTCCTTGACGATAACGGATACGAGGAGGTTCTGATCATGGCCTACTCCTCAAAGTTTGCAAGCAGCCTGTACGGGCCATTCAGGGAGGCAGCCGGTTCAGGGTACTCGTTCGGCGACCGGACGACCTACCAGGCACCGGTGTCAAACCGGAAAGAGGCATTCCGCGAGTCAGAGCTTGACGCAGCTGAGGGTGCCGATATCCTGATGGTCAAACCGGCAGGGTGGTTTGGCGACATCATATCAGATGTCAGTGCCCTCGGATACCCGGTTGCTGCATACCAGGTCTCCGGTGAGTACGCGATGATTAAGGCAGCGGGTATGCAGGGATGGCTCGACGAGAAGAAGGTCGTCATGGAGAGCCTGGTCTGTCTCAGGCGGGCCGGCGCCGGACTTGTGATCACGTATTTTGCAGAGGATGTCTGCAGGTGGCTCAATGAATAGCAGTGAATATTATTCCCGGGCACGGCGTCTTATCCCGGGCGGCGTCTCAAGCCCGGTCAGGGCAATACATCCCTATCCGTTCTACACAGTACAGGGGAACGGTTCGCGAATCCGCACCGCAGACGGCGATACCCTTATCGACTGCTGCGGGGCGTACGGTCCGCTGATCCTCGGTCATGCCCATCCCGCGGTTGCAGCGGCGATTTCTTCCCGGATAACCGACGGATGGATCTACGGAACGCCGACCCCGCTTGAGATCGATCTCGCACAGCGAATCGTCTCTGATCACCCCTCCATCGACATGGTCCGGTTTGTATCAAGCGGTTCGGAAGCAACGATGGCTGCGATCCGCCTTGCCAGGGGATTTACCTCCCGGTCTGATATCATCAAGGTCGAGGGTGGGTTTCACGGGGCTCATGACGGTGTTCTCGTACAGGCCGGTTCGGGATGTACCACGCTTGGCCAGCCTGACTCCGCAGGCGTGCTTGCCGATCTGGTGAAACACACACGACAGGTGGCATACAACGATACCGAGGCCCTTTCGTCACTTCTGGAACGTGAAGGAGCATCCATCGCGGCATTCATCCTTGAACCGGTGATGGGAAACATCGGCCCGATCCTTCCGGACGACGGGTACCTCAGGGAGGTCAGGCGGATTGTGGATGAACACGATGTCCTTCTCATCTTCGACGAGGTGATCACCGGGTACCGGCTTGGTATCGGGGGCGCCCAGACACAGTTCGGGGTGACACCGGATCTCACCACGCTTGGCAAGATCATCGGCGGCGGACTTCCCATCGGGGCATTCGGGGGCAGACGTGAGATCATGGAACTCGTTGCCCCTTCCGGTCCGGTGTACCAGGCCGGAACCTTCTCCGGAAACCCGATGAGCCTTGCCGCCGGGATGGCGACCCTCTCGTGGATTCACGATCACCAGGAGATATACCGCCGGATGGAAGAACAGGTCCGGGTGATTGCTGATGCCTGTGCAGGAAAGGATGGATCGTTTGTCAGTGCCGGCTCCATGTTCAAGTTCTTCTTCCGGGATGCCCCGCCCCGGACGTATGCGGAGGCAAAAGAGGCTGATACGACCCGGTTCAGGACATTCTGGGAGAAAGCCCTGAAAGCCGGAGTCTTCCTCCCTCCCTCCCAGTTTGAGACCAACTTCCTCTCCGCAGCACACAGCGATGCAGATGCTGCCGGGATAGCCGGTGTGTACAGGTCATGCATCTGAAGATCGGTACCCGGGGTTCAGCCCTCGCCCGTGCCCAGGCAGAGAAGGTCTCCCGCCTCCTTTCCGGTCTGCACGTATCGAGCGAGCTGGTGATTATCTCAACAGCCGGCGACGAACAGACCGGTGTCCCGCTCCATGCCATCGGCGGTCAGGGTGTTTTTGTGAAGGCACTCGATGATGCCCTCCTTGACGGGAGGATCGATATCGCCGTCCATTCGATGAAGGATATCCCTGCCGACCGTCCGAAAGGACTCAGGACCGCTGCCGTCCTGCTCCGTGACTCTCCCTGTGACTTTATTGTCACGGAAAAACCTCCGGCAGAGATCAGGATCATCGGGACCTCAAGTACGCGAAGAACGGCACAGATCCGTCGCCGGTTTCCTGAGATCACGATCCGACCGCTCCGGGGAAACGTGGACACCCGGCTTGCAAAGCTGAGGCAGGGGGAGTACGATGCGATCGTTCTTGCCGAGGCAGGACTAGAACGGCTCTCGCTTCAGCTCCCGGGCTTTTCCCTGGACCCGGCCGTTCATGTTCCTTCCCCGAACCAGGGAACGATTGCGGTGGTCAGTCGTGATGATCCGGACGTCATCCGGATACTTGCAGGGATAGACGATCCGGCGACCCGTCGGGATACTGGGTTTGAACGGCTCGTCATGGAAGAGATTGGCGGGGGCTGTTTCACTCCCCTTGGTGTCTTCTGCCGGGATCAGTACCTCATCGTTGAGATCCTCTCGCTGGAAGGGGATCGGGTCTTCCGCCTGGAACAGCGGGTCAGCGGGGATGCGGATGCCGTTATGTTTGGAAAAGAAGTCCGTAAAAACGCCTTGCACCTCATCGAGGAGGCATGGCAGCGTCTTGGCATTGAGGACGGAAAAAAATGAGTGACGGAAGAGTATACCTGGTTGGTTCAGGCCCCGGCGGCCTGGGACTGATGACGCTGCGTGCCCGCGAAGTGATCGATGCTGCTGATGTGATCCTCTATGATCAGCTTCCCGGTGAGGAGATCCTCTCGACTCTGCCGGAGCGGGCAGAGAAGATCGATGTCGGAAAATTCGGTGGCCGGCATATCCGGGAACAGGATGAGATTGAGGAACTCATGGTGCGGAAAGCAAAAGAAGGGCTTTCCGTGGTGAGGCTGAAGGGAGGAGATCCCTTTGTTTTCGGCCGGGGAGGCGAGGAACTTGAGACCTGCAGGCGACATGGAGTGCAGGTTGAGGTTATCCCGGGAGTTACGAGTGCCGTTGCCGTCCCTGCCTCGGTCGGGATACCAGTGACCCACCGGGGGTGTGCTTCGCAGGTGACCTTCATCACGGGAAACGAGGATCCGACCAAGGAAGCATCGGCCATTGACTGGGAATGGCTCGCGAAAAGCCGCGGAACGATTGTCATCCTCATGGGCGTCAAAAACCTGCCGACGATTGCAGAAACCCTTATCTCACACGGGCGTCCGCCGGATACCCCGGTTGCCGTCATCGAGAACGGTCTGCGGCCCAGTCAGCGGGAGACGATCGGAACGCTCTCTGATATCGGTTTAAAGTCACGGGAAAAGGGGGTAAAACCACCGGCAATCATCGTGATCGGTGAGGTGGTCAGCCTGTACGACGGATCCCGGCTGATCTCCACTCCATGAAATGTCCCACCAGGGACATCTGTTATTGTTATAAGCCCGGGGAGAAGATGGGCACCTGAGAAATCCCTGTTCGCGGCGGGTTGATGACGATGAAGATTTCCAGGTATTATACGTTCGTATTTCTGATTATTACCCTGATAACAGGTGTGGCCACAGCCTCGCTCTCCTCTTACTGGTCCCAGTCAGGCATCCTCTCCTCCGGACAGTCAGCGGTCCACGACATTCAGGTGGACTGTTCTGCCCGGATTGTTCTGACTTCTCCGGATGGAGCGGTTTTTGATCTCAATGCCGTTCAGGATGATGCATGGTTCGGTAATTACCGTTTCGGCACTTCTGAAGAGTATATCCGGTCACACCCCGATGTAGTCTCTTCTACCCGTGGAACAACACCCTCCCTCACGCTCAAAGCCGGATCATGGCATGTTCTCGTGACCTGCCGGTCAGGCAGGGGAACCTACCTGCTCGATGCGACTGATCTCTGCGGGATTCCTGCACCATCGCAGGATCCCCGTGACCGGGTCTGGCACTCCCCGCAGCAAATCATGCCAGGCGGACAGCCGGTGAATGCACAGCCTCCCGGATCTCCCGGTCCCGGACCGGTTCAACAGAACGGAGAGGCTCCTATGGGACAAACCGGGCTGTTTATCCGGTAGGGGAACCGGGATTTCCCGGTTGTCCATCATATGATGCCCTGTTTGGCAGGAACAGATCCGATCCAAAGGTGTTCCGGTATTATCCGGGTCCTGGGTCCTCATCAGGACCACTTCCATTTTTTAATCTCCGGGAATCCGGATCATCCCTGATGGTATCCGGCCGGCTCGGAATGCGTGGATGATCAGATCCCCGGTTCGCACTGGTTTTCCCCTCCGCACTCTTCAAAAAAACGTAAGGCTGCTTTCCTTTTTGTAAAATATCATTTACCTCGCTCTTTTTTTCACGAAAAACCTTATGTGCTCAGCCCAGAGAGTATGATTCATAACAAGGCAGAGATGCCTTGGGAGGAAACCATGAACACCCTCTGGAAGTTTGGCATTGCGGGATTGATTCTGCTCGTTGCGGTTGCACTCGGAGCATCTCCGGCTGCAGCGACATCGGGAATATTCTGGACAAAGTCGTACAACCTCTACCCTGGGCAGGCAGTGATGCATGAGATCCAGGTAGACTGCGGTGCACAACTGGTTCTTACGTCTCCGTACAGCGGGAATTATGACCTGTATGCCATGAGAAACTACGGGAGCGCCGGCTCCTGCCCGTCGAATGAGTACATCATGACTCATTACGACAAGGTTGCAATGAACAGTGGCGGAAAAGCGTACCTCACCCTTGAATCAGGGCTCTGGTGTGTTCTTGTGTATGCCCGGTCGGGAAGCGGAACCTACCTCCTTGAAGCAACCAGCACCTGTTCGGGCCCGTACCCAACATACAGTCCATACCCTACGTATTATCCCCCGTCCCCGACGATGACTCCGTACAAGACTGATGTCAAGTCAGGGTACCTCAGCCAGGGACAGACGAAGACAACCGGATACTACATATCAGGCGGCAGAACCTACATCGAATGGATCCTCAACGGACCGTGCGGTGAACAGGTACCGGTCGTGATGATGTCAGCCGATCAGGTCAGTTCGATGCGGACCAGTTATTGTGGAACTGATTTCGATCTCTACATCTACAAGGACTGCAATCCGGGATACCGCGGATGCTATGCTCCATATGCCGATACCAGTACCGGTTCGAATGCCTATGTCGGTGTCTCGTATCCGACAACCGGATCAACGTATTACGCCCAGGTATATGCCAAGCGGGGAAGCGGCTCGTACACCCTTACCTGCCGGTCGTATACCGGATCTGACCCTGTTGTTATGATGTCCCAGCCAGAAATGTCTGCAATGATGTATACGGCTACATCCGTGGCTCCGCCACAGTAACCGGCACCGGGGAATACCCCCCGTTTCCCGGTTTGAATACGGAAACGTATTATCTTCATAAGAAAACTGCTCAGTGTATATTATCAAATGGGATGTGTAATGACAGCAAAAAACCTGTATTATCTGCTTGCTACAGGGATTGTCGCATGTATGTTCTTTGCGGTGATCCCGGCATACGCAGCATCGACTCCTGAAACCTATTCAAATTACCTGTATCAGGGCCAGAAGGCTATGCAGACGCTCACCCTGAACTGCAACGGCCAGGTGACCCTTACCGGCCCGTACGGGGCAAACTTTGATCTCTATGCAATGAAAGGCTCTGGCGGATGGACGCCGACCGAGAGTTATGTCATGGCTCATTATGACAAGGCAGCCGTCAATTACGGCCAGACCGAGTCCATGAGCCTTGAATCCGGAACCTGGTACATCGTGATCTATGCCCAGAGCGGGTTTGGCCAGTACCAGATGACGGTTACCACGAATTGTCCGGCTGATCCCTGCTATGGGGATCCCTGCTGCGGTAATCCGAACTGTGGAAGCAAGTGTGCTCCATACAAAGTTGACACCAAGACCGGATTCCTGAACGCCGGTGAATGGAAGACCTATGGGTATCAGATCGGCGGAGACCGGTCATACATCGAATGGATTCTGAAAGGGCCCTGTGGCGACGAGATTCCGATCGTGATGATGTCTGCCGACCAGGTCAGTGCGATGCGGACCAGTTACTGTGGCACTAACTTCGATCTCTACATCTACAAGGACTGTGACCCACGGTATTCCGGGTGTTATGCCCAGTATGCCGATACCCGTGACGGTTCGAATGCGTTCGTCGGGGTAACCCATCCCTCAACCGGTTCCACGTATTATGCCCAGGTGTATGCCAAGAAGGGAAGTGGAGCCTACACGCTCTATTGCCGGAGTTATGACTGCGAAGATGACGTCGTCGTGATGATGTCAAAGCCAGAATCTGTCTCGATGATGTCCACCGAGCAGAATGTCCAGGGTCCGACAGGGTCAGGCATTATGACCGCGGCATCTGACGGTGCTGATGGCATCGTCTCGGCCACGTAAATACCCTCATTTCTCCCTTTTTTTCCTGCCCGTCCCGACTGAACAGCGTCGGGCTCAGGATCCAAAAAAGAAATTATCCGAGCCGGTGGACAAGCAGTCCGCTCAGGAGTTTTGGTTCAAACCAGGTAGACTTCGGGGGCATGATACCTCCCTCATCGGCAATCGAGAAGACATCCTGAACATCTACCGGCTGCATGGCGATTGCCACAGCATATTCGCCGGAGTCGACTTTTTTCATCAGGTCCCTGACCGGCCTGGCTCCGCCGAGATACTGAAGCCGTTGGTCGCCGCGTGAATCGGTGATCTTCAGGATCGGAACCAGTACCTGTTCCTGGAGAACAGATACATCAAGCCGGTCAATCTGGGATGCGGCCTTCACTGCGGGTATCCTGCATTCATACCAGGTTTTTTCCAGGTAGAGATGGAAGAGGTGGTCGTTCGTCTGCTGTTTTGGCGGGAGGGTGTAAAGCGTTGGATCGCAGTCCCCGTATGGGGTAACGGTTGCAATCTTTTTTATCGCATCAAGAAATGCCGCCGGGCTTTCCCCGGTGGCCGTCAGCAACCGGCTGTATCCATGGACTTTCACCTCGTCTTCTGCGAATATCACCCCGAGCACATGGTATGTCTCTTCAGGTACCGCTTTTCCCTGTTCCTTCCGGCGGTTGACGACGTTCACCGCAGATTTACACCGGTGATGGCCGTCTGCAATGTAGAGGGCCGGAATGTTGCTGAATGCGGTGTTGAGTGCCGATATCTGCTCAGGCTGGCTGATGGTGTAGATCGTGTGGATACTGCCGTTTGCCGCGGTGACGGTCATATCAGGCTGTTGCCGCCCGACAATCTCCCGGATAATTGAGGCAACCCGTGTATCCTTTTTGTGGAGAAGAACCACCGGGCCGGTGTTGGCATTTATTGTATCGATGTGCCGGGTCCGGTCCTCTTCCTTGTCGTACCTGGTCAGTTCATGACGCCTGATGATACCGCTCTCGTATTCCCGGGTGTCTGCACAACAGGCAAGGCCCGTGTAGGTATGACCGTCGTGAGAGACCCGGTAGATATACAGACAGGGATGCTCATCCTGGATGAAGAGCCGGTCGGCGATATACTGGTCAAAGATCCGTCGTGATTCGCGGTATACCCGGTCATCATAGGGATCACAATCGGCGAGCAGGGCATCAGTCCGGCTGATGGTCAGAAAACTCTTCGGATGGGCAGTAATAATCTCACGTGCCTCATCTGCATTTACCACGTCGTACGGAACGGCAGCGATATCCTGTGCTTTTCCTTCTGCAGGCCTGACTGCAGAAAATGGATAAATATGAACCATACCCGGACACCAGTCTGCTTAAACGTATTCCCCTGACCCTATATTAGGACGATTACCAGATCTGTACATACACCATGGAGAACGACCTGCAGATACGCCGGATGAAAATGGCTGACATTCCTGCAATAGAGCAGATTGAGCATGAATCCTTCGCAGATCCATGGAGCCGGGAGACGTTGTACGAGGCCCTTGAGCTCTTTCCTGCAACGGTTTTCACTGCCGAACTGAAGGGCGAACTGGTTGGCTTCATCATCTGCGGGGTGGAAGACACCGGGGAAGAGATATACGGGCATATCTGCAGCCTTGCAGTTGGGAAAAATGCACGGGGTTTTGGAGTGGGAAAAGGTCTCATGAACCGCGCTGAGTATGCCGTGATGCTGCAGAGTGCCACGGCGATGCAGCTTGAGGTGCGTGTCTCCAATACGGCTGCCCAGCGGTTCTATGCCCAGCAGGGCTACCAGCCGGTTTTTCAGGTCGGAGGATACTACTCAGACACCGAGGATGCGATAGTGATGATGAAGTGGTTCAGGTACTGATTGCCGACCACGAAGTAGATATTGGTCACACGTTCACGTTTCAGGTACGAAAACGGGTGTCATCAGGATGCAGTATTCAGTATTCTTTTCAAGGATTTTTGGGGTACTTCTTTTCCTCATGGTCATCACCGCTCCGGCAATGTCAGAGAACCGGACTGCCGATCTCAGGGTATCTGCTCTTGATACCGCCCCGGCGAGTGCCCCGGGCGGCCCGCTCTTTACAACCGCGGTTGTGACGAACGAAGGCGACATGATCTCCCTGAGCGACACCCTGTATTTTTTTCTCTCACCTGACGAGGAGATAACATCATCCGATTATGAGATGGGATCTGCACCGATCTCTTTTATCAGGCCGGGTGAATCGGTACCTATCAGACTGGTATGTACGATACCTGGATCGGTCCCCCCGGGAACCTACTATTCAGGTGCCTTTCCTGGCGGGAAGCATACCATCCAGTCTGATTCGAGTGAGGGTAACAATACCATTACCGGGAACACCATCACCATCACCGGGGAGTACATCAGGCCGGCAGAGTGGTATGCCAGAACCATTGGAGATCTGATCTTCACCTATTCCAATGACGAGAGGCGGCTGCGGAACCTTGCGGAATTCACCCGTGATCCGGATCTTGACGTAATCGCTCAGGAAAACAGTGAGGATATGGCCGTGAGACAGTTCTTTGACCATACCAATCCTGACGGAGAGGATCCCGTGGACCGGGCGGAACGCCATGGGTATGATCAGCTGAAAACCCTCCCTGACGGGAGACAATTCTATGGTATCGGTGAGAACATCGTGAAGATCCCCGTCGGATCATCAATCTACGAGTTTGGTGAGATCGATCCTGATGATCCTGACCGGATTGCCCGGGTAGCCGTTGAGTCCTTCATGAACAGCCCACCTCACAAGGAAGCACTCCTCCTCCCGGAACATGAAAAGATCGGGATCGGGGTGGTTTTCGACGGGGAAAATTACTATGCAACCCAGAATTTTTTTTAAAAAAATAATGGGTCAGAGTAATGAAGTATCCGTGAGCCTGATACTATCAGGCTGACGTGTTTTTTCCAATTTTCGCTTATCCTGATTTAATTCAGTAAATGATCTGATTTTGTTTTTATTCTACGATTTCAATAGCGCTCCGGCCTCATATTTCAACAAAATTATATGTATGTATGTAATACTAAGCAAATGATATGGAAAACAGGTTATTGATACTCATTTGCTGCCTTATAATGGTTTTTTTTGGAACCGGTGTTTCCGCTGATTCAACAGAAGACAAAAATATTACCCTGAGTGATGAGTTGAAAAATAAAGCGTATGATTTGCAGATTGCAGGAAACCTCAATGAAGCACTGTCCGTAGTGAATCAGGCAATTGAACTGAATCCAGATAATATCCGTGCATGGGGTACGAAAGGATCGATATTGCTTCATCTAAATAAATCGGATGAAGCTCTTGTTGCATTTAATCAAGCACTTCAATTGAGTCCAGGTGATGAGGTTCTTTTAAAATTTCAAAAAACGGCAATGGAGAAAGCAGGATCAATCAAGGATCCCTCTGATGGCGGTGCTGATTCAACAGATGACAAAAACAGTACCCTGAGTGATGAGTTGAATAATAACGCGTATGATTTGCAGATTGCAGGAAACCTCGATGAAGCACTGTCCGTAGTGAATCAGTCTATTGAACTGAATCCAGATAATTCCTATGCATGGAGCACGAAAGGGTCAATTTTGATGAAACTGAATCAATTCGATGCAGCTCTTGTCGCGATCAACCAATCACTTCAATTGAGTCCAGATGAGGCCGATGTTTTAAAAATGCAAAAATATGCGATGGAGATGGGTGAAGCAGTTTAATTAATCCGCGAATTACCGTCCGGTTTGGTAACGGGGCGGTATTGACCCATCCATTTTTTATCACGGTTGTACTGATATCATCAGTCAGATCTCATCTCCGGAGTTATTTCCCTCATTCTATCTGGCATCATTTCATTATGAGAAGGAAAACCCGGGCTGACCGATCTCCATTTCCGAGAATTTTCTTCATCGTTGATTTATGAGGTCTTTATTATCTATGGAGACTCTGCTGATAACTCGGTGATGAATGAATCTTTTTGATATTCTGGTATCCTGGTGAAATACGAAAAGTTCATGGCTTTTTCAACAGAGCAAAGTAGAAACCCGGACATATGGTAAAAAACCGAAAAATATGATCTAATACCGGGTTGTTACTATCCGGTATCACCTCAGGCACAGAATCGTGTCATGATAACCGAACATGGCCGGTGTATCCGGGATCCATGTTTTTTTCGGGAAGTTTATACCCTGAATTTACTCATCTGTTCATTCAGTTCAGATGAGAGGGTATCCACTTCGATGATGGCACTGTTAATCTCCTCGACCGAGGCAGTTACTTCCTCGGCGAGCGAGTAGAGGCTTTCTATCTGTTCGAGATTGTCGGTGGTCAGGCGGATTCCTTCCTGGGCAGTGTTTACCACGGAAGTTGCAATATTTGCCTGGTCCTCTATCGCCTTGACGATCTCGTCCATATCCCTCGTTACTTCGGATGCCCCGCTGACCATCAGATTGAGTGATTCAATGGTTTTTGCGACACTGTCCACCCCGTGGGCAATCTCATCATGGGAGGATCTGATTGCTGATGAGGTCTTCTCACTGCTCCGCTGGATGGCGTTGATGACATCACCGATGTGATCCGTTGCCTGGCGTGCATCGGCTGCGAGGTTCTTAACTTCCCCGGCTACCACGGCAAACCCTCTTCCGGCATCCCCGGCCCGTGCCGCCTCGATTGCGGCATTGAGCGCGAGGAGGTTGATCTGGCCGGCGATGTCATTGATCATCTTGACAATCTTGGTGATCTCATGGATCTGGTGATTCAGTTCGTCGATATCCTCGACACTTTCCTGGGCGATTTTGGTTACCAGCATCATCCGGTCATTCGTCTCGTTTCCGAGTTTTTGTGCCTCGGCTCCCCGCACGGCCACGTCACGTGCATGCCTGAGAATCTCCTGTGAAGTGCTGGTGATCTCCTCGTTGGATGCTGAAAGGGTGGAGATCTGATCGGTTATTTCTCCCATGTGGGCGAGAAGATCCCTTCCATTCTCGGTGGACTGCCGTGTTGTCCCGGATATTTTCTGGAGGGCATTTGAGATCTCGGTTGAACCGTTGTTGATCTCCCGCATATTATCTGAAACATTCCCGGAGACATGGTTCACTTCGACTAGGGTAGCACGAAGGGCTTTTATCGTTGAAGAGGCGTTCTCTTTCACTGCCTTGAGGGGATCATTTTCCTGGATGCTCACCTCAACGGTCATATCACCCCTGGCAACACTGGCAAGAGCAGTCCCGAGATCATCCGCACTCCTGCTCAGGGCACCCGCATGCTCTTCTGCCTCGGTTATCATCCGCTGGATCTCCTGCTCTTTCCTGATCTCTTCTGTCCGGTCCTTGTAAGTGGACATGATGCTGACAACATTCTCCTTGTTGTCAAGAAGAGGGATGATATCCTGCTCAATGTAGTGAATTCCGGCAGGGAACTCTACTTTGAGATCGCCGGAGACCGCTTTTTTCGTGCGGAGAGCATCCTTGAGACCATGCCCTTTCTTTTCGAGAACCTTGAAGTCATGGGCCCGCATGGAGAGCAGTTGCTGTTCCCGGTACCCGCTCATCGTGAGGAAGGACTCATTCACCTTGAGTATCCGCATCTCCAGATCCATGAGAAGCAGCGGGAGCGGGTTCTGGTTGATCATGGTCATCTCCTGTTGCTGAAGTTCCATGATCTTCTCCATCTGCCCTTTCATCTCCCGTTCAACCCGCTTCCGGTCGGTGATATCACGGATGGTCATCTGGACCGGTTTTATATCGGGAAGGAGGATTTGTTTGAGGGTGATCTCTGCATCAAATATTTCCCCGCCATGCCGGAGAAGCTGGCATTCAAAATCCTGGGGAGTTCCCATGGCGGCAGCCTGGTATTTTCGTTCGAGGAATGTTTGGGAAGCCATTCCGTCCGGCTGGACCGGGGGAGCCCGCTCGATCAGGTTTGTCCCGAGGATCTTCTCATCTGATGGGATACCGAAGATATCCTTTGTCATCGAGTTACACTCGATGATCTGGCCCTTATCAATGAGTGCAATGGCATCGAAGGCAGCATCGATCATTACCCGGTATTTTATGGATTCTGCCTCCCTGAGCCGATCCAGTTCACGACGCTCCTTACGGTTATTTGCATCTCCGATCTCTCGTTTTATGACCGGGGTGAGGGGTTTGAGATTTCCTTTGAAGACGTAATCATGCGCTCCGCTCTTCATAAGGGTAACCGCAGTATCTTCTCCGATCTCCCCGGAGATAATGATAAAAGGGATATCGAGGTTTCGATCATTATATTCTCTGAGAACATCCACTCCGGTAAACCCGGGAAGAGCATAGTCACAGAGAATAACATCCCACTCCCCGGAATCGAGGGCAGATTTTACGCTGGCAAGGGTATCGGTCCTGAGGAGATCAGGTTCATACCCTCCCTTCTTCAGCTCGTGGATGACCAAAAAGGCATGATCCTCGTTATCTTCGATAAATAGGACTTTTAAAGGAATTCCTGTCATTGTATCCCAAACCCGGTTCCAGTTGGATATCTCGCTGGTCATACAACCTTCTTCATCGTACCTCAAAAGGATTCCTTATCGCACTTCACCCGGTGTTGATGGTGCGGCAGGTTCCCGGATCACCCGGAAAACAATTCTTCATATCTGCGCGAAAAAGGACCGGTATGAGAACCTCAACGTGATTGAGAATATTTTTCTCAAGGAATATGGTCAAATTTATAATTTAAGTTCTATTTTTTTATTCAAATCTATTTGTGTGGAAGAAAGAATTAAAAATCCATTAAAATTTAGAAAGCAGAACGGGTTATGGGTTTTTCCCTCCTCTATATTTTGGTTTCAGATGTTTTTCAGGCTTGAATGGTGAATTCATTTGGGTAGGTTTAAATATTCCTCTGAAGAACTGGATTAGTGTCAGGGAAACGTGTGGACATATCAGGCATGAGATATCCGGGGGGTTTTTGAACACACACAGGCAGGTGTTATTCTCCTGCTTTCCCACATTCCCTGATTATTTCTTATTCTTAACGTACTTCATCAGAGAGCAAAAGTTCTAATTTATAGGAACAATACTCTGATAGGATTATGGCAGTCGATATTCTCGAGTTTGATCTGGGCGGAGAATCATATGCGATGGATATACAGATTGCCCGCGAAATCGTTGAAATGCTCCCAATTACACCCATTCCGAGAGCACCGGCCCACGTGAGTGGACTGCTCAACCTCCGAGGGGAGATCACCACGATCATCAATATTCACCATCTCCTCGGGATCACTCCCTCAGTTGAGCGTGAGGAACAGAAGATCATGGTCCTCATCCCTGATGTCTTCGATAACACGAGCGTTGGGATCATCGTGGATGAAGTTCACAGTGTCCTTACCGTCGAGGAGGATGCCATAGATACGAATATCAAGGGAATGGACAGTGATCTCTCGCAATATGTCCAGGGTATCATCAAACTCTCTTCTGATGAAGGACCGGTAAGTGAAACTGCTGATGAAATGACTGTGGAGTCGGAGAAGAGACTTGTTATCTGGGTAGACGTGAGAAAGATCCTGATGGAAACCATCGAGATCCAGGCTCACGTCCCGGAATAACCGGGGTTTTCGTTTTTTTAAAAAGGTGTTCTGGGAGAGGGGAATTACATCCCCATGCCGCCCATATCGCCCATTCCACCCATACCGCCCATGCCTCCCGGGGGCATTTCTGGTGCGGCTGATTTTGCAGAAGCGATGATATCGTCGATCCTGAGGATCATGATGGCTGCTTCTGCTGCACTGGCGATTGCCTGGGTCTTAACCCGGAGGGGTTCAACAACGCCTTCCTTGAACATGTCTGCAGCTTTTGCATCGAAGACATTCAGACCAACGGTCTTCTGTCCCTTCTCGTGTGCTGCCCGCAGTTCAACGAGCATGTCTATCGGATCAAGACCGGCGTTCTCCGCGAGAGTCCGCGGGATGATCTCGAGTGCTACGGCAAATGCCTCGATGGCAAGCTGGGCACGGCCACCGACGGATGCAGCATACTCACGGAGTCGAAGGGAGAGCTCGGTCTCCGGGGCTCCACCACCGGCTACGCATTTCTTGTCTTCGATGACAACGCCAACGACGCGGATGGCATCTTCAAAGGCACGGTCGAGTTCTGCAACCACATGCTCGGTTCCACCACGGATGATGATGGAGACGGCCTTCGGGTTCTTACATTCCTCGACAAAGATCATCTCTTCGCCTGAGATCTTCCGTTCTTCGACCTTGCCTGCATGACCGAGTTCGGTGTCGGCGATAGCGTCGATGCTGGAGACAACAGATGCACCGGTTGCACGGGCAAGTTTCTCCATGTCTGACTTCTTGACACGGCGCACCGCCATGACACCGGCCTTGGCAAGGTAGTGCTGGGCGATGTCATCGATACCCTTCTGACAGAAGAGAACGTTTGCACCGGTCTTGAGGATCTTGTCGACGATGGTCTTGATCATCCGCTCTTCCTCGTCAAGGAAGGCCTGGAGCTGGTCAGGGCTCGTGATATTGATCTCGGCATCGACTTCGGTCTTCTTGAACTCGACTGCTGCGTTGAGGAGCATGATCTTGGCGTTCTTGATAGCCTCAGGCATGCCCGGGTGGACCCGTTCCTTGTCGATGACCATGCCGAGAATAATCTCGGAGTCTTCACTGGAACCGCCGACCTTCTTCTCAACCTTGATGTTCTCGGTGTCAACGGTACCGTCGCTCTCTGCGACCATGGAGACGGCCTTGACGATCAGGTCACAGAGTTTATCCTTCGCGGCCTCTGCACCCTTTCCGGTTATGGCGGTCTCTGCGATCTTCTTGAGAAGCTTCTCATCCTTCGCCTTGACATCGATTGCTATAGCCTTGAGCAGTTCCTGTGCCTTCTCGGCTGCCATCCGGTATCCGTGGGCAATCACGGTCGGGTGGACATCCTGCTCAAGGAGATCCTCGGACCGCTTGAGCAGTTCGCCGGCAATGACCACTGCTGTGGTGGTACCGTCGCCGACCTCGTCATCCTGGGTCTTGGCGACTTCTACCATCATCTTTGCTGCCGGGTGTTCGATGTCCATCTCTTTCAGAATGGTCACACCATCGTTGGTGATGACGACATCCCCGATGGTATCGACAAGCATCTTGTCCATACCCTTCGGTCCGAGAGTGGTCCTTACGGCATTGGCAACCGCCTTTGCAGCGGCAATGTTCATGCCCTGGGCATCGCGCCCACGGGTGCGTGAACTACCTTCTTTCAGAATTAGAATTGGCTGTCCTCCAAGTTGTGTAGCCATGCGGTATCACCACGTGTAGAACAAGGTTGATTTGTGGTTCTATATAACAATTCCTGTTTAGAGCAGGTTCAGGAGGTCATCCGGTTCTTCCAGATCAAGCAGCGATTCCTCTCCTATCATCAGTGTGCGCCCGATTTTTCGCTGCTGTTTGTTGTCGGTCATCACACAGAGAGCAAGCGTGTTGGTGATCTGCGAGATGTTGCCGATCACCCCTGCCCGCTTGGATAATTTCTGATTTGTGCCGTATCCTGTCAGGATGGTATGCTGTTCATACCTGATCAGGGCTTGGAAGGGTGCCCGCATAAGGGGGAGGACTTCCATACCGATCTCTTCCATGACCGACTGGATCGGCATCCTTTCCGATCCGCGATCCGCCCGGGTATCCTCTGAAAAATGGGATTCGTAACAGAGCAGGTCAATAGGCTCAACCACCCCGTTGTCAAAGGTCTCTTCGATCCTGATGGCAATATCGATTGTCGTACCCATGCCTGATTCATACTTTGCAACGGTCCGCCGGGAAACCCCCAGGATCTGACCGAGATCACCGAGGGAGAGATCCCGTTCTTCCCTCAGTTCCCGAAGCCGGCTCCCGCTGATGTTCACATACAGGCCGCCCGGTGATGCGTAGATGAGGGGGGGTGAGTCCTCGACAAAATAATCATGGAGTGTCGGGTAACTGATAGCGCTGATGCCATACCTGATGTATACGGCTCCCCGTTCAAGTTCGGCATCTCTCGCCCGCTCACCGACGATCAGGGGCGAAGCATTCAGATGGCGGGCAATATTGTCGAGGTCGCATGCGTTCTCCTCGCTGATGCTGTCGATATGGGAAATGACCTTCAGGACTACTATCCGCTCTGCATTTGCTGCCATGATGTCAAAACTCTTCGGTCGCATGGCAAAGAGTTCTGAGACCTGGTACCCGGCCATTATCATCACGCTGATGACATTCTGGAGCAGACGATCCTGAGACACGTTCTATGATTTTTTGGATGGAAATGTTAATAAGTAATGTGGTAGCGCAGAAGAACCCGATGACAGCATCAATCCGCCAGAGCAGAGAGAACCCGCAATCCGCGGTGTTTAGTCAATGAAAGAGTGTTTCTGGCTTGGACTTGACGATACCGACTCGCCATCCGGTATGTGTACCACCTGGCTTGGTGCCCTGATCTGTCACATCCTGACCGGGAAAGGGACCGTGATCCATGAGAGCCTCCTTGTCAGGCTGAACCCTACAATCCCCTATAAAACCCGGGGAAATGCCGCTATTGCCATCCGGTTGGAAGGAAACCCGGAGCATCTCTTCGAGCTTACCTGCGCCCTTGTGGATCGGTATGCTGACCTTGCCTGCCCGAATACCCATCCCGGTGTCGTGATCTTCAGGGAAAAACCACCGGTCGCATTCTACCGCCAGGCCGTTACCGGGATCTGCACACTCAGTGAAGCAGAGGATGTGATCTCCGGATATGCCCTGTTCCGAAAGGGATACAAGATCGGGCGCGGTCTCATCGGGGCAACGGCTGCCGTTGCAGCACAATTCCCCGATTATACCTGGGAACTGCTCATGTACCGGCCGGAGAACCGGTGGGGGACTTTCCGTGAGATATCCCCGGAAAGTGTAATCCTCTCTGAACGCAGTACAACCCCCCGGACATGGGATTCCTATGATCCGGCCGACAACTCGATTGTCTGTGTTCCCCGCGGGGATGATCCGGTATTGATCGGGATCCGCGGAGAGAGCCCGTTTGCCGTGGCTGAGGCCGCTACCTTCCTTGTGGCAGAGAAACCGGATATTGTCAGGATATGGAAGACCAACCAGGGAACCGATGCTCATCTTCTGCCGGGGAGGATCGGGGCGCTCAGGGATGGACACTCTTACACGGTCTCCGGAACGGTCGCTGCACCGGCAGTAACCGGTGAAGGAGGGCACGTGAGACTAGAGATCGTGCACAGCGACATACACCTCACCTGCATGGCCTACGAACCGACGAAAGGATTCCGCCATCTGGTCAGGTCTCTGGTACCGGGTGACCTGGTCATCGTCCAGGGGAGTTACCTGAACGGATCGCTCAACCTGGAAAAGATCCGGATTTGCCGGCTCGCACCGGTATCGGCATGGAGACCGCCGGTCTGTCCTGACTGCGGGCACCGGATGACGAGTGCAGGAGCCGGAAAGGGCTATAAATGTCGTCGGTGCCCTGCAAGAAGCCGGGATGCCGAACCTGTCTCCCTGGTCCGGGCCGTTCAGGAGGGCTGGTACGAAGTCCCGCCCCAGGCCCGCCGTCATCTCTCGATGCCGCTCGTAAGGCTCAGATCCGGAAATGGAGTCCCTGGCCTCTCCATCAGGAGACTCCGTGAAGACGAACCGGTACCCATCTCCCTGCTCCTTCTCGCCGATGAGAGGATCGAGGTGGTACAGGAGTATCTCCCGGTGTCTTACCTGTTTGTTGCCGAATCGGGGGATACCATTGTCGGGGAATATGTCCTCCGTGATAGTGGTGACGGAGTCGCAGAGATCATGAATATCGCGGTTGATCCGGAACTCCAGAGGAGGGGGATCGGGCACTCTCTCCTCTCCGATGCCACTGACCGGGCAAAGGAGATGGGATTTCGGGAACTGCGTATCGGAACGGCTGATATCGCTACACGACTGGTATCCCTCTATGAATCTGCCGGATTTACGCAGTATTTCATTGAAAAGGATTATTTCATCCGCACCTGTTCCCGCCCGATGTATGATCGCGGTGTTCAGTTGCGGGACCAGGTGATGCTGAGAAAAGTACTCTGATCATCTGAGGAAGGAGATTGTATCCCGGTGTATTGCGGTTTTGAGGGATACGGGTATCTCTTTGATATGGTTTTGCTGTCAACCTTCAGGAGATGCCGGTTGTAGAAATTTCCATGGCAAAGCGAACCCTTGAACAGAAGCGGGCAGTGGCAAAGAGAGTAACTGATGTCCTTGTTGAGGAACTGAACGTCGACCCCGGGGCGATCACCATCCTCTTCTACGAACTTCAAAAGGAGGATATCGCAAAGAAGGGTTGCCTCTTATCAGAATCCTGATCTCTTTTTTTCCCCGGTGACTCTCAGGTATTTTGGGGGTGGCCGTCGATACAATACGTATGGAATGTACAACTCCGGTACGGCAGGTTCATCTGAAACCCGGGATGACCGTCGGGGAACTCATATCCGTGATGGAAAAAGCCGGAGCTTATAACGGGGGAGCACTCACCCGTGCCGTCGGTATCACCACCACCATGATGAAAGAGCCCGGGGTCACCCGGTTCTTCGGGCTAGCCGGGGCGATGGTACCGGCGGGAATGGGGGGGATCGTATCAGATCTCATAGAACAGGGTGCCATCGATGTCCTGGTCTCTACCGGGGCCAACCTGACGCACGATGTCATCGAAGCCATCGGATGTCATCACTTTCTCGGAACCGAACGATGCAACGACGTTGAACTGAGGCACGAGGAGATTAACCGGATCTACGATGTGTATCTCCCGAATGAGTCGTTCATCTCTTTTGAAGAGGCGATGCAGAAAATTTTCGAAACACTCGAAGATGGCACGGTCCTGTCCATCAGCGATCTTCTCCGCCATATCGGTCTCCAGTTACAGACCGGTATCCTTGCCACTGCGGCGCGAAAGAATATCCCGATCTTCTGTCCTGCCCTCCAGGATTCGATGATTGGCCTGCAGTTCTGGCTGTACAGACAGACCCATAAGGTGACGATTGATGCCTTTGCAGACATGAACCGGATCATCGATCTCTGCTTTTCACTCGATAAGGCAGGCGGTTTTTTTATCGGTGGTGGTGTTCCGAAGAATTTCATCCTCCAGAGCATGCTGATGACCCCGAAGGGATTTACCTATGCGGTCCAGCTCACCGGTGACCGGCCTGATCTTGGAGGACTCTCAGGAGCAACCCTTGACGAAGCACGATCATGGGGGAAGGTTGACGAAGATGCAAAGACCGTGACCGTCTACGGCGATGCGACTATTACCCTGCCGTTGATCATGGCCGCGGTGATGGAACGGCTGTCATGACGACCGATCTCATCCTTGCCCTGGATGTCCTCACCCGTCAGGATGCACTCCGGATATGCGATTCCTGTGCCGATCAGATAGACCAGATCAAGATCGGATACCCGCTTGTTCTTGCCGAGGGCCTTCAGATCGCTGAAGAACTCACCAGCCTCGGCCTTCCGCTCATTGCCGATTTCAAGGTTGCGGATATTCCGAATACGAACCGGCTCATCGCCGAACAGGTCTTTTCGCATGGTTTTTCCGCTATTATCTGCCAGGGGTTCGTGGGGCATGATTCGGTAGCTGCCTGCACCGGGGCAGCCCACGATTACGGGGGGAAGACCTACGTGGTTGCAGAGATGAGTCACCCGGGTGCGACAGAGTTTTTCCATGGCGGGGCAGCAGAACGGATCGCCGAGATGGTTGGCGAGATTGGGGCAGACGGGATCATTGCTCCGGCTACCCGGCCTGACCGGGTCAGGGATCTCCGCCGGATCATCGGTGATCGTCTCATCCTTTCTCCCGGTATCGGCACACAGGGAGGAGATCCTGCTGAAATTGCCTCCCTGGTGGATGGCATGATCGTCGGGAGATCAATTTATGAATCAGCCGATCCCCGGGCAGCTGCAGAGGAATATCAGCGTTTCAGGTCACCGTAACCATTCAGACCCAGATTTATTACCCGTGCCGGAGATGTATGTATATGCGATGGAGTGAGGAGCAACAGAGGCTCGCTGCGCAATATTCATCAAAAGATGAAATTCCTGAAGATAAGCGGCGCTACAAATGTCATACCTGCCATCTGATCGTTGACGAAACCCCATGCCCGGTCTGCAACGATAAAAACCTGGAGATCATGTGTCCGCTTGACAGTTGCGACTGCACCCATGAGATCAGCCCGATGATCGAGTACTGTCCGCTTTGTGGTGAACCGGTCTGCCCTGAATGCGGTTCCCATGACGTGGTGCAGATCAGCCGGGTGACCGGGTACCTTCAGGACGTTTCCGGGTGGAATGCCGGAAAGCAGCAGGAACTCAAGGACCGGCAGCGGTACTCGGTGGTATGAGGTATACCCGATAATCAGTTATGAGGTATTACCTCCGGGACAGCACCCTTATTATTCGTGGAGATTTTTTTGCCTGTAGTAGTGGAACAGCGGGTGGGATCCGCAGGGTTACCTCTCTCCTGAATCACACGGTTCCTCATTCGTTCACAACAAAAGATCCGGTCCGGGATGTTTCTCTTCTTGCCCGGCAGAACGGACTGGATCCGGAACAGACTTTCGGGCTTCTTACCGCCGTTGGAATGGAACATCTCTGTATTCTGAAGCATGGAAATATCGATGTCTTTGTCACTGCCGGAGTGACCAATCCTGATCCGGTTCATCCAGGCGAAGAGACGACTCCCGGCCCTGGGACCATCAACATCATCGTGCTGATCCATGACGGCCTCTCCGGCCAGGCACTGATCGACGGGGTGATTACGGCGACCGAGGCGAAGACGGCTGCCCTCCACCGGTTAGGATATCCGTTTGCCGGAACAACGACCGATGCCGTGATCATTGCCGCTGACCGCGAGGGAGATGTCAGGTATGCCGGCAGTGCGACACCGCTTGGCCTTCGGATCCATGATGCCGTCAGTGAAGGAGTCGCCCGTTCTCTTGGCTACGGGGCTGAAGGCTTTGCCCGTGGCCCGTTCTTCTTCATCAAGAGCAGCCTTGGAAGTGATCACTGGTTTGCCTGGGATCCCCAGGGATGCCCGTATTATCCCTGTCATTTTCCCGGTCAGTGCTGTGATTTCTGTTACTGCCCGCTCTATCCCTGCGGTGATGAACACCTCGGAGAATGGATCAGCCGTTCGGATGGCAACGGGGTGGTCTGGAACTGTACTTCCTGTACCCTCAATCACGAACCGGTGATCGTTTCCCACCTGAAACGTAACCCCGAAGCTTCCCTTGCTGAATTACTCTCCCTACGTTCACGTTCAGCACCCTGACACCTGACAGGACTCCTGATGATCACTTTCACCCTCCACCCTTCTGAATTTATATGACCCTGTGCAAAGTGTCTCAGTGGAGATGAAGATGGATCTCAATCCGATAGCAACCAGGATCTCCGAAAAATTTGCCCAGGCTGGGCATTCCGTGGAGACAGCAAAGGTATTTGAAAAACTGAACCGGTTTGTGAACGAGTTTGGCATTCCCCCGCAGGAGGCAGAACGTTCCATTACCAGCGAGTATTCCCGCCAGTTCGGGATGGTGGAACAGGCAGCCCCTCCCCAGCGGAAGGAGGAATCTTCCTCGGTCATACCCATCAGCGAGGTCAGACCGGGAGACTGGGTGACACTCGTCGGCGTGGTGCAGGTACTCTTCCCGCCACGGTCTCCGGCAGTTGCCCAGTCAGGTATCCTTGCCGATGAATCGGGAACCATCCGGTTCACGGTATGGGCCAAGTCAAATGCGCCGGTCCTTGAGACCGGGAACTGGTACCGGTTCGAATCTGCGGTTGCCGATGAATATAACGGGCAGATTAATTTCAAGGTTCACTCCGGCACAACCATCACCCCCCTTGCACCGGAAGAGATCCCGGTAGGACCGGTTACCCCGGTCGGCGAGATCCATCCCGGGATCGTCAGTGTACAGGCACGGGTGGTTTCCATCTCTGACCGGGTATCAGAGGCCCTTGTCCAGAGCGGTGTGCTGGCTGATTCATCAGGGGCAGTCCGGTTCTCCATCAGAAAGGAGAGCGGGATAAATCCCCTTGAAGAGAACCGGTGGTACCGGATAGATCGGGCATCCTGCGATCTCTACCGGGGAGCCATGAGCATGCAGATTGGCGCCGGCACCGGGATCTCTCCCCTTGATGATGATGTGAGTATCAGACCTGCCTTTACAAACGTGATCGATCTGAAACCCGGTGTTGCCTGTCTGCGGGTAAAGATGGTGCAGGAATGGGAAAGCAACTCAGACCGGATGCTCCAGTCAGGAATCGTCGGGGATGAGACGGGAACGGTCCGGTTTGTTATCTGGAAGGATAACAACATGGGCCGGCTCAATCCCGGGGTAGTCTACAACATCTACTACACAACCATTGACCAGTACAATGACCGGCTCTCCCTTACCCTGAACGGATCGATGTACATGCCTGACGAGACCGGAACCATCCAGGTAAAATCGCAGGTCGAGGAGGTCTCCGGAGCCCTCGTGCACATCTCTCCGGGATCAGGACTGATCAAACGATGTCCGGTCGAGGGATGTGGCCGGGTCCTTTCCCGACAGAATTACTGCCAGATACACGAGATCCAGCCGGACTTTTCCTATGACCTCCGGATAAAAGGGTGGATTGATAACGGACGAAAAACATGGGATACCGTTATTCCCCGTGAAGCAGTTGAACACCTGCTCGGACTTACCCTCGATGATGCCCGAGAGATGGCCGAGAATAACCCGCTCGGACTTGAGACGGTGTATTACCATCTCTGTGAAAAGGTACTTGGCCGGTACCTTACATGCCAGGGACGGGTGATCGATAACCGGCTTCTGGTCCAGTCATGCAGTTTTACCCGTTTCGATCCAGCCCGTCATGCCACCCTGATCAACCGGGCCGGGGAGGCTGCAGGGGGTGTCCAGGATGAATGAATCCCCGGCAACCAGGCGGTATGAACGGGAACCTGCAAAACGGGTCTTTGCCGCTGAGCTCAGGGAAGCAACCCATCATTTCCGGGACGGGACTGAGGACATGAGTCCGACCTATACTCTCCTTCCCTCGGGAGAGAGGAGCAACCGGGTCTTTCTTGTTGGAACCATGACGGAGAAGAAACGATCTGAAGGGGAAGCGGTCTTTTACCAGGTCAGGGTAATGGATCCGACCGGCCTCTTCTTTGTGAGTGCAGGCAGTTACCAGCCGGAGGCCCTTCACCAGATCTCCTCCATCGAGGCTCCCAATTTCATCGCCGTCATCGGCAAACCGAACGCCTACCAGGCACCTGATGGCAGGACGCTCGTCTCGGTGCGGGCTGAGTCTGTTGCGCTTGTCGACCAGGATATCAGGGATACCTGGATCCTGGATACGGCAGAATGCACCCTTGATCGGCTTGATTCTCAGGATATGACTCCTGACCGGCAGAAAGCACGGGAAATCTATTCACTTGACCCTGCTGCACTCAAAAAGATCGTAAAAGACGCCCTTGACCGCGTCCAGATATAAAAAAATCAGTAAGCCATGATGAGCTGCGGCTTATATGCCGTGTTCATCCTGCTTGCATTGGAGACGATCAGCCTGACCGAGAAATATCCTTTTTTCTTGTAGGTGTGAACCGGGTTTTTCTCGTATGAAACCCCGCCATCACCGAAATACCAGACCCATTTTGTCGGCGACCCGGTTGTCGTATCGGTAAACCGGACGGTGAGGGGGATCTTTCCTTTCACCGGAGAAGCAGCGAATGATGCCGCCAGTTTTCCGGTTGACGGGATCTGGGTTTGAACCGGAGTGATTGTGGATGTCGGACGAATTGTCGGACTGTTTGTCGGGATAGTGGTGGGAGCCGGTGTGGTAGTTGCCTGTCCGAGTGCCTTTGCCGCGTTTATCCTGCCCCCGGTCACGACTTTTCCGGAAAGTGCCGGGAGGGAATCGACGGTGCTGAGCAGCCTGCTTTTGATCTGGGCTGCGGTGTAGGAGGGATTGGCCGCCTTGATAAGGGCTGCTACCCCTGATACGAACGGGGTTGCCATCGATGTGCCGCTCAGGTACTGGTAACTCCCCTTGTAGGTGCTGTAGATGGTAGCACCGGGAGCGGCGAGATCAACCGATGACGGGCCATAGTTTGAGAAACCAGCCAGCGTATCGGTGGAAGTGGTTGCTGCAACGGATATGACATTGGAACACGAATAGGATGCCGGGTATTCTGGAACCTGGTCGTTATTAACCCCGTTATCATTTCCTGCGGCACAGACAATGACTGCTCCTGATGCATCAAGCGCATCCTTCAGCGATTGTGAATACCCGTTACCGCCCCAGGAATTGCTGATGATGTGTGCTCCTTTCCGGTTTGCATACAGGATGGCGGAGATGGCATCTGAAACATACCCGCTTCCGGATGAATTCAGGAATTTGAGGGGCATGATCTTTGCATTCCATGCAACCCCGGCAATACCGATGTTGTTGTTCCCGACCGCTGCCATGATACCGGCACAATGGGTTCCATGACCGTTGTCATCCATCGGGTTGTTGTTCCTGGATACGAAGTTCCATCCCCGGTAATCATCGATGTACCCGTTTCTGTCATCATCAACACCGTTGATTGGATCTGCGGTATTCTGCCAGATGTTTGCCGCAATGTCAGGATGGTTGTAATCCACACCGGTATCCACCAGGGCGATAATCACTGCCGATGATCCCGTTGTCCTGCCCCATGCGGCGGATGCATCAATATCTGCATTATTTGTTCCATAGAACGGAGCCTGCCCGGTGTTCTCAAGGCCCCACTGCCGGGAGAAGTATGGATCATTCGGCACCGATGAAGCAGAGGCCTGAGAAGAGAGTGCCGGGGAAGAGCCGGATACGGCATTATCCACAACCGGTGTCAGGGAAATGACGTAATCCGGTTCCACGTACAGGACGTTCGGATTATCCTGGTACATCTTCATTGCCTCGTCAAGGGTGGTGTCTGTCACTTCGACGACCTGCATACCGGGCATTCCTTCAGCGTTGAAATCCTCAACCACTTCGGCACCGACCTTTCTGTTCGCAGATGTCTGTTCCACTCCGAGGAGATTCTGGGTGCGCATGGTGTCAGTATTGTACCTGACGATCAGGCGATCAGGAGCATGTTCTGCAGTTATCGCCATGGCCGGCGCCTGGACGGGGGGAGAAACCGTTGATAGCGGCGGGGTTACTCCTATCAGTCCTTTATCCGACCCGTTCAAGTATGTACTGACATGGGGAATGCTATAGGATACCGGCTGATCACTCACGGCGATACAGATCATCGAGATGAGGATCATGCCAGCGATGCACCCCACAGCCAGTCGCCGGTTTCTCCCGATCCCCTCACGCCATCCTTGTTTCATCATGATCTCTATCTCTTATTGATGTCGTACCGGGATGAACTTTTTGCCGGAGTATTTGCGAAAAATGCCCTGCCCGGATTGAACAAAGGAAAACGACGAATAATATCCGGTTTGATACTGCCGGATACCAGTTTGAAATATTGCCAGCACCTAGATTATACAGAAGTTCCCGGGTGATCACTCAATAAATGGGAGATGTAGTCTGTCCCAAGTGCAACTCAAAGGACACGGAGTTTGACGATCTGGTTACTACCGAGAGTGGTGCCATGGTTGCAAAATGTAAATGCAATGCATGTAGTCATACCTGGGATATGCCTTTCAGTCTCTGATGATATCCAGGAACGGAGGGGATAGTGATGTCTGGAAATAATCATGGAACGGATCGCTCAATGAGCACGGGAATGATCATTCTTGCCGTGTTCATCCTTGCCTGGGGTCTGGTATGGCTGGGTAATGATCTCGGGTGGTGGAACATCTCATTTCCGTTCTGGCCGGTTATCGTGATCCTTGCCGGGCTTGCCATCCTCGTACACGAGATCAGAAAGATGAGGTAAACCAGTCACTCACTGATCATTGTTGTTCGTTTTTTCTGATGTGGGCTTTCATACTGCCCATGAAGAGGCATTCGTCTGACGATATCTGTTCAATACCTTCATCGTCAGTCATTGCCACACCAAGTCCGCGGATAATAACTGCAGGCACCCCTTCGTCGGCCTCGCCCATGACCAGTTCTGCGGCAGAGGCAATACTGTCTGCGAGTGCCCTTCTTGTGACCTTCAGTTCCTTTCCGAAGAGATCGCTTCGCCCCCTCTCGTCAATGATTGCCGGAAATCCTGAGCAGCCGATGGCGATGGCAGTACATCCATATCTCATGGGATGTGTCCTGCTGTCGATAATAAGAACGCCGGTCTCCTTCCCGGTGGATGTCCTGATTTTTTCCCGGGTGGCACGGGCAGACCGGTCAGGATCCCGTGGGAGGAGGGTTACTTCGCCTTCCGGGGCGTTCGATCCATCAACCCCGGCATTCGGAAGAAGGTGACCCTGCCTGATACAAAGCAGAAATCCCGGGATTCCCCCGATTATTTCGTCAGATTCACCAAGAACCACTTCGGCAACCGCGGGATCCATCTGGTAGCGTTCAGCAAGTTCCCTTGCCCGTGGTGAGGGATTGACCGTTTCAAGCCTGACAATTGCCCCCTCGGCCGTGGCAACGGCGGATTCTGCCACTGCTATGATGTCCCCGTCAAGAATCCGTGTTTCCCCGGCAGTGGCGGCCCGGACAATCCGTTCTCCGATGTCATCGCCCGGAGTGATGAGACCGGTCTTCAGACCATGTACGGAAAATGAGAGATTCATGGAATCTCTCCAAGGGCTGCCGAAACGGCGATGAGATCCCGGGTGGCAGCAACATCATGGGTCCGGATCAGGGATGCCCCCCGGGGAATAAGATAGGATGTGACGGCAAGGGAACCCGCAAGCCGGTCTGATGCCGCACGACCGGTGATCGATCCGATAAAGGATTTCCGGGAGACCGCGGCAAGAAGGGGTCGGGAATAAGATTTCAGCTCATCAAACCTCCGGCACAGTTCGATGTCTGCTTCAGCAGTTCGGTTTGGAAACCATCTGCCGATGCCGGGATCAAGGATGTAGTCGTCAATCCCTGCCGCCCGGCACCGGTTCATAATTGCCCGGAGTGCTTCTTTTGTATCGTCAAATGTCTGGCAGTCCCCGGGAGAAACCCGTGTTGCCATAAGGATGGGGGTGACTCCGCCGTCGAGAGCAGTTGCTGCCATCTCGGGTCTCATAAATCCGGATATGTCGTTTATCGCATGAATTTCATATCTCAGGGCTTCCCTGAATACTTCGGGATACATCGTATCAAGACTGATGGTGAGATCGAGATCTGAAAGGATCCGGAGTGCCTGGATCACCCGTTCCTTCTCTTCCTGCACCGAGATCTCAGGACTGTCGGGAGCCGTGCTCCGTGCACCGATATCGAGAATTACAGCCCCGTCATCGATCATAACGCCCGCTGCTTCCATGAGGTGATCGGTGGGGACATACGAACCGGCAAAAAAGGATTCAGGGCTGAGATTCAGTACTCCCATCAGGGCCGGCCGGCCCTCACCGATGGTGATCCCGTTTATTCTACAGGTCTGCATCGATTCCTGGCAGCCTGGAGGGTGTTCTCCAACAGGGTTGCAATCGTCATCGGCCCGACACCTCCCGGCACCGGGGTGATTGCCCCTGCTACTTTGGATACATTCTCAAAGTCCACATCACCAAGGAGTTTTCCGTTCACCCGGTTTGTTCCGACGTCGATGACCACGGCTCCCGGTTTGACCATGTCAGCCGTAACCATGTGGGCTTTTCCTGCCGCGGCAACAAGAATGTCTGCCTGTCGGGTGATCGAAGCGAGATCCTGGGTTTTACTGTGGCATATCGTAACCGTGGCATCTGCCATCAGGAGCAGTAATGCGATTGGTTTCCCGACATCCACACTTCTCCCGATAACCACGGCTTGTTTCCCGGCGACTGGTATGTTGTATGCATCAAGGATCGTCATGATCCCTTTCGGAGTGCACGGGCGCAGTCCGGGAAGTCCGTCGAGAAGGAGTCCCATGTTCCGGGGATGAAACCCGTCTGCATCCTTTTCCGGGTTGATAGATTCCAGTACACGATGAGTATTGATCTGGGCAGGGAGCGGGAGTTGGACGAGGATACCGTCGATATCAGGATCCTCATTCAGGGTGTTCAGGCGGTCAAGAAGATCCCCGGTTGTTGCATCTGCCGGGAGCGTGACATTCACTGATCTGATCCCAATCTCCTCGCATGCCTTGTGCTTCATCCTGACATAGAGCTGGGATCCGGGATCTTCTCCCACGAGCACGGTGGCGAGCCGGGGTGAGAGTCTGCCCGCTGCAATCTCTTCTTTCAGTCGTGCCAGTCTTTGCTCTGATAATCCCTTACCATCAAGTATCATACGAGATCCGGATAAATGGGATATTTCGTGGCAAGGGTTTTTACATCTTCCCTGATCCTGGCAATGGCAGAATCATTGTGGATATCCTTAACAACGGTGGCGATCCATTCTGCGATCTGCCTCATCTCGTCTTCCTTCATGCCACGGCTGGTAACCGCAGGGGTTCCGACCCGCAACCCGCTTGTGACAAAAGGACTCTTCGTCTCATTCGGAATGGTGTTTTTGTTAACGGTGATGCCTGCCTTTCCGAGAGCCTGCTCTGCTTCAAGACCGGTGATCCCAAAGTTGGTAAGGTCAAGGAGGCAGAGGTGGTTATCGGTACCGTCAGAAACGAGACGAACATCATGGTCCCTGAGGGTCTCTGCCATCACCCGTGCATTTTTAACGACCTGAAGTGCATATTTTTTGAATTCAGGCGTGGAGGCTTCCTTAAAACAGACTGCCTTTCCGGCAATGATATGCATAAGCGGACCGCCCTGCATCCCCGGGAAGACTGCCTTGTCGATAGGCTGCTGCCATTCCTTGTCTGCCAGGATAAATCCACCGCGTGGTCCCCGGAGGGTTTTGTGAGTGGTTGAAGTGGTGAAGGTGGTATGACCGACTGATGTCGGATGGATTCCTGTTGCACATAGTCCGGCGATATGGGCGATGTCAGCAACACAGTATGCATCGACCTCATGCGCAATCTCGGCAAAAGCCTTGAAATCAATCTCACGTGGATAGGCACTGGCACCACAGACGATAATCTTTGGCTTTACCTTTCGTGCCATTTCAGCGATGGTTCCGTAGTCCATCTGTTCTGTCTTGAGGTCCACTCCGTACTGGTGGGCCTGATAGATGATCCCCGAGAAGTTCACCGGTGATCCGTGGGAGAGATGCCCGCCCTGAGAGAGGTTCATGGAGAGAATTTTGTCTCCCGGTTTGAGCACCGAGAAATAGACGGCCATATTTGCCTGTGATCCGGAATGAGGCTGGACATTGGCATATTCTGCCCCGAAGAGCGAACAGACCCGGTCACGTGCGATGTTTTCTGCCTGGTCATGGAACTCGCATCCCCCGTAATATCGTTTTCCCGGGTATCCCTCTGCATATTTATTGGTCATGATTGACCCGACTGCCTCGAGAACTGCCCGGCTTACCAGATTCTCTGAAGCAATGAGTTCGAGTCCTTCTATCTGGCGAGTTTTTTCGTTTTCGATGATCGTTGCAATTTCTGGATCGATCGTTTCCAGAGGAGACATGTGGTTACTGGTTCATTCTAAAGAGGTAATAGTGTTTTGTGATCCCTTCGAACCGCTCATATTAGGGATTATTTCTGAAAATCTAATTTATAAGGTTTTTTTCATTCCTCCTTCTCCTGTGGGATGGATGGTGGTTTAGGGATACCAAGAGGGGAATTTTCACAAAAAGAATGAAAATCTATATGTATCCCGGAAAGAGAGTATGATAAAGGGATATTTGACCCTGCGCGTGGGAACGACCTATGACTGAAGACGAATATACGGGTGGATCAGTCGAAGACCGACTGGCCAGATCGGAGAGGCGGATTGCTGAACTTGATGCACTGGTAAAAGGGCTCACTGACGAGGTACTTGATATGAAAGCGGTGGTCATGAAACTGAAGAAGGATCAGCGTCCGCCACCGGTGATCCAGGCGGTAGCCCCGTCTGTTGCAAGAAACAAGGGCCTTGGACTTGATGAGGAGCAAAAAGCAGGAAAAGAGTCTCTTTCCCAGGATTCTTCCGTCCAGGCAAAAGAGAAGATTACACTGAAGATGCAGCCTGACGGGACCCTTAAACCGATGCGTGATATGAGCGAGGATATTATCATTGCATCAGCCCGGGATGCACGATTCAAGGGGAAAAACGAACCCCGTTCCGGACAGAGTGATCTGATCATCGCCGATGACAAAGAACTAACCGAGTAATATCCGACTTACCAAGGCCGGTGCCAGGGTTTGCATATCACACAGATTGAAATAGATAATTTCAAGTCCTTCGGAAGAAGGACTCGTATCCCCTTTAATCCCGGTTTTACCGTGATTTCCGGCCCGAATGGATCCGGAAAAAGCAATATCATAGATAGTATTCTCTTCGCCCTCTCTCTTTCGACATCACGATCCCTCAGGGCTGAGCGTCTGACCGACCTTATCAACCTGAATTCCGGAAGAAACACGGCTGAGGTTGAGATCTCCTTTTCAGATGGTACCGTCATCAAACGCCGGATCAAACGGACTGAAAGCACCTATTATAATTATTTGTACCTGAACGGAAAATCCTGCAGACAGGGAGATCTCCTTGATTTCCTGGCAGGGAACGGGATTGTTCCGCACGGGTACAACGTCGTCATGCAAGGGGACATCAACCGGATCATCGAGATGAGCGACCTCGAGCGGCGCCGGATCATCGATGAGATCGCCGGTGTTGCAGAATTTGATTCGAAAAAAGCACTTGCATACGAAGAACTCGGACGAGTCAGGGATCATATCAACGAGGAGTCTGCACATCTCGAAGAGCTGCAGGCACGACTCAACCTGCTCGAACGGCAGCGTGAACAGGCTATCCGGTTCAGGACCCTGCAGGATGATCTGAAACAGTACACGCTCTGCCGGTCAGCAGCCGTTCTCGCCCAGAAAGAGGCTGAACAATCCGCCCTGGAAGAAGGAATAACGGGCGACCGTGCCTCCCTGAAACAGATCGAAGATGATATCTCCTGGACATCCCACGAGCGGGATTTTGTCCGCGAAGATATTGCACGGATAGACCGGGAGATCACCGCCCGGACCGGAAGCGAGTACATGGCCCTGGTCTCCCGGATTGCAGAAGCCAAGGCAGCCATTGATGCATACGAACGTTCAATAACCCGGGCAGAACAGGAGAAATCGGTCAACACCGGACGGCTGTCTGACATCTTTACCTCGGTGAAGAGACAGGAGGAACGGCTTGCCGAGAAGGAGGGGGAGATTCGCGATCTCATGATCGACCGGACCAATCTCTCGATGACGGTAGCAGCCGCAACGAAAGAGCAAACCCGTATCCAGAAGGATATCGATGACCGGAGCCGTGAACTGCAGGATGATGAGGATCGTCTCCGGACATTGCGTGAGCAGGTTTCAGGGCTGAAAGACACCCGGGGGGATCTGGTCAGGGAACAGGATCTTCTGATTGAACGATCCCGGATACGGAGTGCGGAAGAGAACCGGATTCAGTCACTCGTTGCAGCTGCCGGGAGAGAGATTCGGGAGCGTCGGGAGAAAGCGGTGATACTGGAGCAGGAGGTGGAACAAACCCGGGAGCGGAAGAAAGGATGTGATCGGCTGGTGGCATCCCTGGATACCGGTCTCTATGCCAAGCGGGAAGCTCATGAGATCCTGCAGAAAACGATTCGCGATCTCCGCCAGGAGATCGTCCGAAAAGAAGCCCACCAGCAGGCCCAGGGACGATACGGACGTGCACTCGAAGCAGTACTCGGGATGGATGGGGTCTATGGAACTATCGCTGATCTTGCGACCTGTGATCCCGAATACGCGATGGCCCTCAATATTGCAGCGGGTGGAAAACTCCATTTCGTCGTGGTTGAACATGACCAGATTGCTGCAGATGCGATACGGTTTTTGAAAGAGAACAAGCTCGGGCGGGTCACGTTCCTTCCCCTGAATAAACTCAGGGCAAAACCGCATCCCTCCCTCCCGGCAGGTGATGACGTGATCGGGTTTGCAACGGATCTGCTCAGGTACGATCCCCGGTACGATGATGCATTCCGGGTAGTGTTTGGGTCAACTCTTGTCATTGATTCCCTGGATCATGCCCGGAGGAGAATGGGTGAGTTCCGGATGGTGACCCTGGACGGCTCGCTCCTTGAGAAGAGCGGGAGTATGACCGGCGGGAGCGCAAAGCAGGAGATATCAGGTTTCGGGAGGTCATCGGAGGATGAACTCAAACAGCTCGGATTACGACTCTCCGGGCTGATGGCAGAGGAACGTTCCCTTTCAGATGATCTCGTCTCGGTATCGGCTGAAAGAGACCGGGTTCAGCAGGAACGCCTTGCTGTTGAGTCTGATCTGCTCAGGCTGCAGACAATGGCAGAATCCCTTGAGCAGGCTATTGCCTCACAGGAAGCAGAATGTGCTTCGTTCAGGGAACAGATTGCCGAAAATTCCAACGGGAATGGTGGTAACGGAGGGGATCTTGCTGCGATAGAGCAACGCATCGCTTCTCTCAACGAGGAGATCTCCGGGATGCAGAGTGAGATCTCCGAGATTTCAGGCCGGCTTGAAGAGACCGGGATACCTGTTCTCTTTGAACAACTTGACCAGGCTTCGAAGAATCTTGCGGAAAGCGAGCGGAGGCTGAAGAACAAGGAGAATGATATCGGTGAATCCCAGCGTGAGCGTTCGTATATTGAGAAGGCTATCGGAGAGCAGCGGGAGGAGATGGAGCGGGTCAGGGACCAGAATTCACGCCTTGATGATGAGATAACCCGGCTCCGGGCAGATATCCAGAATAAAAAAGATGAGATCAAGTCTGTCCAGGAAGAGGTGGACCGGATGACCCTTGAGATTGCTGATCTCCAGGAGGAACGGACCGGCCAGGCGGATAAGGCAGAGGAATTTGAACTACAGGTCCGGGAATTAAACGGTAAAAAAGAGCGGGTCCTGGTCAGGATAGAAAGTCTTGAAGAGAAGATCCGTTCACTCCTGGATGAAATTGAATCGCTGCAGGGTGAAGCGGGGGATACGAAGACTGATCTCAGTCTTGAGGAGATTGATTCGCGGCTTGCGGATACCCGGACGGCGATTGACACCCTCGGGGCAGTGAACATGCAGGCAATAGAGGAATATGATCTCGTGGATGCAACCGCAAAGGAACGAAAAGATCGACTTGCCGTTCTTGAGCGTGAACTCGAGGATATCCATGAGCGGATCGAGTTTTTTGCACGGAAAAAGTACGAGGCATTCATGGCTGCATTCACTGCTATTGATCAGAATTTCCGTGAGATCTTTGCCCGCCTGACGATGGGAACCGGCGGGCTCCATCTTGAAAATGATGAAGATCCCTTTGCCGGGGGACTTTCCTTTGCGGTTCAGCCACGTGACAAGAAAGTTCACCTGCTCGCGGCTCTCTCCGGAGGTGAGAAGTCACTGACCACGCTTGCGTTCATCTTCTCGATCCAGAAGTACATTCCGGCACCGTTCTATGCGTTTGATGAAGTGGATATGAATCTGGACGGTGCCAACGTGGAACGGATTGCAGAGATGATCAAGTCCCTGTCCGGATCTTCCCAGTTTATCAACATCTCTTTGCGCAAGCCGATGATCGATGCGGCAGACCGGATTATCGGCGTGACGATCCGGCCTGACAAGTCAACCCTCGTGACCGGGGTGAGTATGGATGATTGAGGATCCTGTTGAGATTCTGGTCCAGATGGCACAACGTGGTGACATCGATCCCTGGAACATCGATATTATCCAGGTTACCGATCGCTTTTTTGCTGAGCTTGATCAGCAGCAGATGCTTGATCTCCGTGTTTCGGGGAGAACGCTCTTTTTTGCTGCGACCCTCCTTCGGATCAAGTCCGAGCTGCTTGCAGAGCAGGAAGATGATGAAGATGCTGATCCTGGGTTTTTCGATCCTGATGAGGACGATGATCCTGCCATTGCCGGAGAACGACGGAGACGGGATCCGATTCTCTTTCTTGAGCACGAAATCGAACGACGGCTGAACCGGAAGCATCTCCGGAAACAGCCGATAACTCTGTATGATCTGATCATTCTCCTCCGGAATGCGGAGAAAGAGGATCGGAGAAGACAGCGTGATGCCTGGGTGCGCGACGGCCTCGTGTACGCGGAGGAAATTGTCTCTATTGCGCATGAAGAGACATACCATGATTCGTCAGAACAGGTGTTCTGCTATTGTGAGTCCTGTTTTCATTCTTCAGGTTCGCTCACCCTGAGCGATCTTGCATCTGAACTCAACCTTCCCCGGCTGAATGTGTATATCCCCCTTCTCTTTCTCATGCATGAAGGACGATTATCCATGAGACAGGAGTCATTTTACGGGGAAATTTTCATAGAACCGATGTCATCGTGATTTGCGGTGAGGTCGTGATGTCTGCTGTCTGCTGGGGGAGAAGATCCGCGCTTTATCGGAAACGGCGATCCATCGGCACCCCTAAATTCTCCGGGGTTATGGAGTATTTTGGCGATCAGAACCCTTCCATGGTGACTCCAAAAATCCTGTCAAATCGGGAATCAGATTGCCCTTTTTCCGGGATGAGGAAGACGATTCTCTGATCTCCCGGCAGGTATATATGGCCAGAAATGATAGTTTATGATCCCACACGCTTTCGGGTTTCCGGGAGTGGGACGGCCGGGGTAACACGGTTGTCGGGAGTGGTAACCTGGAAAGGTATATCAG
>CAZWTX010000020.1:8526-46275 GCA_964637135.1 uncultured Methanospirillum sp. | reverse complement strand
TCTTCCCATGACCAGAAGAGGATATCACCGGATCCCACTACAAGGATCAGGTAAAAGAGAAATGCAAGCAGTGCAGTTATAAGAAAGGGAATCACTCGCTTCCCTCCCGGATCCGTACAAGACAGGAACAGTCTGTCTCACCTTCTCTCTCTATCATGATAAATCGTGATAGTAAAAGGTAGATGAAGTCATGATATAATAGTTTGTATTTCAATAATATGCCGTTTTTTTGAATTTATCGGATGACTGGTCACGTCTTCTGATGGGAAGAGGTATCTGGTAACCTGTCCAACCTCCATGGTAATTATGGGTGGCCTGTATCACGGAAAAATCATCCTCCACTGGTGCGATACGTGCCATACTCCGGTACTGGGTGACCGGTGCTCCTGTGGCAGCCAGGCTCGTCCGGTACCGCTGACTCCTCCCGGGGATCCCCGGCCTGCATTCCCTGATGATATCGCTTTTATCAATCAGTTGTACGAGGAGACATTCGGGATGACCCTGATTCCTGAAGGAAGGCTAGCCCTTCTGAATAAAGTTCCTGACAAGGACCGCATGGAAGAGATAGTCCTCGGTGGTGCGGTAGTCGGAGCAATCCGGTACCGCGAAGACCTCCACCGGTGGGAAGCCCTGCCCCGGCCGGAGGCCGCCGGAATTGTGAAACCAACCCGCCGGTATATCATCATCGATGACGGGGCAGAGGGTTCTATCCGCGAAGGTTCAAGCCTTCTCGCCCCCGGCCTTGTCCATTGCGAGGAGTCGGTCCGGACAGGGGACGAAGTGTTCATGGTCACCCGGTCTGGCTCCTGTGCAGGGGTTGGCCGGGCCCGGGTTGATGCAGAGGAAGCGAACCGGATGGAACGCGGCCAGGTGGTCAAGACGAGAAAAAACCTTCCGTCAACCTGTGATCCGGGACCGTCGACCTGGGATTATGCGGTCAGGGCAAACCGCGATCCGCTTGATCGTGCCGAGGCAGCCGTCCGTCAGTTTATCGCAGAGAAGATCGGGCCATACGAACATCTCCCTATGAGTGTCTCCTATTCTGGTGGAAAGGATAGTCTTGCCACGTTCCTTGTCGTTAAAAATGCCTACAAACAACTACCCATCCTCTTCATAGATACCGGGCTTGAATTCCCATCCACCCATGAGAATGTCAACGATATAATCGCTACATACGGGGTGGACGGTATAACGATCCAAACCGGTGATGAATTCTGGAAGGAGTTTGAGATCAGGGGACCGCCTGCGGTTGATGACCGGTGGTGCTGTAAAGTCGCCAAGCTGGAACCGCTCCGGAGATATATCGAGGAGAATATCGGTGAGATTGTCTCCTTTGTCGGCCAGAGAAAATACGAATCATTCTCACGAATGAAAAATCCCCGGGTCTGGCGGAATGCGTATGTCCAGAATCAGGTTTGCCTGGCTCCGATTCATAACTGGACAGCCCTGCATGTGTGGCTCTATATCTTCCGCGAGAATGCACCGTTTAATGATATGTACCGGCACGGTGTGGACCGGATGGGTTGTTATATGTGCCCGGCATGTGATCTCGGGGTACTGGAACGAATTCAGGGAGCATGTCCTGATCTCTGGTCCGGATGGGCAGACCGGATGGAAAAATGGCGGATAGATCATGATCTGCCTGAGGACTGGAGTTCTTCCGGGAGCTGGAGGAAGAAAAAGGTGGCAAACGAATGAAAGAGATCGCTATCATCGATTATGGTCTTGGCAATCTTCGCAGCGTGAGCAGGGCCCTTGAGAAGGTCGGAGGATCGCCGGTGATTACAAGCGATCCAGAAATAATCCGGTCGGCAGACGGGATTGTACTGCCTGGTGTCGGTGCTTTTCACGAAGGGATGACACGGCTCTCCTCACTCCGTGATCTCCTCCATGAGGCACAGGGTGAACGGCCTATCCTCGGAATCTGCCTTGGAATGCAGATGCTCATGGATTTCTCAGAAGAACACGGACTGCATGCCGGCATCAGTCTGATCCCGGGAACTGTCAGGAAATTTCCCCGTTCCCCCGGGTTCAAGGTGCCGCATATGGGATGGAACCAGGTCACCCTTGAGATGCCTGATGATCCTCTTTTTTCAGGCATACCGAACGGCTCGTATGTCTACTTTGTCCATTCTTTCTGGGCTGATACGACTCCCGGGTATACCGTGACATCAACAGAATACATCTGCCCGTTTGCATCAGCAATACGAAACAACACTTCCTGGGGTACCCAGTTCCATCCGGAAAAAAGCGGTACCCGTGGCCTTGCAATCCTGAAAAATTTCGTGGATCTCCTCTGATCCGCGTTATGACTGCATGGCCATCTCGATAGTGGCCTTCAGCTGGTTATCAGTGAACGGTTTGACGATGTATCCCCGGGGTTTTGTAACTTTTGCCCGTTCCATGATCCGCTCGTCAAGAATCGAACTGATGTAGACGATGGGAATGTTGTAGGTATCGATGATCTCCTGGGCAACCTCGATCCCATCTTTCTCTCCTGGCAGATTTATGTCCATCAGGATGAGATCCGGCCTGATCTCATTCACCTTAATCATTGCAGAGGCACTGTCTTCGGCAATACCGGCTACCCGGTATCCCATCTCCGACAGTCTCCAGGAGATGAGATCGGCAATCACCGGATTGTCTTCAACGATAAAGATCGTACCCTCTGTCACACGCAACACTCAGAGTAGTATCTTATCAGTAAAGGGTATAAGGTATCTGATTTGCGCGGTGACTCTGGTCTGGTGACTCCGTTGGACCGATATTAGTTATTTTCCTGCGTTCTGGCGACATTCCACCTGATATGAATTCCCTCATCCAGGGGAGTGATCCCGATCAGGCTGAGCCGGGGAAAATCCTCCTCGAAAAACCATCCGGTTCCATCGGCAAGTGTCGGTGCATCGCTTCCCCCGATGATCATATTCCCGACAAACATCGAGAGTTCATCCACCAGTCCTGCGGCAAACAACCCGGCAATGAGCGTACCCCCGCCTTCGACCATCAGCCGGTGAATCCCCCTTGATTTAAGGATAACGAATAGCCCTGGCAGGTCCACCTGCTCTTCTCCGGTTCTGATGACCGAAGCGTATTGGCTGAGCTGATCGATACGGTCGGCAGGAGCTTTCCCTGATACCGCGATGATCCGCTTCCCGGGCCCCTTGTGCAGGATCTTTGCGTCCGGTGGCGTCCGTGCCATGCTGTCGATGACGATACGGACCGGGTGATCCGGTTTTCCCTCGCGTCTTCTCCCTGCGATCCGTTCATCGGATTTGATGGTCAGGGATGGATTATCTGCAAGGACCGTTCCGATTCCGACCATGATTGCATCTGATCCAGCCTTCAATTCATCGACCCGGTCAAAGTCTGCAGAACCGGATATGCGTACCTGTCTTCGCTCCCGGGTTGATAGTTTTCCGTCTGCACTCACGGCGACGTTGACGATCACATGCGGGCGCATCCTTATTTCTTCCTGCGTGAACGGAGCCGTTCGATCTCTGCATGTGCTTCGGGAACCTTCACCAGGAATGTCCCGTGGCAGGGTTTCGTATACGGGAAAATGATTGCATCGCCATCGACAGCGACCCTGATCGGCGGAATACCGATGATACGAATCCCGAAAAGCTGGTATCCCGGTTCTACATCGTAGGTTTCAGGAAGCGGGGCAAGATATTCCCGTGCTTCCTTGAAAGATAACTGTGCCTGGAGCACTTCGTACGGTAAGGTCTCTAAACAGCCCATGGTGCAGCCTCCTCGATCTTCTTCTTCAATGGCATCGGATTATGTGTTGCCGGTTCGGCGATGATTGTGCAGGGGAAGGTGATCTCTGCAGCCACCTGTTCAGCCTCAGCCCCGAAGATGATCGCGGTGACCGGCTGTCCAGTGATGGCCTCAATGGTGGCAGCATAACTGACCCCGGCATCGTTGTGCACGAAGACAAATGTCTCCGATACAGCGAGCGTTCCCTCGGCAAGATCGTTTATCGTCCGGTCAAGGTCCCGCATCTCGTCAATGTAATGACCCTCGGTATCTGCGACCCGGATCAACTGGCGGGCTGACGGTGTTCCCGCGATAATTGCCCGGACTCCTGCTTTTTTCATCCGTCCGGAGAGATAGAGGACGATACTCGTCTGCACGGGCACTTTCGGGCAGCCCATGACCAGCAGTACCGTCCGTTCATTCAGATTGTTTGTCATTTCCACACCAAACCCACAGGCATTCAGGCATCATCTGGTTATACCATGATGGGAGAGATACATTATGAAGCGGTTTCCCGACCTTGATGTCTATTCCTTCAGATATCTCTCATTGATCGTTGTCATCTGTAGTATTATCGGTTCCCTGCTGATGTTTTACATGGGGGCGATGAAGACATTCACCGCTGCGCTGCTTGCAGTTCTTGACTTTTTCTCGATTAATTACACCCTGTTTCCTCATCACCTCTCACCTGATACCGCTTCAATGCTTCTTGTCGTTGAGGCGGTTGATAATTTTCTCTTCGGACTTGTACTCCTTCTCTTCAGTTTCGGGATATACACCCTGTTTATCCGCCCGTTCCGGATTACTTCTGATGAGGCTGGTCCCTCATGGCTTAAAATCAAAAGTATCAGCGAACTGAAGACCCAACTTGCCCAGGTAATCATCATCATGCTCTTCGTTCTCTTCCTTGAACGGGTGATGCTCCTCGGGGATGAAGACCCGTTCGAATGGACAATGCTCGTTCTGCCGGCTGCCATCCTTGCGCTGGCATTATCTCTCTGGTGTATGCACGGGAAGGAGTGAATCACAGGAGCGAGTACCACGCGGTATACGCACCGATGGTCATTATCGCAAAGAGAATGGTGACGCCTTTCAGAACGCATGACCGGCAGATCCCTGTTTTGAGGTTGATGCACTCGCTGCAACAAGGTGCATGGCAGATGCGGCATACCGCTACCGCTTCTTCCTCCTGATGGTTTTTACAATATTCCATTGCCTCTTTTATGATGAATCCGTGTATATCTGTTCCTGCCGGTTCCATGATCCAGACAGGAGGTTGATGCCTGATCAGGATGAACAGTAGGATATGATCCGTACCGGTATGATAATAGGCACCCTTATGGTTGCCTTCCTTGTTTCCATCGTCCCTCTGGTTGTGGCCGAGAAAGCGGTACCGTGTGGTGATGCGGTGTATGACCCGGGTACCCAGTCCTGCTGCCAGGGCACGGTCTATGAAGGAACCCGGTGGGCAGCCTGCGGGTATACCTGTTACAACATGTCAATCGAGAGCTGCTGTCATGAGAAGGTGACAACCGGCCCCTGCATGCCGTTGTGCGGAAACGATACGTACAATCCGACTTCCCAGTCCTGTTGCAATGGAATGGTCAAGGATGGACTGTTCTGGGGCACCTGCGGGGACTCCTGTTACAACATTACTTCCCAGTCCTGCTGTAACAACACGGTGTATGATAGACCCGGGTATACCCGGTGCGGTGAAACCTGCTATGATCCCGCAACAGAGTCCTGTTGCCAGGGTAAGGCGTATCCCGGTTCCGGATGGAAGAAGTGTGGTGATTCCTGTTATCAGCCAGCAAACCAGACCTGTTGCATGGGTGAGGTACTGGATGGAAAACAGGATTGCCTGTACAAACGGACCTGATCACCAGGCTTTCTTTTTTACCCAACCCTGGGTTCTGACTGGAGATTCCGGGGAGCAACTGGATGATTCGCGCCCTTCTCCGCCGGGATGGATTGTGGGTGTGATGACCGTTCTCCGTAAAGCCACTTGATTAGATGATCCCTATCCGTTGAAGTGGTGATGATCGTAGCAATTCCTGATAAATTCCTGCTTCCGGTTTCTGCTGCCGTCAACGGGAGGTTTCAGGTACCCGACTTCCGGTGTCTGTTCTGCTGGACAGAACGGACAGAGGGCGGCATCGACATCGTTTGCCTTCGTCCGCACCGGACAGTAATATGCCCCCTCGCTCTGAATAACCCGGTCTCCGCCGGGAAATGGCATGCCAACCGGGTGGCCGGGAATCTGCTGGACAAGCATGCAGAATCCGGATAACAGGTATTTCAGGAACCTGAGGGATGAGCCCTTTTTTCCGGTTCCCGTGCACTGGGTTCTGACCATCTCCCAGTATGCCGGGGAGGCCTCCGGTGCCGGTTCCGTCATTATGGCAAACGAACCCTGCTGGTTCATCAGCCGCACCTGCTGATATGTTCCAAGAAGATGAGTAGTAACGGTCTCTTCAAGTTCTTTCCGTAACTCAGCATTATAAGACTGGATCTTCCCGGTGAAGTTCCATCTCATTGTTTCAAGATCCCGGGGGGAATACGAGAGAATAACCGCTGCAATGGCAGCACCGAGATCGCCCCGGGTTTTCTGCAGTTTCAGGTGGGTTAAGGTTTCATTGATTGACTTCTCATCTGAATACTGGTTATCTGGGGGTGTAAATTTGAACATGGTATCCGGACAGGATGTTTACTCGTAATACCGGTATGTCATCAGCATGGATAGCATATCGCCCGAAGGGATAGTTCATCCCATGAAGTCATCGAGGATTCTCTGTATCTTCTTCCGGATTCCCTTCTTTTCTCTTCTTCCGGATGGAATCCGCCCGGGTCCGGGAACCGGGGCAGGAAGATCGATCGGGAAGAGCATTACCTGAACCGGGCATTTCACCTGGCGCACCCGGGGCATTCTCTTCCGTTTTGCCCGGGCCCACTCTTCACCCCTGAGCCGGTCCATGGCAGAATACCACCTCATCTCATCGATTAGCGAGATGTCCGGAAAGATGGAAGGGGATAGCTCACCTGGGAATGGCGGTGATTCCTGGACACAGACGAGTGAGAGCGGAACCCTGAACGCCGGAACCAGTGCAGTTCCCCCTGGCAGATACAGCATAACGCGTTGTGCACCGGGGATATCACCAGTCAGAGATGCCAGGTACCTGCAGCCGGGGAGGAGGTTCTCTTTCCCTGGAACGGCAAGAAGAAACGGTCCGGGTGATACTGACGGTCGTGAACGTCGTGACAGCCGAAGAAGACGTCTAACCCTCCGCCTTTTCGTAGATGCTGACTCCGCGGGAAGAAGGAATGGCACACTGCCCGGAGGGAGAGAGCTGCCGGACAGACCATGCGGATGACAGAACGGACACCAGCCTTCGGCGCCAAGATACCAGTGATCCGCGCCGTTGGGGCACCTTATCATCTGATGAAAGACTGCATCCAGCAGGGAGAACCACTCCCTTGGAAGGGGAGGGATCCCGCTTTCATTGTATCGTTCGAATGTTCTCCTGACTGGTACCGGGAGTGTTCTCATGTGAGTAATGCCCGTTCCTTCACGGCCTGGCCGGTACCCGCCGGTAAGCATCTGGTGGATGAGCTCAGTGGCTGTAACATATATCCCGGCCCACCCGTCGCACGAACCGGAGGAGCCGGATACAAATATCCTGACCGAACTGTCAGGACCGGTGAAAACACTCCGTTCACTGAACGAGAGGGGGAATAATCCGGCAGCCTGGAGCGAGGCAAGGGAGATGGCAAGGTTGCGACAGGCAGCGATGCGGTGGAGGAAGGAGTACCCGGATCCGAATGCAGGAACACGGGTTCCGGGATCAGATATCATGTGCCAGTGCCGATACCGGGCCGGATCAAAAGCCGGAACCAGGTAGCCGCACGGGCGGCCCTGTGAATTACAGAGGCAGGATGCCGGTATGATCCAGGAAGGGGATGTTCCTGCTAGGCCGGGCCGGTTCCTGCTTTTGGATGATGGACTCTGCCGGAATATAACCGCATAATATCCTTCCCGGTCGGTCTGGAAGACCGTTCCACTGGTAATCCGGACAATCCGGTCCCTGATCATGACCGGAATCCCTTCCTGGTCGGTATGACGGGGCGGAGTTGTCACCTCCCGGGAAACCTGTGGGTCTTCTACCCGGGGGGCCGGACGGGATTTCTCCGGCTTTTTCGTTACCCGGACCTGGGAGAGAACGGTATGCCACCGTGCAGGATCCGGCCGTTTTTCAGGAATAGAATGGCCTGAAACAAATACTTCATAAAAGAGGGATCTGACCGGCGGGGGGATTCTTGTGTATGGGGGTGCATATTCAGGGGGGGATATCCCTGGTGTCCTGGTCTCGTAGGCATAGTACCCGAGGAGAATTTTGTCAGTCGTCGCAGGCGAACCGGCAACCAGTTCTCCTTTTGCCTGGAACGGATGCACGCCGTCCATGAGAAAGCGGAAGATCAGGATACCGAGGGCAAACCGGTCTGCATTCATCCGGTCCCGGCACAGGCCTGCTCCTCCGGAACGGAGGAGTTCAGGGGGAAGATACTCCCCCGTGCCAACCATGCAGGGATACAGCCGCTTTGATCTGCCCCTGATCTGAAAAGAATCGGTATCAATGATGAGAACCTGCCCGTCGCCGGACACGAGGATATTATTCTCCCTGAGATCGCCGATCCCGTGCCCGGCTTTGTGAATGAGATCAACCAGATTAGCCAGTTCACCCGCTGCCCGTATCCTGGCAGCCATGTCATCTGTACCGGCCGGGTTGTCATACCAGAGATGTGCTGGCCTGAACCGGTCTTCCGGAATCCTTGTCATCAGGTACCCGATAAACCTCCCGCCTGATGGCTTGTCGGAAACGAGGGCTCTCGGCCAGGTTGTCCGTGCACAGATCTCCGGTCCGGGTGGAAACTCCGCCATCTCCCGGATCTTCTCCTCGAGATCAGGAGTGATCCGATGTGGATGAAAGATCTTCACACAGAGGTTCCCGGCATCCGGACAGAACCAGATCTCCCCTTCCCCTCCGCTTTTACCCGATGATACGAGGGATATCGGCTCACCGTTTACGTAGGCGGTCATCCGCTTCACCCGTCTGACCGGTCTGAGGCGGCGGCGTACAACGGGGGGACGTTTCACCGGATGCCGGTTACTCCGGGTAACCTCAACCGGAATACTCACCGGGCCGATACTGGTGATCACCGGAAGCGTCAACGTGCAGGAATCACCCTGGCAGCAGCGGCGGGTGTCGATTCGGATGATAATCCTGGCCACCTGCCCGGGTTCAACCGTGAATATCGCGGGAACCGCTGTCAGCCCGGAAGATGAGGCCGGGATGGTCCCCCTGAGAGTGGCCATCCCGTCGTTGGCGATTAAAAGCCGTTCCTCGATGATCCCGTGGACATTCCATGAAACCCGTATCCGCTCGGGGCGGACCCTGATCACTGGTCGTGAACCCTGTGCAAATCCAAGTGACACGGAAACGGTCTCTTCCCCCCCGTTTGTCCTGATGAGGATCCTGCCAACCGGGTGGAGAACACCGGGAGCCCGCCCCGTTCGGATGTCAACCGGGATTATCTGGATATCCTTTGTCCATATCGTGCGTGACGGGATGCAAATCCAGTCGTCATATGAGGATACCGATCCGGAAAGAAATCCACATCCCTTGTTTCTGATGATGAGGGTTGTCCGGGCGGTTTCTCCCCTCGCAAGGTTGCAGATCTGGATCGTCTGTGATTCGACCGAAAGCATCGCTGTGACCTGCGGTGAAGGGATATACCTCACCGGTATCTGGACCGAACCGCCGTTGCTTATGATCCCGATAATGCCCTCTCCGCATGAACCGGGAGGGATTGCAGCAGGATCAATCTCAACGATGATGTCATGGATGAATGTGGTCAGAAACGAGGATGTCCTGGCATGAATCCATGGAACACTGGAAAACACCCTTCCGCTGAGCTCTCCCCTCCCGTCGTTTACTATCCGTATCGTCCCGGTGCAGTTTTTTTTACCGGCTCTGGCGGAGACTACGAGTGATTTTCGGTCCACCCTTATCCGTGGCCCGGATACCCCGATCGTACCGGTATTCATCATGCTTCAGGATTGTTCCGGTTCATCGCAAAGGATGACCATGGTTTTGTCATCAGATGAGAACTGTTGCATCTTCTGCGAAAGCAACAGTCCGGTTATGGCCGTGTTGCCGTCCCTTCCGGCCCGTGCCTGGTCCCTGATAAATCCGGTGAACGGGGTGATAAAGGGCAGGTACGGGATGTACCCCGTTTTTTCCTTCCTGGCGAGAACACCCTGGCATCCGTCGGTCGCCATGATCAGGGTATCTGGTGTTCCTGTCCGGATGATCAGTTCCGGCTCCCAGTCAGGAGAAGTCAGGGATGCTGTCTCATTGGCATACCCGGTCGATTCAGGAACCGAGAGGACAGAGAAAATATCCCGTGTCCCGCTTAATATCATTCCGTCACCAACCTGCCCGGTGATAACCCGGCCTTCCCGGTACATGAGGATCAGGAGCGTGGTTCCGTACTCGCAGATATCAGTGCCATCAGCTGCTGCCTGCTCTTCAAGTGCGCTCCTGGCAAGGGCAAAGAAGGAATGAATCTGTTCCGTGGTCAGATCCAATTCCGGGAAGGTGTTGTTTCCAGCTGCTTTGATCAGGGCAGATACCGCCACGGCAGATCCCGTTCCGCCGTTCCTGACCGATGAGAGACCATCTGCGACGGCAAGCAGGGAGATACCATCCGGACTCCTGTGCCAGCCCCATGCATCCTGGCCGGGTACTCTCTCTTTTTCATGCCGTGGCCCGGTGACACTCGCACCGGCAATATACGGCCAGGGACCCTTCATCTCCTCCTGCATTATAAGGGGATCACTCCCCATCCATCTGGTGCCGTCGGATTCTCCAGGGATATCTGCTCTCCGATCCGCGAGTCTGATATTCGCGCAAGACTTCGGGAGAGCCAGAGGAACATCTCCCCCCATCGTGCTTCTTTCAGCTGAAGCGGGGTCCGGGACGGAGCTGATATCTCCCTGAGGAGGGCCATGTTCGCCTGATCGACTCCCAACGCCCAGAAGAGAAATTTTTTTTCTTCTTCACCTGAATGGACTGCCTGGAGAACACGTTCCCACATGTCATCACCTCTCCGCATATCGGTCGGCTGCCCGTCGGTGATCAGGAATATCCACGGACGGTAGTAATCCATGCCAATTTCCCTGTATTCGGCCTTTCTCGCCTCGATCAGATCTATGCCCTTCAGGATCGCTTCTCCCATCGGGGTATATCCTCCTGCTTCAAGAACAGGAGGACTGAATTCGCTGATTCCGACAAATTCAGAGACAACATTCACCCCTTTTCCAAACGTGACGATGGCGATGTCGATCCGTTTTGAAGCAAGGTCATCCTCGAGCAGTTCTGTAGAGAGGATGTTGAGTCCTTCGTTCAGTTCTGCGATCTTGGTTCCAGCCATGGATGCCGATGTGTCAAGTACAAGAACCATGGCACAGTGGGGATGCTGGGGAAACGGGATATCGACGAGGTTTTCAAGGGCTTCAGAATCCATCAGGTTATCCTTGTATTCATATACATTAAATATTTCATCCGGAGAATGAAACTGGCTGACGGCAAACCGGGGATAGAAGCTAATGGTGAAGATACTTCTTGGCGTTGGAAATATTCTCCTCTCCGATGACGGAGCAGGGCCGTATCTTGCCCGGAACGGAGATATTCCGGGGTGGATATGCATTGATGCCGGGACCGTTCCTGAAAATTATACCCGTCTCATCAGGGAACACCGGCCTGATCTTCTGGTGATCGTTGATGCTGCGAAAATGGATCTTCCTCCCGGATCAGTCAGGATCATCCCTGAAGAACTGATTATCGAGACCGGGATCGGCACCCACCAGATCCCGGTACACCTGCTCATCGGGTACATGAAACCCTGGGTGAAGGAGATCATCCTGGTAGGAATTGAACCGGAACACCTCGAGCCGGGTGAAGGGCTCAGTCCAAAAATGACTGAGGCGGTGACCACCCTGCATGGAATCATCGTGCGTGACGAGATTCATATCATCTGCCCATATTCGGCGAACGGATCCAAAGAATAATATTGAAGATGTCACATGCGATACATTACCTGCAGAGGAGGTGAGATCAGTGTTTGATGACAGTATCGACAGTGCAGACCAAGCACAGATGGCCCTCTCCCAGGCAGTAGACGAACATATCGAGAAGAGCAAGGACACAATCGATCGGATATCCGAACTGGAAAGTCTGATAAAAAACTGGAACATGGAGGATATCCGGCAATTAAAGGCGTGGATAGGTGAAATACGCATTCTGCTCCAGAAGAATTTCCAGGTGCAGATAGAAAATTTCATGAATATGCGTTCTATTCCGTCTGCAAAGGTTCCGGATCCAATCAGGCAGTATTACAAGGTTGTCGCCGTTGACAAGAAGGGATTTGCTCTTTACGGCCTTGAAATGGATAAATTATCCTCGCTCTCAAAGATAGTCACTCATTACAAGGAGAAGGTGCTCGCAAAGAAGAACCCGGATGCATAATATCTGGATTTTCTGCATCCTGATAGAGAGACAATAGTAGTGCCGTACCCTTTTTATCAAGCGGCTGGTTGTCATTTCCGCATTTCGGTGAATGAATACAGGCAGGACATCCTTCACTACACGGGCACCGGTCCACCGCATCAAACGCGGATCCTCCGATGCGTTCGAAAAGGGGGTATGATGCCTCACAAAGACCGGTTCCCCCCTCGTACCCGTCATATATGAATATAACCGGGGTACCGGTCTGGTCTGACATGACGGTGGAAAGCCCCCCGATATCCCGGCGATCGCAGAGGAGATGCCATGGCATCATGCTGATCAGGAGATGCTCTGCTCCATGGAGGCTTCCTGCGAGATCCCCTCCACTCCTGGTAACCGATTCACAGACCCCGGACTCCGGGATCCACCAGATCGCAATCGTCTGATACGAGGTCGGGGGAATATCAAGGGGTTCCTGCCCGATGGTGACCCCGTCAAGGATTTTCCGGTATCCGGTGTATATCCCGGTAACCTCTACCGATCCAAGGGTCAGGGTTCCCCCCGGGACTGATCTCGTCTCCTGTGCTTCAATAATCCGTACCTGTTCTGAATGATCCGCCCGGGTATGGTAGGGAACATCCTCCCGGTCTGCAAATATCCGCTGCTGGTCTGCTGCCCATCGCCGGACGAGATATGTCTCCCCCTGGTGCACAAAAACCGCTCCCTCATGCGCCTCCCTGCAGGCCTGATCTTGGGTAAGCGTTTCGAGGACCTTCCCTTTTGTCTCCAGTGTCCAGTTTTCCCCGGTTTCTGAGAGAGATATCAGTTCGGTCGCCCGTTTCAGGCCTGAATACACAAACCCCCGGGGTGTTGATGTCAGCAGGTGTTCTCCCGAAAGGGAGGAGAGGTGATCCGTGAGGGTATCTCCAAACCACCGGGAATCTCCTGCCTGAAGAGGCAGTTCTGCCCCGGCGCAGAGGATCTGACCGGACAGGATGTAGGGGTTATCCGGATTGACAAAGGCATGTTCAGGCGGGCGTTCGAAAAATATCGACGGATTTCTCATGAAATACTGGTCAAGCGGGCTGTGAAACCCGATGAGTATCGCAACCGATTCCTTTCCGGTCCTGCCTGCCCGACCGGCCTGCTGCCATACCGACATTATCGTTCCCGGGTACCCGGTCATGACCACCGCATCAAGGGTTCCAATATCAATCCCCAGTTCAAGAGCATTGGTCGAGACAATGCCCCTGATCTCCCCAGATTTTACCCGGGATTCGATCGCTTTCCGTTCCTCCGGGAGGTACCCTGCCCGGTATGCCACAACCGGCTGGTAATTCCGGTTTTTCCCGGTGATGCGTCCTCTGGCCCAGGATGCGATCAGTTCGGTCATTTTTCTCGATCCGGTGAAACAAAGAGTCTGATGGCCTGATTCGACCAGGGAGGCAAGAAGGAGTGCAGCTTCTGAGGAGGGAGTCCGCTCCGTGAACCCGAGCTGGTACGGATTATAGAGAACAATCATCCGGTCCCCTGAAGGGGCCCCGCTCTTCCCGATAAACCGGCATTTCTTCCCGGTAAGACTCGCAGCAAAGGAGGTGGGATTGGCAAGGGTGGCTGAAGAGAGGATGAAGATGGGATCAGATCCGTAATATGCTGCAATCCGCCGGAGTCTTCGTATCAGGAGCGCGACATGACTCCCGAAGACACCCCTGAACTGGTGAGCTTCATCGATGATTACATACCTCAATGAGCGGAAAAACCGGCTCCACTGGCGGTGCCACGGGAGGATCTGGTGGAGTTCATACGGGTTGGTCAGGACGATTCCTGCATTCTCCCTGATCCCGGGCCTGACTGATGACGGGACATCACCGTCATAGATGGCAGGATTCAGATTAACTCCTGATACCCTTTCTATATCGAGAAGGGCCTTCATCTGATCCCTGGTCAGGGCTTTTGCCGGGTAAAGGGCAAGTGCGGTTACCCCGGGATTTTCTGCCCGCATCTCTACAAAAGGGAGAAAAAAAGCGTATGTCTTTCCGGAAGCCGTCGGTGTGCTCAGGATCACATCCTCTCCCGAACAGACTGCCTCAACCGTCTCTGCCTGGTGGGTATAGAGTTTGAGACCCTGTTTTTCCAGGAACCACGCAGTTATCCCGGTAAAATGAGGCGGTTCGGCGTACTCAGCCCCCCGGCCGGGGAGAATCCGCAGGTCTGAAATAAACGGTGAGAACCGGGGGTTATCAAGAAGAAGATCACGCACCGGTATACCATTCACCTGCCCGCCTCCTGAGAAGGTCGAAGAGATAGGCAAGACTGATCACATCCTGCCGGTTATGCGTCACGATGGGGAGGAGTGGTCCCGGGTTGCGGGTGTGCAGGTACGTATTGTACCACTCGGGAACGAGCATTCCCGGAAGATCCTGGTGCCGGGAGATGCCAAGGTACCGTTGCTCAAGGGTAGACAGGCGGCAGTCATGCCCCTCCCTTCTCCATACCCTTCTTGATGGGTGGAGGAGATCGACGTGCAGGTGTTCGGGAAGAGGGTCGAGCCCATAATAATGCATCCGTTCCTGCAGGTAGGGGATATCAAAGCAGCGTCCGTTGAATGATACCAGGACCGCATCGGGAGGGATCAGGTCGTGGAGGGCAGTGAGGGCAGCACATTCCTCTCCGATATCCCGGAGGAGCAGTTGTGTTGACTGAAGGGTATCTCCGGTGAAGGCAGCGACACCGATGAGGATAACGGGCCTTCCAAAAAGGCCCATAGTTTCGATGTCGATGAACCGGAATCGTTCCCGCTCCATCCGGGCAGTACCGAGGAGGGTCAGGGGGTGGGACGGACCTTTTCGTTTTTTAAGATCCAGGTAGAGAGAATCCATCTCTTCAGCGATAAGAACGGTCAGGTCGCCGGCATCGGGAGCATACCGGCGGAGAAACATCATATCCTGAAGGGTGCGGATCCCCCGTGACCTGAACTGGTGCATCCGTTTCTCCCCGACCCCTTTTACGAGATCCAGTTGTCGGAAGAGGAGATGGGACGCAGAAAACGGAGCGAGCATCCCCTGTGGAAAGGTCTCGGAATGGGTGATCCTGTAGTATCCTCCTTCCCGGTTCTCTTGTTCTTTCCCCGGAATGGCATCTTCAAGCCTGATCCCTTCATACTGCCCGAGGAGCTCAGTGAGCAGGTTCCCGCATGCATGGTACCTTGTCTCCCCGATTGATGAGGGAGACATGCCAAGCCGGTAGGTGTTGTCATGTGCTACCACCGCGTATTCAGGGGAAGAAGTGATCTGTTGCTGCCACCGCCTGGCCACCTGAGCAAGTGCTGTGCTGCCCATTCCTGAGGATGACTCACCGGTAGAAGTAATAAAAGAGGGAGGGCACGGGGTGAAAGTGATTACCCGGGGCGGCCTGCCGGTGATGCCTGGTCAGAAGAGCATGGTCGTCCTTCCCTGAGCAGAAGGACCGCGTTGGAGCCGGCATCATAGGCCTTTTTCAGGAGATCGGGATGGTTGGCTATCCCCTGGTACCGGTCAAGATCAGGTGCCAGAATGTTCTGACAATATGCAAAACCCAGGATGTTAAACAGGGCACGTATCGTCGGGAATGCAGTGTCGAACACATCCGGTCGGTCCATTCCAGCAGTAGAGATATAGTAGGCATGATGGGTCTGTTTCCGATCATGGGGAAAAGCGATTGTCTTCATGCGAAACTGCCTGACCCAGAGATAATGGGCCCGATCGATGAACGATTTGAGCTCGGCGGTGATACCCATGGAATACACCGGTGAAGCGACGACGATACAATCTGCCTCCATCAGTCCTTCGAGAAGGGCCGGGGCGTCATCATCAAGGATACAGGATCCCGTTTTATGACAGGCATTGCACCCGTGACAGGAGGAGTAATTCTGCCTGACCAGGATGATCTCCCCGGTCAGTGCCCCTGCATCGGCCGCACCGGCGAGAAACCGTGCAAGAAGGGTAGCGGTGTTGCCTTTCAGGCGGGGACTGCCCATGACACCGACAACCCGGATTGGGCGGGATGGATTCATACCGCAAGACGCTCCCGCAGGGTCAGGATCAACTCGGTGGCAAGCCGCTCCGCGTCAGCCTTTGCCGTGGGATGGTTCCTGACTGCCCCTTTCTCATCGACGCCATTTACGAGGAGGTACCGGGTGTCCTTCTCCCTGACGCCGATCACATGGAAGAAACACCGGCTTACCGGGATTGAAGCATCAAAGACATAATCCCAAGTCTGTCCGGCAGTGGAGATGAAGAGGCCAAGCCGTTTTCCAACCCGCTCCGGGGGAATAACCGGGAGATGAAGCACGTACTTGCGAGACCGGAAGACCTGCATACGGTCCACGAGCGCTTTCGCCTGTGAACAGAGGCTCATGCAGTATACCGGGGTGGAGAGGATGATAAGGTCAGCGGCAAGGATCCGGTCATGGAGGGTATCCATCCCGTCACTGATGACGCAGCGGTTCAGTTTTTCACAGGCATTGCACCCGCGGCAGGGACTGATGTCAGCATTGACAAGGATTACCTTCTCAACGATAACATCCGGATGATGGTTCATCGCCCCGATGACCCAGTCAAGAATCTCTTCGGAATTTCCATGCCTGCGTGGACTGCCGGCGATGGCAAGAACCTGAATAGGAGGCATTCAAAAAAAAGGTCAGATCTGCTTATAGCAGAGGTAGAAATCCTTGCACTCGTACCCTTCACCCATCCGCTTGTCCGCTCCCTCAACGGTGGATGGTGCAGGAACGATGACCTTGTCCCCCGGCTGCCAGTTTGCAGGTGTCGCAACGCCTTCCCTGTCGGAGGTCTGCAAAGCCGTGACGAGCCGGATGATCTCAGGGATGAACCGCCCGCAGGTCATGGGGTAGTAGATCATCGCCCTGAGAATACCCTTGTCGTCGATGAAGAAGACTGCCCGTACGGCAGCAGTACTGCTCTGGCCGGGATGGATCATCCCGTACAGGGAAGCAACGTTCATGTCAAGATCGGCAATGATGGGGAAGGGGATTGACACACCCATCTTCTCCCTGACATTTCTCACCCAGGCGATGTGTGAATGCACGCTGTCGATGGAGAGACCGATTAACTGCACGTTCAATGCCTTGAGTTCATCGTTGGCCTTCGAGAAAGCGATGAACTCAGTTGTACATACCGGGGTAAAATCGGCAGGATGTGAGAAGAGAACGACCCATTTCCCTTTCATATCTGAAAGTTTCAGGGGTCCATGGGTAGTCACTGCCTCGAAATCGGGTGCAGGCTCTCCGAGGGTCGGAAAGCTGATACACTCGCATTCATCGGAATAATCATCACCATGCATCATGTTCACTCCCTACATAACCTCTTCTTCAACCACTTTTCCGTTCACATAGGCTGGCATCCCTGCCAGGAGATATGCCACCCTGAGCGCTTCTTCGACCTCATCCTTCGTGACACCAAGACTCTTTGCCCCGGCCATCTGTGCCCGGATGGCATGCTGATCCCGCATTGAGGTTGCTATAGCAATCGCTATGAGTTTCTTGGTCTTCCGGGAGAGAGCACCATCATCCCAGATGAACTGGTCGAGGCGGAGGATCATCTCGTGCAGATCAGGATCGGTATCTGCAAGTTTCTTGAAGATCCGGGGAACCTTCCCGATCTTCTGCTCAAGGTCATCCATTCCGGCAGCCATCAGATCACCCTTGAAGGACCATTGGTTCTCCACAGCAGATGAGTTCGCCACCACCGACTTCCAGAACCTTTACGACATTTCCGCAGATCTCACATTCAAAGATCTGTCCTTCATCAGAAACATTAACCATTTTTTCCCTCTGTCCACGTTGTTGTTCTATTATCGAGACCAGGACCGGTTACGGTCGGAAAAAGGATTATTCCCGTTTTGGCGGGTGAACAGCATCCTCCGGGGTCTTGATATCCGGACGGATATGGGTGATCGGAAAACACTGGTACATCTCACAGGAACAGGCCGAACACTTCCTGAGATCCTGCTCCGCATCGGTCATCTCGTATTCCTTCCCGCAGTCCACACACACGTATTTTCCAGGGCCTACTTTATTTCCGGCCTTTACTTGGGTCTTTTCAGACATGGTATTCACCAATAGAATACTTACACTTCTGGGTAATAAATGAGCCCCCTAAAAAACCTGTAGAATCGTGTCATAAAAATCAATAACGTCGGCATATCAGAGAGTACTATAAAATCCTTCTCGGGAGATATCGAAAAATACATACCAGAGATCCTGATGATATGATACCATGGCTCCGAAGATCATTGCGCTTCTCGGCAGTCCGCTGGCTGAGGGAAATACTGCACTGTTGCTGAATAAGGCGGTCGAAGGAGCGAGGAAAAGCGGATGCGAGGTTACTGTCATCCATGTTCCCACCCTTGAATTCACGTCATGCATGGAATTCTACTTCTGCAGGGATCATGAAGCCTGTATGATGGAGGATGATGTCAGCCGTCTTATTCCGGCATTCCGGGAGATGCAAAGCCTGATCATCGCAACCCCGGTCATGACCATGGGAATTCCCGGACACCTGAAATCGTTCATGGACCGGTTCCAGGTCTTTTACTGTGCGAAATATGAACGAAAGAAACCGCTTATTGAGAAGGAACTCAGAAAGAAACGCAGGACATTGTTTATCTCGATATCAGGTATGAATCTGCCGGATAATTTTGACGGGGTAAAGAAAACAACGCAGGCATTCTGCGATATCATTGACTGCCGGTACGCTGATGAACTCCTTATTCCTGACATGGATACCAGGGTTGATCTGAACCGGTTTCCTGATATTCTTGATTCTGCCTGCAAGAAGGGATACGCACTCGGTTCAGCCCTGAACTGATCGGGATCATCCGGGGAGATGTCCCTGTTCACGCAGGGAGATAATCGCATCCCGTGTGATGATCACGTGATCGAGAAGGTGAATTCCGAGGATGGCACCTGCTGCTGCGAGCTGGCCGGTTATCTCGATGTCCTGCCGGCTTGGGGAGGGGTTTCCTGACGGATGATTGTGTACCCCGATGATGGCAGCTGCACGGTCAGTGATGGCATCGGCAAAGACTTCACGCGGATGGACGAGGCTGTGATTCAGGAGACCCATGGTAACTGTACGGGATGTGATCACCTCGGACGCTCCGTTTAGGGTGACGACCAGGAAATGTTCCTGTTTCTTTGTCCTGAGATCCCGGATCCCCGGGATGGAAAGGAGATCTTCCGGGGTTGTCACCTGGATCACATCTGCTTCACGGGTATGCCCGTACCGTCGTGAGAGTTCAAAGCAGGCGAGGAGAAGGGACGCTTTCGATGGGCCTATGCCGTCGATTCCGATGAGATCCGGGTATCCGATCCGGGATTCTGATCTGAGCAGTCCGGCGACCTCCCGGGAGAGGGTTATGACATCGCGTCCCTGGATACCCCGCCCGAGGATTGCCGAGATCAATTCCTCGTCTGAGAGGCATTCCGGACCGTTCCGGGCTATCTTTTCACGCGGCCGATCCAGCAGGTCCAGTTCCGTCATCCGTTTCCGAGCCATTCACATCTTACAGATGATCGTCATTCGTGCAGATAGACACCATCGGTATGGATCCGGGTACCGGGAAGGGATCTTAGCGTAAGCATATAATCCGCGTTCATCCATTGTAGTGGTATGGCAACCAAGGAAAACCTCCTGGCGGGTTTTGCCGGAGAATCACAGGCAAACCGCAAGTATGCAACGTTTTCAGAAAAAGCAGCCGCCGAAGGATATACCAATATTGCCAAACTCTTCAGGGCTGCATCTGAAGCAGAAGCGATCCATGCAAAGAGACATCTCCAGGTGTATGGTATCAAGCCTACCGTCGAGAACCTGGTAGAATCCATACAAGGGGAGACCGAAGAATTTACTGAGATGTACCCGGGATTTATCAAGGCTTCCGATGCAGAGGGAAACACGGATGCGACCCGGTCTTTCACCTATGCCATGAAAGCTGAACAAATTCATGCGTCCCTGTATGAAAAGGCCCTTGAAGCAGTTCGTGCCGGGAAGGATCTTGAAGTAACTGCGGTATATCTCTGTCCGGTCTGTGGTAATGTTGCGCTCAATACTCCGCCGGGAGTATGCCCGGTCTGTGGCGTACCCGGGAAAACATTCAGGGAGATCTCCCTGTAGGGTGCTTATTTCTTCTCTGTTTTCTGGTATTGAGGGGTATCATCACCCATAAATACCTTCTATCCCGAATGAATACCTGCATGAGATCTTTCTTCTGGATTGGATGTATCCTCGCTGTTCTCCTTACGGCAGGTCTTTCTGGCGTATCCGCTGAGACAAACGAGACGACTGCGGTACAGGCTGTGATACCGGCAGATAACGAGACCGTGAATGTGAGCGTCCCGGTGAACGAAACCGGAGACGCGGTGACAATGGACGCTCTGCAACCCGTTGATCAAGGAATTGAGCCGGCAACCGAAGTGGCAGAATCCGGTACCATGACTGAAGCAGTCATTGTCGCTGAAGAACCTGCTGCAGAGGAACCTGACCTGATCAATGAAACCCTTGTCACCTTTGTGAAGGATGCAAAGAACTTTGCACTTATCTCCGGGAAGAACAATGCAATCACTGCATTCAATGACCGCAATGCCGAATGGGCATCGCCGGAAATGGCAATCTTTGCCTATGACAACGATGGCAAGGTCCTTGCATTCCCGCTTAACCTGAACGTCGTCGGGCTGAACCAGCTCAGCGTTGCAGATCCGAACGGGCTTCGCTACATTGAACAGATGCGTAATGCAGCGAAATCCGGTGGAAACTTCGTCCGGTACATGGCCGCGGATACTGCTGACGGTATGATCGTGAAAGAGAAGACCGCATATATCCTTCCGGTTGACGGAACCTGGTGGATCGGTGCATCAGTATTCACCCCGGTTGTGGAAACCACAGAAGAAGCAGTAGTTATTGAATCTGACAATACCGGGACCGCTCCGGTTGAATCAGAGGCTGTTGAAAACAGCGCTGCTGCATAACCAATCTCTTTTTTTCCGGGTGGATCGTTCTCCGGGCCGGCGTTCTCTTCTGAAGAATGTTTATATTGGCTATACCCGAATAATTCTGCAACACAATTGGGGATGTTGCAGGTGAAACTGATTCCGTACCAGGTGATTTTTTTTCTTCTTCTTGGCCTCATTCCTGCTGCTGTTCTTGCAGGGGGCGGGGATATTGTCTGGGAGAAGAGTTTTGGAGGCGCTGACGGTCTTGACTGGGGATATGGACTTGACGTCGGAGCAGACGGCACCTTGTTCCTGACCGGGGTAACCTATTCAGCAGACGGGAATGTGACCGGGTACCATGGGAACGGTGACCTCTGGCTTGTCAGGGCAGATCAGAACGGCACGATCCTGTATGAGAAGGCATACGGGGGATCTGAAACCGATTACGGACTTGCTGTACGGGCTCTCGATGACGGGGGAGCGATGGTAATAGGGACCGCGGGTTCTGAAGATGGTGATGTTTCCCGGTACCTGGGGATGGGGGATCTCTGGGTGCTCAAGCTTGACCCGGCAGGCTCCATCCTCTGGGAAAAGAGCCTTGGAGGCAATCTGACTGATGAAGGAGGCGATCTCATCCTGACCGGAGACGGAGGATGCCTGATCACCGGTTATACCTTCTCGCACGAAGAGCCGGAAAACCAGAAGGAGAACGGTCTGGTCTGGATTGTCCGTCTTGATAAGGATGGAAAGATCCTCTGGGAACGGTTTTACGGAGGTACCGGGCGGGACAGCGGAAACAGTATCATCCAGGCATCTGACGGCGGGTACGTCATTGCCGGCAATACCTATTCCGGAGACGGCGATATCACCGGGTACCACGGGAGCAGTGATTTCTGGATACTAAAGATCGATGCCGATGGCAACCTCCTCTGGCAAAAGGCATACGGGGGGACCGGATCAGACTGGGCACATGCCGTCGTTGAACTGGACGGCGGCGATCTCATCGTCTCCGGCGTCACGAGTTCAGGGGACGGGGATGTCACCCGGAAGATGGGGGCCGGGGACATATGGGTCATCCGCCTTGACCGGGATGGAAATCTCCTCTGGGAGAAGACGTACGGCGGAAGTTTCAGTGAGAATGTCTGGAGCACGAAACCCGCCCCAGGCGGGGGGGTGTATCTTGCCGGAGAGAGTTTCTCTCTTGACGGGGACTTCTCCGGAGCGAGGGGGGAAGGAGATCTCTGGGTTGGCGAGGTGAGCAGTGACGGTAATCTCCTCTGGTACCGGCTCCTTGGCGGAACCCTCTTTGAGGCAGGGTATGGTATCGCAATCAACCCTGACCAGACCCTCGCGCTCATTGGAACCGCCTCCTCTTCTGACGGGGATGTGCACGATGCGGCCGGAAACGGGGATCTGTGGGTCGTGAAGATTACCGGAAACCCGGAGGGAGCAGGATACCCGGCACCAGTCACTGCCATCCCTGCGGAGCATGTGCCATCGGTCACCGGGAATGTGACTGTCGTCCCGGTTCAGGGAGCACTCCTTCCCCTCCCCGGTTGTGCGAATGTTCCCCTGGATCCTGATTCAGACGGACGGTATGAGGATTTGAACGGAAACGCACAGATCGATCTGCAGGATCCCCAGCTTCTCTTCAAACACATGGATCACATAAAAGGGAACTACTCCGCTGAATTTGCAGATTTCAACCTGAATGGAGTGCCTGATCTTGGGGATGTGCAGGCACTCTTCACCGAGGTGAGCGGATGAACCGGATCCCGGTGAACCTGTCTGCCGTGATCGTCTGCCTCATCCTGATGGTTTCCGTCGTTTTGGCAGCAACGGTATCTATCCAGCCGGTATCCATTTCCACAGCCGGCGAAACCATGGATGCAGTTCTGATCCTTGATGCCGCTCCTGCCGGGCTTTCCGGGTACAGTCTCACGATCACCCCCGACAATCCGGCGGTAGCAACCATCACGGGGTGTACATTTCCGGCATGGGCTTCGCTCTCGGAAGGGAGTGCTTCCGGAACCGGGTATGCGATCCGGGCAATTGACCTGAATGCCGGAGTTGAGGCGGGTGCAACCGGGGTTGCTCTTGCAACCCTTACTATCCGTGGGGAAGCAGCAGGATCAACAGCCCTCTCCATCACCGCAAGCAAAGTTGATGATGACAGTGGAAATCCTGTTGAAATACAGGGAACAGTGGGAACGGTAACCGTCGGCGGTGGATCCGAACCACCGGCTCCGACCGCTGAACCGACCAGTGTGCCGACTTCGGTTCCGACCACGGCAGTCCCGACTGAAATCATTACCCCGACCCCGGTTCCCACATTGGTTCCGTCGCCGGTTCCGACAAATGAGAACAGCATGACCGGAGAGGTGATCATTTCCCTGGTTACCGGATGGAACTTCATCGGATTCTCCCTTCAACCGGCCCCTGGTTCAGATACCGCGGCAATATTTGGCAATGTACCGTCTGGGGGACATTCTGTACTCAGGTATGATCCGAATACCGGCTGGCAGACGGTGGGAAAGGATGAACCCCTGACGAAGATGGCAGCATACTGGATCTACTCCACCGGGTCTCTCTCTATCCCGGTACAGATGGCGGGAGCGGGATCACCGAAGAACTATCCGGCCGGATGGAATACCCTGGCCATTCCCTCGGCAACACCGGTTCAGGCAGACAGTATTCTCTCTCCTCTCACCGGATGGACATATGCCATCGGGTTTGATGCACCATCCCAGCAGTATCGGTCAGCAGTCATCAGGGGAGCCGGCGGGGATCCGGCTCAGACCCTCCTTCAGCCAGGTTTCGGGTACTGGGTGTACCTGAGCAGCCCGGGCACCCTCGGCGTGTAGCCGGGCCAAAACCAATTTTATTTATTCACCCGCAATGTACATCTGAATAGGAGAGGAGAAAGAAGAGATGAATTTCAGACTTTGCCTTGTTTTTTTAACGGTTCTTGCCCTTGTGGCAGGAGTGAATGCAATCCCCCCGCTCCCGTATGAATTCCATGGTTCTGTCATGATGAACGGAACCCCTTCCCCGGCAGGGACCGAGATCGTGGCGAAGATCAATGGGACGGTTGTCGGTAACATCACCACGGAGAAGGCCGGTGCATATGGCGGACCTGCAACCTTCGATCACCGGCTTGTCGTGAACGGGGAGGAGAACCAGATCGGGTCTTACATCACTTTCTGGATAGGAGACCTCCAGGCAGCTGAGAAGGTTAAACTCTGGGCGGGGGAATCACAGAAGCTGGATCTCACCTTTGCTCCCGGGACGGGAGGTTCAATCGATGCATCCATCACGCCATCCCAGACCGGCGTTGTTCCAGAAATTCCTGACGGTGAACCGACACAGAAGTCACCGGCAGGCCTCATGCTCCCTGCTATTGCTCTCGGCGCCGGATACCTCCTGCTTCGCAGGAAATAAGGCGGTTAATAAGCACCCCATTCCTTTTTTTGGAACCATGCCATATACACATCTATGCCGACGCAGGTCACGGTCTATTCAACCCAGAACTGTCCCTATTGCCGATTAGCGAAAGCATTTCTTGACCGGTACAACGTCCGGTACCGGAGTATTGATGTCGGGATTGACCGGCAGGCTGCCAAGGAGATGGTGGAACGCTCCGGCCAGTACGGCGTACCGGTGATTATCGTTGATGATGAGGTTATCGTTGGATTTGATGCAAACCGGCTGAAACAAATCTTCGGATCCGATACCGGGAATGATCTCTATGATGTCATCATCGCCGGTGCCGGTCCTGCCGGACTGACCGCTGCCCTGTACTGTGCCAGAAAAAACCTAAAAGCACTGGTAATTTCTGAAAATATCGGGGGTCAGGCTCTCGAGAGTTGGAATATCGAGAATTACATGGGATACCGGATGATCACCGGTGATGACCTGATGAAACTCTTCGAGGAACAGGTCCGCAAACAGGACATCCAGATCGAACTTGACAGGATCATCTCGCTCTATCCGGCCAGCGGTGGATTTGCGGTAAAAACCATGGCCGAAAAACAGTTTTCAGCGAAGACCGTCATCCTGGCACAGGGAAAAGAGCCGAAGAAACTCGGCGTAGAACGGGAAGAGGAGTTCCTTGGAAGGGGACTATCGGTCTGTGCCACCTGCGACGGCCCGCTCTTTCGGGACAAGATTGTATCCGTGGTAGGCGGCGGCAATTCGGCAATTCAGACCGCCATTGAGATGGCGAAGATTGCACGGGAAGTTCACCTCATCTACCGGAGCCAGTTGTCGTGCGATTCCTGTTACCGGGAACAGATCCCGAACCTCAAAAACCTGACCCTTCATTCCGGATTTGAAGTCACCGCCCTTCATGGAACCGACCGGCTGACCGGTATCACGATCCGGCACCGGGAATCCGGTAAAACGAAAGAGATAGCCCTTGAGGGATTATTTGCTGAGATCGGATGGGCTGTGAACACCGCATTCCTTGAGGGACTTCTGAAACTGAATGATCAGAAAGAGATAGAGATCGATATCAACTGCCACACGAGTGCACCGGGCATCTTTGCCGCGGGTGATGTGACCGCTATCTCGGGAAAGCAGATCATCATCGCTGCCGGGGAAGGGGCGAAAGCTGCATTAGCGGCGTTTGATTACCTGATATCTCATTAATTTTCCGGTTCCCGGTGAAACAGGACAATCCGGTTTGAGTTTGTCCCCCCGTTCATATTTTCAACCCCCCAGATATTTGCCGTCTTCGTGAAGTCCTGCCGGTTGACAACGATCCCGACACAGGTGAATCCCGCTTTCTCGCCGAGCGGAACTACGTGTTCGTCAAGCCGGACAGATCCTTTTCTCACCTCGCCAACCTCAAATGCCACCCATCCGTCAGGCATAGTCACCCGCCAGAGTTCTGAAAAGACCGATCCCATCACCGCTTCCCAGTCTGCAAGCCGCCGGGACATGGTGATCCGGCTGCTTATCCCTGCTGCATCAAGCCCGTTAAACCAGCATCGCAGCCAGTTGTCTCCGGCATACTGGACAACGTCGAGGAACGGGGGGGACGTGACCGTCAGGCGGATGGAGGCATCAGGAATTTCAGGTGTGACTCGTGCATCTGCGGTGGAGAAAATGGCAGATCCTGATATCTCTTTCAGCATGGCCCGATGATGTGTATCAAGTCCCTGGAGAAGGGATCGGCTCTTCTTGAGGATAATCTCCCGGACATCACGGTACGGGGGAGTCTGGTTTCGCAGTTCGTTGATTCGGATCTGGCGGTCAGGGGACACTGCCTGGTTCGGCGGGAGCGTGTATACCGAGAAAAAACCTGATGAATGGCCGGTCAGCCGGTTTGTTGCGACCATCCGGATCCATTCATCAACCGTGTCCAGCGTCCCGTCTGCCTCCCGTTCAAGAAGGTAGGTCCGGAGAGAGAGGATCACCCTGAGCGTATCAGGGTGGTAAAACATCGTGAGATCAATGCCTGGATCACCGGTATCTGTATCTCCGATGGTGAGCAGCCGTGATCTGATCGCAGCAAGGTCCGGGGGGGTAAGCCGGGGTTTTGTGATGATGCGGGAGAGCGGGTTGACATCGTTCGCTGCCACCCGCCGGCCAAGGAGCCCGGCCTCTATCGCGGTGGTTCCCCGGCCGGAGAAGGGATCATACACCCGGTCCCCCGGACTGGTCAGGAGTCCGATGAAAAAAGCAGGAAGTTGGGGCTTGAAACAGGCACGGTAGGATATTTCATGGAGCCTGTTTGCCTGGCGTTGCCGTGAGGTCCAGAATTCATTTGTATACCGGGTAACCAGACCTTCCCCGGCCCTGATCTCGTCCAGGATCGTTCTTCTCCGGGGGTTCAGGTTCCGCTGTCCGGATTCATCCAGGGCAGGGGAAAAATCCCGGATAAACGATATCACCTCTTCTTCGGTCCGTCTTGCCATCAGGGATCAGGAATTGTCAGCCGTGAAGGATTCGGCAAGAAGGGTCATGAGGTTCTTCACCGGTTTATCTGTGTGTTCCTGGATATGGTACTCGCAGAACGGGCAGATGGTAACCACCACATCAGCTCCGGTCTTCCGGATCGCCTCCCGTCTCAGTTCACCAAGGGCAGCTGCCTCCTCGGGAAGCCCCGATTTCACTCCGCCGCCGGATCCGCAGCAGTGAGCAGGCATCTCAATGAAGGTGTCAACAACCCCCTTCAGGATCTCCCGGGGTTCCCTGGTTATCTGCTGTCCGTTCATGAGGTGGCAGGGATCATGGTATGTTGCTGTTACCGGAAGCTTCCGGTGAGGGGGCAGGCCATACCGGGTCAGGATCTCGGTGACATCCCTGACCTCGAAAGGCGTCTCATAGTCATGTTTCAGGGTAGCCCCGCATCCGGCGCACATCGTCATCACCGTCCCGATCCCGCGTGAGGTAAACGCACGGATGTTCCTCTCCTGCAATTCAGAAAGGAAAGATGTCTGTCCGGTCCGAATCAGGGGAGAGCCGCAGCAGACCTGATCCTGCGGGATGATCACCCGGATTCCCGCATGCCGCATCACCTCGATCATATCCCGTGCCCGGTCGGGAAGCCGGGCATTAAACAAGCATCCGACAAAGAAGCCGACCTCACCTTTCACTTCCCCGTATGGCTCGATAACCTCCGGCATGCCGTCAAGAAAGATGTCCCCGGTGGGAGGAACACTCCTGCCGGTTGTCCTGACCAGTTCGGCGACTTCCTGGTGGCGGGGGAGAGTCAGGCCATTCCGGTTTGCGATTTCTCGAAGTTTCTCGATTGCCTTGCCTGGGATCTCGATTGCCTTCGGACAGACCCGCCAGCACCGGTTACAACTGGTACAGGTGAAGAGTCCATCACGGATTGCATCGGTGATATCCCGCCGGTCTTCCCGGGGGTCCAGGGCGATACGCATATGCGCCCGCATCGCCGTCGGACCGGTAAATTCAGTAACCCTGATCGCCGGGCAGACCGAGAGACAGGAGAGACACTCAATACAGTCGCGGAGCGGTTTTATCGCGAGAACAGCCTCTCGTTCCGGGATTACCCCGCAGGTACACGAGTTCAGGCGGGGGATATCGTTGATGCCGGAGACGAGATCCACCACGAGATCGCGAGTCACCGGGAGGTCAAGCGGCTCAATGATCATCCCGTCGGTCGCTTCAGCCGTACAGGCAAGAGCCGGCTCACCATTCACTTTCACGGCACAACTCCCGCACTGGCCGGCTCGACAACTCCACCGGAAGGCAAGAGTCGGATCCTGTGTCTCCCGGATCATCTCGAGTACATTGAGTACTCTCGCTCCCTCAGCCACATCAACTTCATACGGGACGAGTTCAGCAGGCCTACCTGATGCCGGATCATACCGGGAAATTCTGACGTTCAGGTGAATCATGCTGCCTCCTTTCGTTCAAGGATGGTGCCGGTTATATCAGTCCTGGTATGACCGAACGGAGAATTCGAATTGTCCCAGGTCTGGGTGATATCGGTTCTGACATGGGCTCCCCGTGACTCCTCGCGGGCAAGGGCAGATTCGACAATGAGACGGGACGTGGTGAGCATATTGCGTGTTACCGCACAGTCTGCATACCCGGACGGCGGGACGGCTTTGAGCCGCATGGATTCCAGCCGGTGAATCTCACGAAGTGTGTTCCTCAGCCCGTCTCTGGTCCTGAAGATTCCTGCACCTTTCCACATCGCTTCCTTAAGCTGGTTCTTCACGACCGACGGGGGAGTATCCCCGGAATCATAGCCGGCCAGGGTGCCACACATTCCCTCGACAGAAGCCGGAACGGTTTTTTCCCGAACCGGTTCTGCTCCCGCAAATGCTCCGGCCCGCTGTCCGAAGACCTGGGTCTCGGCAAGGGCGTTTCCTCCGAGCCGGTTTGCCCCGTGAACACCGCCGGCGACTTCGCCGCAGACAAAGAGCCCGGGAACCGTACTCCTGCACCGGGTATCCATCCTGACCCCGCCCATAATGTGGTGGGCGGTCGGAGCCACCTCCATCTTCTGGACCCTGATATCCACGCCATAGGTGAGGAACTGTTCAAGCATCATCGGCAGCCGTTCTTCGATCTGTTCTGCGGGCAGGTGTGTCACATCAAGCCACACTCCCCCGTGTTCTGTTCCTCTTCCTTCATTGATCTCGGTGGCACAGGCCCGGGCCACGACATCCCGTGTAGAGAGTTCCATCTTTACCGGGTCGTACCGTGCCATGAACCGCTCACCGAGGGCGTTGCGAAGAACGCCTCCTTCACCACGAACTGCCTCGGTCACGAGTCTTCCTCTCGAATCCCACGGGTACACAGCTCCGGTCGGGTGAAACTGGATCTGCTCCATGTCAATCAGTTCTGCCCCTGCCCGGTATGCCATGGCATAACCGTCTCCGGTCCCGCTCATCGAGTTCGTTGAGATATCGTATACCCTCGTTCCCCCACCGGTGGCAAGGATCGTTGCATCGGCAAGGAAGACGATCAGGGCTCCATCTCGGTCAAGACCGAGCGCCCCGGAAACCCGGCCGTTGTCAATGATGAGATCCACAATCGAGATCTCGTGACAGACTCTGACATCCGTTGCTGCGAGCCGCTCCATCAGGGTTACCATCATCTCATGCCCGGTCCGGTCGCCGGCATAACAGGTTCTCGGGAAGGACTGCCCGCCGAACGGCCGCTGGCAGATGGTCCGGTTTTCGGTCACGTCAAAAACCGCCCCCCAGGAGATAAGATCCTCCATCCGCGAACCGGCCTCGTCAACGAGGATCCGGACAAGGGCCGGATCATTCAGCCAGGCTCCGCCTTTCATCGTGTCGGCAAAGTGATCGTCAGTACAGTCATCCCCACAGAGAACGGCGTTATATCCGCCCTCTGCCATGATCGTGCATCCTCCCTTGCCGGCAATGGTCTTGGATACGAGCACGACCTGGCCGTGAGAAGAGGCCTCGATGGCAGCCCTGACACCGGAGCCGCCACTGCCGATGATCAGGACATGACCGGTGATGATCTCCTTGATCTGCATCTTATTAGTAGAGTGCGCGCTAACATGAGATAAAAGAGGAACACGGGAAGCTCTGGCGACAATGAAACTGATAATGAAATTCGGGGGGACTTCTGTACAGAACCCGCAGGCAGTCAGGCAGGCAGTGGAGATCGTGTCCGGTCACCATGCAAAGGGCACCCGGATGGTGGTCGTCGTCTCAGCACAACGCGGCGTGACGGACCGTATCATCGAGGTTGCCGAGAAGATGATCCATTCCCGCGACGGAGAAGAAGTCACCGGGCTTGTCGAGTACCTGACGGAAAGTCACCTGAAAACACTCAAAGAGGTTGCTCCGGATTATTACCCGGAAACCAGTGAGATCATCACGCGGAGAATAGAAAACCTGCGTGATTTTCTCTATGCAATTTACCATCTCCGCGAACTGACTCACCGGTCACGGGATTATATCATATCATTCGGAGAACGCCTGAATGCCCCGGTTTTCAGTGCAGCTCTCCGGCAGCAGGGGATCTCCTCCCTCGTCCTTGACGGGTGCGAGGCCGGAATCCTGACCACTGCCAATCATGGTGACGCCATTGCCCTGCCAGCCGGGGAATCGCGGATTCGCAGCCGTTTAGAACCCCTCATCGGACATTCTGTTCCGGTGGTGATGGGTTTTATGGGATGCACGGAGAACGGGGTTGTCACGACCCTTGGGAGGAGCGGATCAGACTATACAGCGGCTATTCTCGGAGCTGCCCTGACCGTTGATGAGATCTGGATCTGGACTGATGTCGACGGGATCATGACCACCGATCCCCGCCTCGTGAAGGAAGCGAGGGTCATACCCCGGATCTCCTATATCGAGGTCATGGAACTCTCCTACTTTGGTGCGAAAGTGATGCATTCCCGTTCAATCGAACCGGCAATGCAGAAGCAGATACCCGTCTGGGTCAAAAACACCTTCAACAGGGAGTACCCGGGTACCTGTATCCAGGGCGGAGACATCAGGGAGACGAGAGTTGTTAAGGCGATCACCTTCATTGACAAGGTAGCCGCAATTGCCATCACCGGAGCCCAGATGATCGGCCGGCCGGGAGTTGCCAGGAAGATCTTTTCCCTTCTTGCCGATCACCAGATCAACGTCATGATGATCTCCCAGGGTTCCTCGGAAGCCAACATCACCCTCATCATCGAGGAGAGCCAGGTAAAGAATGCCATGGAGGCATTAAGTCCGCTGAAGGAGCGGTGTGTCGTCAAGGACATCTCCGAGAACCGGAACATCTGTGCCGTTGCCGTAGTTGGATCAGGCATGGCAGGGACGGCCGGGACGGCAGGACGGACGTTTGCTGCACTCGGGCGTGAGGGGATCAACATCATGATGATCTCCCAGGGTTCCTCAGAGGTGAACATCTCCTTTGTTGTAAAACAGGAGGATGGTCCGCGTGCGGTGAAAATCCTGCATGATGAGTTTAAACTCTCTCAGAACGGCGAGGAATGTACATGAACCGGGAAAATAAGCGGGATGCATACCGCGAAGCGGGAGTCGATATCTCACTCGAGGCACAGGCAGTAAAAGCCCTGGTCTCCCAGCTGACGTTTCGGCGAACCGGCGATTACCCAATGGCATCTGAAATCGGGCATTTTGCCGGATTTATCACCTTTGGAAAGTACGTTCTCGCACTGGCAGTTGATGGGGTCGGTACCAAGATGCTCATCGCTGATGAACTGGAAGACTGGACCACGGTCGGAATCGACTGCATCGCGATGAACGTCAATGACCTGTATGTTATGAATCTCGAACCGGTCGCATTCGTCGATTACATAGCCACGTCTGCTCTCTCGATTGACCAGATGAAACAGATCGGCAGGGGACTGAACGAAGGAGCCCGGCAGGCAAACATCTCGATCATCGGCGGAGAGACCGCGACCCTGAAAGGGCTCGTCACCGGGCTGGATCTCGCAGGAGCATGCCTCGGGATCGCTGAGAGAGACCGGGTGATCACCGGCGGGAAGATCGCTCCAGGCGACCGGATCATCGGGATCCCGTCTTCAGGCATTCACAGTAACGGCCTTACCCTGGCACGGAAACTGGTGAAGGAGTATGCTTCCTATGACGATACCCTGTCCGGCGGAAAGACATTCGGGGAAACCCTTCTCATGCCGACCCGTATCTATGCCGGGATTCCAGAACTTGCCGGAAAAACCAGTATTCACGGCATGTGCCATATCACCGGCGGCGGGCTTCTGAACCTGACACGGCTCTCAGGATATGGATTCTCGATTGATGATCCGCTTCCTTCTCACGAGATCTTCCGGTGGATGCAGGAATCGGGGAATATTTCTGATTACGAGATGTACCGGACCTTTAACATGGGTATGGGGTATGTATGTGTCACTGCACCGGAGCATGTCTCCGCGGTTATTGATGGGTACCCTGATGCAAAAGTCGTCGGTGAGGTCACCGGGGAGCCAGGCGTTTTCCTGAATGGTGAACCCTTTACCGGTCAGGATTGAGAAGAAGGCTCATACGTCTCTTTTTTCGCCCGTTCAGATGCAATCAGTGAATTTCCCGCAGGGTCATCAATAATCAGGGTCATTCGTTCTTTTCCTGCGATAATGTTCACGATCTGTTCTTTCAGCCGGATCGCTTTCATCCTCTGGTCCGGGTCCCCGTCAATCAGGATACCGTCGAGGACATGATCCACCCGGCTGAGCACCCCCTCGACATTAGAGATAAACCCCTCGCACGCGGGACCGGGTGTGATCTCCACCCCGAGTTCAGGGATCGTTATCGTTCCGCAGGTACTCCTGACCACCCGCGAGTTGAGATCCTCCTCCGAGGTTACCTCAAGCGTGTAGATCACCGGCTCACTCGTTGAGAGACACTGAACATCGGAGAACCGGTACCCGCATGACTGACAGGAACAGGTGATGATCAGGATATCAGAAAAGTATGGGATATGTTCTGTCTCATAGAGGTAGTTGATATCGTCTCCGCAGGCCGGACAGGATCCGCTGACCTCCTGACGAATCTTATGCTCCGCCACCGATACGATCCCGTGAGATCTTGACATTCCGCGGGCATATGACCACGTATTGCTGGTCACCAAGTCCGACGATATCCCCGTCGACATCGCGTGCAACCTGGTAGAAGTCTTTCATGACCCGCTCATAGTTGATCTTATCCAGTTTTAGCCGGGTAATATCCACTATCACGATATTTCCGTCGTATATCTGATCCTTCACGATCTGGCTCTCGCGAAGACCGGTAACGGTTGCGATCTTGACCAGAAGGGCAGGGCTCTCACTGAGCTCGAAATCTTTCAGGGGGAGTTCTTTATACTGGTCGGGGTCACCGACATCCTTGTTACCGAAGAGAAGGTCACGAAGTCCCATGAAGAACCTTTTCTGTCAGATGTATTAAAGATGCTGGTTTTCCGGGCACTCACAGCCCTGTTTCAGGGATCAGAGTTCGATTGTCCAGATCTCATCACCGACGTAATGATAGGTCTTCACTCCTTTCCCTTTCTCGAGAGCCATGAGTTCTTCAGCGTCATACTGGGCGATTCCCAGGGCAAGGGGTTTCTGGTGACGCTCGTCAACTATCTGAACCGGCCTGCCTGCCTTTACGTCAGGCGAGACCGAGGTGATCCCTGGACGCATGATATCAGCCCCGTTGATGACGAAAGAGACGGCCCCCATGTCCACCGTAACCCGGCGCTCGGGAAATGGTTTTGCAAGAGCGCCACGAAGGCTTGGAAAGATAACCTCCGACATCTCAAGCAGGTATGGCTGCTTATCGACAAGGTACAGATGCAGGTCCTCCCCGGTTTCTATGACTTCAAACATCTTTCCGGTAAAAAGATCGGCTGATGATCCGATCTCTTTGCGGAGGGCATCAATAATGGATCCTACCTGTGACTTCCGTATAGAATGGCGGCGTTTTGCAGTCAGTTTCCCCATAGGTCTGATGCTAAGTTGTTTACCCTGCTGCTTATACTCCACGGTGCCAGTTGCTCTCTCCGCAACAGATACCATATCCTGCAGCATATCTGAGAGCGAGCAGACGGATCAGTCAGGAAGAAGGATTCTTCTTCACCCTGATTGAACCCTGAGATCGGACAGGTATGTTTAAGTGCAGTCCACGCGCAATTTATTCACTCATTTCGAGTAGTGCAGGGTAGTAATATGACCAAAAGACCTATGGATATTTTAGATCAGGTCCTGAATCGGCAACCGGTATTGGTATCTCTCAAGGGCGGACGGGAGATTAAAGGAGTTCTCCAGGGATATGACGTCCACATGAACCTCGTCCTTGACAAGGCCGAAGAGGTAGTGGACGGAAAGGTCCTGAGCATCGGTACCCTGATTATTCGTGGCGATAACGTCATTTACATCTCTCCAAACCCACAATAAGAGGTAATTAATTATGTCAAAAGGAACTCCATCACGTGGAAAGCGACAGACGCAGACTCATCTGACCTGTAGAAGATGCGGGAAGATGTCGTACCATAAACGCCATAAAATCTGTTCATCATGCGGCTTTGGCCGGACCTCACGAATGCGTTCATACCGCTGGATTAACAAGAGACCACAGGTAGCAACGCATTAATCATGTGTGGGATCGTTGGCATCAGTTCAACGTCCGACGTCTCTTTTTCTTTGTACTACGCGCTGTATGCCCTCCAGCATCGCGGGCAGGAAAGCGCAGGGATTGCCACGTATAACGGAACCGGTGTTTCCAAGCATAAAGGAAACGGCCTTGTAGCAGAAGTCTTTAACGAGTCAACACTTGCTTCCCTGACCGGAACGGTGGGGATCGGGCATGTCAGGTACCCGACAACCGGGGAGAGGCGGCCTGAAAATATCCAGCCGTTTCTCTTCACGTATCGCGGACATGTCATTGCGATCGCCCATAACGGGAATCTGGTCAATTACCGGGAACTGAGAACCTACTTCGAAGACAAGGGACAGATCTTCTGGTCCACCTCTGATACCGAAATCATCTCAAAAATTATCACTGAATCGGTACGAAGTGGCGGAACGATCGAGGATGCCGTGCGAAAATGTATGGAATGCCTGAAAGGCTCCTACTCGGTCGTCATGATGTGTGACGGGGATCTCTATGCATTCCGCGATCCTCACGGGATCCGGCCGCTCTGTTTTGGAACGGTCGATGACGGATACATCATTGCGTCCGAGAGCGTTGCCATTGACGCCCTCTCCGGAACTTTTGAACGGGATGTTCTTCCCGGTGAGATGATTCACATCAGCGGAAAAACGGTCAGAACCCGGCAGATTGCTGTCGCGGAGAAGAAGGGCCACTGTGTCTTTGAGTACATCTATTTTGCCCGTTCAGACTCGTACATTGACGGATCCCTGGTATATGACGTCAGACGGAAGATTGGATCGACTATATTTGATGAGGAACCGGTAACCGCAGATGCGGTATGTACGGTTCCGGATTCCGGAACTGCATATGCCGTCGGGTTCTCCGAACGATCAAACATTCCCTTTATGGAATGCCTGATAAAGAACCGGTACATGGGGCGGACATTCATCATGCCAACCCAGGAGAAACGGGAACGGGCGGTACGGATGAAACTCAACCCGATTCCAGATCATCTGAGAGGGAAATCGATCGTTCTCGTGGATGACTCGATCGTGAGGGGCACAACCTCGCGCCGCATCATCGAGATCATGCGTGATGCCGGTGCACGGGATATCCACATGAGAATCGGATCCCCGATCATCAAGGCACCCTGCTATCTTGGCGTCGACATGCCCACGAGAAGCGAACTTATCGGGAGTGACAAGGATGTTGAGGAAGTCCGGAAAAGTATCACGGCAACAAGTCTCCATTACATCTCTCTTCCGGCCCTTGTAACGGCGGTTGGTAAACCTGCCCATGATCTCTGCCTCGGGTGCCTGACCGGCTGCTACCCGGTGGAGATTAAAAACGAGATATCTGACACCCGGTGTGTCACGATCGTCGACCGGGATGTTCAGACCGCTCTCTTTGAGCGGTAATTATTCTGTTTTTTTTGATCCCCACAGGGAACTATCAAGACATCTTCCGCAGACCTAATAGAGGGTACTGTGACATTTAACGTTCTTGTGAGTGACGAACTCGCTGAAGAAGGGATTGAAATCCTGCGGGAGAAGGTAATGGTCGACATCCAGACCGGCCTTTCAGAAGATGAGCTCGTCGCGACAATAGACAATTACGATGCCCTCCTCGTGCGGTCGGGAACTCAGGTTACCGAACGGGTCATCGAAGCCGGAAAGAAACTGAAGTTCATCGGCAGGGCCGGTGCAGGCGTCGATAATATCGATATGAATGCTGCCACCCGCAAGGGAATCATCGTTGCCAATGCACCTGAAGGTAATACCCTTGCCGCGACCGAACATACCATGGCAATGATGCTTTCTCTCTGCCGGAATATTCCCCAGGCGAATGCATCAATGCAGGCCGGGGAATGGAAACGGTCCAAGTTCATGGGTGTTGAACTGAATGAAAAGATCCTTGGTATTGTCGGGCTTGGAAGAATTGGGCGCGAGATTGCAAAGCGGGCATCATCCTTCAATGCACGGATCATCGGGTATGATCCGTTCATCAGTAGCGAGAAAGCCGCCGAGATGGGCATCACATCCATGTCCCTTGAGGATCTGTTCAGACAGGCAGATATCATAACCGTCCATACGCCGCTGATCAAGGAGACCCGGCACATTATTAACGAAAAGTCCATTGCCACCATGAAAGACGGGGTGCGTATCATCAATTGTGCGAGAGGCGGCATCATCGATGAACAGGCACTTGCCGATGCAGTTAAGGCTGGGAAAGTCGCCGGGGCAGCAATTGATGTCTTCGAAGAAGAACCTCCGAAGAACTGTCCGCTTATCGGGATTCCGGGGATCGTCCTGACACCACATCTCGGCGCGAGTACCGTGGAGGCACAGAAGAATGTTGCCATCTCCATCGCGTACCAGTGCCTTGATGTCCTGAACGGACAGGATGCAAAGTACGTGGTCAATGCGCCGATCATTCCGGCCGAGCAGCATGAAGTCGTTGAGCCCTATGCAACGCTTGCCGAGAAGATGGGGCGCTTTGCAGTCCAGATCCTGGAAGGAAAGATGCAGAAGGTTGAGATGACCTATGGCGGCGATCTCTCCTCCATCGGAAATTCCACGAAACTCGTCACCCTGATGGCACTCAAGGGGCTTCTTGACCCGATCCTCCGGACGCCGGTGAACATGGTCAATGCTTCATTTATTGCAAAAGACCGGGGAATTTCCGTTGCTGAAACCATGACCGAAGAATCGTCCGGATATCGCAACCTGATCACCCTGAAAGTGTTCACCGATAAGGGCGAGATCAGCATCAGCGGTTCTGTGATGTACAAGGGCGGCGCGCGGATCGTCTCCATCAGCGGATACACGATGGACATGGTTCCTGAAGGAGCAGTCATCATCTCCCGTCACCT
>CAZWTX010000020.1:0-8516 GCA_964637135.1 uncultured Methanospirillum sp. | reverse complement strand
GGATAAACCCGGGGTAATCGGCCGGGCATCCACCATCCTTGGTGAATCGAATATTAACATCGCCGGAATGCAGGTTGGACGATTCAGGGCAGGGGAAGAGGCGATTATGGTCCTCAACGTGGACAGCGATGTACCGAATGATGTCATGGAAGCGATCCGTGGGATGCCGGGAATCTATATGGCAAAATTTGCCAGAATATAACCCCGTTTTCATACTGAATCAAAGTGTATATATGCGACCGGGTGCTACATTGTAAGGCACAACCGGGGCTCGTGGTCTAGCTGGTTATGACGTCGCCTTGACATGGCGGAGATCCTGAGTTCGAATCTCAGCGAGCCCATATTCTTTTGTTGGCACTGTTCATTTTTCGTCTTGTATTTTTCAATGAAAAAAGTGATGCCCTGATTGCAGGCACGGGAAAAAATGTGATCCTTTTGATTTACCCGTGAATATCAGAATACGGGAAGTCGTGACAGGGCCATGTTGTTGAACGCCTGGTTCATCTGGTCATATAACGGTCGTCCGTAGAGGAATGCGAGGATATAGTCAGCCATGACTTCTGGATCCACATCGGTAAATTTCTCGGGATAGAGCACTTTCCCCACCTTGTACGCATTGATCAGGTCAATCTCGTGGTTTCTTCCGATCAGGGTTGCCGGCAGGAGGCCGTACACCTCTCCCTCCCTGATGGCAGCCATCTCAGACCAGTCAGAGTCTTTCTCAAATTCTTCAGTTCCAGCCGGTTTAAATTGCATTGTAGAGAGATCAACAAAAAAGGCATCCGGCGAGATCTTCCTGATCGCTGAATCCGGGAGCTGGCCTGATACCCGGACCGAGGGAGGGAGATTATCCGATGCTGCCAGGTTTATCACCCCGACAAGGGAAAAGGGAATATATGCCGGGTCTGTGGATGAGAGAGGCGCTTTCCCGTCAGCCGGTATGCCTCCGATATATGCATCCCGGTGCTGAAACTCTGCGATTGTAGAGACCCTGTTCTGCAGGTTATCGGTCAGTTTATCAAAAAACCGGATCACTTCTTCGGCCCGGTCACTCCGGTTCAGGATGAGCCCCATCACTCGAAGGGTATAATCCATCTGATCTCTTCCGTCCGCCAGATCCCCTTCCTGCAGCACCAGGACTGGAACCCCGGTCAGTTCTTCCAGTTCATCAGGCTGGAACAGCCCGGTCTGGTTGATAAGGATGATAACTCCCGGCCTGACGGGAAGGTTCTGGATCTGGGCCGGTGTCAGCGGGGGATCCTGGGCAGGGATATGCTGGAGAAACGGATTAGCAAGAAGGTATGGTACCTGGGCGATATCTGCAAAATCATGTTCAGCCCGGTCGATACGGGAGACCATATCCGTCGCCTGAAGATAGGAGAGATAGCGCATACATCCGTTACCTGAGCAGAGAACCGAGGTTACATTCCGGGGAACTGATACATCGCGGCCAAGTGAATCCTTCAGGGTGAACTCACTGCTGCTCGCTGCGATATCTTCGATATCAATGATTGACGGACCGGGTATCACTTCAGGAGGGTTTGTCTGTCCGGTGTCCATGCACCCGCATAGTACCAGAAAAGGGAGAATGATGAGGATGAGCCAGAAAGATCTCATAACAACCTGCAACAGATGTCAGTGTGTGTTCCCTTATTATCTCCTGTCGGTGGTTTGATGAACGGAGATTGAACAATGTATATAAGATGTCTTCGCTATATACCGTCATTCTCGCAGGAGGGGTGGGAACCCGGCTCTGGCCTCTGTCCCGGACGCACTATCCAAAACAGTTTCTCCAGGTTGATGGTGAAAATTCACTCTTTCAGAAAACATATCAGCGGGCAGTTGCCTTGTCGGGAGAAGAACGGATTCTGGTCGTTACAAATGAACTTCACCGGTTCCTTGCCTGTGACCAGATCGAGGAGCTTGGATTCCCGGTCCGCGATAATTTCATACTCTCCGAATCCGAAGGAAAGAACACCCTACCTGCAATTGCGTGGGCAGTTTCACAGATCAGGACTGCTGATCCTGAAGCCTGTGTCGTGGTGTTTCCAAGCGATCATCTCCTGGGCCCGTCTGCTGTGGAAGAGATTACGGCAGCCCTCCCGCTTGGCATACATCATCTGGTCACCTTCGGCATCCCGCCGACCTCTCCGCATACCGGCTATGGTTATATTGCTCCGGGGGAGGCGCTTTCCCCGGGGTATCATGTCAGGGAATTCAGGGAAAAACCTGATGCAGAGACTGCTGTCCGGTATGTTTCGTCAGGGTATCTCTGGAACAGCGGTATGTTCCTCTTTTCGGTACCGGTGTTTCAGGAGGAACTTCAGAAATTCCAGCCCGAAATTGCCGGAATCTGCAGCACCGGAAATCCGGACTATGATACGATTCCGTCGATCTCAATTGATTACGGACTTCTTGAATTGTCAAAACAGGTAGTTGTTGTTCCGCTTCATGCAAACTGGACCGATCTCGGAAATTTTGCTGCCTGGTATGAGGTGGCAGAGAAGAACGATGCCGAGAATGTCGGTACATGTTACCAGTATGCATCAACCGGTAACTTTGTCAGCACCGGAGACCGGGTTACTGCCCTTATTGGGGTCAAAGACACGATCGTCGTCGATACGGATGATGCCCTCCTGGTCTGCCGGCGGGATATGGCAGAGAAGGTGGGTGATCTTGTTAAGGATCTCAAACGGGAGGGCAATCCAATCACTGAAATTCACCGGCATGTCTTCCGGCCATGGGGTTCTTACCTTGAACTTGAGGAGGGAACGGCGTATAAGATCAAACGGATTGTCGTCGATCCGGGCAGGCGTCTCTCTCTCCAGCGCCATCATCACCGGAGTGAACACTGGGTGGTCGTTCATGGCACGGCTGATGTAATGCTTGGTGAGAAGGAGATCTTCCTGCGGCCGGGCGAGTCGACGTACGTTCCGGCAGGAAAGATTCACCGGCTGGGAAACTCCGGAAAAGTGCCGCTTGAAGTGATCGAGGTGCAGATCGGTGAATACCTTGAGGAAGATGATATCGAACGGGTCGAAGATGACTATAAGAGGGTGTAAGGGGATATCCCTGTAACGTTTTTCATCCTTTAGAGGGTAGCGATTAACCCTTCGTTGGCGCAATAACCTCTCGAATAGATATATTCACGCCAGAATATATATTCCAGACCCCGGGTTATGGGTTAATCGATATCCTCTGAAGTCCAAAATCATCTGAAACCGTGATTATTTCATCCCTCCGCCGTCAGGATGACGGTATACGAACCGGGTTCATTATACACGTGGATCGGGTTCTGTTCAGTCGAATTGCCGGTCTCATCTCCGAAACTCCAGTTCCATCGTGTCGGATTACCGGTTGATGCATCAAAAAAGTGGACCGTCAGAGGAAATACCTCAACTCCGGGAACACCATAGAATCGTGCGGTGAGCCTCGGGACAGCAGCCATCGTTTTGTATGCATTAATCCGTCCTCCTTTCAGACATTTTCCGCTTAAAGCCGGAAGGGGGTCCACGTTATCCATGATCAATGCCTTCACCTCGGTAACAGAAAGCGAACTATTTTCGGCTTTCACCAAGGCAGCAAGTCCGGCAACATGGGGGGTTGCCATGGAGGTTCCGGATTTGGATCCATAGCCGGTTCCCGGAATGGTGCTGTAGATACTTGTTCCGGGGGCCCCGAGATCAACCGAGGTCGGTCCGATATTCGAAAAGGTTGAAAGAGAATCGCTGGAATCGGTTGATAACACGGCAATGATGTTACTGCTCGTGTACGCTGAGGGGTACTGGGGATTAACATCCGTATTACGGCCATAATCATTCCCTGCTGCACAGACGACAACCGCCCCGGAGTTGTCAATCGCGGTTTTCAACGCTGAACTGTAATCATCTCCGCCCCAGGAGTTGGAAATCACATCTGCTCCTTCCATACGGGCATAGTTAATTGCTGATATCGCAGCACTGGTCGGGCCGGAACCGCCTGCTCCCATGAATTTCAGGGGCATGATACTGACGTTCCAGGTGACACCGACAACCCCGATCCCGTTGTTTCCGACTGCTCCCACCGTTCCTGCACAATGGGTACCGTGGCTGTGATCATCGGCGGGATTATTGTCATTATTGTAAAAATCCCACCCCCGGTAATCATCAATATATCCGTTTACATCGTCATCTACGCCGTTTGCCGGAATTTCATTACTGTTTACCCACATGTTGGCGGCAAGATCCGGATGGGTGTAATCGACCCCGGTGTCAACAACTGCTACGATCACGTCAGATGAGCCGGTCGAATACTCCCAGGCATCTGGTGCATGGAGCTTCTGCATCCCGTATAGTGAAGAAAAATACGGATCATTCGGGGTGAGTGAAGTGATCCTGGTATCATCTGATTCTTCGGAGATTTCAAATCCTGAAGGCTCTTCCTGGGTGGTATTATCTTCATTCTGAACCGGATCACTGATATACAGGAGATAATCCGGTTCGGCATATTCAATAGAAGGATTGGACTCATACAATGCAATCGCTTCAGACACGGACAGGTTATCCTGAAGTTCAACCACCTGCAGTCCCTGGATTCCGAGTTCATCTTCCCCTGCAATGACTTCGGCTCCAACCTCGGCATTTACATCTGCTGCCATTATGGAGAAATCTCCCGTTGACGATAAACCGGTACGATATTGGACAATCACCCGGTCAGGCACATAGGGAAGAGATGTTCCATGTTCAGCCGGGCTCTCTGATTGCTCCAGAGACGGGGAAGATACTGATTCACTGCCCTTTTGTACAGAATCAGCCGGGAGGGTATCATCAGATAGGGATATGATCCCCGTGGTATTCTGGTCATCAGATGATGAGGTATTATCCGCGGGAACTGAAGGGATGATTCCCCCTATGAAAATCAGGAGAAAGAAGAATGAGAGATATCGGACCATATTTTCGGTTCTCACTTCATACTAATATCAATCATATTATTTAAGGTTTGAGCGAAAAGAGACAATTCCCTGACCGAAAAAACCTAAAAACCCTGCGATAATCCGTGTTCTGGAGAAATCCTGGCATTACAACATCAGGGTACGTAAAAGAGCTGTAAATCCTTTATAGAGGATAGCGATTAACCCCACATTGGTGCAATAGCCTATTTAAATAACTTATATGTTCAAGATTATTAGCCTAGGGTTCGCTATTCTCTATAGAACTGAAGGAGCGTGGCTTAATGATGCCCAATTCGTCATATCTGATGGAAACAAAGGAATCCAGTCATCAGTTCTGGAAGGGCTTTCCGGTGCCAGTCGGCAGAGGTGCCAGATCCCTTTCTTCGGATAATCATGAGGATTATTCCGGTTAGGAGACAAGCGGAGTTCCGATTCTCTTTAAAACAACATTATTTGATACTAACGGTAATCTGGATGAGATCTCTAACGTCTGGCGAATTGGGGTTTCCATACATCCGTTGAGACAGTTGAGCGGTATTTTACCGATATCCGGCACTATCAGCACTTCCCCTGAGAGCATTGGAAACGAATATGGAGTACCAATCTGATGGAACAGATTAACAAGAGATCAAAGGGCAGGCACGGATTGCGGGACCATTTCCTTCTGATGAATATCTCGTCTCATTGGTACGATTCTCATAGATATCAATGAAGAATGGGTGACTGGGAAAAGAAACCTGACAATGTATCCGTGTGAACCCTTTCATGAGGACAGATCCCAATCGTGTGTTTCTGCTGATACTGGTATGAAACATAAATAAACATTCAATTCCACCCGGATTAGGGGTGAACCCCCAAACCCTCATTGAAGAGAGCGAAGTCGGTACAGCAGGGCCTCCCATGACCCGCAAAAAAGGAGCGTTAGCATGGTACCTTTTACCGGTATCAGGTGAATTCGGTTGTGTAAATTATAGGGTCAGACACTTTTACCGCAATATCTGGACACTAGAAATTCAAAATATGGTGTTCAATCCGGTGTTCTATGACTAGGATGTTTCAATCATCGCCCGGAGGCCATAATCAAGATCCACTTTCGGCTCCCACTGCAACACCACTGCAGCCTTTGAAATATCCGGGAACCGGCGTGAGGGATCATCGGGGGGAAGGGGATGATAACTGATGGTCGACTTGGAATCCGTGATCTCAATAACTTTCTCCGCGAGAGAAAGAACCGACATCTCAAGAGGATTTCCGATATTAATCACTGATCCGGCAATATCATCATACCCGGCAAGTTTTAACAGCCCGGTTACCTGGTCGGTGACATAACAGAAACTCCGTGTCTGGGATCCATCCCCGAATATCGTGATAGGTGTATTATTCCTGGCCTGATCGAGGAACCGGGGAATAACCCGGCCATAGAGCCCATCACTTCGCATCCGCGGTCCATATGTGTTAAATATCCGGACAATCCGGATATCCAGATGATGCTGACGGTGATAGGCCATACAGAATGCCTCTCCGGCCCGCTTTGCTTCATCATAACACCCCCGGATTCCAAGAGTGTTGACATTGCCACGATATGTTTCAGGAGTCGGAAAGATCTGTGCTTCACCGTAAATCTCACTGGTAGAGGTGAATAAAAACCGTGCTCCAGATTTTTTTGCAATGCCCAGGGCATTCATCGTCCCAAGGGTATTGGATTTTAAAATCTGGATTGGATAATCGGTGAATTCGAGGGGGGAGGCACGGGAGGCAAGGTGCATCACCAGGTCGACCGGCTCAGAGGGTGAATAGGGAGTGGAGATATCATGATCCACCCGGGTAAAACCCGGAACCGTGCAGAGATGATCGGTATTCTCCTTCCTGCCTGATGCATAATTATCCAGGCAGATAACCTCTGCTCCTTTCCTGAGGAGGACATCACAGAGCCAGGATCCGAGAAACCCTGAACCGCCTGTTATCAGAACCCGTTTCTGATCATAATTAATATCTTCAGTATCTTTGAGTACCTTCTCAATACCTTCTTCGATAACCGATTTTCCCTTGTTATTCATTCTGATCTCCGGTCAGTTCCCTGAAAAGTTCTTTCAGATCATCCCTGAATTCATCCCGCATCAGGGACAATTCTACAAACGCTTTCATCCAGCCCAGCTTGTCTCCAATGTCATACCGCCGACAGTTGGTAATAAGCCCGATCGGTTCATCCAGTTTCCGGATGGCATCAGTCAGTTGAATCTCACCGCCATGCCCTTTCCCGGTCTCCCTTATCAGATCAAAGATCTCCGGGGTGAACAGGTAGCATCCGATCGCTCCCAGGTTTGAGGGAGCATCTGCCACTGCCGGTTTCTCAACAATGTCAACAATCCGGTAGGTCTTTTCATCAATGGGCGTTCCATCGATAATGCCATAATCCTTGATTTTGAAATCCGGAACCGGTTCCACCGCGATAATGGATCTCCCATACTTTTCATAGGCTGCAACCATCTGGCTGGTACAGGTTGGTTGGCCGGGCGGGGAAAGGGTGATGGTATCCCCCAGAAGAACGACAAAGGCTTCTCCATTGCAGTGTTTTTCGGCAAGGAGGACGGCATCACCGAGTCCCCGCTGTTCTCGCTGTCTTACATAATGAATTTCCGGATATGAAGAGAGGGTAGAGAGCGAATCATGATAGATACTCTGTGAATCGGGACCAAACTTCATCTCTAGTTCAGGACACCGATCAAAGTGATCCTCAATCGATCGTTTGGTTCTCCCGGTGATGATGAGAATATCATCGATCCCTGAAGAGACTGCTTCTTCGACGACGTACTGGATGACCGGTTTATCAACCACGGGAAGCATCTCTTTGGGCTGAGCTTTTGTCATCGGAAGGAAACGGGTCCCAAGACCTGCCGCCGGAATCACCACTTTGTTAACCGGTTTTCCCGTCATATTACCAGCATATCCCTTCCACATCATCGCGGGGTATCATTTTTCTTCCTTCCAGAATGACTGGGGGCTGTTTCATAAGCGAAAACTCATCAGACAACCGGGAAAATTCAGGCCACTCGGTCATCACCAGACAGCAGTCAGCATCTTTCAGTGCTTCTGAAGCAGACCCGGCATAGGAGATGGAAGGAAAGATCCGTTTCATCTGATCCATGGCCATCGGGTCAAATGCAGATACGATGGCCCCGTCTTTTATGAGTCCTTCAATGACCGGGATCGAGCGGGAGTCACGGATGTCATCGGTATTATCCTTAAAGGCCAGCCCAAGCACGGCGATCTTTTTTCCGTGGAGATCCCCGATCCGTTTCCGTGCCAGATCCAGCATCCGGAGCGGCTGGTTCTCATTCACGGCGATAACCGAACGGAGAAGAACAGGGGTTTCACCCACTTCTTCGGCAAGACTGATCAGGGCAGATACATCTTTTGGAAAACAACTTCCTCCGAATCCAGCTCCCGCATTGAGGAAGTACCGGCCAATCCGATGATCCAGACCGGCACCCTCCATCACGTCATAGACATTAACCCCGAGCCGTTTGCAGATATTTCGGCTCTGTTGAGATCCTCATATAACGTTGAAAACTCTTTGAATTTTCGA
>CAZWTX010000019.1:23115-47067 GCA_964637135.1 uncultured Methanospirillum sp. | reverse complement strand
AGGCCGGCAATGAGATCGTCATGAGTCATATCCATCGTCCGGCACATCCCTGCATACTCGTGGTGGTTTGCAACCAGAATATCGATAACTGCAAAAATACGGGCCAGGTGTTCCCGGGTATACCGGTGAAGATCCTGGCCGGGATCAAACGAGGAAAAACCTGCTTTCTCGGCGACCTGGACATTATATTCCGGGTCTGCGGTCGCCATGTGTACCATCGGGTATGACCGCGGAGATTCCCGGGCAAAGATAGAGGAAGCTCCCCATTCAAAAAAGGTCATCTGGTCAGAACCGGGATCGGTGAACATGAACGCCGTTGCGGTATTGGCATCCTCCACAAGGTAAAACTCACGGGTGATGCCAAGTTTTTCCATCCAGAGATCATACGGGCTGTTTGCAAAGTCACCGCCGACCGCACTGACAAGGGTCACCGCTTCGCCGAGCATCGCGATGCCTGCAGCAATGTTTGCTGCTCCCCCGCCATAGTAGATCTTTCTCTCCAGCACCGAGGCCGATGCGTTGGGTTCAGGCAGGTGGGATACGGCAGAGATGTGATCAATGGCAGTGTGCCCGACAACGTGTATCACAGGACTTCTACCCCGATCACTTCAAGGGGGATATCATGAAGCGCTTTCCCGATAACTGAACGTGCAATCCGTTTTGCGTGTTCTTCTGATTCGGCCTTGTAGACCTTCATCTCGAGAAGAATCCCTACGAGGGCGGTATGCGCTATCACAAGGGTACTTGGAAGCTCTTCTTCGCAAAACGGACAGGCAAGTTCGCCTGCCTCTATCTCAACATATTTTGCCGTCGGATTCAGTCGTTTGCCCGCTTCGCTGATCGCGATGCCAATCGCGTCATCCACTGAATCGACATCCTTGATCAGCCATGCCGATTCGAGTCGCACCAGATAATCTCCCATAATTCCTCTATTCAGGTATCCCAGTATTCGTAATGCAGGTGTTCGCCGGTGGTCATCCGCTCAGGTCCCCGTGGTGCTTCCTTCGGATAACCAACGGTAAGCAGGGCAACCGGCCTGATATGGGGAGGCAGCCCGAGTATCTCACGGACAGTCTCATCGTCAAAGGCCCCGGTCCAGCAGGATCCAAGTCCGGCGGCATGTGCAGCGAGCATCAGGTAAGTGGCGGCGATGGATGCATCTTCGAGCGCATACAGGATACCGCGTTCCTGGTACCGGGACATGGATCTGACATAATTTGCACAGATAACCAGCGTAACCGGTGCATCACGGACATGCTGCTGGTTTAATGCAGCATCAGAGAGAAGCTCCCGCTGTCCCTCCTCTGTAACAATAACCACATCCCATGACTCAAGGTTTCCGGCAGAGGGGGCAGACCGGGTTGTCCGGATGATCTCATGCACCAGTTCATCGGATACCTCACGGTCGTCATACTGACGGACTGACACTCTTCCTGAAAGAAACCTATCGAACTCAGACAAGTTCATGCTTTTCAAGTTCCTGCCATGCCTGTGCCGCAACGGTGGTGACATGGGTCATCGCAGTCCCCACCTGTCTGACGGCACCATCGAGATCGTTACTCTCGACAAGACTGATAACCGTGTTCAGGCCTTCAACAGCCTTCTGGAACTCGGTCAGGCCGGTCATCCGGTTCGCAAACGTGATCTCCATCCTGACCGATTCAAGACACTGCATGACGATCTTTACCCCGCCTGATCGCTCCTGATCCTTCAGTCCGGAGAGTTTCGTTATCAGCTGGGATGCTATCATCAGTTCGGATTTCGATCGTTCCCCGAACTGATAGGCCGATAAAGCTCCCTTTTTATCCATAGTACGTACTTGACGCAATGATTAATCTATAGACCTGCGTTATGCAGAAAAAAGGGTATAATTATTCGATTATTTGGAGCGCTGCTTTGCTCCGAGCACAGATGTCTTTGCACGGGTAATCCGCCGGCGGGCTGCCATGGTCCGCAGCGGGACTGCCTGGCCTGGTCTGCCACCGCGTCCGCCTCGTCCGCCACGCTGGCCGCCACGTGCCGGGCCACGACCTGCGTCACGGCCGCCACGCGAAGAACTGCGTTCAATTTTACGAATTGTCGACTGGGATTTGAAGCGCTGGTTTGGCCCGGGCTTCTTTGCATTGGCTTCTTTCCGGGGAACAAGTCTGATCTGGCCTTTGCTCCCTTTTACCTGGTTCCATTCAGTGGTTCCTGTCTTACCCATGATATCACATCCGTGGAATGCCTTTACTATTTACCAATATATTCAGTTAAAGGTTCTCTTCCAGTCTTCAGGGAGAGAGAGCCTTCCTGATCGCTGCCGTCAGAGCCTGGCTTACCAGTTTTCCATCAACCGAGCCCCTGACCTCTTTCATGACAACCCCCATCAGGGGTCCTGCTGCTCCCGGCCCTTTCTCCCTGACAAAGGCGATCCGTTCGGCAACAATATCGGCAACAATTCTCTCAAGGTCTCTGGCAGTCACCTGCGGAGCGGCGGTAGCCAGAACCTGCTCAAGATCCGCCCCTCCGGCAAGGGAGGACAGGATCACAGGGATCGCTTCTTTTGCAACCCTCCCCTCCTGGATTGCTCCAAGAACTCCCAGGATGGCATCGTCGTCGATATTGGCAGTCACCACCCCTGAACGGCTGATCTCACGGAGCGTCGAGTTGAACGCACGTTCGGCAAGGCTAGGCTTGATTCCTGCTGCAACCGCTTCCTCAAATGCCGGCCCGCGTTCAGAGTAGGCAAGTTGCCGTGCAACTTCTTTCGTCAGGGTGTATTCCCGGCTGTACCGTTCAATCCGGTCGGTGATCAGTTCCGGAACCACGAGTGCATCGACGTGTTCTTTCGATATGCGGACCGGAAGCACATCAGTCTCCGGGTACATCCGGGCAGCACCCGGAAGGGGCCGCATGTACGCAGTGGAGCCGCCTTCAAGCATCTTCCTCGTCTCCTTGGGGATCTCCTCCATTGCCATCCGGCTCCGACGGATGATCTGTCGGATTGCACACCGGCATTTCTCCGGAGAATCGGCAACCAGGATGACACAGTCGTTTTCCCCGGCCGAGCAGGCGTTCTTCAGGGCAGAGACCTCCTCGTCAGTCACCCCGTATGCCGGGAGTTCGTCGGTGTGGAAGAGACCGCCGACACCACATTTCTTTGCATAATCAGACATCTCGCTGCCAAGACGACGTCCCGGCTGTATCTCCTTCCCGACAAGGCCGGCAAATCCGTTCAGCCGGATCGCGAGGATCATCTTCGCTTTCTGGAGTATCCTGCTCCCGCTTGATCTAAACAGAGAGGTCACATCAACCGGTTCATCCGAAACTGATGCCCCACGTCTGATGAGCTCATCCCTGATCTCAAGAAGGGTAACCTGGCGCTGTACCTCTCGGCTCACTACCTCGGTGATGAGGTCTAACTCCTGGACCCCTTTGATCTCGACACGGGCCCCATCGCGGATAGAGATATTGATATCCTGTCGGATAGTCCCGATTCCACGCTTTACCTTGCCGGTAGACCGGAGGATCATCCCGATCTGCGCTGCAGTATCATACACCGCTTCAGGAGTATGGAGGCACGGGGCAGTGGTGATCTCAATAAGCGGGATACCGAGCCGGTCAAGGGAGAAACAGGCATCCTCTATCCGCTGTGCTGCTTCTTCCTCGACACAGACCGTCTCGATGATCGCACCGGACGGCACGGTTCCATTCATTGCCACCATCGCGGTCCGCTGGAACCCCGAGGTATTGGAGCCATCGATGACCAGCTTGCGCATCGTGCAGATCTCGGGCACAACTCTCATCCCGCAGACCTTCGCAATCGTGAGAACGATATCAAGTGCCTCCGGGTTTAACGGGCCCGGGGGTTCCTCATCATTCTCCACGAGGCAGGTCGTCGGGTAGGTAAGATACCTGAACCGGCGCTGTTGCATCATCTCTTCGGCTGCTGCCTGGTCAATCTGGCCAAGTTCACTCTTCGTTGCCCTGAGGTACCGGAAAAACTCTCCGTCTGACTCGCCGGCGTCCCGGATCACCGTCGGGCACCGGCAGAAGAGTTTCTCGCCCGTATTCAGCTGCTGGTGAATCTCGATCCCCGCGATGAGTCCGAGGGCTTCATAATCAAAAGTCATCAGATCGACCTCCGGTTCAGTTCGCCTGCAAGATCGGTCTGCATCATCTGAACGGCAGTATCCCGGTCCCCGGTTTGGCCGAGTACCCACATGAGCTTGACGAGGGCAACCTCGGGAAGCATATCCTCGCCCTCGATCACCCCGGCATCAAGAAGATCCCGGCCGGTATCGTAGACCCGGTCACAGACCCGGCCGTTCAGGCACTGGGAAGTCATCACGATGAGCGTGCCGTCCGCGCTCAGGGCTCTCAGCCGATCGATGAGGGACGTGCCGGTATGCCCAAGCCCGGTCCCGGCGATCACGAGTCCCCGGTATCCCTGGTACGCAGAAAGGATTGCCGGATCCATCCCGGGATAATACCAGATGAGTCCGCATTTATCCATGAGCCGATCATGAAGGGCCAGTTCATGCACCCCCCTTCTTACGGCACCGGCAGAGATCGTGAGATCAAGCGACGGGTAAGCGATGGTGCCGAGCGTCTCGTGGCCAAGGCTTCGGAACGCATCCCTCCGCGAGGTATGCATCTTCCTGACCCGGGTTCCCCGGTGGAGGGCACAGAGATCATCACTTGTTCCGGCATGCATCACGACCGCCACTTCCCCGAGATCTGACACCGCGGCTGTGGCTGCACACAGGCCGTTCATCACGTTGTCACTGCTCGGCCGGTCGGCAGAACGCTGGGAACCGACAAAGATAATCGGGACCGGGGTTTTCACCATGAAACTGATCGCAGCAGCACTGTATGCCATCGTATCGGTTCCGTGGGTGATGATGATTCCCTGTGCTCCAGCCTGTATCTCGTCGTGCACCGCCCAGGCAAGCTGCCGCCAGATAGCAGGGGTCATGTTCTCTGAGAGAATGTTGCTCAACTGGACAGCACCGAATCGGGCGATGCCGGTTAGACCGGGAATGGCATGAAGGATATCTGTTGCCCGGAACTGGCTGGTCACGGCCCCGGTACGGTAGTCTATCCTGCTGGCAATAGTGCCCCCCGTAGAGATGATCGTCACCTTCGGGAGGGATTCATCCTGGGGAACATCAGAAACCGCGGCAGGAAGTGCCTCCCGTTTTTCGAGAAGAACGAGGGTGTTTTCCGGCGTGCCGATATTGTATCCTGACGACAATTTGACGATTGCCATACCTTCGCGGCTTGTGATATAGGTGCCTTCACAGGAACAGTCGTCAATACTGCACTGTACGAGGTCACCGGAATCTATACTGGTATTCATAACGCTGCTATCCTTTTTGCATCGGTGAAAAGTTTCTCTGTCGCTTTGTCCAGGTGGGCAATCAAATCCGTCAGCCGGGTCAGATCCCCGGTCAGGAGGTGTTCCTGCTGCCTGATGGCATCTAAAGCGGCATCCGGAGCAGGGCCGCCCGGATGGTTCCTGACGGCAATCCCGGTCTGTACCGAAAGGGCATCCCTGATATCCGCTTCTGTCACCCCAAGAGAACTCAGGCTCTTCCCGAGGAACTGCTCCGCAGCTGCATCAAGGGTTGTAAGATCCAGCGACCGGTTCCTGACTGCCCGACCGACAATATGGTGGGCCGTTCTGAAGGCAATCCCATATCTCCTGACAAGGGTATCGGCAAGCTCGGTAGCGGTTGAAAAACCACATCCTGCCTCCTCCTCCATCCGGTGCAGATCAAAGGAAGCCGTCTCCAACATCCCGGCAAGGAGGTCAATATCCCTTCTTACGTCACAGATCCCTTCCCAGAGATGGGGATTGAGATCCTGCATATCACGATTGTATGACATCGGGAGTCCTTTCATGATCGTGACCGCTGAAACCAGGCGCCCGAGCAGGGTTCCTGCCCGTGAGCGGAGAATCTCTGCGACATCCGGATTCTTCTTCTGGGGCATAATGGAACTCGTCGAACAGTAAATCTCGTCGAGATCAACAAACCGGACAAACAGGGAACTCCAGAGTACCAGTTCCTCGCAAAATCGCGATATTGACATGAGGAGGAGGGTATCTGCAGCAAGTACCTCGATGAAGACATCACGGGATGCAACGGCATCCATCGTATTCAGGACCAGTCCGTCAAACCCGAGGTACCCGGCTGTCTGTTCCCGGTCAATCGGGTAGCCGGTCGTGGCAAAGGCGGCACTGCCGAGCGGGGACTGATTCAACCGGGCATATGCATCGTACAGCCGGCCATAATCGCGGCTGAATACCTGTTCGTATGCGAGGAGGTGGTGGGCAAGGGTTGTCGGCTGGGCATGCTGCAGGTGGGTGAATCCTGGCATGACTGAACCGGTGTGGGTTGCAGCAAGGGTAAGAAGGATCTTCCGAAGCCCGGTCAGAGCCTTCATCTGACCGAGCAAATCCGCACGGGTTCTGACACGGAGACACGTGGCCACCTCGTCATTCCGCGATCTTCCGATATGCAGCCGCCCACCGGCCTCCTGTCCTGCTTCACGGGTCAGGAATGCCTCGATACCAGCATGGATATCCTCATGACAGGAATCGAACGCCTCGGCGGGAACGCCCTTCTCGTACAGGGAGAGAAGAGAACGCATCAGGGGACCCGCATACTCCGGGCCGACAATGCCCTGGTCCGCAAGCATGGTAAGATGGGCGATATCAACCAGGATATCCGCATCAGCAATATGACGATCGGCATCCATGGATGAGAGAAACGTCTCAATATCCCGGGTTCTCACCCCGGACAGACGTCCTGCCCTGACCAGATCTTTCTGCATGAAATCGGAGAAAGGTGCGCCTCCTGGCCGCATAATCCCTCGGATGACACCTGATAGGAACCAGGTCGGGAAAGAAGAGATCTGTTGCCCTTTAACGGGCAATTTTTATGGATTAAATTTCCCCATAATCTTAATCACTCGCTAATAAGGGATATTTTTTTCATATGTCACCCCGTATTTTCTACTGAAGATGAGTATGAGACAGTCCATCTATGCACTTTTCAGTCTCCTGTTCATTGCCGGACTTGTGCTCCTGTGTGGATGCACCTCGGCACCCCAGGAGAATGTACCGGCATCAACTGCCGGAGCAGGTTCTGCAGGCGAAAAGTCTGTCCTGAATATCGGATACCAGCCAAGCACCCACCAGATGGCCTTCATGACAGCATATCAGAAGGGATTCTATAATGAGACCCTCAGCTCCATGGGCATCAGGGAAGTTAAGGCATTTAATTTCCCAACCGGGGCACCCGAAATGCAGGCCATGCTTGCCGGCGATCTCGACTTTGCGTATGTCGGATCCGCACCGTTCGTCACCGCGGTGGCAACGGGGCTTGATGCCAAGATCATCGGTGCCGTTCAGACCCAGGGATCAGATCTTGTCATCAGAACCGCCCTGAATTATTCCGGACCGCAGGATCTGAAGGGACTCTCCATTGCAACCTTCCCGGCCGGAACCATCCAGGACACCATTCTCCGGACCTGGCTAAAGAACCAGGGACTCAACCCGGATACCGATGTCAAGATCGTTGCCATGGGCCCGGGCGACGCCACGACCGCCATCATGGCAGGTAAAGTGGATGCCGTCTTCCTTCCGGCACCTTCTCCGACGACCATTGAGCAGGCCGGCGCAGGCAGGGTCATCGTCCATTCTGGTGAGATGGCACCGGGACATGCATGCTGTGTTCTCGTGGCAAGCGGCGAGATGATCCGCAACCATCCCGATATCGTCAGGGAAGTGCTTGCGATAAACAACCGTGCAACCGAGTTCAACAAGGAGAACCCGGACGAGGCTGCCGGATACATGGTGGCGCTGACCGGCATGGAAAAAGATGTCATCCTGAAGTCTCTCGATGAATGGGACGGGCAGTGGGTCTCTGATCCGAATGCCATCAGTCCGTCAGTCGAGGAATATGCTTCCGAGCAGCATGCCCTCGGATACATCAAGACCGAGGTCACTGCTAGCGACCTTATCGATACCGGTTTCTGGGATCAACTGAACCCATAACTTTTCTTTTTTAGAATGCCTTAGCTGTACCGGAAGATTTCCGGACGGCCCGGAATAACAGACACGTGAGCATCACACATGGGTACAAAACACCACCGAACCCAAAACAACTTCGGATACCTGGCTGTCTCACTCATTACCGTCATTCTGTTCTGGCAGGTGCTGGCGATCTATGTCGTACAGAATCCGTTCATCCTTCCGTCGTTCGTGGATGTCGTCGATGCGTTTGTCAGCCTGATCGGAAATGGTACGCTCCTGAATGATTTCACCATCAGCATGGTGCATTTCTTCATCGGACTGATCCTAGCCCTGGTAATAGGGGTACCTATTGGGATCATCATGGGCTGGTTTGAACGTGTGAACCGTTTCCTGGATCCGATTATTGAGATCATCCGTCCCATTCCCCCGCTCGCCTGGATCCCGTTCGCAATCGTCTGGTTCGGGCTGACTGACTTCTCGGCAGGGTTTGTCATCTTCATCGGTTCGGTCTTTCCCATCCTGATCAATACCTATGAAGGATTCCGGAATATCCCGAAGGTCTTCGTCGAGGCAGGCCGGATGCTCGGGTGCAGAAGCAGTCTCTCTCTCATCCGGTACATTGCCCTCCCCGCAACACTCCCCCAGCTCGCTGCAGGGTTCCGGGTAGCGAGCGGAGTGGCCTGGATGTGTCTTGTCGCCGCCGAGATGTTCGGGGTCTCACGGTTCGGACTCGGGCAGAAGATATGGTGGTACTATAACCTTCACCAGATGGACAATGTCCTTGTATACATGCTCGTATTGGGATTCGTCGGACTCTTCATTGATTATCTCTTCAGGACGGCGATGACGCGGAGCCTACTGAAATGGCGGGAAGGAGAGGTGAACTGATGGGAAGTGTTGAGATACGCTCCGTATCACGGGTTTTCACCCGTGATGATGATGTTGAAGTCAGGGCGCTCGAAGATGTCTCCCTCTCTATCAGGGAGGATGAATTTATCTCCCTTGTTGGTCCTTCCGGATGCGGAAAAACAACCCTTCTCCGGATCATTGCCGGCCTTGATCACGCAGATCGCGGGGAAATCCTCGTCGACAGGACCGCGATCACCGGTCCTGATCCAAAAGTCGGCATGGTATTCCAGGAATACTCGCTTTTTCCCTGGCGTAATGTCCTTGATAATGTAGCATTCGGAATTGAGATGCGGGGGGTGAAACACGAGGAGCGCCATGCCGTTGCGAGGCAGTTCATCGATCTCGTCGGATTATCCCAGTTTGAGAAGAGTTACCCGTATGAACTCTCCGGCGGGATGAAACAACGGGTCGCCATCGCCCGGGCCCTCGCAAACGATCCGGATATTCTTCTCATGGATGAACCGTTCGGGGCCCTTGATGCACAGACGCGGAATAAAATGCAGGCAGAACTGCTGAAAACCATCGTTTTTGTCACCCATAGTGTTGACGAGGCGGTCTTTCTCTCTGACCGGATCGTAGTGCTCAGTTCCCGCCCGGGTCGCATCAGAACCGTTGTTCCGGTCACCATTCCCCGGCCAAGGGAGCGGACAGCACCTGAATTTGCTGCATTACGTAGAGAGGTGCTATGCCTGATCGATGAAGAGGAATGTCAGAGAAACCCTTAATTATCTATCAGACCATTTTATAGAGCACATATATCTGAGGAGTATTGAGCGATGGTCAGAAAACCAAACTGTATGTACAGGAACCTGGCAAAAAAGGCCTACACCCGAAAGGAATACATGGGTGGTATCCCGGGAATCAAGGTTGTCCAGTTTGACATGGGCAATCTCACTGCTGAATTCCCGATGGAGGTTCACTTAATTGTCGACGAGGCATGCCAGATTCGTCATTCCGCACTCGAAGCAGCCCGTATGAGTATCAACAGGAAACTCACCAAGGATGTCGGGAGGAGCAATTTCCACTTAAAGCTCCGGACCTACCCCCATCACGTCCTCAGGGAGAACAAGCAGGCAACCGGTGCGGGAGCAGACCGTGTTTCACAGGGTATGCGCCTTGCTTTTGGCAAGGCAGTCGGTACCGCTGCACGGGTACGGCCGAACCAGAAGATTTACACCTGTTACACAACCCCGCAGTACCTTGACAAGGTCAAGGATGCCCTGTGGCATGGCGGCCAGAAGCTCCCCTCCTCGACCCATCTCGACGTCGAGATTAAAAACGAGGCCTGACCTCCTCATCCGGATACCAAGGTCACTTTTTTTACGCATTCAGTCACGGAAGGTGACACTTCCCGGCCGGACGACATTCTCACTCCCTTCCTGCACATGTCTCTGGAAAGATACATCTCATTTCCATGGAAATAGTAGTGAAATGACCAGTCCGCTTCCTTCCGGACTCTATGAACGGATAATTCAGGCTACCGTTCAGGCTATCCGGGCAGCTGAAATCTACCTGCCTGACGATGTGAAAAAACGAATAACTGACGCACGAAACAGCGAGGAAAATCCGGTGGCTATCGCGGAGCTGGATAATATCATTGAGAATATCCGGCTGGCAGAAAAAGCACAGGCACCTCTCTGCCAGGACACCGGAATACCGGTCCTCTATCTCACCCTCCCGCCGGAGGTTCCCTTCGTGGCAGAAGTGACTGATGCGGTATACGAGGGAGTACGACAGGCAACAGAGAGCGTCCCGCTCCGGCCGAATCTCGTTCATCCGCTCACAAGACACAATACCGGTGATAATACCGGGTTAGACATGCCCCCTATCCATGTCAGGCAGGGCAATGTCCTTTCCATCACGGTCCTCCCGAAGGGTGCCGGATCTGAGAATGTCTCCCGCCTGAAGATGTTCACCCCGTCAGAGACCGGGGAGATTGAACGGTTCATCGTAGAGAGCGTTCTTTCTGCCGGGGCACGCCCCTGTCCGCCGGTGATCCTCGGGGTCGGGATCGGGGGTACCTCTGACGGAGCCATGGCGTCTGCGAAAGAAGCCCTTCTTGAACCGGTGCACACCATGACACCGGAAGAACAGCAGATATGCGACATGATCAACCGGCTTGGAATCGGACCGATGGGTCTTGGCGGGAAGACAACCTGTCTCGCCGTGAAGATGAAGACGACCGGCTGCCATACAGCCTCCCTTCCGGTTGCAGTAAACGTGCAGTGCTGGGCAGCGAGGAGGGCAACTGTGGAGGTTCCCGTATGATGGATCTTACCACGCCGCTCGGGCCGGAAATCCTTCCACTCCGGGCCGGGGACCGGGTCACCCTGAGTGGCAGCATTTATACTGCCCGGGATGAGGCTCACCTGATGATCCGTGAAAAAGGGTTTCCATTCAACCCTGAGGGAGCAGTCATCTACCATTGCGGACCGGTCATCCGGGATATGCGGATCGTCGTTGCCGGACCGACTACTTCGGCACGGATGAACCCGCTGACCGGGTTCATGCTTGATGCCGGGGTTAGGGGGATCATCGGAAAGGGCGGGATGTCTGCACGGGTCAGGAATGAGCTCGCAGGACGGGGAGTGTACTTCGCATTCACCGGGGGATGCGCCAACCTCGCCGCTGCACACATGAACCTGGAAGCAGTCTTCTTTGAGGAACTGGGTATGGCTGAGGCCGTATGGAAGATACAGCTCGATCATCTCCCGCTAGTGGTTGCCATCGATTCAGCCGGCGGGGATCTATTCGCAGGAATCGAACAGTCAGCACATGAAGTATTTCAGCGTATGTATCCAACCAGTACGAACGGAATATGAAGATAGAGATCGACGAATCCCGGTGCAAGGGGTGTAATCTCTGCACCATGGTCTGTCCATACACCATTTACAGACCCGGGAATCGTCCTAACCGCAGGGGGATTTATGTTCCCGAACTCGACCGGCCAGAGCGATGCCCGAACTGCCGGCTTTCGGAACTCTACGGACGCAGGCTCTGCGGAGTATGCACACTGATCTGTCCTGATCAGGCAATCAGATGGATTGCCGAAAAACCCTATGAACCAGCTGGTGTGGTGATCGAGTATTAGCCGGATCGCTTTCATGCAGGGAAACATCGCCAGTGCAGAGGGAGCATTAGCGGCCGGATGTACATTCTTCGGAGGGTATCCCATCACCCCGTCAACCGAGGTAGCCGAGCATATGGCAGTGAACCTCCCGAAGGTACAGGGAGGATGTTTCATCCAGATGGAGGACGAAATTGCGAGCATGGCCTCGGTTATCGGTGCAGCCTGGACCGGGGCGAGGGCCATGACCGCCACTTCAGGCCCGGGATTCTCCCTCATGATGGAGAACATCGGGTATGCTGTAATGACTGAAACACCCTGTGTCATCGTGAACATCCAGCGGGGAGGACCGTCAACCGGCCAGCCGACAATGGCAGCCCAGGGCGACATGATGCAGTGCCGGTTCGGGTCGCATGGCGACTTCAGTATCATCGCCCTCTGTCCCTCCAGTGTACAGGAATGTTTTGATCTCACCGTAAAAGCGTTCAACCTCGCAGACCGATTCCGCGTGCCGGTCTTTCTCATGGGTGACGAGGTCATCGGCCACATGCGAGAGAAGATCGAGATCCCGGATTCCGTTCAGATCATCCGGCCACGGTCCCCGGCCGAAGGTGCACTGCCATTCACTCCTGGTCAGGATATGGTTCCCGGATTTTCACCATTCGGGTCCGGTTCGGCAACCCATGTCACCGGGCTGACCCATAATGAGAAGGGATACCCGGACACCACCAGTCCGTCCCGCCACGAAGAACTCGTGAAACGCCTGGTCGCAAAAGTTGAGAATAAAAGACACGAGATTGCCGATTACGAGATCGTCAACCCGGATGCAGATTATGTCTTCATCTGTTACGGCGCGCCAGTCCGGACGGTACAGGAAGTCGTCGACCGGCAGCATCTTCCGGGAACCGGATACCTCCGACTCAGGATCGTCTGGCCGTTTCCCGAGGAGCTGCTCAGGCGATTCCCCCGGGTAAAGGCGTTCATCGTCCCCGAGATGAACCTCGGCATGATATCGCGGGAAATTGAGCGCCATACCTCCGTTCCGGTCATCCTGGCAGGAAAGATCGGGGGAGAACTCCATACCCCCGAAGAACTGACTGCTGCCGTGGAGCGATGCCGGGGAGACGCACCATGATCGACGAATGGCTGCGGCAGGATCGTCTTCCTCACATCTACTGTGCCGGGTGTGGAAACGGAACCATCATCAACTGTGCACTGCAGGCGGTCGAAGGGCTTGCCTGGGACCGGGAGAGCACCGTGTTCGTCTCAGGTATCGGGTGTTCTTCCCGGGCTCCCGGGTATATTCTCACCGACTCACTCCATACCACCCACGGGAGGGCCATCGCTTTTGCAACCGGGGTCAAGATGGCAAAACCGGAACTAAAGGTGGTCGTCTTTACCGGGGATGGTGATCTTGCAGCCATCGGGGGGAACCATTTCATCCATGCATGCCGGCGGAACATCGATCTGACGGTCATCTGCATGAACAACCACATCTATGGCATGACCGGGGGACAGGGCAGCCCGACCACCCCGGTCGGAAAAACCTCGACGACAACCCCGTATGGTGCGAGCGAAACGCCGTTTGATCTCGCCGAGCTTGCCGTTGCCGCCGGGGCAAATTATGTCGCCCGATGGACCTCATACCACGTCAAGGAACTGACAAAGGCAATCACGACCGGCCTTGAGACGCCGGGGTTCTCTTTTATCGAGGTACGGTGCCAGTGTCCCACCAGTTACGGCAGGAGGAACAAGTACCGTCAGCCGGTGGATTATATCAATTACCTGAAAGAGAAGGCAGTGCTAAAACAGGCCTGGGAACGGGACAAGGCCAGACGGGATCTTGCAGACGATGAGTTTTTCATCGGTGAATACGTACAGCGGGCACGACCAGTGATGGGGGTCAGGCATGAGGCATGAGATCCGGTTTTCAGGATTCGGCGGCCAGGGAATCATACTGAGTGCGGTGATCCTCGGTCGTGCTGCTGCCCTGTATGCAGGAAAATATGCCCTACAGACACAGGTTTACGGCCCAGAGGCACGGGGGGGTGCTTCAATGAGTGCGGTGATCATCGATGACGATCCGATCCTCTATCCGAAAGTGAGGATTCCGGATATTTACTGTATTCTGAGCCAGGAAGGATTTGAGAAATATGGCCGGAATGCTGCCCCGGATGCCATCATGATACTTGACTCAAGCCTGGTGCATGACCGGCCGGCCTGCCGGTATGTCGAAATTCCGGCCACACCGGAAGCAAAGAAACGCCTCGGAAGGGATATCGTCGCTAATATCATCATGCTCGGGGCACTTGTCGAAGTGACCGGGGTCATCCCAAAACAAGCCCTTGAGCGGGCTATTCTTGACAGTGTTCCGAAGGGGACCGAGGAACTCAACCTGAATGCAATGGAGCTCGGGTTTGAGCTCGCAGGAGCAACACGAACATGAAGTGGAAGGAGCACGAGGCAAAAGCAATCCTGCAGGAAGCAGGTATCAGGATTCCACGTGGAATCACCGTGAAAAAGGGTGAAGCACTCCCCCGGCCTGAACAGTTACCCGCTGACCAAATCGTGGTGAAAGCCCAGGTTGAAGTCGGAGGAAGGGGGAAAGCAGGCGGCATCCTCATGGCAGACCGGGCATCCGGACAAACGGTTATAACCACCCTGTTTGGGACGAAAATCAGGGATCTTGCGGTACATGAGATTCTCGTCGAGGAGCGGCTTGATATCAGGCATGAATACTATCTCTCCATTACCATCGACCGGGGATCGGGAGCACCCCTGATCCTTTTTACGTCAGAAGGGGGTGTGGAGATAGAGGAAGTCGCTTCGCAAAGCCCGGAAAAGATACGCACCGCTATCGTGCATCCGCTCCTCACTGATGTCCCCGGATACCTCATCCGTCACCTCCTCGCCGATGCCCCGAAAGAGATCGGCCAGGTCATAAACGCCCTTTACCAAGTATTCAGGGAAAAAGATGCTCTACTCGCTGAGATCAATCCCCTTGTCATGACTCCAACCGGGATCGTTGCCGCGGATGCCAAGCTGATCATCGACGACAACGCCCTTGCCCGCCAGGGAATATCGACAAACCGTGACCTGAGCGATAGGGAACGAAAAGCAGAAGAGCATGGGTTTTCTTTTGTTGAACTTGCCGGAAACATCGGGGTGATCGGAAACGGAGCAGGCCTCACAATGGCAACCGTCGATCTGATCAACCGGACCGGGGGTCGTCCGGCGAATTTCCTCGATGTCGGCGGCGGTGCCGACCGGGTGCGGGTGGCTCATGCCGTCCGGCTGCTCGGCGCGATGCCTGATGTACGCGTCATCATCGTCAATCTTCTTGGCGGGATAACCCGGTGCGATGAAGTCGCCCATGGCATCATCGAAGCAGGGGTCAGCCAGAAGATCATCGTCCGGCTCGCCGGGACGAACGAGAAGGAAGGAAAGAAGATCCTCGATTCTTACGGGTATCTCATGCTGGATACGATGGAAGAAGCAGTGAACGCCGCCGTGGAGGCTGCCGGATGATCTATGCAGACCGGTCAACCGGAGTGCTCGTGCAGGGCGCGACCGGGAACCAGGGAAAATTCCATATCGACCGGATGAACCAGTATGCCCGGTTCATCGGGGGGAAAGGAATTGTGGCAGGGGTCACCCCGGGCAAAGGTGGACAGGATGTCCATGGGGTTCCGGTATACGACTCGGTGGAGGATGCTGTCTGTGAACACGATATCGCTGCAAGCATCCTCTTCGTTCCGGGGAGTGCGGCAGGGGATTCTATCATGGAGGCTGCCGACGCCGGGCTTGACCTGGTGGTCGCCATCACAGAGCATATCCCGGTGCACGATGTGATGAAAGCGGTAGCCTATGCCGATATGCGGGGATGTGCCGTGATCGGCCCGAACTGCCCCGGGTTACTCTCACCTGGCGAGATAAACCTGGGTATTATGCCTGCCCATCTGTACACTCCAGGAAATGTCGGGGTAATCAGCCGGAGCGGGACGCTCACCTACGAAGTGGTACATGAACTCACCCGTGCAGGAATCGGGCAGAGTACTGTCGTCGGGATCGGAGGTGATCCGGTGATCGGCCAGACCTTTGCCGATGTGCTCTACCGGTTTGAAGAAGACCCGGCAACCCGTGTCGTCGTTATTCTCGGTGAACTCGGCGGGAACCTCGAGGAGGAAGGAGCAAAGGGAACCGATCTGCCGATCGTCTCGTTCATTGCCGGAACCACGGCTCCCCCGGAGAAACGCATGGGACACGCCGGTGCAATCGTAAGCGGGGGTGAGGGAGATGCTAACTCAAAGATTGCACGGCTCAGGGATCTCGGGGTGCCGGTTGCTGACCGGCTTTCAGAAATCCCGGGTCTTGTCAGGAAAATTATCGGAGAATAACAATGTCGTTGCTTGATAATATCAAAGGAATCCGTGGAGACGGAGATGAAACAGGCGGGGGGGGGACATTCAACCCGTTCAAGCTGCTGGAGATCGGCGAGATGATGATGAGGTACTGCGACGGGATCAGGATCAAGGACTTTGTTTTCCTCGCCATCCTGACCAGCGAACGCCTCGTCCTGATCGACAGTGCCAAGCAGGGAAGCGGCGTGATAGCAAAGGAGATCCCGGTATCGGTTATCAAGCATGCCGACCTTGAACGCGATGAACGTGGCCGGCCGACCCTTGCCATCAATATGGAGATCGGTGAACAAAACCGCGTCATGCGCCTGGTTTTTTCCGGGCTCATGAATGATCCTGACTCGGAGTGCAGGGAATGGTTCACTGCCATCAATGGATATCCGCCGGCCGCATCTCCCTCTCCTGAACCACCGGAGATTGCCCCCATCATCGAGGCTCCTGAATCCGTTCCCGAACTGCCGGAAGAACCGCACCCGGATCCCGGGCAGATAAACCCGACTCCGTCGATTCCTGAACCTCGACCTCAACCTCAACCTGAATCTTCATTCTCCCAGGGTGAAGATCCCGGAACCGTTCCTCCGTCCCGTCCGGTCATTGTATCGAAAATTCAGATGGAACGGCCGGTCAGGCAGAGACCACCCCTGGAGGGAACCCCGCGGGAAGGAACGATCCGGATCATGATCGAACGACCGGCTTTCTCTCCCCTCAGGATCCGCCCGTCAACAACAGGCCCGGACGGTTCAACCGCACCGTCGCGGTTCTGCATCCATTGTGGCGGAAGGATTTCATCTTCAGGAAAATTCTGCCCGATTTGTGGTAAAAACCAGATGTGAGGATGGATACATGGCCATGCCGGGAGCGGTTTCCCGGTCTTGATGCGGCCCGTGGCTGTGCCATCTGCATGATGGTGGTCTACCATATCCTGGTGGATATCGCATTTCTCGGAGCTGAAGGACCGGATCCGTTCTCCGGACCGGTGAGGATCTTCGGATATGGTACCGCTGCTCTTTTTATTCTCATCGCCGGGATTGCTGCATCAATCCGGATGGGACGATGCACCGATATCTCCGGATGCATGAAATCTTTCCTTGCACGCGGGGGAGAACTCATCCTGCTCGGGGCAGGCATCACCGTGGTCACCTGGGTATTCCTTGATGGTGAAGGATACGTGATATACGGGATCCTCAGCCTGATCGGAACCGGGCTCATCCTCTCGCCGGTACTCCTTCGATACCCCCGTCTCTCTTTTATCAGCGGGCTGGTTCTTGTATCCGGGGCAGTAATTTCCCTCCCTCACGGACCCCTCTGGCTTGTATGGACCGGTATCCACCCGGATAACTTCTATTCAGTGGATTATACCCCGGTCATTCCCTGGCTGGGATTTTTTCTCCTGGGCGGGGGTATTGGTTCGATCATCTACCCGGGGGGAACGAGGAGAATGATCCTGACACCATCATGGGCCCGGATCCTGAACCCGCTGATCATTCCCGGTCGCCATTCGCTGATCATTTACCTCGTTCATCAGCCGGTCATTCTGGGAATTCTCGCGTACCTGACCTCCAGTCTGTAAAAAAAGTCAGAGCCCGAGTATCCCGGTAATTGAACTGAATAGATCTCTGTCTGATGGCATATCACCGGCAGGAGTCGGGGCCCCGGTCTCATTCTGAGGCAGGTTTGTCAGGGTACTGTTGTTATGTATCGCGTCAATACGGCTTTTTGCTGCCGTGAGATTGCTATCACGGGAGAGGGCCTGTTCATATGAATCCATGGCATCGGTGATCCTTCCGGCCTTCTCATAAATCGTCCCGAGGTAATACCAGGAGAACGCAGATTCCGGATCATGAACAGTGACATTCCGGTATGCATTGATGGCCTCATCATACCGGCCGAGATCATAGTAGGCGACCCCCATATTCCTCCATGCCAGCGTCATGTTCGGTCGGAACGATACCGCCTTCTCATAGGAGGCAATCTCGTCATCATACCTGCCCAGCATCCCGTAGGTGTATCCGAGGTTATACCAGGCCTCGGCATCTTCTGGCATCAGCCGGGTGGCATTTGTCGCTGCAGCAAGGGCCTCGTCATATTTGCCAAGATAGGTCAGGATAATCCCGAGATTATTCCAGGCATCTGCGAGACCAGGGTTCATCTCCACTGCCTTCTGATACTCGGCACTGGCATTCTCATAACTGCCAAATGAGGAAAAGGCGTTTCCCATCAGGTAGTGTTCATCAGCCGTCTCCGGCCCTTCACCGGCGGATACCGGTGGCAAGAGAAGAAAAGCTGCCATAACGAGTACAAAAAAGAGGGCGCGTATCTGCATCACCATCCAGTACCCCCGTGGTTCCGGCTCATGGATAAGGGTGTCGCCATCCCGGCTGGCTGTCATCGGGATACCTGGTCCGGCTCTTCAAAGAGCGGGACATGCGCAAACCTGATCGCATCAAACACCCCTGACGGGGTTATCCGGATCTCGGGAATTACCGTCAGTGACAGAAACGAAAGATACATGAACGCATCATCGATGGCTCCGGTACGTTCTGTCGCTACCTTCAGATCACCGAGCTTCCCGCATACCTTCTCTGCCGGAAGATCTGACATGAGTCCTGCAATGGGCAGGGGAAGAGAGGTGAGGATCTCTCCGTCAGTGCAGGCCATCCCCCCACGATGAACGATCACGTCCCGCATTACTGCACGGATTGAATCGTCATCTGCTCCGGTGGCGATGACATGATGACTGTCATGTGCAATGCTTCCCGCGATAGCCCCGGTTTCGATATGTAATCCATGAACAATGCCGATACCGACGTGGTCATCATGATACCGGGAGGCAACAACCACTTTCAGGAGATCCCGCTCAGTATCCCCGAGCTCCTCCCCGACTACCGGCATGATGAGCGAGCGGGTGGCAATCTGTCCCTCTGTAATGCCAAGAACACGGGCCAATCCTTCGCCCGGTATCCTGATCTCATCCTCACCGGGAACCCGGGACCGGAACGGGTACGTGATCGGTTCAGGAGATTGGGCCTGAACCAAAAGGACCGGATTACCCCGTTTATACGTCTGCCGTACCCTGCATCCGGCAATGTCATCAAGAACACAGAAATCAGCAATTTTCCCGGGAACGAGTGCCCCGCGGTCCAGGATCCCGAATCGTTCTGCAGGGGAGAGCGAGGCCATCCGGTATGCCAGTTCCGGTTCGCACCCGGCCTGGATCGCGTTGCGGATACAGTCATCGATATGCCCCTCTGAAAAAAGCATGTCCACGTGCCGGTCATCAGTACAGAATGAACACCGGCAGGCGGTTTCCCGGGTAACCACCGGGATGAGATCCCTGAGGTTTCGTTCGGCTGATCCTTCCCTGATATAGAGAAACATTCCGAGACGGAGTTTCTCCCTCGCTTCATCCGGGAAAATGGTTTCATGATCACTCTGTATCCCGGCGGCAATGTATGCCTGGAGATCCGGTCCGGAGAGGAGGGGGGCATGTCCGTCCCGGATGGGATAAAGCCCGAGTTTTTTCAGCACCTCCGGATCCCGGGAGAGCACTCCGGGAACGTTCATCATCTCACCCAGGCCAGCGATTCGGGGATGATGTGAAAACGGACGAAGGGCATCGGCATCAAGCACTGCCACTGATTCATCCAGGGGAGTTGCCGGAACACAGGACGGAAGCAGGTAAAAGATGTCCAGTTCTGTCCGATCTGCTCCCGCAAACATGTATTCTAACCCGGGGACTGCACAGGTATTTGCTATCTCGTGGGGATCGGCAAACACCGTGGTTGTTCCATGCGCAAGAACCACAGAACCATACGTTTCAGGTGGAAGAAGACTACTTTCGATGTGAACATGGGCATCGATGAATCCGGGAACGACGGCAGCTCCCCCGAGATCAACCCGGCGGGCTGCCGGTCTCTCACCGATCCCGGTAATAACCCCGCCGGTCACTGAGAATGCGGTCTTTTCCCATTCTCCGGTATAGACATGGAGAAGAAGGGCATTTGTAAACAGGATGTCTGCAGGCCGTTCTCCCCTGATTATCGGGATGAGATCAGATTGCCCCATGATACATTATGTCTCCGTATATCCTCATGAAAGCAGAAGGATGGCATCATGCGAGGGAGGTCTACGACGGATGTAGAAGATTATCAGGATCAAATCGAAAGAATATAAATCCTAATGCATTATTCATCACGGAGATATTTTCAATGGATCAATATTATAATTCTCAATGAATTTTTCTCTGATCACCGGGAACGCCCCCATACTCCGGATGAAAAGAATGTATAAATAGTTCTCACCACAATGATTATTTCACTATGGCAGTCAACCAGGCGCAGGTTGACAGCATCATCTCTTCGGCATCTGCCGAAGATCCGGAGATTCAACTTCTGAAACTCCGGGATGAGGTGGAGCTGCTCAAGACCTCGATTAAACGCCTGCTCATCGATATCCGGGAACGGATGAATGACACGGAAAACCCGTTAGTCCAGGCTCTGAAAGGAAACCCAGTGGAGTTCGTCGGACAACCGGGTTCCACGCCGACGCCGATGGACGGATACATCGATGATTACGACGAAGAACCGACAGTTGAGGCAATGTCAGAGGGGGATTCAATGTCAGAAGAACCAGATATGATGGATTCATCAATGGGGGGCCAGCCAGACCTCGGGGGAGGTCTGCAGAGCGGGGGAGCAATGTCAGGTGTCTCCTCGGCACTCTCCTCACTTACCGCTGAAAAAGGAATGCTGGAAGCTCTCCGTAACCAGCTTTTTACCGACCAGGCACCGCGTGAAACAAGCAAACCGAAAAAGCCGCGTGAGAAGGTGAAGATTCAGAAAGTTTACAGTCTCTTTGAATGGACGACGAACAATGTCAGAAGATACGGTCATGACCGTGTCGACCTGATGCTTGAGTCGTACAAAGAGATGGGGCATATCTCTGATGACCACTGTAAACAGGTGAAGGATATTGCACGCCTGATGGCTCCGTCCATCGGAGAGGTTCACGAGATGCGGGCAGATGAATTTGTCCTCGCATTGTACGAACTGAACAGGATTCTCCAGCCTGAGGACCCGGCCCTGGATCGTGACATGCTCGATGTACTCATCGATAAGCGTCGCCAGGGAGCTCCGGCAGGGCAAATGGAGGAGACCGACAACTTTGCCGAAGACGACACGGAGTTTGAATATATTCCATCCCGTGAATAAGTGCCAGTATGGCAAGTGAAGCAATATCGTCATCGATCATGATAATTGGGGCTGCCTTAGGGGCGGCAGTCCTTATTGCTGCAATTCTTCCGGCAATCTTTTCTGCAGGTGATACCTTCGGGACCGTTGCATATTCAGCTGAAAAGAAACTGAAGACCGATTTCCAGATTGTGAATTCCTTTGTCAATTCCACGAGCCCGGCGCTACCAAGTGTATGGCTGAAAAATGTCGGATCTGAACGGATATCGGTGTTTGACATTCAGAAAGGGGACGTATTCTTCGGTCTCAACAACGAGGTGTATCTCTGTTCGTACGATAATACACTCAGCCAGGACAAGACATTCAGGTATGTTCTTTCAGGAGCCAGTGACGGGTTCTGGGATATCGGCGAGACCGTGGAGATCCAGATTCACCCGGGGAGCACAGTGGCAGTGACGTCAAGTGATACCGTTTACTTCTCCTTTGCCCTGCCGAACAGTATCAGGAGAACAACCACGTTCGGACTGACCCAGTTCTAAAATGGCATCCTCTCTAATTTCAGGGGCAATTGCCATCCTGCTCATCCTGATTGCAGGGTATGTCGTTGCATCAGGAGTACTTTCGATTGCTGAGACGAGTATCGAGACCCAGAAGGATGTGAAGAATAACGATCTGAAGATCCTGCAGAGTAAGGTTTCCATCCTGTACGCAGATGTAGTGACCACCCCGGGAACCCTCGTGATCGGTGTAGCAAACAATGGGACAACCTCGTTCGGGATGAATGATTTCTCGCGGATAGACCTGTTCATCGGGAGCGGGACCGGGGCAGGATCGCAGATTACCCGGCATTCAGGATCTGGGGTGATCGTTCCCTATTCCGACCAGGTGAACCGGGGCATGTGGGATGAGGGAGAGATCCTCAATCTATCGGTATCCTGGTCCGAGACCCCGCCATGGATAAAGGTCGTCGTGCCGACCGGAGTCAGTTCATCATACCAGGTGTAAGAAGCAAAATCACAACACTTCTATTAGGGCAGAGAACAAAAAAATTATAAGGGGGCTTCATCGTATGGTAGATTTTGATCTTTCAGGTGGCAGTGAATCGTCAGCTGATATTTCCGAGCTTCTCGGACAGGAAGAGAAACCAATTCTCTCAACAGGAAATGCAGAAATAGATAAAAAGATAGCTGACGGTCTGCCGCTGGGATCACTTACCCTGATCGAAGGAGAAAACGATACCGGCAAGAGTGTCCTGACGCAGCAGTTCATCTGGGGAAGTATGCATCAGAAGCTCAGGGTCGATCTCTTCTCTACCGAGCTGACTACGAAAAGTTTTCTGACCCAGATGGAGTCAATGTCCCTTGATATCTCGGATTTTTTTGCCTGGGGCTACATCAGGCTTTTTCACTGTCACCTTGTCGAGTTCAAATGGACTCCGGATGCAATGAATGACATCCTTGAGCGGATCATCATGCATGTCAAGTTCAGTAATGCTGACGTGGCAATCATCGATTCTCTTACCATATTCACAGAATACACGACAAACGAAGCCGTCCTTTCATTCCTCACCCAGGCAAAGAACATCTGTGACCAGGGAAAAACCATCCTTATCACGATGCACAGTTACGCTTTCTCAGACGAGGTTCTGACACGGGTCAGATCGATCTGTGATGCCCACCTCCTCATGATGCGCAAGCTCATGGGAGACAAGTACGTGATGGTTCTTGAGGTGGTGAAGGTTCGTGGTGCCAGAAAGACAACCGGTAACCTGGTCAGTTTCGAGGTGCATCCCGGTTACGGCATGAAGATCATTCCGGTCTCATTAGCAAAAGTATGAGTTATGGCACGACTGCAGATCCAGGGGAAAATCCCCTTTGAGGAGGCTGAGAGCCACGACACTGAAGAGTGCCTGATAAACCCGGAATCCTGCGCACTGTTCAGGATGCTTCCGGCGAATGCAAAAGAATACGTCAAGAACTATCCCCACCTCCTTGAATATCTTCACATTTTTCCGGTAGATGAATACGGCATCCCCCTTTTCTTTTCAGAACTCAAGCGTGATCTGAAAGGAATCAAGGATCCAAACCTTATATACCCGGCGAAACCCCCGATCTTCATTCATATCTTCTTTGACCCGAATGATGTCAGGAACTTCTATATCCCGATTGAACCGTCATTCATGCATAATATCGGGAAACTTATCCCGGCTGTCGAGTACCGGCTCGTAGATCTTCTTGATGCCCTTGAAGAGGACCCGGAAACTCCTGAAGAGCGGACTACCGTTCTTAAGCGTCTGCTTCGCCAGGTTCTATACATCAAGAAACCGGGTGAGGCAATCAATCC
>CAZWTX010000019.1:0-23015 GCA_964637135.1 uncultured Methanospirillum sp. | reverse complement strand
GCCCGCCGGCCGATCACCTACCGGAACCCGATCTGTGATGCGACGCTTCCTGACGGTTCCCGTATCAATATCGTGTACTCGACTGAGATCAGCAGGAAGGGGAGTAACTTCACCATCCGTAAAGCGATGGATGATGTTATCTCGATCACCAAACTGGTCGAATTCGGGACCTGCAGCTACCAGCTTGCTGCGTATCTCTGGATCTGCATCGAGAACGGGATGTCACTCTTCATGTCAGGGGAGACGGCGAGCGGGAAGACCACCAGTATGAATGCCCTGACCGCGTTTATTGCACCCGAATCAAAAATCGTCAGCATCGAAGACACCCCTGAACTCATCATTCCCCATAAGAACTGGTCACGTGAAGTCTCAAAAGGGAAAGGGAAGGGCGAAGGAGAAGGCGGGGATGTCACCATGTTCGACCTTCTCAGGGCTGCACTCCGTCAGCGGCCGAACATGATCATGGTCGGAGAAATCCGTGGAACGGAAGGATCAGTTGCCTTTGGTGCGATGCAGACCGGTCACCCGTGTATGAGTACGTTCCACGCGGCATCGGTGGAAAAACTGATCCAGCGTCTTACCGGAGATCCGATCCTCATCCCGAAGACGTTCGTCGATAACCTGAACCTGGTGGTCATCCAGAGTGCAGTGCGGCGGCCTGATGGATCCAATGTCCGTCGCCAGTTATCGGTGAGCGAACTGGTCGGGTACGATGCAGAAAGCGGGGGGTTCTCATTCGTCCAGGTCTTTACCTGGGACCCGGTCACGGATACTCATGAATTCACCGGGAAAGGAGCAAGTTACATGCTCGAGACAAAGATCGCCACCATGCTCGGTATTCCTGAACATAAAAAGGCAATGATCTACATGGAAGTTGAAAAGCGGGCAAAAATCCTCGAACGGCTTCATAAGGCAGGATATACCGATTTCATCGAACTCTTTAACATGATCACCAAATTGAAGAAACAGGGTCTGCTGGCGATCGATATCTGACCCGGGTGAAGCATGGCATTGGAAGCATTCTTTGACCGGATACGTGCATCAAATAACGGGAAAATTCCATTTGAGGAGACTGCGGCTGATATCAGGGCACGGCTGTACAAGTTCTTCATTGAAGACAAGTTCATGGGCTCTGACCTCCTGTTCATGCTCACGTACATGGCGGCTATTCTTACCGCCGAGGCATCACGGCCGGAGATCTTTTCCTACACCGCCGCCCGGCGAGAGTATGTCTCCACCGGATATATCCGCCGGGCCGACCTTCTCGTCAAACGGTGGGGGTACAGTTATGTCGAGGCCCTCACGAATGTTGCCAAGAAGATCGAGAACGAGATGCTATTCTCGATGATAAACCGGTATGCAAACGCGATTGAATCAGGGGTTCCGGATGATGCCTTCCTGACACAGGAACTTGAGACGATACGGGAGGTCTACCGTTCTTCGTATGAACAGGGGATCGAGATGCTTAAGAAATGGGGCGATGCGTATATCGCCATGCTCTTCTCGGGAGCCCTTATCGGGATCATCATCATGGTCTCGATCGCCATCTTTGCCCCTGACAATATTCAGGGAACCCTCGCGATGTCATACATGATCATCCTCCTCATCTCGGTGATCGGAATCACGACGATGTTCAAGGCGGTCCCGGTTGACCCGAAAAGCCATGGTCTGCCCCAGGGTTCACCTGAACAGAACATGATTCACCGGATGGAGAAGAAGATCGTGCCTATCCTCGCTATCATTGTCCTCCTCCTCTTCCTGCTGGGTATGAATTACGGGCTTGTGCTCATGCTTATCGGGATGCTTCTCTTCCCGCTCGGGGTGATCGCGTTTATCGATGACGGGAATATCACGCTCCGGGATGCCGAGTTTCCCACCTTCATCGGGGGCATAGGATCCATTCAGGGAGGGAAAGGGACGACGATCGGCCCGGCCATTGCCGGTATCGAGAAGAAATCCCTCCCCACCCTCATCCCCCTGATCGAAGGAATCTATACTAAGATCAACCTCGGGCTTGACGAGATCCGCTCCTGGCAGCGGTTTGTCAACGACAGCGGAAGTTACCTGATCTACAAGTATCTCAACATTTACCATGATGCCCTCCGGATGGGGGGAAAACCCGATGTTGTGGGGCAGATCGTCAAATCGTCCATGCTGAATCAGATCCTCCTCCGAGAACACCGCCAGAGTATGGCAATGGGTTTCGTGACTCTGCTCATCCCGATGCATGCCATGATGGTCGCCATATTCCTCTTCCTCTTCGAGATCCTGAATACCATGGCCAGTGCCATTGCAGAGAGAATGGCATCCTTCTCCGAGGCAGGTGCAGCGTTGTCAGGCGGGAGTGGGGGGGCTTCCCTCGCGTCCGCAATGGGTGGCAGCCTCTTTGTCTTTCAGAATTTCAACGAGGACGAGATCCGGGTGTATGTGATCATTATCATCACCATGCTGACGGTAGCAAACGTGATCGCGGGGAGGATCGTCGCCGGGGGGGATCGATCCCTCGCCTACCTGTTCACGAGCCTGCTTTGCGCAATTACCGGCATGATGTACATAATCGCTCCGATCATGATCGGAATATTCTTCAATATTCCCGACTTTCAAGAGGTATAAGAGATGGTGGAGTTAACAGATTCAAACAGACGACTACTTATCTTCGTAACCATCGTGCTTGGGGGATCCATTTTACTTATCTTCGATATTCCAGTCCTCTATCTGATGATGGCGGTTATCTTCCTGGCACTGGCACTCCTCGTCATCACAGGAACCCTGATCCTGTCTGAAGTGATCCATGACCTTTTCATCAGGTTCAAAAACCGCCCGAAAAAAGAGAAAAAACCAAAGCCAAAGAAGGAAAAGGCGAAGAGTACCGAAAAGGGGAGTATGCTGAAGGGATTCTCTCTCAAGATGCCGGCCCTTCCATCACTATCCCTTCCTAAATCAGCCCCGAAGGAAAAAAAGGAAAAACCACAGAAAACTGAAAAGAAAAAACCCGAACCGGCAGCTTCATCCGCGTCTGCAGAAGAAGATGAAGATGCGCCGCCCCGGCAGGAACCGAAGGATGATGATATTGACATCGATCTTGAAGGGCTCGATCTTGACGAAGGTCTTGACATCGATGCAGAACTCGACGGGGTAAACCCTGAGTTTGACAACATCAGGACTCCCTATGGCGAGACCGCCGCCCTTGATGACCTTCCAAGTGAAGATGCCGTAAAAAAGATGGATATCGCGACCAAGGACGAGGAGGACGAGATCATTCTGGATAATGATGACGTCTCCGACGATCTCGATGATATCTACTCAAGTACCATTGACATCGGTTCAGACGGGGGTGATGATATCATTACCAGCATGGAAGGAGGAGACAGTATCAGTTCTTCTGATCTCGCATCCTATAGTTCATCGGAGTCCTCACCCTACGATTACGGGGGAGGCGAGGGTGAATCTGAAGGGGAGGAACAGTTCGAACTTTCCGGCAGACCGGGAGGAGGTCTCGGTGACGATGACCTCATTGCCTCACTCAAGGCCGATATCGAGGATCTGAAGAAGAGTTAAAGACGGTAAACTCGTTGTTAACGGTAAAGATATCCGCGTAACTGCTGAGGAACTGGCTGAAGAACTAAAGCAGATCATGGATATCATCTCCAAAAAAGCAAGGAAGAAATAATACTGCATAGAGAGTACACAAAAAGGGGGTTATATGGCTGAGGTACCGGTAAAAATAGAGAAAGGGGGCTCCTGGGTTACTTCCAAGCTGGATATCGTAAAAGACCGTATCAGTCTGAAAGAACCATACAACGAGGATATCCTGTACCGGAGTATTGTCGATCTCCAGCAGCGGGGCCAGATGATCACGATCCTTTCCACTCAACCTGACAAGAGTGAGAAGGCATACAAGATCGCCTCGGTCGAAAAAGTTGTGCAGGCATTGAACAAGAAGATCATCATGTCCTGCAACGCATACCGGTTGATGGCCCATTTCATGTCTCCGGCCATCAGAGGTGGCGTTCTTGTTACCAATGCCAAGTGGGAGAAAGGGGCAATAGCTGTCTTAAAGACCGGTATCTGGTTTGTCAGCCAGGAGAAACTTATCTGCGTCCCGCTCCGGGAAGTAGCCAGCCTTGAACTGACAAAACGGGAACTACAGAAGAAGAAACTTGATGTGGTGAAGATCGATCACCTGGAGGGGGGTGAGGTCGTAACCAGCTTTATCCTCTGCCCCCTTTCAACACTGCAGGTATTATACAATTTCCTGCGTGATTCCACAAAAGACATGGACATGAAGGCATCGGATCTCGATCAACTCGATGCCCAGACCGCCCAGGTAGCCATGCTCATTTACAGCGGCATGGACACCAAGTCTATCGAAAATATGCTTAATCTCTCTCCTAAAGAACTGGACACGATTTATGACACGTTGCTGAAACTCAAGCTGGTCGATGTGGTCATGATCAGAAAAGAGGTCCAGCTCACTCCCAAAGGAGTCAGGTACATTACTGACGCACTCAAACCACCCGGATAACCCCCCGGGATTCCGCAATCCTTTTACAATTACATAGCTTCTTTATCATAGGAGGAACCGTTCAGCCATGGGACGAATCCTAATTGTCGATGATACTCTTTTTATGCGAACATTGCTGAAGAACATCCTGACTGCCGGCGGTCACGAGATCGTCGGTGAGGCCGAGGATGGGGATATCGGAGTGAATAAGTACCGGGATTTAAAACCGGACCTGGTAACCATGGATGTGGTCATGCCAAAGATGAACGGGATAGAAGCTTTAAAAGCGATAAAATCCCTCGATGGCAATGCCCGGGTTATCATGTGTACTGCAGTCGGACAGGAGCAGATGGTAAAACTCGCCATCAAAAGTGGTGCCCGGGGCTATATTGTCAAGCCGTTCCAGGCTCCCAAGGTTCTCGAAGAAATTGCGAATGTCCTTGGTGCTTGACACATGATACGGGTTCTTGTCATCGATGATTCACTCTTCATCAGAACCGTAGTACAGGATATGCTTGCCGACGATCCCGAGATCGAGATCGTCGGAATTGCCAACGACGGCGTAGAAGCGCTCGAGAAGATCCATGAGCTGAAACCCGATCTTATTACCCTTGACATCGAGATGCCCCGTCTTGACGGACTTGGTGTCCTTGAAAAACGCAAGGATTTTACCCGTTTCCCTAAAACCCTGATGCTCAGTTCCCTCACATCTGAAGGAGCAGAGATGACGAAGCGGGCAATTGCTCTTGGTGCAGATGATTTCATGCTCAAACCCCGGGGTATCAAGAATATCAGGGAGATCTCCGGGGAACTGAAACAGAAGATCAAGAATATCTGTACCATCGCTTATGTTACTGCAAAACCGACATTCAAGGATGAGATTGCACGAAACATCGTCCTCGTCGGTTCATCTGCCGGCGGACCGCCCATGCTTGACGTGGTCGTATCCACCCTTCCCGCCAGCCTGAATGCCGCAGTCATCATTACCCAGCACATGCCAAAAGGCGGGTTTACCGCTGCACTGGCAAACCGCCTGGACCGGATCTCACAACTCCGGATTAAGGAGACCGAGAACGGGGATGTCCTCAAGAAAGGAACAGTGCTGGTTTCTAAGGCGGGTTTTCATACCATCGTCTCCTCGTTCATGGACAAGGGCGGGGTCCAGGGGGGAAAGATCGTTCTTGCCGATTCGCCACCGGTGCACAATGTGAAACCGGCAGTTGACAAGACGTTTTCTTCCGCAAGCCAGGTGTACGGGCAGAGGATTGTATCTGTTATTCTTTCAGGGATGGGGAACGACGGTGGTGAGGGAACTGAATTCATTAAGCGTGCAGGTGGTATCACGATGGTCTGCAGGGAAGAGGACTGTCTTGTGTATGGTATGGCCCGATCGGCCCTCAGCCGGAACTGTGTAGACCATGTTGTTCCGCTGAAAAGCATTCCCGTCAAGATCGAAGAGTTTATCCGAACCATGTCTGGGTGAATCACATGTCAGATCTCGATGCATACCGAAGCCTCTACGTTGCTGAATCACGAGAAAACCTTGAAGCAGTGGTCAGCAATCTCCTTATCCTTGAACAGGGGACTGATTCTACTGCGATAGACGAGATATTCCGATCAGCACACTCGCTCAAAGGTATGTCTGCATCCATGGGTTTTATGCACATGGAGGAGATCTGTCATGCCCTTGAAGATGTTTTCTCCCAGATCCGGTCAGGGGTTCTTGAGGTAAGCAAATCACTCGTCAACGATCTTCTTGCCGGAACCGATGACATCGAGCAGATGATCGATGAGATTGAGGGTGGAGGAGACGGTATTCTTGAGCATAAGGATGCCCGGGTCAAGGCCCTGAAGAACTGGATGACTGGTGAGGCAAAAAGCCCGGCAGTGGAAAAAGGTCAGCCGGCAGCTGCCGTGCCAGAACAAAAAGGTGAACCGGTCCCGATAGAGGACACCACCGGGGACATGTACGAGATTCCTCCGTACGAGTCAGGCGATCAGTCAGAGATCCAGGATTACCAGATCCATATCGGCCTTGCAGCGGATGTTGACAACAGGAATCTCAGGGCAATGCTGATCCTGCAGAACCTCGAAAACCTCGGGACGATCATCGAGATTAGCCCGGCACGGGAGACCGTCGAGGATGATGCCTCCTTTACCGGAACAATCGATCTCGTCCTCTCCAGCAACGCAGGCCAGGAAGCGCTTGAAACGGTTCTTTCGGTCTCTGATATCAGTGAGAAGAAGATCGTTCCCGAGTTCCCAGAGCCATCGAAGGCGATCCAGCCACCAGCAACCGGGCAGACAGAGACACTCCCCGATTTCCGGTACCGGTACGTGATTCACATAGAGATCTCTTCTTCGGTTGACTCGAAGAACCTGCGGTCAATGATCCTGCTCCAGAACCTGGAGGGATCCGGGACAATCGTCTCGATAACACCTGGGCGGGAGATTATCGAGGATAGCGATGCCTTTGACGGGATGATGGAACTCGTTCTCGGATCTGACGCGGATAAAACCACTATTGAGGGGCTCCTGAAGGGATCTGATATCAAATCAGCCACAGTCAGCGTTGAAACCCGGAAAGAATGTCCCGTCAGCCAGCCTGATGTTCCCGTCCCGGCCGGTATCGCCGAACATATTCCCGGTTCTACACCGGAGAAGGTGGAGAAGAAACGGGAAGTCAAGAACATCAGGGTTGATATCGACCGGCTCGATCACATGATGAACCTTGTTGAGGATCTCGTGATAAACCGGGGAAGACTAGAACAGATCGCCCAACAGCACAAGATCAAGGAACTCGACGAGACACTCAACATGGTCGGGAGGTCGGTGTCAGACCTCCAGGTTATGATGATGGATATCAGGATGATCCCCCTGAACCATATTTTTAACCGGTTCCCGCGAACGGTGCGCGATATTGCCACGAAAGAAGGAAAGGAAGTTGATTTCATCGTGGAAGGTGGCGAGACCGAGCTTGATCGGAGTGTCATGGATGGCCTGAACGATCCCCTTCTCCACCTGATCCGCAATGGCCTTGATCACGGGATCGAATCCCCGGATGTCAGGGTCAGGAACGGAAAGCCGGCCAAAGGAACCCTGAAACTCTCCGCATCGCGAGATAAGGATAATGTCGTAATCGTCATCGAGGACGATGGCGGCGGGATAGATTCCGAAAAGATCCGGAGAAAAGCTCTTGAGCGCGGTCTCATCACCGAAGAGGCCGCTGCCCTGATGTCTGATGCAGAATGCAACGATCTTCTCTTTCTCCCCGGTTTTTCGACGGCTGACAAGATCACCGATATCAGTGGCCGGGGTGTCGGTCTTGATGTCGTGAAAACTACGATAGCTGGTCTCCAGGGAACGATCAAACTTGAATCGGTTCTCGGAGAGGGGACACGGTTTGAACTGGTTTTACCGCCCACCATGGCCATCGTGATGGTCATGATGATCCGGATCAATGGGCGCCGCTGTGCCATTCCCATCACGAATGTTGGGGAAGTGGCAAGTCTGGCTGCATTTCCGATCCAGAACATCGGTCATGGTGAAGGGATCCTGATGCGGGATGAGATCATCGTTCTCTATCGCCTGGATGACATGTTCGGACGATCACAGAACGAGGAGGTGATCGTTGTCATCCAGAACCAGCAGAAAAAGGGGGCTATCATCGCAGATCTCATCGAGGGACAGCAGGAAGTGGTTATCAAACCGCTTTCAAAGTTTGTCGGAACCTGTGAAGGGGTTTCAGGGGTCACCATCCCGGGAGACGGGGAAGTCGTTCCGGTCCTTGATGTAAAAGGGATCCTTCGCGAGGGAGCAGGTCAGAAAGGCCAAAAAAAAAACACCAGCGGGAGGGTGAAAAAGATAATGCGCAATAACGTTATTACCGATGGGGGATTCACGATTACTGACCAGCAGGCAGATGAACTCCGGGAGCTCGGCAATATCGGTGCTGCACATGCCGCAACAACCCTGTCCACCATGCTCAATACCTTCATCACCATCCGGGTACCTGAGATTATCCTCGTGAATCTCTCGAGTCTGCAGGATTATCTGGATGACAGTAAGGCTGCAATGGTGGTCTTCAAGATCCAGGGGCAGATCAAGAGTGAAGGATACCTTCTCCTCCATATCCCTGAGAGCAGTTCCATCCGGCTGACCAACATCATGCTCGGGCTCACCGATGTCAACCGGGTAATGGACGACATGGACATGAGTGCTCTCAATGAGATCGGGAACATCATGACATCTGCATTCCTGGATGCCTGTGCAACCCTCCTCTCCATCATCATGATACCTTCCCCGCCATCCCTGGTGATCGATATGCCGCATGCCGCCCTTGAAACAATCATCGCCACCCAGGAGATCGAAGATGATCTCGACCAGGTGGTTCTTTTCAGGACAGAACTAAAATGCGCAGAATATGAAATCATTGCCAACATCATTTTACTCCCGGGAAAAAACCTCCTGAAAGAACTCTTTGTCAGGATGGAAAATGTCATTGCATCATCAGGGTAAGCAATAACACGGATACCATATCATGAATGGATCTACCATTGTCCATGACCAGCAGGAGGTCATCGTCATCGGGATCGGTGAATACTGTGTGGGAGGTGACGTCATGATGTCCATAGGGCTCGGATCATGCGTCGGACTGGTAATCCATGATGAAGAACGGAAGATAGGCGGGCTGGCACATGTAATGCTTCCGAATTCAACCGGAAAACCAGGTGAGCGGGTTGGAAAATATGCTGATACGGCGGTTGAAATCCTTCTCCGTGAACTGGGCCAGAAAGGGTGCAGAACGGGAACCCTGCGGGCGAAACTGGCCGGTGGTGCCTCGATGTTCCAGAATTTTTCCGGTAATCTCAACATCGGGGACCGGAACGTGGAACGGCTCAGGGAACTTCTCAAAGAACGCAATATCCCGATCGTCCGTGAAGATATCGGGGGAACTGTGGGACGGACGGTCACCTACTATCCCCGCGAGAATGGCAGGTATCTCATCAGGCAGGCAGACGGAAAATCAAAAGAGATCTGATTTTATTCCGTTGAAGCCGAGTCTTCGATGATCTTCTCCAGCATCCTGACAATGCTCGTCAGAACCGGCGGGTTTGGAATCATAAAGATGTTCAGGTTCAGTTCATGCTCATCACAGATGAGTTCTGTTTTGAAGAAGACCACGTTGTCATAGAGAATATTGCTCTCGTTGATCACGAGGTCAAAGACGTTTTTCGGGAGATCAAATATGGTTCTCGGCGGTGATGGGAGCATGATTATCCCGAGGAGCTCAGCCGTGCCGTCAAGGAACGCCGATACCATGATGTTTCCGATCTCGTTGATTGCACTCTCATCCATCTCGTTGAGTGCCCGGTTTGGTTCAATCGGCATTCCAAGCATGATGCTTGTCATCTGAACAACCGATTCCTGGGGAACATGAAGGATGACATATCCTGCCTGCTTCATCTGTCCTTCCATGGTGAAGATGACCATGGCTGAGTTTTCCTGGGTGATTTGCCGGTTGATCTCGTGAAAATCCACGATCGCAATTTCCGGAACATTGAGCATGATCGGGGTGTTGAGCATCGTGGAGAGCGTGGTGGCTGCATGGGATGCCCCGATATTACCGAGTTCGCGAAGGGCATCTTTCTGGTTATCGTTCAGATCTACCCGGATTCCATTTTTCTTGGGCAATTTGTCTCCGCTGGAGAGAGGTGCTGCACCGGTCTGAAATTCCGGTTCAGCGGGAGATGTTCCTTCTTCTTTATTTCTGCCATCGGTGGGGATCTCATCCGCAAACTGGCTCAGAATATTGCTCACTGCATCATCCATGCCGCCCGGGGAACCCGAGGGTTTCGCCGGGGCAGTAGCAACCTCAGGAGCAGGTTCTCCGCTGCCGGCTTTCTCTTCGCCGGCCGCTTTCTCCTCACCAGCAGGGACCTCATCTGCAAACTGGCTCAGAATACTGCTCACCGCATCATCCATACCGCCAGAAGATGCGGGGGGTTTTGCCGGAGCAGGGGCGGCAGCAGCCTCAGGAGCAGGTTCACCACTGCCGGCTTTCTCTTCGCCGGCCGCTTTCTCCTCACCAGCAGGGACCTCATCTGCAAACTGGCTCAGAATACTGCTCACCGCATCATCCATACCACCAGGAGATGCGGAGGGTTTTACCGGAGCAGGGGCGGCAGCAGCCTCAGGAGCAGGTTCTCCGCTGCCGGCTTTCTCTTCGCCGGCAATCAGGGGTTTTTCTTCTTCAATCGGATCCTGTTTTTCAGTGACTGCTTTCTTTTCGGCTGCATCGGAGAGGAGGTTGCTGTACTGGTTGAGAATGGCATCGATCATGTCATCATCAGACCGGACGGCAGACCTGGCGGGGGCCTGGGGAGTTGACGGACGGGCCGTCTCCGGGGGTGCTGGTTCCGGAGGTTTCGGAATCACCCGCTTTTCAGGGGGTTTCGGACGGGGTCTGCTCTCTTCTTCCTCGATCAGTCCCATACAGGTGGCGAGGTGTTCCCTTGCCACCGGGTCATTCGGATAGATACTGAGAGCCTCTTCGTATGCAGATACGGCACGGGAAAATTCACTCAGTTCTTCATAACAGAGCCCGGTCTTCATATATGGTTCGATGAAATCAGGATGTATAGCAGCTGCTGACTGGTAATACTGGACTGCTGCATAGTAGTTACCAGCGTCGAACTGGAGGTTCCCCCATTGCATATACCTGATATAGAGTTCTTCTTCTGGTCTGGGTTTGTACCGGGGTTGGTACCCGGCACGGGTCTGGGGCCGTGTCAGGAGATTTAAATTCTTTTTAGCAACCGGATTTTCCGGATCAAGTTCAAGTGCAGAACTGAAACATTTCTGGGCATGGGATAATCGTCCCATTTTCACATATGAAAACCCCAGGTTCACTACCGCCTTGATATTATCCGGATCCAGGCTGTATGCCTTCCTGAAATACCCGGATGCACGCTCATAGTCATGGCGACCAAGTGCATCCTCCCCCTTAATGAGTAAACCCCGAACTTCCCGGCGAATTGCGGTATCCATATGGATCACATAATATCGTCACGACACGGGCTGCCCTCCCGTAAAGTCATACGATGATAGTAGAATATTCGAGGGATATGTTAAAAATATTACTTAAAGGTCATGAAACGTCAAAAAAAAGAAAACGATCAGAGAATAAAGACAGCTGCTGCGATCACGGTCGTCCATCTTCCTTCCGGATCACCGGTTGCAGAATGGGAGATATGTTTTGTCTCGATGATCTTCCCGCTTGCCTTGTAGATCTGTTCCCGCTCCTGCCATGCTGTGTCAGGATCAAACTCAATACCAAGTGTGGTGGCCAGCATGGTGGCTGCAAGGTCTTCTGCATATTCACCGGCGTACAATGCATCTTCACCGAACGGATGATGCTCAGAGAGGTACCCGTAATGATTGGACTCTTTCGGGAGGGCCAGGCCGATTGCAGCACTCACCATCCGGTTTGGTTCGTTCGTGTCATTCTTTGCCATAACAGCATAGGTAATCTCGCCAGGCCGTAATTCCCTGAGTCCGTCCTCACGCGAAATCTCCTGGCAGTTGGGGGGAAAAATGCTCGATACGTATACCAGGTTGACCATCTCTATTCCTGCATCCCTGAGTGCTGCCTCAAAAGAGGCAAGCCGGTCCTTGTGGATACCAATACCCTTTGTAAAAAAGATCTTCCGGGGAACTGCCATCCCACATATATCTGGTTTACAGAGAGATAAGGGTAATCCAACGTGAATAACCGGATTATCCGGTATGAAATTCAGGCGGAATCCTTTCGCTCAACCAGGGGATCCCATATCAAACCATGACGCGATTGTCCGGTTTCCGGCCGTTTTTCCGGATGAAGGTATCGTTAATACTCCTGTGCGCCTATCAATATGGGATACTTACTATGAAGGCTGCTCTCGGGCTCGAAGATGGGCGATACTGTATTGGTGAAGGGTTTGGAGCAGAGGGAAAAGCCAGTGGAGAACTGGTTTTTTCCACTCAGATGACCGGATACATGGAGGCCCTTACCGATCCAAGTTACAACGGGCAGATCCTTCTCTTTACCTACCCGCTTATCGGGAATTACGGTGTTGATACAGATAATTTTCAAAGCAGCCGTGTATGGGCCCGCGGCTGCGTTGTTCACGAACTCTGCAGGAAACCTGCTGCACTTCCCCTCTTTTCTGACTATTTCGAGGAGAACGGACTCATCGGGATCAGCGGGGTGGACACCCGTTCTCTCACCATCAGCATCAGAGAACAGGGAACCATCCGTGCCGCCCTGATAACCGACTCAGATGACGGACCTGCTGCCGTGGAGATGGCACGGAAGACTCCGGATATAACCACCGAGAACCTCATTCCTGCGGTAAGCTGCACCGAACCATACCAGATACCCGGAAACGGACCGGTTGTTGCGATTATGGATCTCGGGGTGAAACGAAACATTATCAAGAGCCTTCATAAAAGGGGAACAAATCTGCATATCTTCCCTCACGACACCCCTGCTGATGAGATCCTCTCGGTCAGGCCTGATGCCCTTTTTATTACAAACGGGCCAGGTGATCCGGTTATGGCGAAAGATACCATCGCTTCGGTCAAAGATCTCATAGGAACCCTTCCGATTTACGGCATATGCATGGGTAACCAGATCTGCAGTCTTGCCCTTGGGGGCGAGACAAAGAAGATGAAGTTCGGCCATCGGGGAGCGAACCAGCCGGTACGGTACATGGACGGGACAATAATGATCACATCGCAGAATCACGGGTTTATCGTCGAAGGGACTTCCCTTCCGGAGGGATGCCGGATTACCTTTACCAATTGCAATGATGGATCCCTCGAAGGGTTTGAAGATCCTTCCCTTGATATCCATTGTGTCCAGTTTCATCCGGAAGCCCATGCCGGTCCCCATGATACGGAAAAACTCTTTTTTGACAAGATGCTTCGGAGGCTCCAATAATGCCGCGTGATATGTCGATCAAAAAAGTTCTGCTCATCGGATCAGGACCTATCCAGATCGGGCAGGCTGCAGAGTTCGACTTCTCCGGTTCACAGGCATGCCGTGCTCTGCGTGAAGAGGGGATACAGGTCGTGCTGGTGAATTCCAATCCTGCAACTATCCAGACTGATCCCGATATGGCCGACATCATATATGTTGAGCCGCTTCAGCCGGACATTATTGCCAGGATCATCGAGAAGGAAAAGCCCGACGGGATACTGTCAGGGATGGGGGGACAGACCGGCCTGAACATGACCGCCGAACTGGCCGAGATGGGTGCCCTGAAGGATGTACGTATCCTTGGCACGCCGCTCAAGGCAATCTATGACGGCGAAGACCGGGAGAAATTCCGTGACCTGATGAACCGGATCGGTGAACCGGTTCCAAAATCCCTGATCGTCTCGTCGCTCGCCCAGATACCCGAAGCTATCGAGAAGATTGGGTTCCCTGCGATCATCAGGCCTGCGTACACGCTAGGTGGTGCCGGTGGCGGGATCGCCACCAACGAGGAGGAACTCCGGAGGATCGTTGAACTCGGCCTTGGAAAATCCCGTATTCACCAGGTGCTGATTGAAGAAAGTGTCGCGGGCTGGAAAGAGATTGAATTTGAGGTCATGCGGGATGCTAACAATACCTGTATCACCATCTGCGGCATGGAGAACGTGGACCCGATGGGGATCCATACCGGCGAGTCGGTTGTCGTTGCACCGATTCTCACCCTTCGTGATGACGAATACCACGTTCTGCGGAATGCGTCCCTGAAGATCATCCGGGCCCTTGATGTCCAGGGCGGGTGTAATATCCAGTTCGCATATCTCCGGGATAATATATACCGCGTTATCGAGGTGAATCCACGGGTATCACGTTCCTCTGCCCTTGCATCAAAGGCAACAGGGTACCCGATAGCCCGTGTGGCAGCCAAGATCGCCATCGGGATGCATCTCAATGAGATTATGAACTCGGTCACCGGGAAAACACCGGCTTCCTTTGAACCATCGATCGATTATGTCGTGGTAAAGGTACCGAGGTGGCCTTTTGACAAGTTCAAACGTGCTGACCGGACACTGACAACCGCGATGAAGAGTACCGGTGAAGTGATGGCAATCGGGAGATCAGTCGAAGAGGCCTTCAAAAAAGCCCTGCGTTCCCTTGATACCGATGTTGACCGGCATACGGTTCCGTCAGAAATCCGGATGATCCTCTCCCGTCCGACTGACGAGCGATTCCAGACGCTCTTCGACGCATTCAGGGAAGGGTTCTCTATCGGGGAGATTGCTAACCTGACAAAAATTACTCCATTCTTCCTTGAAAAAATCGCAAACCTCGTTGCGATGGAGAAGATTCTGGCAGAAGGAGGCGGGACAGATCAGATCAGGCAGGCACGGATCTGGGGCTTTTCCAACGGGGAGATCGCTGCCCTGACCGGGAAGAATGAAACCGCAATAGAGGAACTCACCGGAGCCCCGGTCTTTAAGATGGTGGATACCTGCGCAGCCGAATTCCCTGCGATAACACCGTATTTCTACTCTACCAGCGGGGACAGTTCCTGTGAACTCACACCTTCCAGCGACAAGAAGGTGATGATACTCGGTTCCGGACCCATCCGTATCGGCCAGGGGATAGAGTTTGATTACTGTACGGTGCATGCGGTGATCGCCCTCCGTGACGAGGGGGTGCAGGTGCATGTGGTCAATAACAACCCTGAAACCGTCTCAACCGATTTCGACACATCAGACAGGCTGTTCTTTGAACCGATGACCCTAGAGGACATCTCCGTCATTCTCCGTAAAGACGACTATTACGGAGTCATGGTCCAGTTCGGGGGACAGAACGCGGTTAATCTCGCCGTGCCGCTGAAGCAGGAGATCGAGCGGCTCGGCCTGAAGACGAAGATCCTCGGTACTTCGCCCGATGCCATGGATATGGCAGAGGATCGGGACCGGTTCAGTCTTCTCCTTGAAGAACTGCAGATTCCATCCCCGCCAAACGGATCGGCAACCAGCGAAGAAGAGGCACATGAGAAAGCACACCGGATCGGGTACCCGGTTCTGGTCAGACCGAGTTATGTGCTCGGTGGGCGGGCGATGGAGATCGTGCATGATGCCGAGGACCTTGCGACATACATGCGGGAAGCGGTACGGGTCTCACGAAGCCACCCGGTACTGATAGACCAGTTCCTCCAGAATGCCATTGAACTTGACGTCGATGCCGTATGCGACGGGACCGATGTTCTTATCGGCGGTATAATGGAACATATCGAGACTGCCGGGGTTCATAGCGGGGATTCGGCCTGTGTAATCCCTCCCCAGTCCCTGACTGCTTCAGTGATGGACCGGGTACGGGAGTACACGAAAAAGATCGCCCTCGGTCTCGGGGTTGTCGGCCTGATAAATATCCAGCTGGCAGTCAAGGATGATGTGGTCTATGTCCTCGAGGCGAATCCGCGTGCTAGTAGAACGGTCCCCTTCGTTGCAAAGGCAACCGGTATTCCGCTCGCTAAGATTGCGGCAAGGATCATGCTCGGCGGTCGGCTCAAAGATCTCCCATACCATGAACCGGTCGTTGATCATGTCGCGGTCAAGGAAGTGCTTCTTCCCTTCAACAAGCTTCCCGGGGTGGATACCGTGCTCGGCCCTGAGATGAAGAGTACCGGTGAGGTCATGGGAATCGACTATGACTTCGGCCGGGCGTATTACAAGGCAAGTATCGCGGCACAGAACCGGATTCCCCGGTCTGGGAATGTCTTCATCTCAGTTACCGACGATCTCAAGGATGCCATCCTCCCGGTGGCGGAAACCTTTGTGAAAAGCGGGCTCACCATCTACGGAACCGGGGGAACCGTTGAATTCTTTGCAGCACACGGGATTACCGCCCATCTTGTCAGGAAGATCCAGGAAGGATCTCCAAACATCCTCGACATGCTGAGGGCAGGGGAAGTAAGCCTGATCATCAACAACTTTGCGGACAAGGCATCCCGTCTCGATCACATCGAGATCATGCGGATTGCCGTTGATTACGGTATCCCGTACATTACTACCATCCAGGCAGCCAAGGCAGCGGCCCATGCAATCCATGCCGTCCAGATCGAGGATCTTACCTTCCTCCCCCTGCAGCACTATATCGGAAAAGCACGGTGAATGCCTGACTACTGATATCCCGATCCCTCTTTTTCTTATTTTCAGCCAGCCCGGCACGTTCAGCAGAGAGGGCCCTTGGATTTTTTCTTCCTTTACAACTAACAGTACCGGGTATCATCTGGTGACAATATTATGGGAAAGGGCACAGTAGTCCTGTCATACTCCGGGGGCCTCGATACCTCGATCTGTATTCCACTTCTGAAAGAGATGTATGGATATGATCGGGTCATCACCGTGGCCGGGAACGTCGGCCAACGGGATGAAGAGATCGCAGTTGCCGAGGAAAAAGGGAAAAAACTCGCTGATAAGCATTACACGATTGATATCAGGAAGGATTTCGTCAGCCGCTGCCTCTTTCCATCCATCAGGGCGAACGGTCTGTACGAGGGATACCCGATGGGAACATCGATGGCACGGCCGCTCATCGCTGAAGCAGTCGTCGAAATCGCGAAAAAAGAGGGAGCAACGGCCGTAGCACATGGATGCACGGGAAAAGGGAACGACCAGCTTCGTTTTGACGTTGTTTTCCGGACGGCAAACCTGGAGGTCATTGCTCCCATCCGGGAGCGGAATATGACGCGGGAATGGGAGATCACCTATGCCGAGGAACACGGCATACCGGTTCCGGTCAGCAAGGAAAAGCCCTGGTCGATTGATGAAAACCTCTGGAGCAGGTCCATTGAGGGCGGCCGGCTTGAAGAGCCGGGATACCATCCGCCGGAAGAGATCTATGCCTGGACCGTTTCACCTGAACGGGCTCCGGATACTCCCCAAATCCTCACGATCACCTTTGAGAACGGGGTGCCGGTTGCCCTCGACGGGAAACGGATGGATGGATACATGCTCATCCAGGAACTGAACCGGATTGCCGGCGGCCATGGAATCGGCAGGAATGACATGATCGAGAACCGGGTGCTCGGGATCAAGGCACGCGAGATCTATGAACATCCGGCAGCGACGGTTCTCATCACTGCACATGCCGACCTCGAACGGCTCATCCTGACTCGCGAGGAGTACGCATTCAAACAGTCCGTTGACCAGAAATGGGCACAACTCGCCTACTATGGCCTCATTTACGAACCCCTCTGGGATGCCCTGAACGCGTTCATCGATACCACCCAGAAACGGGTGAACGGAACGGTCGATGTCAGGCTGTACAAGGGTTCGGTCACGGTAATCGGAAGGAATTCACCAGACTCCTTCTACTCGGTGGACATCACCTCGTTTGACTCAACGGCGATCGATCAGACCCATTCCATCGGGTACTCACACTATTACGGGCTCCAGGCACGCCTTGCCTATAAAAAAAGGCATCCCTGATTTTTTCTGATTATCCGGTATGAATCACCTCGTACCTGACCGCCTGCCGTGTTACCGTCTCCCTGACCTGTCCTTCCCGTTCAGAAAGACGTGAGTGCTTGCCAGATTTGACCTCCACAAAGACGATCTCCTCAAGCCTGCCCGCGGAGAGCCCGTTAAAGACGATGAGATCAACCGGGGTTCCCAGAAAACGTGCATCGGACGGATTGTACGGGAAGAGTTCGGTGAACGCAAGCAGGTGCTCGGTGACATGCCCTTTCAGGACTGCACGGCTCCGGGAGATGGCATCCCTGCGGATCTGATCCTCGTTCTCGGCCTTCCATGTATTCAGGATCTGCTCGGCACATCTCCGGGCGTATTCTGCTTCCTGTTCCCGTATCGCAGATAATTCATCCGCTCTCCATCGGGCATGCAGTTCACGTGCACGCTGCTCGGTCCTGAAATGGAGGATAAGGAACACAAGAATAATGGCGAAGCATCCGATACCAAGAAGGATGAGAAGAAGAGTACTATCCATTCCCAGATCTCTGTAATCCAGGCAATAACACTCCATCGCCCTGATGGAGCCGGATGAAAGAAGGTTATGGTATCATTACCTTTGGCTGATAACGTGGATACAGAGAGAGGGTTTGTCTGCCCGCCATCAGGTGAATCCTTTATTGCAATGACGATAGCCCCGATTGAAGAACGACAGGTGCGTCCCTGCATTGATTGTGCCTTTTTTGTGTACCTGACCAATGATCAGGTCGGGAGGTGCAACCTCTGGAAAGGAGAGCGGAAAGGGACATCCCATCCACGTTGGGAGATCGAAGACGAAACCTACCTTCCCACGTGGCCATGTAGTTACCATGTCACCCCGCACGAGATAGAGACATCTCCGGATGATCCATGGGTCAGGAGCGTCATCCAGGAGTCTCTGCGGTTCTATAATTCTGCACACCGGCGAAGGGATATCACCGAGAGCAGCAGGAAGAGAACCGGTCGCAGGAGCCGATGAGATCATCCACAGGGTCTTTTTCTGACTCAACAGGAGGAAATCCGTGCACCAGAGCCGAAATTCACTCCGGGTTCTTCTGACCCGGAGCCATGATTCCCGCCGGCAGGATTTCGTTCACCGGACAGGCCCGATCAGGGAGGCAATGCTTTCATCCAGGAGAAGGATCGAGCGGCTGTCAAGAAAGAGCAGGATATCACCTTCTATAAGGGGCGATGTAACCCGGAAACCGGTCCGTGCCAGGATACCCGGATCCCCCCCCGGCTCTTTTACTCCGGACGATACCAGGGATGCCAGTGAGTTCTCCGTATACACCGGGAGATCATACGTCAGGGATCTCCTGGTGATGTTGGCAATCGATCCCATCACCGCGTTTATCAGCATATTGCCCACTTCACAGAGCGTTTCTTCCAGAATCATGCCTGCATCATCATTCCGGGCTTCCTCCCCGGTAAGCAGGTATACCAGCCGGCGGGCACTGTCATGCGGGAGGGTCAGTGCGCAGACTCCCTGCAGATCTCCGCAGTATTTCATCCTGACGACGGAGAGATCCCTGCTTTGGGAAAGATGAGTCTGATCCGGTTCACCAGGGGTGAGAACATCCAGATCCGGAATCCTCCTAACGACATGAACACCGGTTAGTTCCTGTATCAGCCCGACAGCCCGTCCGACGCCGATATTCACCAGTTCACGGATGCCGTCCCGGGTTTCCTCACTTGTGATCATGGTACTGGTAGTAGTATTCCTCTCTGCGGCTCGCATGGTAATGATACCGGTGCCATGGTGAGGAGGGTCAGAAAGGGGGATATCTGGTGATGGCGACAGGATAGATGGCAAAAACTAGTCTCCACGGTAGGATCATGCATTCGCAGGCTGTCACTGCCGGGCCCAAACGGGGGGAATCAGATCCTTCAGGGAGCTGTTCCGGAGAGCATCAAAACCATCTCGATCGTAAATCCCGGCAGGGTGCGGGAGAAATCTCCTGTCAACAGGAGGCATGTATCCGGAATTCTGCGCTCAATCATGCACTTCACCGGGCATCACAGACCGGTCGATCTCATCAATTCATCACCTCTCAGGTTCCACCTCAACACCCATGCCGGGATTGGATCAAAAGACGATCATCCTTTGTGTCTCATCACTCGCTTCATTTCTCGTCCCATATACCGTCTCATCACTCAATGTTGCCCTTCCGGCGATTGGAACGGCATTCATGCTCGATGCCGTGACGCTTGGCTGGATTACCACCGCCTACCTTCTCACGGCATCGGCACTCATTCTGCCCCTTGGCGGGCTTGCCGACATGTACGGGAGAAAACGGATTTTCATCTGGGGAAATTTCCTCTTTGCCATCGGTTCACTTGCCGCGGCATGTTCATGGTCAGGGAGCGGGCTGATTCTCTCCCGCGTCATCCAGGGTCTTGGTGGATCGATGGTCTTTGCAACCTCGGTTGCCATTGTCACCGCGGTCTTCCCCCCCGGGGAGCGCGGCCGTGCCATCGGGATCATTACCGCCACCGTATATGCCGGCCTTTCACTCGGACCAGTTCTGGGCGGTATTCTGGTCAGCCATTTCGGATGGTCATCAATCTTTCTCCTGAACGTACCGATCGCCGTTGTTGTTATGATCCTGACGCTGTCCGGAGTGAACGGAGAGTGGAAAACAGATAATTTCAGCAGATACGATACGAGGGGAGCGATCCTCTACTGCCTGATGCTTACTGCCGGGATGTACGGGCTGACGATCCTGCCGGCGACATCCGGAATTTTCCTGATTTGTGCAGCAGGTATCATTGCGTATTTCTTTGCCAGATGGGAGAAGGACCAGGAACTGCCGCTTATTAATATCCGTGTTCTCTCCGGCAACCATCCCTTCCTCTTCTCAAACCTCGCCGCAATGATTAATTATGCCGTGGTATTTGCCGTCGGGTTCCTCCTCAGTCTCTCCCTTCAGTACAACCGGGGGATCGATCCGGCAACAACCGGCCTTATTCTTCTCGCCCAGCCGCTCATCCAGATGATTATCTCCCCGGTTGCCGGCCAGTTCTCAGACCGGATCCAGCCGCGGATTATCGCCACCCTCGGAATGGCCTCCACGACCATCGGTCTTATTGTCCTCCTCCTGACCTATGCCCATGCCCCGCTTACCACGATCATCGCCGGACTGTGTGTGCTCGGCCTTGGATATGGACTCTTCTCTTCACCGAATACGAACGCGATCATGAGTTCAGTCAGTATCAGGGATCTTGGGATGGCCTCCGCGATGGTCTCGACGATGCGGTCGGTCGGACAACTGATGAGTCTCGCTATCGCGATGGTTGTCTTCTCCATCATCATCGGAACCGTTCAGATAACCCCGGCAGTATACGCCAGTCTTGAGCAGAGTATCGGGATCACGTTCTCGGTCTTCATTATCATCAGTGTACTTGGCATCATCGCTTCATACGCCCGTGGATCGCTGACCCACCCGCAGGAGGAGACCGTCTGAAGGGGATCCTGATGACGCGGAGGATCATCTCACGAGCCAACTGAAAGGGATATTATCGGGCCTGCAGCACGATATTTCCTTCCGGGCAGACCAGGCTGCAGAGCCCGCACCCATCGCATTCCCGTAAGTCAATCACAGCAACCCGGTCACGGATTGCGATTGCATGGGAACCCCCGTCACGGCAGGCAGTGACACACCGGCCACAGGATGAACACCGGTCCGGAGAGATCAGACCAGCAACCAGGGATTTCTCCCGGGAAAGATCAGCATGAGTTGTAAGGGCAGGAAGAGCACGGCCCCGGAGTTCACCCGGATTAGAGAACCCCTGTTCTGAGAGGTATCTCGAAAGACCGGCATTCATACCGGTGATGATCCCGGCTCCGCTCCACATCACCTCCGTGCAGACCTGGACGGCAGATGCCCCAAGGGCGATGTACTCGGCGGCGTCCTGCCAGCCGGAGATTCCACCGATACCCATAAGGGGGAGATCGGTGTTCCTGGCGATCTGGGAGATAATTCGCAGCCCGATCGGTTTTATCCCCGGGCCTGAGTAGCCTCCGTACGTGCTTTTTCCGGCAACCGGGGGGAGCGGCCTGAGCGTGGCGAGATCGACCCCCATCAGGCACTGGACCGTGTTGATGGCTGAAAGCATATCTGCCCCATTTGATATCGCGGCCTCTGCAATCGGAAGGATATCGGTAATATTCGGAGTGAGCTTGACGATCAGCGGAATGGTCACGGCTTTTCTGACCGCACCGGTGATCGTCCCGACAAGGTCTGGATGCTGACCAAGGGCGGCACCAAGTCCCCGTTCCGGCATCCCGTGCGGACAGGATACGTTCAGTTCAATCGCATCGGCACCGGCTTCTTCCATGAGAACGGCAAGATCCTGCCAGCTTGCCGGATCGGGAGATGCCATGATGCTGGCGATAATCACCCGATCCTGAAATTCTCTTCGGATAGCCGCGATCTCACCTGTCCAGTATGAGCTGTCCCGCCTGCTGAGCAGCTCGATATTCTCAAACCCGAGAAGCCGGATATCCGGTCCGGTCCAGGATGCAAACCGGGGGGAAACATCCGATATCCCCGTTGCATCAGAGGTGATCGTCTTCGTGACTGCTCCTCCCCATCCCAGCCGGAATGCACGGCGGATCTGATCGCCAGACGCAGTGGGCGGTCCGGAGGCAAGGAGGAAGGGATTTTTCAGGTGAATCGGTCCGAGAGATGTCTCAAGGGAAGAAGAGCCGGTAGTCATCAGTATCTATAGCCGGTTTTCACAGCGTCCGTATTGATGGTTGGTATTGACGCCGGTGCGATCCCGGATAAGATCTGGAAAACCGGTGAGCCGGATAGCATGATGAGCCATGATCTGGCGGGGAAGCACCGCCGGGATAAAAGAAACGGGTTATGAAACCCGTTTTACAACCTCGGAGAAGGCAAATGCATAATTTTCTTCTGCCCTGACATCCCCGGTATTGACATAGTTCACGGTCATTTCATCATCCCCGGTAATATATGCGATGTATAATCCCCCGCTTGAATCGACGATG